>NZ_JBXAJB010000005.1:0-325803 GCF_058796855.1 Pseudomonas sp. GW823-FHT03E05
GTTGAATCTCAAGGAGTTTTCCGTTTCGACTGCGCCGGAAGTGGGGCGAATTATAGACCTGTAGAATCTGCCGTCAACAGTTATTTTCATAATTCTGTCATATCGGTCAGAAAAGCCCATAAAAGCAAAGGCCGGCCCCAAGGGGCCGGCCTTTATCGCTTCACTCTTACAGGCTAGGGAAGGCGAACTGCGAGGCTTCGTGGCTGGCGCGTTGCGGCCAGCGCTGGGTGATCGCCTTGCGACGGGTATAGAAACGCACACCATCGGGACCGTAGGCATGCAGGTCACCGAACAGTGAACGCTTCCAGCCACCGAAGCTGTGATAGGCCACAGGTACCGGCAGCGGTACGTTGACGCCCACCATGCCCACTTCGATCTCGTCGCAGAACAGACGTGCCGCTTCACCGTCACGGGTAAAGATGCAGGTACCGTTGCCGTACTCGTGATCGTTGATCAGTTGCATGGCCTCCTCCAGGCTGTTGACCCGGACGATGCACAGCACCGGCCCGAAAATCTCTTCCTTATAGATGCGCATCTGCGGGGTAACGCGGTCGAACAGGCAGCCACCGAGGAAGAAGCCGTCTTCATGACCGGCCACGCTCAGGCTACGACCGTCCACCACCAGTTGCGCACCTGCGGCCACGCCGTCTTCTACATAACCACTGACCTTGTCACGCGCCTGGGCGGTAACCAGCGGCCCCATGTCCAGGCCACAGGAAGTACCGGCACCAATCTTCAGCGCCTTGATCTGTGGCACCAGCTTGGCCACGAGGGCATCGGCCACCTGGTCGCCCACGCACACGGCTACCGAGATCGCCATGCAACGCTCACCACATGAACCGTAGGCCGCGCCCATCAACGCACTGACGGCGTTATCCAGATCGGCATCCGGCATCAGCACCGCGTGGTTCTTCGCCCCGCCCAGAGCCTGAACGCGCTTGCCGCGCTTGGTGCCTTCGGCATAGATGTACTCGGCAATCGGCGTCGAACCGACAAAACTCAGCGCCTTGACTTCCGGTGCCTCGATCAGCGCGTCCACCGCAGTTTTGTCACCGTGCACCACGTTCAGCACGCCCTTGGGCAGGCCGGCTTCATGCAGCAGCTCGGCAATCAGCAGGGTCGAGCTTGGATCACGCTCAGAAGGCTTGAGGATGAAGCAGTTGCCACAGGCGATCGCCAGCGGATACATCCACAGCGGCACCATGGCCGGGAAGTTGAACGGGGTAATGCCGGCCACTACGCCCAGCGGCTGGAAGTCGGACCAGGCGTCGATGTTCGGGCCCACGTTACGGCTGTACTCGCCCTTGAGGATTTCCGGCGCGGCGCAGGCGTATTCCACGTTCTCGATACCGCGCTTCAATTCGCCAGCAGCATCTTCCAGGGTCTTGCCGTGCTCTTCGCTGATCAGTTTGGCAATACGGGCTTCGTTCTGCTCCAGCAATTGCTTGAAGCGGAACATCACCTGGGCGCGCTTGGCCGGTGGCGTATTGCGCCAGGCCGGGAATGCCGACTTGGCCGAGTCGATGGCTTGCTGGATGGTTTCACGGCTGGCCAGCGGCACTTTATGGATCGCCTGACCGGTGGACGGGTTGAATACGTCGGCGCTGCGACCGTTGTCGCTTACCAGCTCACCGTGGATCAGGTGTTGGATCAGACTCATGCGGGGACTCCTGAAAGAGGGAAAGCGCAGGCACGAAACACTTCGCGCCTGCTTCTATATAAGAAGGGTCGAATCAGTCGAGCTTGCTCAGCACTTCGCCAACCGCGTCGAACAGGCGATCGAGGTCCTGCGGCTTGCTGTTGAAGGTTGGGCCGAACTGCAGGGTGTCGCCGCCGAAGCGCACATAGAAGCCGGCTTTCCACAACGCCATGCCAGCCTCGAACGGACGCACGATGGCATCGCCATCACGGGGTGCAATCTGGATCGCGCCAGCCAGGCCGAAGTTACGGATGTCGATCACGTTCTTCGTGCCCTTGATGCCGTGCAGTGCATTCTCGAAATGCGGGGCAACCTCGGCCACGCTCTGGACCAGGTTTTCCTTCTGCAGCAGGTCCAGTGCCGCCAGGCCCGCAGCGCACGCCACCGGGTGCGCCGAGTAGGTGTAGCCGTGGGGGAATTCCACTGCGTACTCGGGTGTCGCCTGGTTCATGAAGGTCTGATAGATCTCGGAGCTGGCAATCACCGCGCCCATGGGGATCGCGCCGTTGGTGACCTGCTTGGCCACGCACATCAGATCCGGCGTCACGCCGAAGCTGTCAGCGCCGAACATGGCACCGGTACGGCCGAAGCCGGTGATCACTTCGTCGAACACCAGCAGGATGTTGTGCTGGTCGCAGATTTCCCGCAGGCGCTTGAGGTAACCCTGTGGCGGCACCAGCACGCCAGCGGAGCCGGCCAGAGGCTCGACGAAGACCGCGGCAATGTTGGAAGCATCATGCAGTTCGATCAGTTTCAGCAGCTCATCGGCCAGAGCGATACCGCCCTGCTCCGGCATGCCACGGGAATAAGCGTTGCTGGCCAGCAGGGTATGGGGCAGGTGATCGACATCCATCATCGCCTGGCCGAACAGCTTGCGGTTGCCGTTGACGCCACCGAGGCTGGTGCCGGCGATATTCACCCCGTGGTAGCCACGGGCACGGCCGATCATCTTGGTCTTGGTCGACTGGCCTTTCAGGCGCCAGTAGGCGCGCACCATCTTCACTGCGGTATCGGCGCACTCGGAGCCGGAGTCAGTGAAGAACACGTGGTTCAGGTTGCCCGGGGTCAGGTCGGTGATCTTCTCGGCCAGCTGGAACGACAGCGGGTGGCCGTATTGGAAGCCTGGGGAATAGTCCAGGGTGCCCAGCTGCTTGGCGACCGCTTCCTGGATCTCCTTGCGCGAGTGACCGGCACCGCAGGTCCACAGACCGGACAGCGAGTCATAGATCTTGCGGCCCTTGTCGTCCACCAGCCAGCTGCCTTCGGCGCCGACGATCAGGCGCGGGTCGCGCTGGAAGTTGCGGTTGGCGGTGTAGGGCATCCAGTGAGCGTCGAGCTTGAGCTGGCTGGCCAGGGACTGAGGGGCGGTTTCCGGCATGTTCATGAGCAAAACCTCGCAAGGCAATGAAGCGGCGTAGGAATGAAAAGCGTTGTTGCAGCTAAGTTGCCACGGCTATAAAGTCGGTGAAATCCAACTTTAATAACCTTCAGTCTGGCATCCACTAAACTATGAGCAGCCGTCGAGCCGACCCGCTGGCGCAAGTCAGCGACTTTGATATCCGCCTGCTGCGGATCTTTCGCAGCGTGGTGGAGTGCGGTGGTTTCTCCGCCGCGGAAACCGTGCTCGGCATCGGCCGCTCGGCCATCAGCCAGCAGATGAGCGACCTGGAACAACGGGTCGGCCTGCGCCTGTGCCAGCGCGGGCGCGCCGGGTTCTCCCTGACCGAGGAGGGCCGCGAGGTCTATCAGTCGACCCTGCAGCTGCTCAGTGCCCTGGAAAGCTTCCGTACCGAGGTCAACGGCCTGCACCGCCACCTGCGCGGCGAATTGATCATCGGCCTCACCGACAACCTGGTGACCCTGCCCCACATGCGCATCACCCACGCCCTGGCGCAGTTGAAGGAGCGTGGCCCGGACGTGCAGATCCAGATCCGCATGATCGCCCCCAACGAAGTAGAGCAAGGGGTGCTCGACGGCCGCCTGCATGTCGGCGTGGTGCCCCAGGCCAGTGCCCTGCCCGGCCTGGAATACCAGCCGCTGTATGACGAACGCTCGCTGCTGTACTGCGCAGTGGGCCACCCGCTGTTCTATGTGGATGACCGGCAACTGGACGACCAGCGCCTCAACGACCAGGACGCCATCGCCCCGACCTTTCGCCTGCCGGCCGAGATCCAGGCCCACTACCAGGCGCTGAATTGCACCGCCAGCGCATCCGACCGGGAAGGCATGGCGTTCCTGATTCTCACCGGCCGCTACATCGGCTACCTGCCGGACCACTACGCCAGCCTCTGGGTGCAGCAGGGCCGGTTGCGTGCCCTCAAGCCCAAGTCACGCTTCTACGACCTGAGCCTGGCATCGGTCACGCGCAAGGGCCGGCGCCCTCATTTGGTGCTCGAAAGCTTTCTGGAGAGCCTGGCGGCAACCCGCTAGAGCGTCTCCACTCACCAACAAGGCCCCGTATTCAAAGGCCCGCACCGCAAAACAGAAAAAATAACCTGAGCACCTGGACAGCTTTTTGCAAAGACCTCGGCACCTTGAACCCCAGCCCGAGCTCCACGCCATGCAGCCAGATGCTTCCCGCCCCAGCGAACTGATCTACGGCCTCGACGACCGCCCGCAACCCCTGCCCGCGCTGCTGGCGGCCCTGCAGCATGTGCTGGCCAGCTTTGTCGGCATCATCACCCCACCACTGGTGATTGGTTCGGCCCTGGGTCTTTCGGCGCACCTGCCGTACCTGATCAGCATGGCGCTGATGGTCTCCGGGGTCGGCACCTTTATCCAGGCCCGGCGCCCCTGGGGCATCGGGGCCGGCATGATCTGCCTGCAAGGCACCAGCTTCGCCTTCCTCGGTGCCGTACTGTCGGCGGGGTTCCTGGTCAAGCAACGGGGCGGCAGCCCGGAAGACATCCTGGCGATGATCTTCGGCGTGTGTTTCTTCGGCGCGCTGGTGCAGATCGTCCTCAGCCGCTTTATCGGGCGACTGCGCCGGGTGATCACCCCGTTGGTGACCGGCATCGTCATTACCCTGATCGGCATCAGCCTGATCAAGGTCGGCATCACCGACCTGGGCGGCGGCTTCAATGCCGCGGACTTCGGCGCCCCGGGCAATCTCGGCCTGGGCCTGCTGGTGGTGCTGACCATCATTCTGCTCAACCGCAGCAACACCCCGTGGGTGCGCCTCAGCGCCATCATCATCGGCCTGGCCCTGGGCAGCCTGGCGGCCTGGTTCAGCGGCAAGCTGGTGCCCCAGCCGCTGCCGGACCTGCCGTTGATCAGCCTGCCCCTGCCCTTCAGGTACGGCTTCAGTTTCGACTGGAGCGCCTTTATTCCCGTAGCCCTGATCTACCTGATCAGCACCCTGGAAACCGTGGGAGATCTGACCGCCAACTGCATGCTGGCGCGCCAGCCCATCAGCGGCCCTTCCTATATAAGCCGGCTCAAGGGCGGGGTCCTGGGGGACGGCGTCAGTTGCATGATCGCCGCCACCTTCAGCGCCTTCCCCAACACCACCTTCGCCCAGAACAACGGGGTGATTCAGTTGACCGGTGTGGCCAGCCGCTTCGTCGGCCTGTACATCGGCCTGATCCTGTTCTGCCTGGGCCTGTTCCCGCTGATCGGCGCGCTGCTGCAACAGATCCCCAAGCCGGTACTCGGCGGTGCCACCCTGGTGATGTTTGGCAGCGTCGCCGCAGCCGGGGTACGGATCCTCGCCCAGGCCCCGCTGGACCGGCGCAGCATGCTGATCATCGCCACTTCGTTCGGCGTCGGCCTGGGCATCGCCGCGCAACCGAACCTGCTGCACCTGCTGCCCAAGGTGGTGCAGAACCTGTTCGATTCGGCGATCACCAGCGGCGGCCTCACCGCCTTGCTGATGAGCCTGCTGTTGCCGGAAAGCAAGGGCGCGGCGAATGACGCAAATCCGATTCCGGAAAACGACACCCTGAAGGCCCACTGAGGCTTTTGTAGCGCCAAGGCTTGTCTGATGCACGTGGGTGCGCTATCAACGCACAGGTTGCACCCACAGACTTGCTCGGAAACCTCCATGACCTTTGAAGTCCCCGCCCACAGCGCTCCTCACCCCGGCAAACCCGCCAGCCGCATTCGGCAGAAGAATGAAGAGGCCATCCTCCAGGCCGCCGAGGACGAGTTCGCCCGTCACGGTTTCAAAGGCACCAGCATGAACACCATCGCGCAGAAGGCCGGCCTGCCCAAAGCCAACCTGCACTACTACTTCACCAACAAGCTGGGGCTGTACATCGCGGTGCTGAGCAACATCCTCGAACTCTGGGACAGCACCTTCAACACCCTCACCGCCGAAGATGATCCGGCCGAAGCCCTGACCCGCTACATCCGCGCCAAGATGGAATTCTCCCGCCGCCAGCCGCAAGCCTCGCGGATCTTCGCCATGGAGATCATCAGCGGTGGCGAGTGCCTGAGCGAGTATTTCAGCCAGGACTACCGCGCCTGGTTCCAGGGCCGCGCCGCGGTGTTCCAGGCCTGGATCGACGCCGGCAAGATGGACCCGGTAGACCCGGTGCACCTGATCTTCCTGCTGTGGGGCAGCACCCAGCACTATGCCGATTTCGCCACCCAGATCTGCCGCGTCACCGGGCGCACCCGGCTGACCAAGCAGGACATGGAAGACGCCGGCAACAACCTGATCCGCATCATCCTCAAAGGCTGTGGCCTGACACCTGCACTGAAAGACTGACCCCCATGCCCTTTACCCTGGCCGGCCTTTGCGAATACCGCGAGGAAATTCGCAAAAGCCGCTTCATCACCTTTGCCGCGCCCATCAGCAGCGCGGCCGAGGCCCAAGCCTTCATCCAGCAGTACAGCGACCTCAACGCTTCGCATAACTGCTGGGCGTGGAAACTCGCCGACCAGTACCGCAGCAACGACGACGGTGAACCCGGCGGCACCGCCGGGCGACCGATCCTCGCGGCCATCGAGGCCCAGGACTGCGACCAGGTGGCGGTGCTGGTGATCCGCTGGTACGGCGGCATCCAGCTGGGCACCGGCGGCCTGGCCCGAGCCTATGGCGGCGGCGCCAACAAGTGCCTGCAAGGCGCCGAGCGCATCGCCCTGGTCAACCGCGTACCGCTGCGTTGCGCCTGCAGCTTCAGCGAACTGGCGCTGGTCAAGCTGCGGGTTGCCGAACTGGGTGGGCTGCTGGTCCAGGAAGACTTCACCGCCAACGGCGTAGAGCTGCAACTGGCCCTGGGCGAAGAGCAGATCAATACCCTGCAGCAACAGCTGGCGGACCTCAGCCGCGGGCGCATCCTTTTGCAGCGCTGAAGGCACCAACCCGGCCCGGACCACCTTGTGCATAACCCGCAAGGGCCCCGGGCACTTGCCCACATCTACTGTGCACCCGACTGTGGATAAGCTGAGCACATAGCGCTGTAACCCTTCTGCAACGTGGCTTTGCGGGCTTTGTTCATTTTTTGTCCAAAGCGTCCCCAGGAAGCTTTTTTCCACAGCGAAACAGCCACTTAAGCCGGTTTATCGCAGTTCACGGGCAAGCCAGTGGTGCTGATGCCCAAGCGCCGCTCTTGCACACAATTACTGTGGAGCAAGCTGTGGATAACCCGTGCAAGGCTGCTCCAGCCCCTGATTGCGCAGGGTCTGCAGGCAACTGATCATTTTCTGCGCAACGGCCTGGGGACAAAAACAGCGCCTTTTCAAACACCTTGCCCCGAAGTGGTGCCAGGACCCTGGTCCTGTCAGCCAGGCAGAATGCCGCCCGGGAGCACTCCACCGGCTTTCCTGACCCACTGGCCAGGAAATTGCTTTATCCACAGGCACAACTCCCAGAAGCCGAGCCTGTCATGTCCAATCACCCTGCACCCAGCAGCCAGGCACCACGCCTGCAACTGCGCCGGATCAGCAAACGCTATCCCGGCTGCCTGGCCAACGACGCCATCGACCTGAACATCGCTGCGGGTGAAATCCATGCGTTGCTGGGCGAAAACGGCGCCGGCAAAAGCACCTTGATGAAGATCATCTACGGGGTGGTCCAGGCCGATTCGGGGGAACTGCTCTGGCAAGGACGACGCCAGCTCATCGACAACCCGGCCCAGGCACGCAGCCTGGGGATCGGCATGGTGTTCCAGCATTTCTCGCTGTTCGAAACCCTCAGCGTGGCGCAGAACATTGCCCTGGCCATGGGCGCCGGCACCGGTACGCCGAGCCAGCTGGAAGGCAGAATCCGCGAGGTTTCCCAGCGTTACGGCATGGCCCTCGAACCCCAGCGCCTGGTGCACAGCCTGTCCATCGGCGAACGCCAGCGGGTGGAAATCGTCCGCTGCCTGATGCAGGACATCCGCCTGCTGATCCTCGACGAGCCGACCTCGGTCCTGACCCCGCAGGAGGCCGACGACCTGTTCGTCACCCTGCGCCGGCTGGCCGACGAAGGCTGCAGCATCCTGTTCATCAGCCACAAGCTCGCCGAGGTGCGCGCCCTGTGCCACAGCGCCACGGTGCTGCGCGCGGGCCGGGTGGCCGGGCACTGCAGGCCGGCGCAGTGCTCGGATCGCGAGCTGGCGCGGCTGATGGTGGGGGACGCAGCAGCGATGATCACCGACTACCCGAAAGCCCGCGGCACGAACGACTTCCTGCGCCTGGACAACCTCAGCTGGGACAACCCCGATCCTTTCGGCTGCTCACTGAAGAACATCGACCTGCGCCTGCGCAGCGGCGAGATCGTCGGCATCGCCGGAGTCGCCGGCAATGGCCAGGACGAACTGCTGGCCCTGCTCAGCGGTGAACAGCGCCTGCCCCGTGGCCAAGCCGAACGTATCTGTTTCGCCGGCCAGGGGGTGGCTCATCTGTATCCCGACGCCCGACGCCAGCGCGGCCTGGCTTTCGTTCCCGCAGAACGCCTGGGCCACGGCGCGGTGCCGGAACTGAGCCTGGAGGACAACGCCCTGCTCAGCGCCTTTCAACAGGGCCTGGTGCGCCACGGGCTGATCCAGCGACGCAAGGTGCGGGAACTGGCCGAGCGCATCATCCAGCGTTTCGGGGTCAAGAGCGCCGGTTCCCAGAGCCCGGCCCGCAGCCTGTCCGGCGGCAACCTGCAGAAATTCATCCTGGGCCGCGAGATCCTCCAGCAGCCTCGCCTGCTGATCGCCGCGCACCCGACCTGGGGCGTGGATGTAGGGGCCGCCGCCACTATCCACCGGGCACTGATCGCCTTGCGCGATGCCGGCGCGGCGATCCTGGTGATCTCCGAAGACCTGGACGAGCTGTTCCAGATCAGCGACCGCCTCGCGGCCCTGTGCGCTGGACGCCTATCGCCCCTCAAGGCCTGCGCCGACACCTCGCTGGTGGAGGTTGGCGGCTGGATGGCCGGCCACGCCGATTCCCTGCCCTCACCCGCTGCCCTGGCGATTTAACGGAGCTGTCCATGCTGCTTTCACTCGAACCCCGTGGCCGCCAGTCGCGGCTGATGCTCTGGTGCTCGCCACTGCTGGCGGCGCTGCTGACCCTGGGCTGCGGTTCCCTGCTGTTCATGACCCTGGGGCATGACCCCTGGCTGACCTTGCACACCCTGCTGATCGCCCCGGTCAGCGACTTGTATGGTGTGTCCGAACTGCTGGTCAAGGCGCTACCTATCCTGCTCTGTGCCCTGGGCCTGGCGGTGGCCTACCAGGCGCGGGTGTGGAACATCGGCGCCGAGGGCCAATTGCTGCTCGGGGCCCTGGTCGGTAGCGCCCTGGCGGTCAATCTCATCGAACTGCAAAGCCGCTGGGCGCTGGTGCTGATCCTGCTTGCCGGAACCCTGGCCGGGGCTGCCTGGGCCGGGCTCACCGCCTGGTTGCGCACCCGCTTCAACGCCAATGAAATCCTCACCAGCATCATGCTCAACTACATCGCCCTGAACCTGTTGCTGTACTGCGTGCATGGCCCGTTGAAAGACCCCGCCGGGTTCAACTTTCCCGAGTCGGCGATGTTCGGCGACGCCAGCCGCCTGCCGCTGCTGATGGAAGACGGCCGGGTCCACGCCGGGGTGTACTTCGCCCTGCTGGCCCTGGTGGCGGTCTGGGTGCTGCTGCAGAAAAGCTTTGTCGGCTTCCAGATCAGGGTGCTCGGCCTGGACCAGCGTGCCGCCGGCTTCGTCGGCTTTCGCCAGAAGCGCCTGGTCTGGCTGGCGCTGTTGACCAGCGGTGCGCTGGCAGGGCTGGCCGGGGTCTGCGAAGTCGCCGGCCCCATCGGCCAACTGGTGCCCCAGGTGTCTCCCGGCTACGGCTACGCGGCCATTACCGTGGCTTTTCTCGGCCGCCTGAACCCCATCGGCATTGTGTTTTCCAGCCTGCTGATGGCGTTGCTGTACATCGGTGGCGAGAGCGCGCAGATGAGCCTCAACCTGCCCCAGGCCATCACCCAGCTGTTCCAGGGAATGATGCTGTTCTTCCTCCTGGCCAGCGACGTGCTGATTCTCTATCGCCCGCGCCTGAACCTGCGTTGGGTGCGCCGTAACGCCAGCGCCACTGCTACCGCCGGAGCCCTGTGATGGATATCGATCTGCTGAGCAATATTCTCTACGCCATGGTCCGCTGCGGCACCCCGCTGCTGCTGGTGGCCCTGGGGGAACTGATCTGTGAAAAGAGCGGCGTCCTCAACCTGGGGCAGGAAGGCATGATGCTGTTCGGCGCGGTGATAGGTTTTATCGTCGCCCTCAACAGCGGCCATTTGTGGCTCGGGGTGCTGCTGGCGATGGCCGCCGGGATGCTGCTGGCGGCGCTGTTCGCCCTGGTGGCCCTGGTGTTCACCGCCAACCAGGTGGCTACCGGGCTGGCGCTGACGATCTTCGGGGTCGGCCTGTCGAGCTTTGTCGGCGCGGCCTGGGTCGGCAAGCCCCTGGCCGGCTTCGAACCGCTGGCGCTGCCGCTGCTGAGCGAGATCCCGCTGATCGGTCGCATGCTGTTCGCCCAGGATTTGCTGGTGTACCTGTCCTTCACCCTGTTCGCCCTGGTGGCCTGGGTGGTGCTCAAAAGCCGGGTCGGCCTGATCATCCAGGCTGTCGGCGAGAACCCCGACGCCGCCAGCGCCATGGGCCTGCCGGTGCTGCGGGTGCGCACGCTCGCGGTGCTGTTCGGCGGCGCCATGGCGGGGCTGGCCGGGGCCTACCTGTCCCTGGCCTATACCCCGATGTGGGCCGAGAACATGAGCGCCGGACGCGGCTGGATCGCCCTGGCGCTGGTGGTATTCGCCAGCTGGCGGGTGTGGCGGCTGCTGCTCGGCGCCTACCTGTTCGGCCTGGCGAGCATCCTGCACCTGGTGGCCCAGGGCCTGGGCCTGGCGATTCCTTCCAACCTGCTGGCGATGCTGCCCTATGCCGCGACCATCCTGGTGCTGGTGCTGCTATCCCGGGATGCCTTGCGCACCCGGCTGTATGCACCGGTGTCCCTCGGCCAGCCGTGGCAGTCGGGACACTAGATGGCTGCCGGGGCCTTACCGACAGCCGCTCGCACCGGCAGCAACTGGGCCACGCACCAGGCCAGCTCGAAGAACAGGATCACCCCGATCAATGCCGTGGCTGCGTGGGCCAGGGCGTGGTCCACATAGATGTCGCTCCATCGATTCAAGGAGCGCGCAGGCCAAAGCCTGGAGTATGCTTCAGGGTCAGCCCTTTCGAGCCCCATGCTTGCACATCGGAGAACCGGGCCAGTTGCGCCCCGTGCTGCAACTGCGACTGGGGCAAGCCTGTCCATTGAATCCGTGATCCTCACTTATCAAGGAACCTCATCATGTCCACGGCAAAAACCGCACTGATCATCGGCGCCTCCCGGGGCCTGGGCCTCGGCCTGGTCCAGCGCCTGCTGGAAGACGGCTGGCAGGTCACCGCCACCGTGCGCAACCCGCACAAGGCCGAGGCGCTGCAAGCCCTGGGCAAGGTGCAGATCGAGCAACTGGACATGGACGATCAGCAAGCGGTGATCGCCCTGAGCCAGAAGCTCAAGGACCAGGTGTTCGACCTGCTGTTCGTCAATGCCGGGGTCAAGGGCCCGGACAACCAGTTGCCGGGGCAGGCGACCCTGGCCGAAGTCGGCCAGCTGTTCTTCACCAACGCCGTGGCGCCGATCAACCTGGCCCAGCGCTTTGTCGGGCAGATCCGCAAGGACAGCGGCGTGCTGGCGTTCATGAGTTCGGTGCTGGGCAGCGTGACCATGCCCGACGCGCCGGAGCTGGCCCTGTACAAGGCCAGCAAGGCCGCGCTGAACTCCATGACCAACAGCTTCGTGACCCAGTTGGGGCAGAAGCTCACCGTGCTTTCGCTGCACCCGGGCTGGGTGAAGACCGACATGGGCGGCGAAGGCGCCGATATCGATGTGCAGACCAGCACCCGCGGGCTGATCGCCCAGGTCAATGCCTACACCGGCAAGGGCGGTCATCACTTCGTCAACTACAAAGGCGAAACCATCCCCTGGTAAGGCCGCGGCTGCCCCGGGCAGCCCTTGCACAGGCCAGCGAAGGCTCTGGAACGGGGGGCAAAATGCAAGTTTTGTCCCCCGGCAAATCTTTCGCTAGACTGCGCACCTCGCCCCTTGCGGCGACCCTGGATCAGCAGACAGGGCATCACTGAGCTGGCTAACCTGAACCCACTTTCAGAGGAGCCGGCCACCATGCCTGCGACCCGTACCTGGTTAAAAAATCCCCTGGCCATCTTCACCGGCAATGCCCTCGACGCCCGTGGCGGCCTGGTGCTGCAAGACGGCCTGATCGTTGAAGTGCTGGGCCTCGGCCAGCAACCTGCAAGCCCCTGCCAGCAGGTCTTCGATGCCCGCGAGCACGTGCTGCTGCCGGGCCTGATCAACACCCACCATCACTTCTATCAAACCCTGACCCGCGCCTGGGCGCCGGTGGTCAACCAGCCGCTGTTCCCCTGGCTCAAGACCCTGTACCCGGTCTGGGCCCGGCTGACCCCGGAAAAACTCGCCCTAGCGACCAAAGTGGCACTGGCCGAACTGCTGCTCTCCGGCTGCACCACCGCCGCCGACCATCACTATCTGTTCCCGGACGGCCTGGAAAACGCCATCGACGTGCAAGTCGAAACCGTGCGTGAACTGGGCATGCGCGCCATGCTCACCCGCGGCTCGATGAGCCTTGGCGAAAAGGACGGCGGCCTGCCACCGCAACAGACCGTGCAGGAAGGCCAGGTGATTCTCGACGACAGTCAGCGCCTGATCCAGCAGTACCACGAGCGTGGCGACGGTGCGCAGATCCAGATCGCCCTGGCACCGTGCTCGCCGTTCTCGGTGACCCCGGAAATCATGTCGGCCAGCGCCGAACTGGCCAACGGGCTCGATGTGCGCCTGCACACTCACCTGGCCGAGACCCTCGACGAAGAAGACTTCTGCCTGCAGCGTTTCGGCCTGCGCACGGTGGATTATCTGGACAGCGTCGGCTGGCTCGGTCCGCGCACCTGGCTGGCCCACGGCATCCACTTCAACCCGGATGAGATCGCCCGCCTCGGCCAGGCCGGTACCGGCATCTGCCATTGCCCGAGTTCGAACATGCGCCTGGCGTCCGGCATCTGCCCCAGCATCGAGCTGACCGATGCGGGTGCACCGTTTGGCTTGGGCGTGGACGGTTCGGCGTCCAATGACGCCTCGAACATGATCCTCGAAGCGCGTCAGGCGCTGTACATCCAGCGCCTGCGTTACGGCGCCGAAAAGATCACCCCGGAGCGTGTACTGGGCTGGGCGACCCAAGGGTCGGCAAGCCTGTTGGGCCGTACCGACATCGGCGAACTGGCGGTAGGCAAGCAGGCAGACCTGGCGTTGTTCAAGCTCGATGAACTGCGTTTCTCGGGTAGCCATGATCCGGTTTCAGCGCTGCTGTTGTGCGCCGCGGATCGAGCGGACCGGGTCATGATTGGCGGCAAGTGGCGGGTGATTGATGGCCAGGTCGAAGGGCTGGATCTGAAAAACCTGATCGCCGATCACAGCCAGGCGGCCCGGCAACTGATCGCCGGCACCTGATCTTTGGCGCCCACGGCGAGGGAGCGTATCCCTCGCCTGTGCGTTGAACGGTATCAGAGGGAGGAAACATGTTAGTTTGCCGCCCTCATCCGAACCGTTATAGGGACATTACGTGAAACAAAAGCACGGACTGGCGCTCTGCGTCGCACTGCTGATTTCGGGCTGTGGGAAACAGGAGGTTGCAGGCCCCGCCAGCAAAGTGCTGTCACCTGAAAAAGTTGCAGACATTGCTTCAACCATCAGCCGCAGATACCCGGACCTGTCCCCGCAAGTCCGCGATGCGGTGCTCAACACCGTCGTGCGTTCGATGGACAACATGGTGCTGATTGAAGGTGGCGAATTCCAGATGGGGGATTTCGGCTGGCCCCGTGGCTTCGACCCACAGGCCTTGTGCCAATGGCCCTGTGGCGTGGACCCGGCAAACATGGAACGGATCAGCCTCGACATCGATGACGACTTCGTTCACCCGGTCAAGTTGAGCAGCTACTACCTGTCCTCGCTGCAAACCACCTTGGGCGATTTCGATCTGTTCTTCCTGGCGCAAGGCCGGCCGCAATTCGACGCGGCACTGCGCAACCGCGCCGACATGAAACACCTCTACCAGGAAAACCTGCCCGCCCCGGCGTCTCGAAAATGGCAAGAGGCCAAGGATTACTGTGGCTGGCTGGCAGACCTCAGCGGCTATGCCGTGGATCTTCCGACCGAGGCCCAATGGGAATATGCGGCGCGCAACCGTGGCCAGCCGGTGATGTTCGCGACCGACAACGGCAATCTGGACTATGGCCGCAACTTTCCGGCGCCTGACGACAACGAAACCTTCGCCGTGGACAGGTTTGTGCCTAACCCGCTGGGCCTCTACAACCTCACCGGCAATGCCAGTGAATGGGTCAACGACTGGTACGACAAAAACTACTACCGCGAATCTCCCGTGGAGAACCCGCAAGGGCCTGAAACAGGCATTTATCGAGCGCGACGGGGCGCCAACAACAAGTTTGCCAACGACCCGACCTTTTCTCCTTCGGCCAGCACCGTCCGCCGTTGGCGTTGGGGCGCACTCGCGGCCTGGAATGCCCCCGGGGTCAGCTTTCGCTGCGCTATCCAGTCGGCGCCCCCCCTTTAAAGACCGAGCAGCGACAGCATGATGAAGGTCGCAAACAGCACGAAGTGAGTCATGCCTTCTATGGCATTGGTTTCACCGTCGTTGAGGTTGATCGCGCTGACGATCAGGGTGATGAACACCATCACCGTCTGCACCGGGGTCATGGCCATCTGGAAGGGCTGGCCGGTGTACAAGGCCATGGCCTCCATCACCGGCACCGTGAGGATCACCGTCGACAGGGAAGCGCCCAGGGCCACGTTGACCACCGACTGCATGCGGTTGGCCAGGGCGGCGCGCAGGGCGGTCAGGATTTCCGGCGCGGCGGAAATCGCCGCCACCAGGATCGCCGTGATCACCGGCGGTGCGCCCGTGCCTTCCAGGCCCAGGTCCAGGGTCTTGGACATCACCTCGGCCAGGGCGCCGATTACCACCACCCCGAACACCAGGATGCCGATGCTCCAGGCCAGGTTGATGGCATGGGGCTGTTCCTGGGCCTCTTTATTGCGGCGTTTTTCCGGGTAGCTGTAGCTGAAGAAATAGCTGTGCGGCCCGACCTGCATGCGCAGGAACAGGGTATAGAGCACCACCATGGCGCCGATGGTGAAGGCCGAGTAGACCTTCCAGTCGGCCTCGGGGATGAACTCCGGCACCACCATCGACACGCCCATGGCGGTGAGGATCATCACGCTGTAGGTACGCGCCGAGTCGTCGTTGTAGGGCTGCTCGCCATGCTTGATGCCGCCCATCAGTGCGGCCAGGCCGAGGATGCCGTTGATGTCCAGCATCACCGCCGAGTAGATGGTGTCGCGCACCAGGGTCGGCGAGGCTTCGTTGCTCATCATGATCGCCAGGATCACCACTTCCACCAGCACCGCGGCCAGGGTCAGGATCATGGTGCCGTAGGGGTCGCCGACCTTTTCCGCCAGCAGTTCAGCGTGGTGGGCGACGCGCATCGAAGCCATGACGATAAAGCCGATCAGCACCAGCCCGGCGCCCAGGGCGATGCCCTGGCCACTGCCCAGCAACAGGTGTTCAAGCGGATAGGCAGCCACGGCGGCCAGCAGCGCAAGCAGTAGAAACTTTTCTTGCTTGAGGGAATTGAGCATTGCAGTCCTTTGACGGGAATAAAAACGAGTACAGGAGATGACTGAAAGACTGCACCAAGTCACTAACGTTTCGTTACATGTTAGTGCACCAGCCCCAGGCGCCGCGCACCGGGATGGATCTTGAACAGCCCTTCGCCGGCAAGCGGCCTCCTGCATTCCAGCCCCGTAGAAGCTGGCTTGCCAGCGAAAAGCGCGCCCCAAAGCCCCCGTAGAAACCGCCTCGCCGGCGCAACGGCCATCTTTGTTGTCCTCTTGGTCAGCTATTTGCATTGCCCTCCAGTGCTTGCCGCCCCAGCCCCCCACAACAAGATGGAGCTCCCATTCATGCATACACGCCCGTTGCACAAGTTGCTCTGCACCCTGGCCGCCGCCATCGGCCTGAGTGCCAGCCTTACCGCCAGCGCCGCCGATCCGCTGAAGGTCGGTTTCGTCTACATCGGCCCCATAGGCGA
This sequence comes from Pseudomonas sp. GW823-FHT03E05, assembly GCF_058796855.1. Classification (NCBI taxonomy): domain Bacteria; kingdom Pseudomonadati; phylum Pseudomonadota; class Gammaproteobacteria; order Pseudomonadales; family Pseudomonadaceae; genus Pseudomonas; species Pseudomonas sp. GW823-FHT03E05. Next base: position 16,344 of record NZ_JBXAJB010000005.1, read on the forward strand.
TCACGGCTGGACCTATCAGCATGAACAGGGGCGCAAGGCCCTGGTGGAAAAATTCGGCGACCAGATCAAGACCAACTACGTGGAGAACGTAGCCGAAGGCGCCGACGCCGAGCGGGTGATCCGCAACATGGCCAAGGACAACTACGACCTGATCTTCACCACCTCCTTCGGCTACATGAACCCCACGCTGAAGGTCGCCAGGCAGTTCCCCAAGGTGACCTTCGAACACGCCACCGGCTACAAGCAGGACAAGAACCTCGGCACCTACCTGGCGCGCACCTACGAGGGCCGCTACGTGGGTGGTTTCCTCGCGGCGAAGATGACCAAGAGCAAGAAGATCGGCTACGTCGCCTCCTTCCCCATTCCGGAGGTGATCCGCGACATCAACGCCATCCAGCTGGCCCTGAACAAGTACAACCCGGGCACCGAGATCAAGGTGGTGTGGGTCAATTCCTGGTTCGATCCGGGCAAGGAAGCCGACGCCGCCAATGCCCTGATCGACCAGGGCGCCGACGTGATCTTCCAGCACACCGACAGCCCGGCGCCGATCCAGGCCGCGGAACGGCGTGGCGTGTACGCGGTGGGCTATGCCTCGGACATGGCCCACTTCGGCCCCAAGGCGGTGCTGACCTCCATCGTCAACAACTGGGGCCCGCACTACATCCAGGCCACCCAGGGGGTGATGGACCACAGTTGGAAACCCCAGGACTACTGGGGTGGGCTGAAAGAGGGTACGGTTGAACTGCCCCTCAGCGACCTGCTGCCGGCCCCGGTGAAAACCGAGGCCGAACAGATCATCGCCAGCATCAAGAGCGGCGAGTTCCACCCGTTCACCGGCCCGATCAAGGACCAGGCCGGGGTCGAAAAAATCGCCGCGGGGGTCAGCGCCAGCAATGCCGAACTGGCCTCGATGAACTACTACGTCGAAGGCCTGAAGGCGGACATCCCCAAATAATCTGGCCGTCGCTGTCGGAGCATCCGCCAGCGACGACGGACCGCCAACAGGATGGGAGCACTTTCATGAATCAACTGCCGATCATCGATATCAGCCCGCTGTATCAGGATGAGCAGCAAGGCTGGGACAGTGTCGCCAAGCAGATCGACCGCGCCTGTCGCGAATGGGGCTTCTTCTACATCAAGGGTCACCCGATCAGCGCACAACGCATCGAGCAATTGCTGAGCACGGCCAAGCACTTCTTCGCCCTGCCCAGTGTTGAAAAACTCAAGATCGATATCACCCAGAGCCGTCACCATCGCGGCTACGGCGCCATCGCCACCGAGCAGCTGGACCCAAGCAAGCCCAGCGACCTCAAGGAAACCTTCGACATGGGCCTGCACCTGCCGGCCGAGCACCCGGACGTGCTGGCGGAAAAACCCCTGCGCGGGCCCAACCGCCACCCCGACCTGCCCGGCTGGCAAGCCCTGATGGAGCAGCACTACCAGGACATGCAGGCCCTGGCCCAGACCCTGCTGCGGGCCATGACCCTGGCCCTGGGCATCGAACGCGACTTCTTCGACCGCCGCTTCCAGGACCCGGTGAGCGTGCTGCGGATGATCCACTATCCGCCGCGCCACACCGCCAGCAGCGCAGAGCAGCAAGGCGCCGGCGCCCACACCGACTACGGCTGCATCACCCTGCTCTACCAGGACGCCGCTGGCGGCTTGCAGGTGCGCAACGTCAAGGGCCAGTGGATCGACGCCCCGCCCATCGACGGCAGCTTCGTGGTCAACCTCGGCGACATGATGGCGCGCTGGAGCAACGACCGTTACCTGTCGACCCCGCACCGGGTCATCAGCCCGCTGGGGGTGGACCGCTACTCGATGCCGTTCTTCGCCGAGCCGCACCCGGATACCCGCATCGAATGCCTGCCCGGTTGCCAGGACGCGGAGCACCCGGCCAAGTACCCGGTGACCACCTGCGCCGAATTCCTGCTGTCGCGCTTTGCCGATACCTACGCCTACCGCCGGGAGCTGGAGCAGGCCTGACCGCCCCCCCGGTCAGGTTTTGCCGAACATTTGCGCCGCCAGATGTAGAATGGCGGCTTTTTCGGGCCCGGTGAAAACCTGGCGAAAGCCGCAAGCCACGGCCAGTTCCCCACAGAAGGGCACGGCCCCGGCAGCGCATCACTCTCGCAGCGCCCGCCTGCACCTGATGAGACGACACCATGTATGACTGGCTGAACGCCTTGCCCAAGGCCGAGTTGCACCTGCACCTGGAAGGTTCCCTGGAACCGGAACTGCTGTTCGCCCTGGCCGAACGCAACAAGATCGCCCTGCCCTGGAGCGACGTCGAGACCCTGCGCAAGGCCTACGCCTTCAACAACCTGCAGGAATTCCTCGACCTGTACTACCAGGGCGCCGACGTGCTGCGCACCTCCCAGGACTTCTACGACCTGACCTGGGCCTACCTGCTGCGCTGCAAAGAACAGAACGTGATCCACACCGAACCCTTCTTCGACCCGCAGACCCACACCGACCGTGGCGTGCCGTTCGAAGTGGTGCTCAACGGCATCGCCAGCGCACTCAAAGATGGCGAGCAGCAACTGGGCATCACCAGCGGCCTGATCCTCAGTTTCCTGCGCCACTTGAGCGAAGAAGAGGCGCAGAAGACCCTCGACCAGGCGCTGCCGTTTCGCGATGCATTCGTCGCCGTGGGCCTGGACAGTTCTGAAATGGGCCACCCGCCGAGCAAGTTCCAGCGGGTATTCGACCGCGCGCGCAGCGAAGGCTTCCTGACCGTCGCCCACGCCGGTGAAGAAGGCCCGCCGGAGTACATCTGGGAAGCCCTGGACCTGTTGAAGATCCAGCGCATCGACCACGGTGTACGTGCCTTCGAAGACGAGCGGCTGATGCAGCGGATCATCGACGAGCAGATCCCGCTGACTGTGTGCCCGCTGTCCAACACCAAGCTCTGCGTGTTCGACCACATGTCCCAGCACAACATCCTGCAAATGCTCGAGCGCGGGGTGAAGGTCACGGTCAACTCCGATGACCCGGCCTACTTCGGCGGCTACGTCACCGAGAACTTCCACGCCCTGCACACCGACCTGGGCATGACCCAGGACCAGGCCCGGCGCCTGGCGCAGAACAGCCTGGATGCACGGCTGGTCAAGCCGTAACGGCCTTCGCCGGCCAGCCGGCTCCTACACGAATCTGTAGGAGCCGGCTGGCCGGCGAACAGGTCCCCCCCGTCTCTATCAGCTCCCCGCCTCGCTCAACTCCTCCAGGGTCTTGCCCCGGGTTTCCATCCCGAACAGCCAGACCACCCCCGCGGCAATCACGAAGCACGCCGCCCCCAGGGCGAATACGCCGCCCTGCCCGGTCAACGGAAACACCAGCCCGGTCACCAGCGGCCCCAACAGCGAACCGATGCGCCCCACCGCCGAAGCGAACCCCGAGCCCGTAGCCCGGGCCGACGTTGGGTACAACTCAGGGGTATAGGTGTAGAGCACCGCCCACATGCCGAACAGGAAAAACTGCATCAGCAGCCCGGTGCCGATCAGCAGGCTGACGTTGCCGCCAAAGACCGCACTCTGCCCGTAGAAGAAGGCCATGACCCCGCCGCCGAGCAAGGTCACGATGCACACCGGCTTGCGCCCCCAGCGCTCCACCAGCCAGGCGGCCATGAGGAACCCGGGAATTCCGCCCAGGGAAATCAGCACCGTGTAGTACACCGACTGGGTCACCGCGAAACCGGACTGCTGGAGCAAGGCGCTGAGCCAGGACGTCAGGCCGTAGAAGCCCAGCAGGGCGAAGAACCACAGGCTCCAGATCATCATCGTGCGCTGGCGATAGAGCGGCGACCAGATCTGCTTCAGTGCCGAGAAAAAGTGCCCCGGCGCACTGTCGATACGCGGCAGGCGCAGCGGCTCCGGCAATTGCGCCGTGCCCAGGGAAGCGCGCACCTTGTCTTCGATGCCACACAGCACCCGATCCGCATCGGCGTGGCGCCCGGCCTGTTCCAGCCAGCGCGGTGACTCGGGAATGAAGAAGCGGATCACCAGCACGAACACCGCCGGTACTGCCAGCACCAGGAAGATGTCACGCCAGCCGATCAGCGGCAGGAGGAAATACGAGAGCACCCCCGCGGCGACGAAACCCAGGGGCCAGAAGCCGTCCATCAGGGCGATGTAGCGCCCGCGACGCTGGGCCGGAATCATCTCCGAGAGCATCGACTGGGCGATGGGAAACTCCATGCCCATGCCGATCCCCAGCAGCACCCGGAACAGGGTCAGGCTGTCCACGCTCTGGGCGGTGGAACACAGGTAACTGGCCACGCCCCAGAGCACGATGCTCCACTGGAACACCGGCTTGCGCCCATAGCGGTCGGCAAGCATGCCCGACAGCGAGGCGCCCAGCACCATGCCGAAGAAACTGGAGCTGGCCAGCAGGCCGGCCTGGGCCGAACTCAGGCCAAACTCGGTTTTGATCGAGCCGAGGAGGAAGGTCATCATCGCCAGGTCCATGGAGTCGAAGAAAAACGCCAGGGCGATGATGATGAAAATCACCCGGTGATAGCCGCTGATGGGTAGCCGTTCCAGGCGCTCTGCGGCGCTGTATTCCTGTATGCCCATGCCCGTTCCCCCGGTTGAATGCTTGACCGCCCGAGTGTGCGGGATCGAGGCCGAGGCTGATTGCCGAGGGCGACCTGTTCGCGTCCGCCAGCGACGCCGAGGGCACGGTGCCCAGGCTCGCCGGCAAGCCGGCTCCTATCGCGGGCGTTGCGCGCTGATCTGCGCGCAACGCTCCTGGAGCAGGTCACGCAGTAGTTTCACCGGTTTGCTCAGGTGCGCCCGGTGGGTGCACAGCAGGTTCAGCGACGCGCCTTCGCAGCGCAGTTCCGGCAGCAGTATCTGCAGGCGGCCGGCCAGCACATCGGCGGCCACATCCAGCCAGGACTTGTAGGCAATCCCCTCACCGGCCACGGCCCAGCGCCGCACCACATCGGCGTCGTCGCTCAGGCGGTCACCACTGACGGTGAGGCTCACCTCGCGCTTGCCGTCATGAAAGCTCCAGAGGTCATGAGCCCGGCTATCGAGCATGTACAACAGGCAGTTGTGCTGGGCCAGTTGCTCCAGCTGGCGCGGCTCGCCGTAGCGGGCCAGATAACTGGGGGCGGCGCACAGCACCCGGCGGTTGTCCGGAGCCACTGGCAGCGCCACCAGGCTGGAGTCCTCCGGTTCGCCGTAACGCAGGGCAATGTCCACCGGCTGGCGGAACAGGTCGGCAATCCGGTCCCCCAGCAGCAGGCGCACGCTGAGCTTGGGATGTTCACGCTGGAACTCGTCGAGCCAGGGCAACAGCAGATTGCGGCCAAAATCCGAAGGGGCAGAAAGCTGCAACACGCCACTGACCTGATCCTGACCGCTGGCCAGCAGGCGCCGGCCTTCATCCAGGTTGCTCAAGGCCGCCCGGGCGTATTCGAGAAAGCCCTCGCCCTCCGCGGTGAGCCGCAGGCTGCGGGTGGAACGGGCCAGCAGGCGTGCGCCCAGGTGTTCCTCGATGCGCTTGAGGGCAGCGCTGGCCACCGCAGGCGACAGGTCCATGACCCGGGCCGCCGCCGACAGGCTGCCCAGGTCTGCGGCACGCACGAACAACTGCAGGTCATCGAATCGCAGCATGAGGTCTTCCCGGATTATCAAAAAAATATTGAAAGAGCCTGCTCTTTTAGCCGGTTTTATCCTCGGGAGAAATAGCCAATCATCCCTCCCATCGCCCAGCACCTGAGGAAGCCCACATGTCCCAAGCCTTCACCGCGATTGCCACCCTGATCGCCAAGCCCCAGCAGCAAGACGTTCTCAAGCGCGAGCTCAGCGCCCTGGTCTCGCCCAGCCGCGAGGAAAGCGGTTGCCAGTACTACGAGCTGCACCAGGATGCCGAGCAACCGGGCACCTTCTACGTGCTGGAGCGCTGGGACGATGAAGCAGCCCTGGAGTTTCACAACAACACCGCGCACTTCCGGCATTTCCTCCATCAGACCCGCGAGGCGATCGAGCACTTCGAGCTCAAGCGCCTGCAGTTGATTGTCTGAGCCTTTTTTCCCTACTCATCATCAGGAACTCAACATGAAAGCCATCGCCTATTACGCTTCCCTGCCCATCGACGATCCCAAGTCCCTGCAAGACATCGAGCTGCCCGAGCCCGTGGCCGGCCCTCGCGATCTGCTGGTGGAAGTCAGGGCCATCTCGGTCAACCCGGTGGACACCAAGGTGCGCCAGAACGTCCAGCCCGAAGGTGGCGCGGCCAAGGTGCTGGGCTGGGACGTGGCCGGGGTGGTCAAGGCCGTGGGCAGCGACGTCAGCCTGTTCAAGGTCGGTGACCGGGTGTTCTACGCCGGCTCCATCGCCCGGGCCGGCGGTAACAGTGAGCTGCACACTGTGGATGAACGGATCGTCGGCCACATGCCCAAGAGCCTGGACTTCGCCGCGGCCGCCGCCCTGCCGCTGACCGCGATCACCGCCTGGGAGCTGCTGTTCGAACGCCTGCAGATCAGCCAGGAGCCGGCTGACAAAGGCCAGAGCCTGCTGATCGTCGGCGCTGCCGGCGGGGTCGGTTCGATCCTCACCCAACTGGCCCGTCAGCTCACCGGCCTCAAGGTGATCGGCAGTGCCTCCCGCGAACAGACCCAGGCCTGGGTCCGCGAGCTGGGCGCCCATGCGGTGGTGGACCACAGCCAGCCACTGAGCGCCGAACTCCAGCGCATTGGCGCAGGCCAGGTGACCCACGTCGCCAGCCTGACCCAGACCGATGCCCACCTCGACCAACTGGTGGAAGCCCTGGCACCCCAGGGCAAGCTGGCGCTGATCGACGATCCGAAAAGCCTCGACGTGACCAAGCTCAAGCGCAAGAGCCTGTCGTTGCACTGGGAGTTCATGTACACCCGTTCGCTGTTCGAAACCGCCGACATGCAAGAGCAGCACGTGCTGCTCAACCGGGTCGCCGAACTGATTGACGCCGGCACCTTGAAGACCACGGTCGGTGAGCACTTCGGCCAGATCAACGCAGCCAACCTGCGCCGCGCCCACGCCCTGCTGGAGAGCGGCAAGGCTCGCGGCAAGATCGTCCTCGAAGGTTTCTGAGGCGTTAACGAACGGCAGCCGGCACCGGTAAAAGGTGCTGGCTGCCGTCAGTCCGAGAGTTGATTCCGGTCATATTTGTGACCGTATTCGGGTCTACACTGGGGGCCCTTGCAGCGCAGTCTTTTACCGTTAGGAGGTCAGCAATGAAGATCCTGATAAAAGAATTGGCACACCCCCAGGGCTCTCAATGGCAGGTGCGGCTCGACCAGCATGTGGTGACGTTCCGCAGCGAGGCCGAAGCCCGGGCCTTTACCCAGACCCTGCAAAGCCGCCTGCAAGCCCCCCACCCGATTCCCCAGAGCCAGCGCGCCACCGGCTGACTCAGAGCTCGGCAGCCTTCAGCGCCCGGGCATTCTGCAAGCGCCGGGTCATGACCGCCATGCTCACCGCCAGCACACCGCACAGGCTGATGACCATGGCCATCGGCATGGCGCTGCCGTCATGCAGCACACCCACCAGGTACGCCGCCCCTGCCGCCACGCTGAATTGCAGGCAACCGAGCATCGCCGAGGCGCTGCCGGCCCGTGCGCCCTGACCATTCATGGCGCAGGCTGCGGCATTGGGAATGATGCAGCCCAGGCTGGCGATACACACGAACAGCGGCAGCAGCAGCGGCCAGAGCGCACTGGTGTGCAAGGCGCTGACGCCGAGCAGGGTCAGGCCCGCTGCCAGGTAGATCCACACGGTGCGCGCCAGCAGGAACGCCGGGCCACGCTTGGCCAGCAGGCGCGCATTGATCTGCGCCACCAGGATGAAGCCCCCGGCATTGATCCCGAAGAACCAGCCGAAGTGCTCCGCTGGCACGCCGTAGAGCTTGATGAAGACAAAGGGCGAACCGGCAATGTAGGAAAACATCCCGGCAATGGCGATCCCGCCGGTCAAGGCATGGCCGAGAAATACCCGGTCCGACAGCAGCAGGCCATATTGGCGCAGCGCCCCGGACAGAGGCAGGCGCGGGCGGGTGGCCGGCATGCTTTCCGGCAGGCCCAGAGCCACTGCCAGCCCGGACAGTGCACTGAACACCGTGAGCATGATGAAGATCGACTGCCAGCCGTAGAGGTTGACCAGCAGGCCGCCCAGCATTGGCGCCAGGATCGGGGCCAGGCCCATCACCAGCATCAGTTGGGAGAAGACCTTGGCCGAACCCACCGCATCGCACTTGTCGCTGACCACGGCCCGGGAAATCACCATCCCGGCGCATCCGCCCAGGGCCTGGACAAAGCGTGCGCCGATCAGCCATTCCAGGTTCGGCGCATAGGCGCAGGCCAGGGAGGCCAGCGTGAACAGGCCCACCCCCGCCAGCAGCGGCAGGCGCCGGCCAAAACGATCGGCCACCGGGCCATAGGCCAGCTGGCCGATGGACAGGCCGAGGAAGTAGGCGGCCAGGGTCAGCTGAACGTGTTTTTCATCGGTGCCGAAAGCCAGGGCCATCGAGGGGAAGGCCGGCAGGTAGAAGTCGATGGCCAGCGGGCCGAAAGCGCTCAGAGCGCCGAGAATCAGGATTGTGCGGAGGTTCATGGCATCCAAACGAGCGTTGGTCAGCGGTCGCACAGTCTAGCCGCGCTTGGACGCCTTGAACATTCCGATAGGTCGCTAACTATATAAAAAGGCTCAGGCAACCTTGACCGCGTAGCCTTCCTCGCTGATCAGGCTGATCACCTCATCGCTGGACAGGCGGCTCTCGACCCCGACTTCCTTGGCCGCCAGATCCACCCGCACGGTGGCCGCCGGGTCCTTGCTTTGCAGCGCCTGGGTGATGGCACGCACACAGTGACCGCAGGACATGCCTTGAACGTTGAATACTTGCATTGCGCTTCTCCTGTATTGGGTTGGAGCAAGTCTTGTCCTTGCCACCGTGGCAAGGTCAAGTTCCGGATTGATCTGCCGGGCTGGAAATCGGCGGCGCGCTCGGCCAAGCTGCACGTCTTACGACATCACAGCGGGAGATTCAGCCATGCGCTGGTCAACTTTCAGCCTCGTCGGCCTCCTGGGCCTGTTCGCGGCAACCCCATCGGCGCTGGCCGCCGGAGAGGACTACGGCGTGCTGATCATTTCCAGGGAGCGGCTGGAAGTCGCCACGTCCTGCGAGATCGGCCTGTACATCCAGGACCAGCTCGCCGGTCGGCTGTTCCAGGAACAGAGCGCCTCGTTCAACCTGCCGCCGGGCAAGGTTTCCCTGCGCCTGAAACTGCTGCCAGGCCAGGCCCCGGGCTGCAACGCCGGGCTGCTTGCCCCGAGTTCCCAGGACATCAGCCTGCGGGCTGGCGATGTGCTGAAGTTCCGCATCGCCATGAACGCGTCGGGCATGTACCTCAAGCCCGCCGCCCTGGAATACTGACACCCCGCCCCCTGCCGAGCTCCCGGGCCTGCTGTTCGCGCACTGCGAGCAGCCCCTGGGACAAAATGAAGCACCCGTGCAATGCCCCCTTGACCTTGCCTGCGTGGCAAGGTTGATCCTGTAGGCAACATTCACAGGGAGCGTCGCCATGCCTGAATCAACCACTTTCGACCTGCCGATTGCCGGCATGACCTGCGCCAGTTGCGCCGGGCGCGTAGAGCGTGCCCTGGGCAAGGTCGCCGGCATTCGCACGGTCAGCGTCAACCTGGCCACGGAACAGGCTCGGGTCGAAGCACCGCAAGACAGCCTGCCGGCCCTGCTGGAAGCCGTGGAAAACGCCGGCTACAGCGTGCCGGTACAAGCCGTCGAACTGAGCATCGGCGGCATGACCTGCGCCACCTGCGCCGGGCGAGTCGAACGCGCCTTGAACAAACTCCCCGGCGTCCGCAGCGCCAGCGTCAACCTGGCCACCGAGCGTGCCAATGTCGAACTGCTGGGCCAGGTCGACCCGGCGCTGCTGATCAATGCCGTGACCCAGGCCGGCTACTCCGCCAGCCTGTGGCAGGCCGAGCAGAAACAGGGCGACGAGCAACAGCAGAACCTGCGACGCGAGCGCTGGAGCCTGGTGCTGGCCATCCTCCTGGCCCTGCCCCTGGTGCTGCCGATGCTGGTGCAGCCGTTCGGCCTGCACTGGATGCTTCCGGCCTGGGCCCAGTTCGCCCTGGCCACCCCGGTGCAGTTCATCTTCGGTGCACGCTTTTATGTCGCGGCCTGGAAGGCCGTGCGCGCCGGCAGCGGCAACATGGACCTGCTGGTGGCCCTGGGCACCAGCGCCGGCTATGGCCTGAGCCTGTACGAGTGGGCCACCGCCGCCGCGGGCAGCATGCCGCACCTGTACTTCGAGGCCTCGGCGGTGGTAATCGCCCTGGTGCTGCTGGGCAAATACCTGGAAAGCCGCGCCAAGCGCCAGACCGCCAGTGCCATCCGCGCCCTGGAGGCCCTGCGTCCGGAGCGGGCGATCCAGGTTATCGACGGCCGCGAACAGGAAGTCGCGATCAGCGCCTTGCGCCTGGGTGACCTGGTGCTGGTCAAGCCCGGCGAGCGCTTTCCGGTGGACGGCGAAGTCATCGAAGGCCAGAGCCATGCCGATGAAGCGCTGATCAGCGGCGAGAGCCTGCCCGTGCCCAAGCAACCCGGCGACAAGGTCACCGGTGGCGCCATCAACGGCGAAGGCCGGCTGCTGGTGCGCACCCTGGCCCTGGGGGCGGAAACCGTGCTGGCGCGGATCATTCGCCTGGTGGAAGACGCCCAGGCCGGCAAGGCACCGATCCAGAAACTGGTGGATAAAGTCAGCCAGGTGTTCGTGCCCACTGTCCTGGTGCTGGCGCTGATCACGCTGGTGGGCTGGTGGCTGTACGGCGCACCGCTGGAAACCGCGGTGATCAACGCCGTGGCGGTGCTGGTGATCGCCTGCCCTTGCGCCCTGGGGCTGGCCACGCCCACGGCGATCATGGCCGGCACCGGCGTGGCGGCCCGCCACGGCATCCTGATCAAGGATGCCGAAGCCCTGGAGCGGGCCCACGAAGTCAGTTCGGTGGTCTTCGACAAGACCGGCACCCTGACCTCCGGCACCCCGCGCATCGCCCATATGCAGGCGGTGGAAGGCGATGAAAACAGCGTGCTGCAACTGGCCGGTGCCCTGCAGCGCGGCAGTGAGCACCCTCTGGCCAAGGCCGTGCTGGACCTGTGCCAGGAACGCCAACTGCCGGTGGCTGACGTCAGCGCCAGCCAGTCCCTCACCGGGCGAGGCATCGCCGGCACCCTGGAGGGCCGCCAACTGGCCCTGGGCAACCGCCGCCTGCTGGAAGAAAGCGGCCTCAACCCCGGCGACCTGGCCCAGGCGGCCAGGAACTGGGAACACGAAGGCCGGACCCTGTCCTGGCTGATCGAGCAGAGCCCGCAATCCCGGGTGCTGGGCCTGTTCGCCTTTGGCGACACCCTCAAGCCCGGCGCGCTGCAGGCGGTGCAGCAACTCAATGCACGGCATATCAGCAGCCATTTGCTGACCGGCGACAACCGCGGCAGCGCCAAGGTGGTGGCCGATGCCCTGGGCATCACCGACGTGCACGCCGAAGTGCTGCCGGCGGACAAGGCGGCCACGGTGGCCGAGCTGAAAAAGACCGGCGTGGTGGCCATGGTCGGGGATGGTATCAACGACGCCCCGGCCCTCGCGGCGGCGGACATCGGCATCGCCATGGGCGGCGGCACCGACGTGGCCATGCATGCGGCCGGCATCACCCTGATGCGCGGCGATCCACGGTTGATCCCGGCGGCCCTGGAAATCAGCCGCAAGACCTACGCGAAGATTCGCCAGAACCTGTTCTGGGCCTTCGTCTACAACCTGATCGGCATCCCGCTGGCGGCCTTCGGCCTGCTCAACCCGGTGCTCGCCGGGGCGGCCATGGCGCTGTCCAGCGTCAGCGTGGTCAGCAATGCGCTACTGTTGAAAACCTGGAAACCCAAAGACCTGGAGAACGCCGAATGAACATCGGCCAAGCAGCCCGAAAGAGCGGCCTGAGCGCCAAGATGATCCGTTACTACGAGTCCATCGGCCTGCTCAAGCCCGCCCATCGCAGTGACAGCGGCTATCGCCTGTATGGCGATGACGACCTGCACAGCCTGGCCTTCATCAAGCGCTCCCGGGACCTGGGGTTTTCCCTGGAAGAGGTGGGCAAGCTGCTGACCCTGTGGCAGGACCGGCAGCGGGCCAGCGCCGATGTGAAGGCCCTGGCCCGCCAGCATATCGACGAGTTGAACCAGAAGATCCGCGAGCTGGCAGGGCTGCGCGACACCCTGCAGGACCTGGTGGAGCACTGCCAGGGCGACCACCGCCCGGACTGCCCGATCCTCAAGGAACTGGCCTCGGGCAGTTGCTGCGGATCCTGAGCCTGTGACCTGCCGCCCCATGTAGCCGCTGCCGAGCCCTGGGCGAGGCTGCGAAAAGGCCCGCAGGACCTTGCTTGGCGATCTCCCGCCAGACCTCGGCGCCCTCAAGATCCCTGCGTCCCTTCGGGCCGTGCGCAGCCTTCGGCAGCGGCTACAAGATGCAAGGTGCAAGGGGCCCAGGGGCCGGGTAGTTTGCGGGAATGAAAAATCCGGCCAAGGCCGGATTTTTTTATGGCATCACTGCATCCAGGGCGGAGGCGGTGGTTCTTCGGATTTGCCCGGCGGCGCATCATCCGCCGCGCGTACTGCCTGGCGACGCTCCTCGTCCAGGCGCGCCGCTTCGATCTCGCGGATCACGCTGCCGACATCCGCCAGTTCTTCGGGGTCGTCGAACTCGCCGGTCAGCACGCTGCCCGGATGCAAGGTGCCAGCCTCGTACAGGGCCCACATTTCCTTGGCATACCGAGTGCCCTTGAGTTCCGGGGCAAAACGCCCGAAATAGGACGCCATGTTGCCGACGTCACGCTCCAGCATGCTGAAGGCATGGTTGTTGCCGGCAGCATCCACCGCCTGGGGCAGGTCGATGATCACCGGGCCATCCGGGGTCAGCAGCACGTTGAACTCGGAAAGGTCACCGTGCACCAGGCCGGTACACAACATCAGCACGATCTGGGAAATCAGGAAGGCGTGATATTCACGGGCCTGGTCCGGTTCCAGCACCACATCGTTGAGCCGCGGCGCCGCATCGCCGTACTCGTCGGCCACCAACTCCATCAACAGAACACCTTCGAGGAAGTCGAACGGCTTGGGCACCCGCACCCCGGCATTGGCCAGACGGAACAACGCCGCCACTTCGGCGTTCTGCCAGGCGTCCTCGGTTTCCTTGCGCCCGAACTTCGAGCCCTTGGCCATGGCCCGCGCCTGACGGCTGTTACGAACCTTGCGCCCCTCCTGATACTCCGCCGCCTGACGGAAACTGCGTTTGTTCGCCTCCTTGTAGACCTTGGCGCAACGTAGCTCGTTGCCGCAGCGCACCACATACACAGCTGCCTCTTTACCACTCATGAGTGGGCGCAGCACCTCGTCTACCAGACCGTCTTCGATCAGCGGTTCAATGCGTTTTGGAGTCTTCATCAGCTTTTATTGTGGGTCCCTTGTTACCAAACACGCGAAAGTCACTCGTTATACGGCAATCCTCCCACGACGGGAAAGGGCTGCCGACCACCGAGCGACAGCAATGCACTCAATGTGCCAGATCAATCCATCGACGCCGCCAAGGATCATAGCCGAGACGGCGTCCGCAACCGTCCATCAGTGGCACTCGGGCCAGCCCCTTCGCGGGCCTGCCCGCGGAAGTTTTTTTCTGCCTGCGGCTCAATATTGCCCGGCGCCAGCCGAAGCCCTCAGAGAGACAGGGAGTTTGTCCGACAATCCAATAAAGACGTCAGCCACCGGCCAAGGTTCGATCGCCGCGGGCTCGACTTCACCCCAGGGATGCAATCAGCGTCATCTTTCAAGCTGCCGATAAATCCGCGAGTCGCCTGCACTTCGTGGTCTTACAAAAAACTGGAGCGCGGATGAACATCAAACAGAAATTGACCTGGGCCTTTGCCGTTATCGCCAGCCTGCCCGTGGTGCTGGTAGCCACGCTGGTGGTGATCAACCTGCGCAGCGAGGCCGAAAACACCTTCGTCGACGGCAGCGGCCGCGAGATCCGCCAAGTGGCCAACGCCATGCAGCTGTTCTTCGAAGGCATCAGCCAGAACATCGATTACCTGGCCGCTCAACCCTTGATCACCCAGGCCGGCGACAACCTCAAGACCTGGATGAGCGCCGATGCCGCGAAGGCCCCGGAAGGCGAGCAGGACAAACGAATCTTCGAGCTGTTCGCCGCCATGGCCGCCAGCCATCCTGCCTATTCCTATGTGTCCTATGGCGTGAGCAACGGCGGATACGTCTCCTGGCCCGCCGACCTGAAGCTGGCCAACTACGACCCCCGCGTACGCCCCTGGTACAAGACCGCCCAGGCCAACCCGGGCAAGACCCTGCGCACCGAGGCCTATTACTGGGCCAGCGACGATGCGGTGCTGGTCAGCACCGTGCGCTCGCTGGCCAACCAGTTGGGCCCCCAGGGCGGCGTGGTCGCAGTCGACGTGTCGCTCAAGCAGCTCACCGAGATCGTCAAACAGATCAAGCTGGGTGAATCGGGCTACCTGATGCTGATGGAAAACAACGGCACGGTGCTGGTGGACCCCAAGCAGCCGGAGCACAACTTCAAGGCCCTGGGCAGCCTCGGCGAGGGTTACGCGCAACTGGCCAAGGCCGGCAAGGGCCTGGTGCAGGTGGAACTGGGCGGCGAGCACTACATGGCCAACGTCTGGCCTTCGGAGCAACTGGGCTGGACCTTCATCGGCCTGATCAAGCAGAACGAAGTCATGGGCGCGGCCACCCAGCTGACCTGGATCATCGCCGGTATTGCCGCGATCCTGGCGGTGCTGTTCGCAGTGCTCGGGGCGAGTTTCGCCAGCCTCATCGTGCGGCCGATCCGCGGCGTGGCCAGTGGCCTGGAAGGCATTGCCCAAGGCGAAGGCGATCTGACCCGCAGCCTGAATATCCGTGGCAGCGACGAAACCGCGCAGTTGGCCAACTGGTTCAACCAGTTCCTGGCAGCAATCCGCAACCTGATCCAGAGCATCGGCCAGGCCGCGCAGAAGATCCTCGCCACTTCCCACAGTTCGACCCAGGTCTCCAGCGACATGGCCGAAGCCGCCGGGCGCCAGCGCGAAGCGGTGGACATGGTGTCCACCGCTTTCCACGAAATGGTCGCCACCGCCAACGAAGTGGCCCGCTCCTGCAGCCAGGCCGCCGAGTCGGCGGACAGTGGCCAGCGCCAGGCCCGGGAAGGCCAGCAGCAGATCGATGACGCGGTGCACAGCGTCGATCGCCTGAGCCAGGAGATCGAACAGTCGGCGCAGTCGATGCAGCAACTGGAACGCGACAGCACCGACATCCAGTCGATCCTCGGCACCATCCGCTCGATCGCCGAACAGACCAACCTGCTGGCGCTGAACGCGGCCATCGAGGCCGCCCGGGCCGGGGAGCAGGGTCGCGGTTTTGCCGTGGTGGCCGACGAGGTGCGGGCCCTGGCCAAGCGTACCGCCGACTCCACTGCCGAGATCGACGGGCTGCTGGGCAACCTGGCCAAACGCACCAGCGCCGTGACCCAGCAGATGCACGCCAGCCTGGAAGTGTCCCAGCAGTCGGTGAACCGCATCGGCCTGGCTCGCAACAGCTTCGGGCAGATCCGCGAATCGGTGGACGTGATCCGCGACATGAACACCCAGATCGCCACCGCCGCCGAAGAGCAGCATCAGGTGGCGGAAGACATCAACCGGCACATCAGCCAGATCCATGGCGATGCGCAACTGGTGGCGGAACTGGCGAACTCGGCGCGCCTGGACTCCCAGAGCCTGGCGGGGCTATCCAATGAGCTGGACGCCCTGGTACGGCGCTTCAAGACCTGAAGACGCTTTCGCCGGCAAGCCGGCTCCTACGAATGGGCGGCATTTCTGTGTAGGAGCCGGCGGGCCGGGGAAGGCCACGAACCTCAGCGCTCGATGATCGCCGTCACACCCTGGCCGCCCGCGGCACAGATGGAAATCAGCCCGCGCCCCTGCCCCGCCACACTCAGCAGCTTCGCCAGGTTGGCGACGATGCGCCCGCCGGTGGCGGCAAACGGGTGCCCTGCCGCCAGGGAACTGCCTTTGACGTTGAGCCGGGCGCGATCGATGCTGCCCAGAGGTGCCTCCAGGCCCAGCCTGGCCTTGCAGTACTCGGGGTCTTCCCAGGCCTTGAGAGTGCACAGCACCTGGGCGGCGAAGGCTTCGTGGATCTCGTAGTAGTCGAAGTCCTGCAGGCTCAGGCCATTGCGCGCCAGCAAGCGCGGCACGGCGTATACCGGGGCCATCAGCAGCCCCTCGGCGCCGTTGACGAAATCCACCGCCGCGGCCTCGCCGTCGCGCAGGTAGGCAAGGACCGGCAGGCCCCGCTCCCTGGCCCACGCTTCACTGCCCAACAGCACCAGCGAGGCGCCATCGGTCAGGGGCGTGGAGTTGCCCGCCGTCAGCGTGCCGCTGGCGCTACGGTCGAAGGCCGGCTTGAGGCTGGCGAGCTTTTCCAGGGTCAGGTCCGGGCGCAGATTGTTGTCCCGGGTCAGGCCGAGGAAGGGAGTGATCAGGTCGTCCTGCCAGCCTTCGGCGTAGGCGGCGGTCATTTTCTGATGGCTTTCCAGGGCCAGTTGATCCTGATCGGCGCGGGCAATGTTCCAGGTCTTGGCCATCTGCTCGCAGTGCTCGCCCATGGACAAGCCGGTGCGCGGCTCGCCATTGCGCGGCAGTTCCGGCCTGAGGTGATGGGGCCGCAGTTGCAGCAGGGTCTTGAGCTTGTCGCCGGTGCTCTTGGCGCGGTTGGCCTGCAACAGGATCTTGCGCAGGCCTTCGTTGACCCCGATCGGCGCATCCGAAGTGGTATCCACCCCGCCGGCGATGCCGCAGTCGATCTGCCCCAGGGCGATCTTGTTGGCCACCAGCAGCGCCGCTTCCAGGCCCGTGCCGCAGGCCTGCTGGATATCGTAGGCCGGGGTGGTGGGCGAAAGCCGCGAGCCGAGCACGCATTCGCGGGTCAGGTTGAAGTCCCGGGAATGCTTGAGCACGGCACCGGCGGCCACCTCGCCAAGGCGCAGGCCGTGCAGGTTGTAGCGCTCGATCAGGCCCTCCAGGGCGGCGGTGAGCATCGCCTGGTTGCTGGCGGTGGCATAGGGGCCGTTGGAACGGGCGAAGGGGATGCGGTTGCCGCCGATAATCGCGACGCGACGCAGCTGTGTCATGGAAAGCTCCCTATTCTGTGAGTGCGACTGCGGTGGGTACCTCCTCCAGCGTAGGAGGGATCTGGCCGATCGAACGACCCAGGGCCATTCATGGTCCACACTTTGAACCCCAACCTTCGGAGTGCGTTCCATGTCTGACCGTTATATCGACTTCGCCAACTCGTCCATCGGCCAGCGCCTGGTCGGGGCTCTTGGCCTGCCGTCGCCGGTACGCCTGGAGCGCTGGCAAGCCGGTCGCCTGCGGCCTATCGAAGGTGCGCTGTTGCTCGGCGGCGGCGCGCTGGCACAGCAGGTGGCCGCCCTGGCGCCGCGCCTGACCGATGGCATCTACAGCTATGGCGCCGACCCGTCCCTGGCCACCCCCTGGATTCCCGGCCACGGGCCCCGGCTCAAGGCCGTGGTGTTCGACGCCAGCGAGCTGCTGCACACAGACCAGCTCAAGCAATTGCGGGAATTCTTCCAGCCACTGCTGAGAAACCTCGAGCCCAGCGCCCACCTGGTCATCCTCGGGCGCGCCCCGGAAACCCTTGACGAGCCCTTCGCCGCCAGCGCCCAGCGCGCCCTGGAAGGCTTCAGCCGCTCCCTGGCCAAGGAACTGCGCAACGGCGCCACCCTGCAATTGCTGTATGTGGCAGCCGGAGCGGAAGAACAGCTGGAAGGCGCCTTGCGCTTCTTTCTCTCGCCCAAGAGCGCCTACGTTTCCGGGCAGGTGATCCGCTTGCAGCCCTGCGCGACCCAGGTCCAGGACTGGAGCCGCCCGCTGGCCGGGCGCAAGGCCCTGGTCACCGGCGCCGCCCGCGGCATTGGTGCGGCCATCGCCGAAACCCTGGCCCGGGACGGCGCCCAGGTCCTGCTGCTGGACGTGCCCCAGGCCAAGGCCGACCTGGAAGCCCTGGCGGCCCGTCTCGGCGGCCGCGCCATCTGCCTGGACATCTGCGCCGAAGACGCTCCGGCACAGTTGATCGAGCAACTGCCGGAGGGCATCGACATCCTGGTGCACAACGCCGGCATCACCCGGGACAAGACCCTGGCCAACATGACCCCGGAATACTGGGACGCGGTGCTGGCGGTGAACCTCAATGCGCCCCAGGTGCTGACCCAGGCCCTGCTGGACAGCGCACGCCTGCACGACCATGGCCGGGTGATCCTGCTGGCCTCCATCAGCGGCATCGCCGGCAACCGCGGGCAAACCAACTACGCCGCCAGCAAGGCCGGGCTGATTGGCCTGGCCCAGGCCTGGGCGCCGCTGCTGCACGCCCGGGATATCAGCATCAATACCGTGGCGCCGGGCTTCATCGAGACCCAGATGACCGCCAAGGTGCCCTTCGCCCTGCGCGAAGCTGGAAGGCGCATGAGTTCCCTGGGCCAGGGCGGCCTGCCCCAGGACGTTGCCGAAGCGGTGGCCTGGCTCGGCCAGCCGGGCAGCGGCGCCGTCAGCGGGCAGGCCCTGCGGGTCTGCGGACAAAGTCTCTTGGGGGCCTGAAAATGACTGCACACTGGCACGAACTGAACCTGCCCGCGTCTCTGCCGCCGCTGTTTCTCAAAGCGGCAATGCGCCGACGGATCAACGGCACGCAGTTACCCGAATACGGCCTGCGCTGCTGGATCAGCCTGGCCCCCGGGCAACTGGCGGGCTACCGCAAGGTCTGCGGCTTTGCCGATAACGGCCTGCTGCCCGCGACCTACCCTCATGTACTGGCGTTTCCCTTGCAGATGCAGTTGCTCACTGCCCGGGACTTTCCATTTCCACTGCTGGGGCTGATTCACCTGGGCAACAGGATTCGTGTGTTGCGCCCCATGGGCAATGTCAGCAGCGTTCGAATCGGGGTCCAGGTGTGCAACCTGCAACCCCACGCCAAAGGCGCAACATTCGACCTGGTGACCACAGTGGACGATTTGCTGGGCCCCCTCTGGGAAGCGCAAAGCCGCATGCTCTGCCGTGGAGTCAAGTTGGCGGGAGAACCTTCCAGCCAACACTTGCCCAACGCCGACAACCTCGGCGAAGTCGCCTGCTGGCGCGCCGAGCGCGATATCGGCCGGCGCTACGCCAGGGTTTCCGGCGACTACAACCCGATCCACCTGAGCGCCTGGAGCGCCCGGCTGTTCGGCTTTCCCCAGGCCATCGCCCATGGCCTGTGGAACAAGGCGCGCACCCTGGCAGCCCTGAGCGAGCATCTGCCAGCAGCGAACATCGAAGTGACGGTGCAGTTCATGAAGCCCGTGCTGCTGCCCGGCGAAGTACGCCTGCTGGCCAGTGCCGGGGGTTCAAGCGGAGAACTGCAGTTGCTGGGCAGCGGCGAGTTGCAGCATATGCTGGGCAACTGGCAGCCCATCGCCTGAGGGGCCTCAGCCCCGGCGGATCAGCACCACCCCGACGACGATCAGCAGCAATCCGGCAATCTTGCCGAGGCTGACCGGCGCTTCCCGAAACCCTACCCAGCCAAAGTGGTCCAGCGCCAGAGCCATGCTCAACTGGCCGGCCAGCACCAGCGACATGAACAGCAGGGCGCCGACCCGCGGCCCGGCAAAGGCGGCCGTGGTAATGAAGAACGCCCCCAGCAGGCCGCCGCACCAATGCCACCAGGTCAGGCCCTTGAGGGCACCCAGGGTCGGCATTTCGCGCTGCAGCACCACCAGCACCAGCAGCGCCGCGGTGCCGACGAAAAAAGAGATCAGGGCCGCAGCCAGCACCCCGCCGACCTGCTTGGCCAGTTGACCGTTGATTCCGGCTTGCAGGGCGAGAAAGGCTCCGGCAACAAACGGCAGGCACAGCAGCCACCAGACAGGCGTCAGCATATTGAGCTCCAGAGAGTTTTGGGCGGCGCAGTATAAACCAGGCCACCATCCCATCCCCCTGCCAGCCATTAAACGCCAGCGAAAAAGTGCAAGTACCGCGAGCTCAGCACAAAAACTGCCTATTAATTGTGTATATATAACTTTAGTTGAACGAGAACTTTTCAAGGGCACTACAAAACATCAAATCATTGTTTTAAAACAATTCATCACACACTAGGAGCGCCAACCAATACTTTGAGACTAGCTACTTGTAAATCAATTAACCGAACAAAATAAGTCATTAATACCAAGTTCATAATTGTTCAATTTATTCCCTGCGCCTTTTATGTAGACAACGGACGAAGGTATCTCCAGCGCAAGAACTGGAGAGCTATCGAAAACAACGAACGTTGTAACAGGTGCAAGGAATACCAGACATGAAAACTCAATTCGGATGGAAAGCGTTAACGGCAATAACCATGATCCTGACCCTCAGCCTGGCAGGCTGCAGCGGCGGTGGTGGCGGTCATAAAAGTGGTGGCAGCAGTTCGCCAGCCAGTGCCAGCGGCGGTACTGACGGCACCGGTGGCACTGGTGGCGGCACCGGCGGAACAGGAGGCACTGGAGGTGGCACTGGTGGTACCGGTGGAGGCACAGGCGGTACCGGCGGCACTGGCGGAGGCACAGGTGGCACAGGTGGAACTGGCGGCACCGGAGGAACTGGCGGTACCACCACTCCCCTGACGACCAGCAGCCTGGTCTCGGATCTGGGTACCACCCTCAGTGGCGTCGGTACCGGTGTCAGCGGCCTGGGCACTTCCCTGGCCACCGTACCCGTGGTTGGAGGCGTGGTACAAAGCGCCGTCAACACCACCGGCAACGTGGTGGACACCGTCGGTGACGGCCTGACCAACGGCCTCGGCACTTTGGGCACCGATCCCAAGGCCCTGAGCAAGACCACCGCCACCGTCGGCAACGTGGTCAGCGATGTGGGTACCGGGGTCACCGACCTCAGCGGCAAACTGGCAACCACCACCCAGAGCGTTCCGGTAGTGGGTGGCCTGGTGACCAGGGTGGCTCCGGTAGTCGGCGGCGTAGGCACCCGGGTGACCATGCTCGGTAATACCCTGAGCACCGTCACCAGCAGCGGACCTCTGGGAACACTGACCGACAATGTCGGCGACAAGGTACTGGTTCCAGTGGTCAGCCTGGCGGAAGACGTGACCGGCAATATCGGCGGCGCCACCGGTCTTGGCTCCCCTGTAAAAGGTCTGCTCAATGGCGTAGCTCAGGCCGTGGACAGCACCGGTAACAAGATCACTGACGCTGGCAACGGCAACCCTGTAACAAATCTGTTGGGCAACACCCTGAGCAACGCAAGTACGGCCGTGGGCACTGCCGGCGGTTATGTGAGCAACTCGGGTAGCGGAACCGGGAATGGCAGTGGCCTCGGCGGCAACAACGGCCTGCTGGAAACTGTCGGCGGTGCAGTGGCCAACTTGAGCAACGGCCTGAATGCCGGCAATACCAACGGTACCGTTAGCGCAGGCGGGGTCACCGGAGCGGCAGCCGGCAACCTGATCGCCTCGGTAGGCGGCGCTCTGGGCGGCAGTGGTACCCCTAACCTGGTAGTCACTGCACCATTGGCCAGCGTCGGAGTGAGCCTGGGTTCGGCATTGAACCCCGTCACCAGTTCGGTCGCCGGCCTGACTCAGCAAGTAGGTGCAGCTACCGGCCTGGGTAGCCCGACCAGCAGTCTTCTGGGCCAGGTGGGCGGCGCAGTCAGCAACGTAGGCGCGGGCGTGGCCAGCAATAGTGGCGCCAATCCGATAGGTACCGCCTTGGGCGGCACCCTTGGAGCCGTGGGCAACACCGTGGCTTCGGTTGGCGGCCTGGTCAACGGCAGCACAGCGCCCAGTGGCGGCTTGCTCGGTGGCCTTGGCGCCAACGCCAGCGCCAGTGGCAGTGCCTCTGCCGGTGCGGGCCTCAATGGCGGCCTGGGTGGCGTGCTCGGCGGCCTGACCGGCGCCCTGGGCGGCAACAAGAAATAATTTGCACCTGGCCGATTCGACGGCCTCACCTGCAGCGCCTACGCTTGGTTGAGGGCGAGAGATTCCCATGAGTCTCTCGCCTTTTTGTTTATCCAGAGACAAGCATCCAGAGCCAGATCGTGGCCAAGACCCGAGCGGCAACTGGAGCCAGGAACTTTCTACACCGCTGCGGCTCGACCATGGAGTGTCCTATGCGCACGTTGGCCAGTTTGTTGTTAGTTGGATGCTGTACCTCCGTTTACGCCGACTCCCTTCCGCGCTTTCTCAACAGCAATGACAGCATCAACAACCTGCCCCAACCCAACCTGCCGGTGGATGCCTACCGCCCGGCAACTCCGCAACCGCAACTGCCCGAGCAACCCACTGCGCCGCAAGGCCAGCAGCCGCTGATGATGGGCACCAAGGTCACGGTGCGCCAGGTGCAGATCGAGGGCGGCACGGTCTACCCCCTGGAAGAACTGGCAGCGATCTACCAGCCACTGATCGGCCACGAGGCCAGCTTCGGCCAGTTGATCGAAGCCACGCGCAGCATTACCCGGCGCTATCAGAAGGACGGCTACCTGCTGTCCTACGCCTTCATGCCACAGCAGAACTTCGACCAGGGCGTGCTGCGGGTAGTGCTGGTGGAAGGCTACATCCGGGACTACCAACTGCAGGGCGACATCGGCCCGGTATCCGCCTACCTGGAAAAACTGGTGAGCAAACTCAAGGCCGAGCGCCCGCTGACCCGCAAGACCTTCGAACGCTACACCACACTGATGAGCAAGGTTCCCGGGGTCACTCTGCAGGCGGTAGTGCCGCCACCGGGCACTACCGACGGCGCGACCCAACTGGTGGCCGTGGCCAGCCGCAAGGCCATCGCCACCACCCTCAACAGCACCGACGACAACCGCAACGGCCTGCAGGCCCTGGTGGGCATCACCAGCAACTCGCAGACCGCCTGGGGCGAACAGCTCAGCCTCAGCGGGCTGTTCCCGCCGGGCCACGACAAGGAACACTACTACCGCCTGGACTACAGCCAGTTGCTGGGTTCGGAAGGCACGCAACTGAGCCTCTACGGCGCCCGCTACCGCGCCGACCCACGGAGCAACGTGCAGCTGGACAACGGGATCGAGCTGGAGCCCCATCGGGAGAACGACCGCTTTTCCATCGGCGTCAGCCACCCTTTCATCGCCTCGCCCAATGAAATGCTCACCGCCGGCACACGCCTGTATGCAGTAAATGACAAGACCCGTTACCGGGTCAGCAACAGCCCGCTGACCCTGGAAGAAAAAACCGACATCCGCGCCCTGGCGCTTGAGGCGGACTGGAGCAAGTCCGATCCGCGCCAACTGCGGATTCTCAGCGCCGGCCTGTATCGGGGCCTGGACAGCATGGGCGCCGAGACCAACAACAGCCTCTATGATCTGGATTTCTTCCGCCTGCGCCTGGCCGGGGTACAGAGCGATCGTTTCCTGGACAATTGGCAAGGCGTGCTTTCCGCCGCCTGGTACTGGAGCAACGACAACCTGCCCGACAGCGAGCGGGCGTCCTTTGGCGGGCAGAACTTCGCTCGCGGCTACCCCGATGACCAGGCGACCGGGGACAAGGGCTGGGGCGTGGCCTACGAAGTGAACTACAGTTTCAACCGCGAGGGGCCCTGGGTGCGTGTGCTGCAGCCCTATGTGGTGCTGGACCGCTCCAAGACCTGGTTCAACCAGCTGCCGGTCAGGGGCAGCAGCCTGTCATCCGCCGCGGTCGGTTTGCGTTTCGGTGATGCCAAGCACTACAACATCGCCCTGGAAGCGGCCAAGCCAATGTCCGATGAAGCCCTCGACACCTACAACCGCAAGCCACGCTATACCTTGAGCTTCAGCTATCAACTTTGAGCATCCGGATGACTGAGACCCGCTTTCGAGCGGGTCTTTTTTTGCCGCCAGGACAGCACCGGCCAAACCCTGGGGTCAGGGGCCAACGATATGCAGCCGGGGTTCGGGAAACAGATTGTTGAGGGTTTCCAGCAGGCGCACGTGGTAGATCGGCTTGCGAAACAGGTCCAGGACCTGCAGCCGCAGCAGGTCGCTGACGTCATCCATGTCGGCATGCCCCGACATGACGATCACCGGCAGGTGCTGGCGCGCGGTGTGCTCGCGCAGGCGCTTGATCAGCGACAGGCCGCTTTCCTCGGGCATGCGCAGGTCAGTGATTACCAGGGCGATATCCGGATGCCGGGTGAGGTGGTCCAGGGCAAGTTTCACCGAGGTGGCAGTGAAGCAGCAGAAACCCTCGCCTTCGAGCAGTTCGGCAAGCTCCAGCAATGCATCCTCTTCGTCATCGACCAGAAGAAGTTGCTGACGTGAGGATGGGGAAGTCATGGACGGTACCCTGGTGTGAACTTCATGCAAGTGGGTGAACGCAGCCAATGCACAGCCGGCCGGGCGGAACCTAACCACCAGCAGGCCTTTGGTTAGGCAAACCGCAGGCCTGCACGAGACCCGGAGGGCTGGAAGGTCGGGCGATCACAGCCCAGCGGCTGCTCAGCTGGGCCCCTCCATGCTCAAGGGGTAGGACGGGTGACGGTTGTGCCTCCGAGGTTAGTCAGGATGTTGTTGAAAATGGCCAGAACACGATCGCCCAGGGGGGTGACGAACGCCACGACCACAACGGCCACCATGGCCACGACAATGGCGTACTCGATGGCGGATGCGCCTTCGGTGCGGTCAAAAAACTGGCGCGCCCTGAGCAACAAGTATTGGAAAATCATCCTAGCTCTCCTTGCGCCGCAAGGCGCCGTTGGAACAGCACCGGGCAAATTCCCCGGTGCCACCTGAGCATTGTCAACAAAGACCGGCCCAGCAACTGTAAGAACTGATTAGTCAGTAAGTATTAATTGGAAGGTAGGTGCCAAAAAACCTGCCCATGTGGACAGACTCATACCTTTGTTAGCTATTTTTGGATGAGTTAATGGCATTTCGTCCTAGCTCTACTACCTTCACATAGCGAAATAGTTGCATGTTCATAGCTGCCTGATTGCGAAATTAACTCGTTTGGAATCACGGGCTGGTAGTGCAGCAGGAAAGGGAGAGCCTTCATGAACAGTCGCCTCACCATGGGTCTGGCCGGACTTCTTCTGGTAGGTGCGGTGTTTTTCGGTTACTGGGGCCTGGTTCTCAGTCGTAAACCCGAACCAGCACCATCGGTTCAACCCGTGGCGCCCAGTGTCGTCGAACCAACCACCAGCGCAGAAGACCAGACCCGCCAACCGGTGGTCGTGCTGGTGCGCGATGTGCCGCCCTTCGTGCCCCTCGCCGCCGACGATCTGGCGCTGGAAAAACTGCGTACCGCGCCGGCCGGCAGCCTCAGCGCCATCAGCCAGGCGGTGGGCCGTACACCCTGGCGGCAGTTGAATGCCGGCACCTGGCTCAATGAGCAGAGCTTCAGTACCGGCGGCACACTGGCGCGGATGATTCACAGCGACGAACGAGCCCTGGCGGTCGCGGTCGACGAGGTGATCGGCGCCGCCGGGCAACTGAGCCCGGGGGACTATGTCGATGTCGTGCTGTTCCTGCGCCAGGACACCAGCAACCCGCAGCAGTCGGCACAGATCGCTGTGCCCGCTATGCGCGTGCTGGCTGTCGGCGAACAGCTGGGCCTGGCCAATGACGGGCAGCCCGCCTCCCCCGGGTTGAGCAACGAAGAAAAGCTCAAGCAGGACCAGCGCCGGCTGAATGCGCGCACGGTGGTCCTGGCCGTCCCCGAACAGCTCTTGAGCCGGCTGATGCTCGCCACTCAGGTCGGAGTGCTGCGCCTGGCCGTGCGCAGCAGCGAGGAACAGCGCCTGGCCCATTACTGGGCCGGCAACGAAGAAGCCCGCGAGCACCTCGATGCCGCCAACAGCAACCTGTTCCAGTTCACCCAACTTGCCCTGGGCAGCGCCCCGCGCGCACCGGCCGCCCAAGGTGGCGCCGCACGGTCGGCGGTGGAAGTGATCCGGGGCAACCAAGTCACTCAACAAACTCCCTGATTGAGCAAGGATGCACTACATGCGCAGTCGTTCCATGCCACTGTTCTCCGTACTGCTGACCCTGAGCCTGGGCCCGCTGCTCTGCACCCAGGCCCTGGCTGCGGCGGTGGCAGGCTGTTCGAGCCTGGCACCGTTGCCCGCAGCGCTGGAGATCGGCGAAGGCTTGCAGCAGGAGCTGCAATCTGCGGTGGCCATCACCCGCCTGGCGGTGGGCGACCCGAAGATCGCGGACGTCCAGACCACCGGCAACAAAGCCTTCCTGCTCACCGGCATGGCGCCCGGCGCCACCAGCCTGATGGTCTGGACCGCCTGTGCCAGTACCCCACGCCAGAGCATGGTGTTTGTCCAGGGCCGGGCCACCGCCGACATGAGCACCGGCCGCCTGCCGGCCAGTGACGATCCACTGCTGCCCAGCCAGGTGCAGACCGACATCCGTTTTGTCGAAGTCAGCCGCACCAAGCTCAAGGAGGCCAGCGTTTCGATCTTCGGCCGCGGGCACAACTTCCTGTTCGGCGCACCCGGCACCGCCCCCGTCACCGGTGGCACCTCCGGCAGCGTGACCCCGACCTTCGGCGGCCGCCGGACCAACATCCCGCTGGACAACGGCACCTTCAACATCGGCTTCGGCAACGGCCGGGTGCTGACCCTGATCAACGCCCTGGAAGGCAGCGGCTTCGCCTATACCCTGGCAAGGCCTTCCCTGGTGGCCCTCAGCGGCCAGAGCGCAAGCTTCCTGGCCGGGGGCGAAATCCCCATCCCGGTGCCCAGCACCGGCAGCAACAGCGTGACCATCGAATACAAGGAGTTCGGTATCCGCCTGACCCTCACGCCCACTATCGTCGACCGCGGGCGTATCTCCCTTAAGGTTGCCCCGGAGGTCAGCGAACTGGACTACAGCAACGCCGTGACCATTGCCGGGACCCAAGTCCCGGCGCTGACCATACGCCGCACCGATACCAGCATTTCCCTGGCCGACGGCGAAAGCTTCGTCATCAGCGGCCTGATCAGCACCAACAACAGCTCTCAAGTGAACAAGTTTCCAGGGCTGGGGGACATTCCGGTGCTCGGTGCCTTCTTTCGCGACACCACGATCAATCGCGAAGAGCGTGAACTGCTGATGGTAGTGACTCCGCACCTGGTCCAGCCCCTGGCCGCGGACGCCAAGCTGCCGGCCCTGCCCGGCGAACGGCTGCGCAACTACGACCCAAACTTCTACCGCATGTTCTTCCTCGAGAACGGCAACTTCGACAAGCGCAGCGGGTTGTCGCAATGAACCAGGACCTGAGCCAGACGTTTCTCGCCATCACCCGCAACAGCACCGACCTGGAGTGGCTGCAAGGCGCCCTGGCGCCCCTGGGCCAGGTCGTGGGTGCCGATGGCAGTCTCGACGAACTGCTGGCACTGGTGGATGTGACCTTCGCCAACCTGGTGTTCGTCGGCCTCGATCGCGAACACGTGGTGGCCCAGGCGGCCCTGATCGAAGGCGCCCTGGAGGCCAAGCCGATGCTGGCGATCGTCGCCCTCGGTGATGGCATGGACAACCAGCTGGTGCTCAATGCCATGCGCGCCGGCGCCCGCGACTTCGTCGCCTACGGCTCGCGCTCCAGTGAAGTGGCCGGGCTGGTCCGGCGTCTGAGCAAACGCCTGCCGGCAGTGACACCCAACACGCAACTGGGCGGCCTGACCGTGCTCTATGGCGCCCAGGGCGATGGCGACGGCGCCCTCCTGGCCAGCCACCTGGCGCTGGTGGTGCAAAAGAGCGGCCAGCAGACCCTGCTGCTGGACCTGGGCCTGCCCCGGGGCGACAGCCTGGCGCTGCTGGGCCTGGAAAGCTCGTTCCACTTCGGCGACGCCCTGCGCCACCTGCGGCGCCTGGATGCCACGCTGATCGACAGCGCCTTCACCAGCGCCGAGGCGGGCCTGCGGATCCTCGCCTACGCCAGCCACGACGCGCCTCTGGAGCACACCAGCGCGGCGGAGCTGTACATGCTCCTCAGTGCCTTGCGCCAGCACTTCCAGCACATTGTGGTGAACCTTGTCGGCCAGCCGGACAGCGAGGCCCTGCGTACCTTCGTCAGCCATTGCGACAAGCTGCTGTGGTGCACCGACCAGAACGTGCTCGACTGCCGGCGCAACCTGGCCATACTCAATCACTGGCGTGAAAAAGGCATGAAACTCGAGCATGCGCGCTTGCTGGTCGACCGCTACCTGCGCACCGTGGCACCGGATTCCGAAACCCTGGGCAAGACCTTCGGCCTGGAGGTGATCGCGGTGCTGGCCTACAGCCCCGAGGTGCGACTGAACGCCAAGAACCAGGGCGTTACCCTGTTCGAACTGGCCCCGCGCGAGGCCCTGACCCAAAGCCTGCGTACCCTGGGCGAGCGGCTGGCGAAACGCTCCCAGGGCCTGCCCAAGCCCAAGGCCGGCTGGCTCAATCGCATCATGGGGGGCAGATGAGCGGCGAAAAACTCTTTGGCGCCCCACCCCGCGCAGGCGCCGGCAACAGCGACCACGAAGGCCTGAAGCTGGTGCTGCATCGCTACATCATCGATGCCATCGAAGAGTCGGGGAAAAACCTGCTGGAAAGCTCCCGGCAGAACCTCTCGCAATTCGTCACCGACAAGGTGGCGGAGTACATCGCGCGCATGCACCTGGCGATCTCGCGCTATGAAATGGAGCGGCTGGCCGAAGAGATCGTCGACGAGCTGACCGGCTTCGGCCCCCTGGAAGTGCTGTTGCGCGATCCGGCGGTGACCGAGATCCTGGTGAACGGCCCGCATCGGGTGTTCGTCGAACGTGAAGGCGTGCTGCACCAGAGCGACCTGCGCTTCATCGACGCCCACCATGTGGAGCGGGTGATGCAGCGGATTCTCGCGCCCCTGGGCCGACGCCTCGACGAGTCCTCGCCGATGGTCGATGCGCGCCTGCCGGACGGCAGCCGGGTCAACGCGATCATCCCGCCCATCGCCCTGGACGGGCCCTGCCTGTCGATTCGAAAGTTTCGCAAGGACATGCTCAAGAGCAGCGACCTGATTGCCATGCAGACCATCGACCTGGCGATCTTCGAATTCATCCAGGAAGCGGTGGGCAAGCGCTGCAACATCCTGATCAGCGGCGGCACCGGCACCGGCAAGACCACCCTGCTGAACATCCTCAGCCAGTTGATCAACCCCCATGAACGGCTGGTCACCATCGAGGACGTGGCCGAACTGCAGTTGGGCCACCCCCACGTGGTCCGCCTGGAAACCCGCCCGCCCAATGCCGAGGGGCACGGCGAGGTGAAGGCCAGCGACCTGATCCGCAACGCCCTGCGGATGCGTCCGGACCGGATCATCCTCGGCGAGATCCGTGGTGTGGAAGTACTGGACGTGCTGACCGCAATGAACACCGGCCACGACGGCTCCATGAGCACCGTGCACGCCAACAACGCCCAGGATGCCCTGCTGCGCCTGGAAACCCTGGTGGGCCTGACCGGCCGCCAGATCGCCGAGCGCACCCTGCGGCAGATGATCTGTGCCGCCCTGGATGTGGTGATCCAGTTGACCCGGATGCCCGATGGCCGGCGTTGCGTCAGCGAAGTCGTGGAAGTGGTGGGCATACGTGACGACATCTACGTCACCAATACCCTGTTCCGCCTGGATCGTCGTACCGGCTTCGGCTTCCTGCGCGAGGCGATGAACCCTGCGGGTGACAAACTGCGCCGCGAAAGCGGGCTGGGCGTCAATTGAACCGGCGAGGTGGCCCATGATCGGTCTGCTGTTTACCTTGATCTGCCTGCTTCTGCTGGGGCTTTCCGGCTGGCTGTTCTACCACGGCGTGCGCAAGACCGAGCGGGAACGAGTGCTCAACCGCCTGGCCGAAGGGCAGCCCGACCTGACGCCGCAACGCACCTCCTGGAGTGGCCTGGAGCGCGCGTTCGCCCGAGCCGGCCTCGGCCAGCCCAGCGAGCGCCTGGGCCTGTGGCTGGCGGTGTGGGTGGTGCTGATGCTGCTGGGCTATGTGCTGGCGAGCTGGCTCGGCCTGTTGGGCGGCATCCTCCTGCCACCCCTGCTGCTGCGGCTGTATATCGCCTGGCTGTATCAGCGCCGGCTCAAGCGCATGATCGAACAACTGCCGGCCTTGCTCGATCACAGCGTGCGCAGCCTGAAGTCCGGGCGCACCCTGGCGGACGCCGTGCTGGGTGCCATCGAGGCCAGCAACGACCCGCTGAAGAACGCCATGGGCCGCATCCAGCGCAACGTGCAACTGGGGGTCAACCTGCCGGACGCGGTCAGCGATTTTGCCGAGTTCTACGAGCAGGACGAACTGCGCATGTTCGCCCTGGGCCTGAAGGTCAATCATCGCTACGGCGGCAACGCCAGCGAGTTGCTGGAAAACCTGATCAAGCTGATCCGCGAGCGCGAGCAAGGGGCGCGGCAACTGAGCGCGATGACCGGGGAAACCCGCATGACCGCCTGGGTCCTGGGAACCCTGCCGCTGTTGCTGGTGAGCTACTTCATGCTGACCAACCCGGGCTACATGCTGGGCATGTGGCACGACTCCGCGGGGCAGAAAATGCTGATCATCGCGGTGTGCCTGCAGATCTTCGGCTGCCTGGCCCTTTGGCGCATGTTGAGGAGCATCTGAAATGCTGGTACTGGCCGCTGCACTGATGTTTCTCGGGGCGTTGCTGCTGCTTGGCAACGGTGTGCTGGAACAGCGCCGGCGCGAGCGCCAGATCGCCCAGCGCTTGCAGGGCAACATGACCCGCGACAGCCGCCTGGGCAACTGGCTGCGACTGCTGGGCGACAGCCGCTTCGGGCAGCGCGCGGTGAGCATGGACAGTGAAACCCAGACCCTGCTCAACCGTCTGGGCTGGCGCCGCGCCAGAGAGCGCTCACTGTTCGCCGCCAGCCAGATCGCCACGCCGGTGCTGGCCGTGTGCCTGGTGATCTTCATCCAGGAAGTGGCCTTTGCCCAGGCCCAGAGCAAGTGGCTGGTACCCATGCTGGCACTCGGTGCCGGCTACCTGCTACCCAAGCGCGCGCTGGCCTACGCCGCCAAGCGCCGGCAGAAGCACATCGCCCTGGAGATCTCGACCTTCATTCCCCTGCTGCGCATCCTGTTCGAGTCGGGCATGGCAGTGGAACAGGCGTTACGCGTACTGAGCAGCGAAGCGCAAAAGCTGCTGCC
Source organism: Pseudomonas sp. GW823-FHT03E05 (assembly GCF_058796855.1). Classification (NCBI taxonomy): domain Bacteria; kingdom Pseudomonadati; phylum Pseudomonadota; class Gammaproteobacteria; order Pseudomonadales; family Pseudomonadaceae; genus Pseudomonas; species Pseudomonas sp. GW823-FHT03E05. The sequence goes on from NZ_JBXAJB010000005.1 coordinate 47,593, forward strand.
GGAACTGACCCAGGAACTGCGCCTGATCCTGGCCCGTGTCGACTCGGGGCTGGAGCTGGGCCATGAACTCAACCAGACCGCCACCCTGCTGGCGGTGGACGAGTTCACCGACACCTGCGTGATTCTCCAGCAACTGATCCTGCAAGGCGGCGGGGCAATGAAATCGCTGCAGGCGCTCAAGCAACTGCTGGACGACCGGCGCCTGACCCGCCTGCAGGAATACATCTCGAAAATGTCCGCAAAAATGTCGGTGGTGATGATGCTGTTTCTCTTCCCCGCCCTGTTGATCGTGCTGGCCGGGCCAGGCTTCACCGCCATCGCCCGGGCCTTCGCTTCCTAAGAGGGAACCTGATGAAAGCCATGATTGTCGTTGCCGGCCTGTTGCTGCTCGGAGGATGCGCCAGCAACGGCCAGACGCCCTGGGCGGCCCTGACCAACTCCAGCAGTTGCGCCAAGCTCAGCTCCGAGCAGGAACTGGCAGTGAACCTCGCCGACGAAATGGCCACCGATGGCAAGCTGCACGCCAGCCTGGCCAACCTGCAGAACCTGCCGGACAACCTCGCCGAGGTGCGCGTACGCAAGGCGCGAGTCTATCGGTTGCTGGGCCGCAGTGAGGCCGAACCCTTGTACCGCAGCCTGCTGGGCTCGTGCCTGGCCGCCGAAGGCGAGCACGGCCTGGGGCAGTTGGCGGCAGCCAGGGGCGACAACGGCCAGGCCCAGGCGCACCTGCAACGGGCCGCGCGCCTGGCGCCGACCAATGAAAAAATCCGCAATGACCTGGGGGTGGTCTACCTCAACCAGTTGCGCATCGAGGATGCGCGCTTCGAGTTCCTCACCGCCATCGAGCTCAAGCAGTCCGAGCCCCTGGCGGCCATCAACCTGGTGACCCTGTTGCTCTACCAGGACAACTGGCAGCAGGCCGCGCAAGTGGTCAGCCAGGCGAGCCTGAACCCGCAGCAGTTTGCCCAGGCCCAGGCCCGCGCCGAAGAGCTCAAGGCCCCGACCGCCCCGCGCGCCAAGGTGACCCAGGTCGCCAGTGGCGCTACCACCTTGCAGCCAGACGCCGCACCCGCCAAGGAGCGCTGATGATGAAACTGCCGATGTTCTATTGCACTGCCCTGCTGGCGCTGCCCCTGGCCGCCCAGGCCATCGAGGCCGGCCCTGCTTCACCCCAGCAACAGGAAACCGAAGCCTGGCTACTGTTGCAGAACCGCAACCTGGCGTCCTCGCCCCAGCCTCAGACGGCCACGCCCACCGAACGCGAGCTGGCGCTGCAGCGCTGGCTGAAGAAATACAAATACGAGATCCCGGACCTGTACGACCCGGACGCCGGCGGCAAGGTGGAAACCAAGTAGGAGAAAGCCCGCAACCGGCGGCGAACGGCTCGCCGCCGCAGGCTCAGTGGGCAGTCACCCGCTGGCGCAGCCCGGAATTGCTCGGCGACAGGGCCAGGGCCAGCTGTGTGCGGTTATGCATGTGGGTCAGGCGCAGTACCTGGGAGACATACAGCTTGACGGTGTTTTCGGTGATCCCCAGCTCGCAGGCAATCTGGTAGTTGGTCTGGCCCTTGCCCACCAGTCGGGCCACATCCAGCTGCCGTGGCGACAGCTGGTTGAAGATGGCCGGGATCTCGATGGCATCCCCTTCGCCGGCGCCTTCGCCCCGGGCCTCTTCGCTGCGGCTGGTAGCCGGGCTGCGCCGGACCTTGTCCAGGTCCTGGTACAGGTCATCGATGGATTCGGAAAGAAACTGCAGCTTCTGGTTGAGGTGCCCCAGGTGCAGGTTCTTCTGCCGTTCCTGCAAGGCGACCTCCTGACGCTGCAGGCCTTCGAGGAGTTCGTCCAGGTCGATGGGCTTCTGGTAGTAGTCGGCGATGCCGGCGCGCAGGGCCTTGATCACGTCCTGCTTGTCGGACTGCCCGGTGAGCATGATGGCTTCGAACACCCGCTGCTTGCCGGCCATCCGTTGCAGTTCCTGGACCAGCTGAATGCCGTCCATATCGGGCATGTGCAGATCGCAGAGCACCAGGGAAATTTCCGGGTCCCTGTTGAAGCACTCCAGCGCCTGGCGGCTGGATTGGCAAGGGACACAACGGTAACCGCTGCTTTCGAGGAACTCGCAAAGCTCTTCGACAATCAGGGGCTGATCGTCGACCACGAGCACCTTCATCTGTGAGGTGAGCTTGTTCACGTGCTACTCCGTGCGGGCCAATCGCCGATTGGCCACTCCTGTGCTGCCACGCATGATCCGGGCAGCCACGACTTAAAACCTAGACCTACTTTCCGACTATGTACATAGCATTAATGGGTCCGGCGACTAGTGGATCACGCTCACAGTTAAGACCATTCCAGCCAGGACAAAGGGGGCAAAAGGGTATTTTTTTGACCCCCTCCCAACGCGCCCTGCCACGGGGGTATCAAGTGCTTGTTTCTGCTGGGGCCAGAGCCTGAGCACAAGCAGCCAGAGCAGGCTGCACAGACCGGCGGCGATGAACGTCCCCAGCAGATACAGGGGGCCGGAGGCCAGCCCCAGGGCCGCCATCAACTTGACGTCGCCGGCGCCCATTCGTCCGCTGGCGTAGCCGGGCAAGGTGAACAGCAACGCCAGCAACAACGCCCAACCGCCCTGGCTCGCGCCGGCCCCCAGCCAGGTCGTGCCGCTCCACAGCAGGTAGACCGTCGCCAAGAGCGCGGCGCCAAGAGTCAAACCATTGGCAATATGCCGCTGACGCAAATCCTGCAGCGCACAGATTGCCAACCAACCCCACAAAACCCAGAAATGCATTAGCCAGAACGGTCCCTTTTGCCGGAATGGTCCTATGCTCAATGGACATAGTGGTTGTCAGGGTAGACGCACTCATGAAACCGGGCCTCCCTAGAAAGCAGAAAGGCGCTGTGGCGATCGAATTCGCCGCGGTGTTCGTGATCTTTTTCGCGGTGTTCTACGGTCTTGTCAGCTACAGCCTGCCGCTGCTGATGATGCAGTCGTTCCACCAGGCCACTGCCGAAGCGGTGCGTCGCGCGGTGATGGTCGACCCCAATACCCCGAACTACGCCACCACGGTGCAGAACCTCGCCAACAGCGTGGTGCAGACCCAGACCCAGTGGATTCCCCCGCCCTTCAACTTCGCCGCCACCGACTACAGCGCGGTGTACAGCGCCGGGGTGCTGACGGTCTCGGTGAACTACCCCACCAGCAAGCTGAACCAGGTGCTGCCGCGGCTGGTGCTGCCGGGAATCGGCCCGGTACCCAGCCTGCCCACCACCCTGACCGCTATCTCGAGTCTGCAATTTTGACCTCTGGCGACAAGCTGCTCGGACGTCTACTGGGCCGCCAGGCGCTTCCCGCCGCCCCGCCGCACAGCCCGCTGCCGCCCCAGGCGGTGGGCCTGCAACTGGTGCTCGATCAACAGGGGCGCATCCTCACCAGCCACGGCCCGCTGCGCCACAGCCTGATCCAGCTGCCCCCCTCCCGGGAGCCACCGCACCTGCTGGACTACGTATTGCCCGGCAGCGTCCTGGCCCTTGAGGGCGGCCCTGCCGACTGGAGCGGCCAGGTGCTGGACCTGGACCTGCGCGGCGCCGGCGGCCAGCCCCTGCACCTGCGCGGCTGGGTCCAGCGCTGTGGGCAGGAATGGCACCTGCAACTGCTGGATATCGGCGACCTGGTCCAGCAGCGGCAACAGGCCCTGGGGCGCGAGCAGTGCCGGGTGTTTGCCGCCCAGGCCAGCGAACAGTTGCGCCTGTGCAACCTGACCCGCCTGCCGGACGTGCTCCACGACCAACTCACCGACCTGGCCCGCTATTGGCACATTCCCTGTCTCGGCCTGGCCCTGCTCGACGAGCAGGAGCAGGGCTGGGTGATCCACAGCTGCTACAGCGCCCATGACGCCCCGCGCCTGTGGCAGGAAGGCCAGGCCCTGGGGGCCGGCCTGGACAGCCTGAGCGGCAACACCCCGCAGCACCTGAACCAGATCCAGGGCCTCAACGAACACCCGCGACTGCAAGGCATCTTCGGCCATCGCGAAGGCTTCCTGGTGCCGTATCGGGATGATCACGGCGTCGCCGCCTGGCTCTTGTGCGGCTGCTACGCGGTCCAGCAGCATGCCCCGTACCTGCTGGATCGCGACTGGCTGATGCTCGCCGCAGCCCTGGCCGGGCCCTTGCTCAGTCGCCTGCGGGAGCATCGCCATCACCTGCATCTGGAACGCCTGGAGGCCCTCCAAGGGCTGCTGGGCGCCGGCTGGTGGGAGCTGTGCCCGGACACCGCCGAAGTAGTGCTGGCCAGCCGCCTGGCCGCCAGCCTGCACCTGCCCGAGGATGGCGCCCGCCTGAGCGTGCAGGTCTGGCTGGAACTGATTCATCCCGCCGACCGCGGCGAACTCAGCAGCCGCCTGCAGGAACTGAAACTGGGCAAGCCGCTGCTGCTCAATGTGCGCCTGCACGAGCCCGACCCCAGCGCCCCCCAGCGCTGGTATCGCTTGCAGGGCCAGGCCCTGGGCCGAGGGGAAAGCCAACGCCTGGTGGGTTTCATGCTGGACATCAGCGACATCAAGAACCAACAGCAGCAGGCCGCCGCCGCCCATGCCCGGCTGGACAACCTGATCGCCAGTTCACCGGCGGTGATCTACGTCCAGCGTTACCAGGAAGGCGCCTTGCAGCCGAGCTTTTTCAGCGCCAGCCTGCAACCCCTGCTGGGCTGGAGCCTGGCGGACTGCACGGCGCAGCCCCTGGCGGAGTGGGTGCACCCCGACGACCGCGACCTGTATTTCCAGCGCTGCCGCCAGTTGCTTCGCGAAGGCAGTGTGCATACCCGCTATCGGCTGCGCGATCGCCACGGGGCATACCACTGGGTGCTGGACGAAGCCAAGCTGCTGCGCGACGACCTGGGGTTGCCGGTGGAAGCCGTCGGCCTGTGGCTGGACGTCACCGAGGCAACCCTGGCCGCCGAGCAGGTGCGCCAGAGCGAAGAACGCTATCGGATCCTGGTGGAAGATTCGCCGGCGATGATCTGCCGTTATCGCCCGGACCTGACCCTGACCTTTGGCAACCGGCCGCTGGCGGCCTACCTGGAATGCGCCCCCGAGGAACTGCCGGGCAGCAACCTGGGGCAGTGGCTGTCCGCCGAACAGCGTGAAGGCTTCGAGCGCCGGCTCAAGCTGTTGAGCCCGGAATATCCCGTGAGCACCGCCGAGATCAACCTGCAATTGCCCGGGCGCGAACATGCCTGGTGGGTGTGGTCGGATCGCGGAGTGTTCGATGAACGGGGGCAACTGCTGGAAATCCAGGCCGTGGGCCGCGACAACACCGAAGTCCGGCGCGCCCAGCAGCAGCTCACGCAAAGCGCGAAAATGGCCACCCTGGGGGAAATGGCCACCGGGCTTGCCCACGAGATCAACCAGCCGCTCAACGTGATGCGCATGGCCATCGTCAACGTGCTCAAGCGCCTGGGCAATGGCGACGTGCAGATCGACTACCTCACCGACAAGCTCAAGCGCATCGACGCCCAGGTCCAGCGTGCGGCCCGGGTGGTGGACCACATGCGGGTGTTCGGCCGACGCTCGGAAGTGGAACAGCAGCCGTTCAACCCGGCCCACGCCATCGAAGGCACCCTCTCGCTGCTGGCCGAAGGCATGCGTGGCAAGGGTCTGGAGTTGCGGATCAGCGAGCTGGGGTTCGAGGTCCAGGTGCTGGGGTTTGTCGACCAGTTGGAGCAGGTATTGATCAACCTGCTGGTCAATGCCCGGGACGCCCTGCTGGGCAAACAGGAAAAGCAGCACGACTTCAAACCCTGGATCGCCGTGTACGGCCAGCGCGACGAGCAGTGGGTACGCCTGTGGGTCGAGGACAATGGTGGCGGCATCGACCCGCGCCTGCTGGAGCGGATCTTCGAGCCGTTCTTCACCACCAAGCCGGTGGGCATCGGCACCGGGCTCGGGCTGTCGGTGAGCTATGGCATCGTGCAGAACATGGGGGGCCGCCTGAGCGTCAGCAACAGCCAGGACGGCGCGCGCTTCTGCATCGAACTGCCGATCGCCGAGGCGGATCAGATCACCAGGTAGGCCTTGCCGGTCTGCCCGCAGGTGAGGTTGGCCCCCACTTCCACGTCCATCAGGTTGATCCCCAGCCCCGACAGCAGGTTATTCAGCAGAGGGTCCAGCAGCGGGCTCAGGAGCCCGGTGATCAACGGCGTGAGCAGGTTGCTGACCCCGCTGATGGCCGAAGCCAGCCCCGTGACAATGGCCCCCAGCGGGTTGTTGTTGACCGGCTTGTAGACGATCAGGTTGATGCCGGCCAGGGTGCCCGCCAGGCTGTTGACGATGTTCGTGGTCGGGGCCGCCGTCTGGTAAGTCGGGGTCTGATTGACGTTGGGCGGTATCGGAAACGGCGACGCCGAGCTGGAGAACACCAGGTCCTGGGTATTCTGCGCCACGCTGGTGTTGACCATCACCGCGATGCCGCCGCCCGCGTAGTGCACCACCGGGTCGCAGCGCCCCGGCAGGACCAGGAACTGGTAGCAGGTGCGTATGCCCAGGTCCACCAGCGGCAACGGCTTCACCACGGGCTCGGCGGCAGACGAAAAGGCATTGGCCGGGTCGATCTGGCCGACCTTCAAGTCGGCGATGGAACTGATGGCATGGGCGGTCAGGCTTTTGGTCCCGCTGTTGTTCACCGGGCAGCTGTAGTCGGTGACATAGACAATCGCGCCCCCCGCGTCCAGGCTCAGGTCGATCTCCGATGAGGAGGCGATGGCCGGGTATAGCTGTTCGCACCCCGCCCCCAGCAGGCATAACGCCGAACCCAGGGTCGCCACCAGGTTCAGGCTCAGCAGGCTGTTCAACACCGGGGTCAGCGGCGCCACCAGGTTGCCCACCGCGGTGCTCAACCCGGAAACCAGCGGCAGGGACAGATTGACCCGCACCAGGGTCCGTACCTGCGCAGTGCGCACATAGATCCGGTTGGCGCCCATGGGATCGGCCTTGGCCAGCGCCGGATTGCCGATGGCCGACAACTGCGGCGGCTCGATGACCTTGGCCTGCACCGTGATATTGGCCAGCCCCAGCACGTTGATCGGCAAGGTCGCCGCCACCGCGCTGTTGCTGTTGGACAACTGGATCACCGCCTGCAACAGCTGGAACAGTTGCAGGTTGGCATCCAGGGCGGTGCTGGGCAGGCCGGTCTGCAACTGCAGGATATCTCCCAGCTTCAAGGGCGCGGCATTGATCGCGGCAACCTGCAGGTTGCCCAGGGCGGTCAGGATGTCGGCGGTGGCGCCATTGGCCTGGACCACGGTGATCGCCGCCTGGATCAGTTGTGTCACGCTGGTGGTGGTATTGAGCAACTGGGTGTAATTGCCAGCGGCCACCCCCAGATTGATCGCCAGTTGGTTGAGGTAGCTCAGCAGGTTGATGTTGGTGTTGAGCAAGCCGTTCCAGCCCACTGCGCTGAGGCTCAGGCTGCCCCCCAGCATCCCGCCCACCAGTGGGTTGAGAATGCTCGATTGCGCGGTACTGACGGTGCCCAGGGTGCTGCGAATGCTCAACTGCGCCACGGTGGGCGTCGGCGCCGCGGCAACGGCCGTGGCGCTGAGCTGGGTGGTGAGGTTGATCGGCCCCGGTGTGAACAGGGCCGCCACCCCCGATGCCACGCTGATGGGCACGGTATGGGTGGCGATCACCCGTATCGCCACCGCTTGTGCAGGGTTGGCAGTGAAGGTCCGCAGGCCGTTGGCCCCGGTGGTCAGGGAACCGCAGGAAGTGCTCAGGCTACTGCCGGTGGCTACGGTAAAGCCGTTGCGGGTGGCGTTCTGGCCGGCGTAGGCAGCGGCCGTCAGGCCGGCCTGGCAGGTGCCGCCACGGCTGACGGCCTCCAGCGCGGCGTTGTCCGCCACGCGCTGCAATTTGCGCTGTTCCATGTAGAGCCGGCCGCTGTCCACTACCAGCAGCATCAGCAACAACGCCAGGCCGAAGGTCACCGCCGCCATCAGGCCAATGGCCCCGCGCTGACGGGCCGGGCCGTAAAACCGCTTCAGGGGAGACATCGGGGCACTCCTTTACCGGCTCGCAGCCGAGCGCTATCTCCATCGATGAAAGCAGTGTAGTCAAAGGCCGTGGCAGACGCCGGCCGGGGCGCAGGGGCGCCGGACTGGCGGCATCAGGCAGGGCCGCACACCCTGTGCCGCCCTGCCCGGTCGAAGGTTTCAGTGGGGCGGGTAGTTCTGCAGGATGCGCATCACCGTAGTGCGAACCGCGGCGCTGCGATCTGCCGGGTTGGGCGAGCTGCTGAGCATCTGCTCGTCGCTGCCGCGCCACACCAGCTTGCCGTCCTTGCCGTCCAGCAGGTCGATCTGGATGGTTGCCACCTTATAGGTGATGTTGCGGGTTTCGTTGTACATCGGCCCGCCCCAGTAGCCATTCCACGGGCCGCCCCAACCGCCGCCATAGTTGGTGGTGACCTGCTGCTGGCGGTCCTCGACGATCAGGTACGCCTGCACATTCAGGTCGGCCCGGGCACCGCCCTGGGCCGGACGCAGGCCGCGCTGGTCCAGTTGCTCGGCCACCGCCTGGCGGATGCGCTGTTCGGTCAAGTCGCTCTTGATCCGTGGATCATCCGGGCGGTATTGCAGGGCGGGTTCTTTCCAGTTCCAACTGCGGTAGGCACCAAAGTCCCGGCTGGCGTCGAAGTCATGATTGACCTGGTTGGCGGCGCAGGCACTGAGCAAGGCGGCACACACCAGTAGAGCGATTCGATGGAACATGCTGTTTCTCCGCTTGAAGACAAAAACCGGGGGCGATCCTAACTGGGAGGATAGGCCGCCATTGCCTTTTGCACCGCCTCACGCAAGGCATCGGCCCGCTCGCCGAGGCTGCCGCGGCTGCTGGTCTCGGCGCTGGCGCTCCAGACCGGCTGGCCGCTGGCGCCGTCATACAGGTTGACCCGCACCACCACCACTTCCACCTCGTAGGTGCGCACCACCGGCACGCTGCCGTACATGCCGTAGCCCGGGCCATAACGGTTATAGCCGCCGTAACCGCCATACCCGTAGTCGTCCTGGACCTGGCGCAGGCGCTTTTCCAGGTGCAGGTCGGCGCTGACCCACAGGTCCGCCGGCCGGTTGTCATGCACAGGGCGCAAACCCTGCTGATCCAGGGCATTGCTGACCGCCTCGGCAATCTGCGCCGAGTCGGCCCAGGCCGAACCGCTGGGCAGGCGGCCATTGAGCCAGGCCCAGTTGCGGTAGCGGCCATAGTCCCGTTGCGGCGCCGGGTAGGCGCTGCGGTCAAAGGTGTTGGCCGCTTGCGGCGGGGCCGGCGGCAGCGGGTTGGAGCTGGCGACATAGGGGTTGCTGCCCTGACAGGCGGCAAGCCCCGAACACAGGAGGATCAGACCCAGGCGGTGTTTCATTGCACACTCCGTTAGACCGGCCGGCACAGCCAATGCAGATAACGCCCAAGCCCGGCGAAACTTGGGTGTCGACGGTGAGCCAGCTCCATTTCCAGCAGATCCGTCAGCTCGGCACGGGCCTGGAACTCCACCGGCATGTAATCGTGGAAAACCCGCACTCCGCTCTGGCTTTCGACTCGCCACAGGCCCTCAAGTTGCGCCGCCAGCTCGCGAGGATCAAGGGGCTGTTGCGGGGTCAGGCTCTGTTTCTCGCCGGCCATGTCGTTCTTGCGCATCTTGCGGAAGTGGCCCTTGAGCAGGTTGCGGTAGACCAGTGCGTCGCGGTTGTAGAAGGCCAGGGACAGCCAGCCATCAGCGGCGGTCAACTGATGCAGCACCGGCAGGATCGCGTGGGGTTCGGCCAGCCATTCCAGCACCGCGTGGCACAGCACCAGGTCGTAGGGTTCGGTCAGTTGCCCCAGCAGTTCCTGCCAGGGCGCCTGGATGAAGGTGGCCTGCTGCCCGGCGTCGGCAAAGCGCTGGCGGGCGCCTTCAAGCATGGGCGCGGCGGGCTCGGCCAGGGTGACCTGGTGCCCGCGCTCGGCCAGCCACAAGGACATGTGCCCCAGCCCGGCGCCGATATCCAGCACCCGCAGTGGCCGCTCGGGCAGCGCTTCCTTGAGATCGGCCTGGAGCACCGCCAGGCGGATCGCGCCTTTGGCGCCGCCATAGATCTTCTCGGCGAAACGGGTCGCCAACTGGTCGAAATGCCGGTCGCTCATGAGCAGAACCGCCGTTCGCTGTCCGCCAGCTTGCTGCGTACCACCTGGTCCATGTCCAACCCCAGCTCGCTGCACAGCAACAGCAGGTAGAGGACGATATCCCCCACTTCCTGGCCGGCATGGGCCAGCTTGTCTGCTGGCAGTTGCCGCGACTGGTCCTCGCTCAGCCACTGGAAGATTTCCACCAGCTCGGCCATTTCGACGCTGGCGGCCATGGCCAGGTTCTTCGGGCTGTGAAATTGCCGCCAATCGTTGCGGTCACGAATGGCGTGCAGGCGTTGGGTCAGTTGCTCTAGGTTCATCGGGGTCTCCTGAAGGCGTATAGCTTCCGGGGGATGGGCGTGGGACGCAAGAGCGCTTTCGCTGGCCAGCCGGCTCCTCCAGAATGCGCAACCCCCGGCAGCTTCTATGCTTAACAGGGAACTCGCCACGGGTGTTCATGGCCCAAGCTTGAGCTCGGGCACTCGGCCCATCTTTCATCAGGACGCGCACATGCAGGTAGAAAGTTTCTTCGAATGGCTCGGCCAGGCCATCGGCTCGGTGATCCGCTTTATCGTCGACCTGCTCAGCGGGTTGTTCAATACCCTGACCCACGCCGGGGGCAACTTTGTCGACGGCCTGTCCCGCGCTCTGGGCATGGACACCTCGATCGTCAGCATCATTGCCCTGATCATCGGCCTGATGTTCCTGTACTCGGCGATCCGCGCCTTCATGCGAGCCTCTATCATCCTCGGCATCATCTGGCTGGTGCTCGGCCTCTGGCTGCTGAGCTGGATCATCCACTGATCCCCCCGCACTAACCCCCGGCGCCCGCGGGCGCCGGGTACAATGCCCGCTCTCGCAAGGAGCCTGCATGCCCCCCCTGATTTCCGATTGGCGTCACCGCCCCACCCATCGCCGCGTCTGGGCCCTGGCCGCGCCGATGATCCTGTCGAACATTTCCGTGCCCCTGGTAGCGCTGGTGGACAGCACGGTGATCGGCCACCTGCCCCACGCCCACCAGCTGGGCGCCGTGGCGGTCGGTGCCAGCCTCTATACCTTCCTGGCCTGGGCCATGGGCTTCCTGCGCATGGGCGCCACCGGCTTCGCCGCCCAGGCCGCCGGGCGCGGCGACGGGGCGGCGCTGCGGCAGATCCTGCTCCAGGGCTTGATACTGGCCATGGGGCTGGCGCTGCTGCTGGGCGCCATAGGCGTGCCCCTGAGCGGCGCGGCGCTGCACCTGATGCAGCCCTCGGCGGAGCTGGACCAGATGACCCGGAGCTTTTTCCACACCCGCCTGCTGGGCCTGCCCGCGGCCCTGGCCAGCTTCGCCCTGGTGGGCTGGTTTCTCGGTACCCAGAACGCCCGGGCACCGCTGGCCATCCTGCTCAGCACCAACGTGCTGAACATCGCCCTCAACCTGTGGTTCGTCCTCGGCCTGGACTGGGGCGTGGTGGGCTCGGCCCGGGCTTCGGTGATCGCCGAATGGAGCGGCGCGCTGGTCGGCCTGGCCATGACCCGGCCGGCCCTGCGGGCCTATCCGGGGCAAATCGCCTGGGCGGCATTGCGCCGCTGGCAGAGCTGGCGCCCGCTGCTGGCGGTCAATCGTGACATCTTCATCCGCAGCCTGGCCCTGCAATCGGTGTTCTTCCTGATCACCGTGCAAGGCGCCCGCCTGGGCGATGCCACAGTGGCGGCCAATGCCCTGCTGCTCAACGGCCTGCTGCTTACCGCCCATGCCCTCGATGGCCTGGCCCACGCAGTGGAGGCCCTGTGCGGCCACGCCATCGGCGCCCATGACCGCCCGGCCCTGCGCCGCTCGCTGGTGGTAGCCGGAGGCTGGTCGCTGCTGGCCAGCCTGGGGTTCGCCGTGCTGTTCCTGCTGGGCGGTCACCTGTTCATCGAAATGCAGACCGATATTCCCGACGTGCGCCAGACCGCCTTTACCTACCTGCCCTACCTCGCCGTACTGCCGTTGATTGCGGTCTGGAGCTACCTGCTGGACGGCCTGTTCATCGGCGCCACCCGGGCCCGGGAAATGCGCAACGGCATGCTCCTGACCGTGCTCCTGCTGCTGCCCTTTGCCTGGGCTCTGCAAGGCCTGGGCAACCACGGCCTGTGGCTGACGTTCCTGCTGTTCATGTTCCTGCGCAGCCTGACCCTTGGCGCCTTCGCCTGGCACCTGCAGCGCCGCGACCGCTGGTTCGCCGAGGCTCGCTGAACCTCGTGCCCGCAGGCCGCACAGCCTGAATTGCGGGCAAAAAAAACCCACCGCAAGCGGTGGGTTTCCAGGGTTCGCCGGGGCTGTCAGGAAGACAGGTAGGACGAACGGGTCAGGCCCAGGCGCAATGCGTCAAGGAACTGGGTACGCTCGGCGGCGCTGATCTTGGCGCTGGCCACCTTGTCGCGGTAGTGGGTCATCAACTCCTCCGGCGACAGGTGCACGTAGCGCAGCATGTCTTCGATGGTGTCGTGGGTCTCGATCCCGGCGTGGTACACGCTGCCATTGGCCCGCTGGTAGATGTTCACCGAGTCGGTGTCGCCGAACAGGTTGTGCATGTCACCAAGGATTTCCTGGTAGGCGCCCACCAGGAAGATCCCCAGCAGGTAGTCCTCGCCCTCGTTGAGGCCGTGTACCGGCAGGCTGGTCTCGATGCTCTGCTCGTCGACGTACTGCTTGATCTTGCCGTCGGAGTCGCAGGTCAGGTCCTGCAGCACCGCGCGGCGCAGCGGCTCTTCGTCGAGGCGGTGCAGCGGCAGGATCGGCAGGACCTGGCCGATGGCCCAGGTGTCCGGCAGGCTCTGGAATACCGAGAAGTTGCAGATGTACTTGTCGGCCAGCTTGTCGTTGAGCTCGTCCAGCACCTGGCGGTGGGAACGCTGGCGCGCCTTGAGCGAGTTGTGCAGGCGCCGGCATACGGCGAAGTAGCACTGCTCGGCCAGGGCTTTCTCGGCCAGGGTCAGCTTGCCGTCGGCGTACTGGGCGGCCACGTCGCTCATGTAGTGAGTGGCGCGCCAGTAGGTTTCGGTAACCATTTCAATGTCGGTCGGGCCCAGCAGGTCCACCAGCCATTGCACGGTTTCCGGCAGCTCCTGCTTGTTGTCGATCTGCGGCACGTCGTCGTTGTGCTTCTCGACGTCGGTGACCTGCACCACCAGCATGGCGTGGTGGGCGGTCAGGGAGCGGCCGCTCTCGGAGAAAATGTGCGGGTGCGGCAGGTTCTGCGCGTCGCAGAATTCCTTGAGCATGCCCACCACCACGCCGGCGTAGTCGTCCATGTCGTAGTTGATCGAACTGGCGTTGCGCGAGTGGGTGCCGTCGTAGTCCACACCCAGGCCGCCGCCGACGTCGATGTGGTCCACCGGCAGGCCGAGGTTGCGCAGCTCGCCGTAGTAGCGGATCGCTTCCTTGAAGCCGTGCTGGTAGTCCGCCAGGTTGGCGATCTGCGAGCCCATGTGGAAGTGCAGCAGGCGGATGCCCTGGTCCAGGCCGGCGGCGCGGAAACGTTCCACCACCGACAGCAGTTGCGCCGCCGACAGGCCGAACTTGGACTTTTCACCACCGGTGTCGGCCCACTTGCTCGAAGCCAGGGACGACAGGCGCACCCGCAGGCCCACCTGTGGCTTGACCTTGAGGGACGCCGCTTCCTCGATCACCAGGCCCACTTCGGACTCTTTCTCGATGACGATGAACACGTTGTGGCCCAGCTTCTGGCCCATCAGCGCTAGGCGGATGAACTCGCGGTCCTTGTAGCCGTTGCAGACAATGGTGCCGCCCTTGGGCGCCAGGGCCAGTACCGCCAGCAGCTCCGGCTTGGAGCCGGCTTCCAGGCCGATGGAAACATTCTGGGTGGCGATGATGTTCTCGATCACCGCTTCTTGCTGGTTGACCTTGATCGGGTACAGCGCGGTGTACTTGCTCTGGTATTCCAGGCGCCCGATGTTAGCGTCGAAGGCACCGGTCAGCTGGCGCACGCGGTCCTGGAGGATGTCCGGGAAGCGCACCAGCAACGGCAGGGACAAGCCGCTCTTGCGCAGCTCCTCGACCTGCTCGAACAGATCGATGGGCAAGCTGCTCGGGCCGTTCGGACGAACTTCGACGCGACCGGCGTCATTGATCGCGAAATACCCGGCCCCCCAATGGCGAATCCCGTAGACACTGCGGCTGTCCGCAACTGTCCATTGGCTGCCATCGTCTTTACGTGTGCGTCGTACGGACATCGAAGTCCCCTATAAAGAAGTCATAGAGCGCCGCCCCACTCCAGGGCTGGCGCAGTCTAAAGAATGAAAATGACGATTAGCCTGCAAGCGCAATAGACCGCGCCCGCCGTGCCGAGTTTAGAAACCGTTCATGAACAGGCTCTGTGAAAACCATGGAGACGACGCCGGTGTCCTGAGCGAATCAAGACAGGGTCCAGTCACAGGTGGTTTTCACAGAGGCTGCTAGCCGCCGGACTTCTTCGCCTTGAAACCGTGCTTGACCAGTTCCGCCAAGAGTAGCTCGACATGGTCGCCCTGGATTTCGATGACGCCGTCTTTCAGGGCGCCGCCGGTGCCACAGCGTTTCTTCAGCGTCGTGGCCAGCTCCTTGAGAGCATCTTCGGCCAGGGGCACGCCGGTGATGGTAGTCACCGTCTTGCCGCCACGGCCCTTGCTTTCGCGGCGCACGCGGGCAATGCCGTCGCCGGCCGGGATCACGGTTTGTTTGCAGATACAGGCGGCTACCGGCTGGCTACAGTCCGGGCAATGTCGACCTGCGTCGGTGGAAAATACCAGGCCACCAAGGGCGGCGAAGGATGCGGCTTTTTTGGCCACCGGCAATCCTCTTGGGAGGACAAAGACTGGTCGAAGCACATGGCGGTGCCATCGACCGCGAAGCCCCACTCAGGCAGGGGCAGCGCTACTGAACCAGGGCAGCCTGGTTCAGCTTGAAAAGTCGCGCAGTGTAACGGCAAAAAGCCCGGTTGCTAAGAGCCAATCAGCGCCAATTTATGCAACTTTAGCGACGCCGTGCCAGATAGCGCTGCAGGGCAGCCAGGGAGTCCGGGCAATAGGGCTTTTCGTGGATTTCCCGCAGCACCTGATCCAGTGGCATGAAGTGCGCTTCGAGGACTTCTTCCGGCTGCAGGCGCAGCGGGCCGTCCCACACCGCACAGAACGCCGAGCACCAGAGGCGGTTGCCGGTGTCCTCGAAGAAGAAATGATCGTGGGCGACCAGCTCCACCCCGCTCACCCCCAGTTCCTCCTCCAGTTCCCGGGCGGCCGACTCGGCGTAGCTCTCGCTGGCCAGGACCATGCCGCCGGCGGCGACGTCCCAGTAGCCCGGGTAGATGGCCTTGCTCAGGGTTCGCCGGTGCACGCACAGCTCACCGGCGGAGTTGAACAGCATGATGTAGGTGCCACGCCCGATCAGGCCGCGCTCGCGCAACTCGGAACGGACCATGGCGCCCAGCAACTGGTCTTCGCCATCGACCCAGGCAATCTGTTCTGCATCGGAGGCGGCGCGGTGGGCCGCCTCTTTGTCGGTTGCGACCATGGATCAGCCTTGATTGAGCAATTGACGCAAGTCGATGACCGCCGCGTTGGCCCGGGAAATATAGTTGGCCATCACCAGCGAGTGGTTGGCCAGCACGCCGAAGCCGCTGCCATTGAGAATCATCGGGCTCCAGACCGGCTCCTGGGACGCTTCCAGTTCGCGAATGATCTGGCGCACGCTGACGGTGGCGTTCTTCTTCGCCAGCACATCGGCGAAGTCCACCTCGATGGCCCGCAGCAGGTGCGACAGCGCCCAGGCCTGGCCACGGGCTTCGTAGAACACGTTGTCGATCTGCATCCACGGGGTTTCCACCACTTCTTCATCAACCTGCGGGCCCTGGCCCGGGGCCGGCACTTCGGTCTTCAGAGCAGTATTGAGCTTGACCCGGCCGACGCTGGCCGACAGGCGCTGGGACAGCGAGCCCAGGCGCGTGCCAACGTCACCCAGCCAGTTGTTGAGGTTGTCGGCGCGGGCATAGAACTGCGCGGTCTTCTGGTTCGGATCGGACAGACGCGCCTGGTAGCGGCTCAGGGAGTTGATGCCTTCCTGGTACTCCGATTCGCTGGACGGCAGGATCCAGCTCTTGTTGTCGAAGTTGAAGCGCGGCTCGGCCTTGGCCAGGTCGGCGTCTTCGGCGGACTGCGACTGGGAACGGGCGAAGTCCTTGCGCAGGGCACGGGTCAGGTCGCGGACCTGGACCAGCACGCCGTATTCCCAGCTCGGCATGTTGTCCATCCACAGCCCCGGTGGAAAACGGTCGTTGGAAATGTAGCCACCCGGCTTGTCCAGCAGGGTGCCGACCACGGTCTTCAGGGTTTCCACGGTGGTGTAGCCCACCACCATCTGTCGGCCTTCCTTCTCGGCGGCGATCTGGGCGTTCTGCTGGACCGGGAACAGCGCCGGCTCCTGGCTCCAGTACCAGCCCAGGGCACCGGTGACCAGCAGATACAGGCCCAGCAAGGTGGCCAGGGCACGACTGAACAGCAGGCCACCGAAATAGCTGCGTGTCGCCGACTTGGGTTCGGCAGCACGATCTGGCGCGCTGCCTGCGCGATTCTTCCAATCCAGCATGGCTATGTCCTTTCAATCACTTGAGTTCATCGGTTCGACCACAACCCTACTCCATCGTGCCTTGCCTTGACGGGATAAATCTTCCGGCAAATGCGCGCCGCGCAATGATTGCGAATCAGCTGGCCACTATAAATGAAGCACAGTCCGGAGCCTACGCGACCAGTCGGTCAGGAACTGAATAACGTCGCTTTGCACATTATTGACGTACGACACTCATGGGACACAAAAGTGGTGCTAGCATAGAGCCACCAGTCGATCTCAGCATGCACCCTAACTAGTAGTCAGGATATGACCGAGCCAGAAGACCCCAGCCGTGAGCGCCTCAAGCACCACTTTGCCCAGCGGGTAATTCATCAGGCACGTCAGATTCTTGAGATATGGCAGCGTCTGCAACGCAGCGAATGGTCGACCACCGACATGTCGGAGCTGTGCGAGGCCAACCTGCGCCTGCTGCGCTTCGCCGAACGTTTCGAACAACCCGAACATACCCAGCTGGCCCGCAGCATCAGCCAGTCCCTGGAAGCGGTGGACGCCAACCGTGGCCGCCTCAGCAGCAACCTGATCACCGACCTCAACCGCCTGATGCAGCGCCTGTCGCGCACCGGGCTGCGCCACGGCGACCAACTGGAACAGACCTTCCTGCCGCCCCTGCGCAAGCCGATCTACGTGATGCTGCAGGACCACGACCGGGCCGAGCGCCTGGCCAAGCAGTTGGAATTCTTCGGCCTCAGCGCCCAGTCCCTGGACAGCATTCCGGCCTTTCGTTCGTCCATGGTCGAACGCCTGCCGGCGGCCATCGTCATCGATGTGGATTTCTGCGGTGCCGGCATGGGCCTGACCCTGGCCGCCGAGGCCCAGGTCGGCCTGGAGCAGAAACTCCCGCTGCTGTTCTTCAGCCTGCATGAAACCGACACCCCGACGCGCCTGGCCGCAGTGCGCGCCGGCGGCCAGGAATTCCTCACCGGCACCCTGGAAGCCTCCAGCCTGCTGGAAAAAATCGAAGTACTGACCTGCGTCGCCCAGTACGAACCATATAAAGTGCTGATCATCGACGACTCCCGGGCCCAGGCCCTGCACACCGAGCGCCTGCTCAACAGTGCCGGGATCGTCACCCGCACCCTGATCGAACCGATCCAGGCCATGGCCGAGCTGGCGGACTTCCAGCCGGACCTGATCATTCTCGACATGTACATGCCGGCCTGCACCGGCACCGAACTGGCCAAGGTAATCCGCCACAACGACCGCTACGTCAGCGTGCCGATCATCTACCTGTCCGCCGAGGACGACCTGGACAAGCAGCTGGACGCCATGAGCGAAGGCGGCGACGACTTCCTCACCAAGCCGATCAAGCCCCGGCACCTGATCACCACCGTGCGCAACCGCGCGGCCCGGGCGCGCAACCTCAAGGCGCGAATGGTCCGCGACAGCCTCACCGGCCTGTACAACCACACCCATATCCTGCAACTGCTGGAAGACTGCAGTTTCCGCGCCCGTCGCGAGGGCAAGCCGCTGAGCTTCGCCATGCTGGATATCGACCACTTCAAGCGGGTCAACGACAGCCACGGCCACCCCATGGGCGACCGGGTGATCAAGAGCCTGGCGCTGTTTCTCAAACAGCGCCTGCGCAAGACCGACTTCATCGGCCGCTACGGCGGCGAAGAATTTGCCATTGTCATGCCCGACACCGACCAGGACGCCGCGTGCAAGGTTCTGGACGAAATCCGCCAGCGCTTTGCCGAGATCCACTACCCCGCCCAGCCCCAGGACCTGTGGTGCACCTTCAGCGCCGGGGTGGTGGAAATGCAGGAGGATTCCGACAGCCTGATGATGGCCAGCCAGGCCGACGAAGCCCTGTACCGGGCCAAGCATGGCGGGCGCAATCGGGTCCAGGCCGCGCGATCAAGTCAAAGTGCCATCTTTTCATCCGAATCCACCGATTCGGTCATAACCTTGTAATACAAACGCAATAAATTCAGGCGCTTACCATTTAAGCCGTTGGTAGAACCCCGATGCGCCTGAAGCTGCTGACCAATCTCAATACCCTGCTGCTCGTTGCCGTTTGCCTCGCCCTTGGGGCGACGCTCTGGTGGTCGCAACGGGCCCTGGAACGCCCCTATCTATTGATGGAGCGCTACCTGGGGCTGTCCCAGCAGTTTCAGAACCAGGTGGCGCGCAATATCGAAGACTACCTGGCCAGCGGCGATGCCCTGCGCCTGAGCAGTGCGGCCCAGGCCCTGGAAACCCTGCAGGGCGAGCTGGGCGAACTGCCGCCACCGCTGGCGCAAAGCCTGCGCCCGAGCCTGGCCAGCCTCGACGACTTCAGCAAGACCGACCTGCTGGCCGCCGGCAAGCTGGCAGGCGATCCCCAGGCCCTGCTGTTGCAGGCCGAACGCGAGCTGGGCGCCAACCTGGAGCAGCTCAGCCAGTACGCCAGCGGGGCCAAGAGCGCGGAAGCCGCGAACTACCTGCCTTTATTGCTCACCGCCTCCCAGCACCTGGGCAAGCTCTCCCTGGCCCGGGACAAGCTGGTGAGCAGTGGCCGCAGCGAGCTGGCCGCCGATGTGGAACGGGAAGTGAACAGCATCCGCGCCCAGGCCGATCAGCTCGAAGCCCTGCCTTTATTGGGCGTGGCCGCCAGCAGCGAATCGGGCACCGATGATTTCGCCGCCATGATGGGCCTGGAAAACACCGAGAAAGCCGCCGCCGAAGATGCCGGCATAGGCTTCAAGCGTGAACTCAACAGCCTGCTCAGCCGCTATCCGGCAGAACTGCAGCGCACCCGCGAGCAGATCCAGAAGCGCGCCGACCTGAGCGCCGCAACCCTGCTGAAGATCAACGCCGTGCGCCAGGCCATCGCCGAGCTGGAACCGGCGGTACGGGCCCAGCACGGGCAGATCCAGGGCGAAGTGCGGCTGATGCAGGGGCTGATGATCGGCCTGATCCTGTTGATCGCCCTGGTGATCGACACCTTGCAGCGCAAGCTGGCGCGGGTTCTGACCAACCTCGCCCCGGCGCTGTCGACCTGGGCCGAAGGCGACTTCAGCCGACCGATCCAGCTGGGCAAGACCAACCGCGAGCTGCATGACATCGAGGAGTCCCTGAACCGCCTGCGCGCCTACCTGGTGGACCTGGTGGGCACCATCCGCCAGAACGCCGAACAAGTGGCCGGCAGCAGCCGTGCCCTGGCCGACCTGAGCAGCGGCCTGCACAGCGGCGCCGAGCGCCAGGCCGGCGACACCGCACAGATCCGCGATGCCCTGGGCGAACTGGAAGCCACCATCCAGCAGGTCGCCGGGGACGCCAGCCAGGCCGCCGACGCCAGCCGCAGTGCTGGCCTCGCCGTGCAGCAGGGGCAGAAAGTCATAGGCCTGAGCCTCACCGGGCTGCACGCCCTTGTCGGGGAAGTCCAGGGCAACGCGCAGATGATCGAACACCTGGCGCAGGAATCCGCCACCATCGGCGGCGTGCTGACGGTGATCCGCTCCATCGCCGACCAGACCAACCTGCTGGCCCTCAACGCCGCCATAGAAGCCGCCCGCGCCGGGGAAATGGGCCGCGGTTTTGCCGTGGTCGCCGAAGAAGTGCGCTCCCTGGCCCAGCGCACCGCCGGGGCCACCGCGGAGATCCAGACCCTGATCGCCGGCCTGCAGGCCGCCGCCCAGCAATCGGTACAAGGCATGCGCGCCCAGGTCGAACACGCCGAGGCCACCGCCGGCCAGGCCCAGGCCGCCGATGGCGCCCTGGACGAAATCGTCGGGGCGATCCAGACCATCGCCGATACCGCCGTGCGGATCGCCGATGTCACTGCCCAGCAGAGCGGCGCGGTGAGCGAAATCCGCGATCACAGCGAACGCATCCACCAGTTGGGCGGCGACAACCTGCTGCGCATCGGCGAAGGCCGGGCCCAGGGCGAAAACCTGCTGGACCTGGGCGGGCAATTACATACGGCCGTCCAAGCGTTCCGCGTCTAGGCTCTGAAACGGGCGCGCAAACCACAACCCACCGCCATCAGCGACGAAACGGGCGACAAGAAGCACGCCCCCCTTCTTGAGGGCAAATGACCGGATTTAACCTGTCGGTCACATATTTTGCGCAAACATCGGTCATCGTGCTGGCTATTGCAGAGAACTGGACAGTCATAAAGTCTTTCCGGCATAGTCGCCGGGTTCTGACAACAGCCCCCGATAACAAGGAACAACCGATGGCCACCCTACTGGTTCTTCACGGACCCAACCTGAACCTGCTCGGCACCCGTGAACCGGGGGTCTACGGTGCAACCACCCTGGCCCAGATCAACCAGGACCTGGAGCAACGGGCCCGTGATGCCGGGCACCATCTGCAGTACCTGCAGAGCAATGCCGAGTACGAATTGATCGAGCGCATCCATGCCGCCCGCGATGAAGGCGTGGATTTCATTTTGATCAATCCAGCAGCTTTTACGCATACAAGCGTCGCATTACGTGACGCGCTGCTGGCGGTGAGCATCCCATTCATCGAAGTGCATTTGTCCAACGTGCACAAACGCGAACCTTTCCGTCATCACTCCTACTTCTCCGATGTTGCGGTGGGAGTGATCTGCGGCCTTGGCGCCAGCGGTTACCGACTGGCCCTGGAGGCCGCCCTAGAACAGCTTGAACGTCAGGCAAACGCTTGAACGACAAGCGATAAACGCCCCTGACCGACCCTTGGGAGTTGATGATTCATGGATATCCGTAAAGTTAAGAAACTGATCGAACTGCTGGAAGAGTCCGGCATCGACGAGCTGGAGATCAAGGAAGGCGAAGAGTCCGTACGCATCAGCCGCCACAGCAAGACTCCAGCCCAGCAGTACTATGCACCGGCTCCGGTTGCCGCTCCAGTGGCTGCGCCTGCCGCTGCCGCTCCTGCCGCCGCCGCTCCTGCAGCACCGGCCGCACCCGCGCTGAACGGCACCGTGGCCCGTTCGCCGATGGTCGGTACTTTCTACCGCAAGTCTTCGCCTACCTCGCCAGCCTTCGTTGAAGTCGGCCAGAGCGTGAAGAAGGGCGACACCCTGTGCATCGTCGAAGCGATGAAGATGATGAACCACATCGAAGCTGAAACCAGCGGTGTGATCGAGTCCATTCTTGTCGAAGACGGCCAGCCGGTTGAGTACGACCAACCGCTGTTCACCATCGTTTGAACCGCGGAGAGTCTTTGATGTTGAAGCCTGCGAAGTTGGAAAAAGTCCTGATCGCCAACCGCGGCGAAATCGCCCTGCGGATCCTGCGTGCCTGCAAGGAAATGGGGATCAAGACCGTAGCCGTCTACTCCAAGGCCGACAAGGAGCTGATGCACCTGGGCCTGGCAGACGAATCGGTATGCATCGGCCCTGCGCAAGCCGCGCAGTCCTACCTGCACATCCCGGCCATCATCGCGGCCGCTGAAGTCACTGGCGCCACGGCGATCCACCCTGGCTACGGCTTCCTCGCGGAAAACGCCGACTTCGCCGAACAGGTGGAAAACTCCGGCTTCGCCTTCATCGGCCCGAAAGCCGAGACCATCCGCCTGATGGGCGACAAGGTTTCCGCCAAGCACGCCATGATCGCTGCCGGCGTACCGACGGTTCCAGGTTCCGACGGCCCGCTGCCGGAAGACGAGGAAACCGCCCTGCGCATCGGCCGTGAAGTCGGCTACCCGGTGATCATCAAGGCCGCCGGTGGCGGTGGTGGTCGCGGCATGCGCGTGGTGCACAAGGAAGAAGACCTGATCGCCTCGGCGAAGCTGACCCGCTCCGAAGCCGGCGCGGCGTTCGGCAACCCGATGGTCTACCTGGAGAAGTTCCTGACCAACCCACGTCACGTGGAAGTCCAGGTGCTGTCCGACGGCCAGGGCAACGCCATCCACCTGGGCGACCGCGACTGCTCGCTGCAGCGTCGTCACCAGAAGGTCCTCGAAGAAGCGCCGGCACCGGGCATCGACGAGACCGCCCGCCAGGAAGTCTTCGCCCGCTGCGTCAAGGCGTGCATCGACATCGGCTACCGTGGCGCCGGCACGTTCGAGTTCCTCTACGAGAACGGCCGCTTCTACTTCATCGAGATGAACACTCGCGTGCAGGTAGAGCACCCGGTATCGGAAATGGTGACCGGTATCGACATCGTCAAGGAAATGCTCAGCATTGCCGCCGGCAACAAGCTGTCGTTCACCCAGGACGACGTCGTGATCCGCGGCCACGCGCTGGAATGCCGGATCAACGCCGAAGACCCGAAAACCTTCATGCCAAGCCCAGGCACGGTCAAGCATTTCCATGCCCCGGGCGGCAACGGCGTGCGCGTCGACTCGCACCTGTACAGCGGTTACGCGGTTCCACCGAACTACGATTCGTTGATCGGCAAGCTGATCACCTACGGGGCCACCCGTGACGAAGCCATGGCGCGCATGCGCAATGCGCTGGACGAAATCGTCGTCGACGGGATCAAGACCAACATCCCGCTGCACCGCGACCTGACCCGTGACGAAGGCTTCTGCAAAGGGGGCGTGAACATTCACTACCTCGAGCACAAGCTGGCCGAGCAACACTGATCGGCACCCGCCACACCGACAAGGCCGCTTTCGAGCGGCCTTGTCGTATCCGCCGCCGCCCTGCAGGAGCGAGCCTGCTCGCGAACCGCGCAGCGGCCATTCCCTGATCAACCGTCCTTGCGACCAAGCACAGGGCATCCCCCTCGCTCCCAAGGGGCGTCTCGCGTAAACTTGCGCGCTTCTCGCGGCCCACTAGGCTGCACATCACATATTTTCAAAGGTGCCCGCCATGCCTTGGCTGCAAGTCCGTCTCGCCATCAGCCCAGAACAAGCCGAAACCTACGAAGACGCTTTTCTTGAAGTCGGTGCCGTCTCGGTCACCTTCATGGACGCCGAGGATCAGCCGATCTTCGAACCTGAACTGAACACCACCCCGCTCTGGTCCCACACCCATCTGCTGGCCCTGTTCGAGGGCGGCACCGAAGCCGCCAGCGTACTCGCCCACATGGAACTGCTGACCGGCGGCCCGCTGCCCGAGCATCACAGCGAAGTCATCGAAGACCAGGATTGGGAGCGCAGCTGGATGGACAACTTCCAGCCCATGCGTTTCGGCCAGCGCCTGTGGATCGTTCCCAGCTGGCACGCCGCGCCGGAGCCCGAGGCCGTGAACCTGCTGCTGGACCCGGGCCTGGCCTTCGGCACCGGCACCCACCCGACCACCGCCCTGTGCCTGGAATGGCTGGACGGCCAGGACCTGAAGGACTGCAACGTGCTGGACTTCGGCTGCGGCTCGGGGATCCTGGCCATTGCCGCCCTGTTGCTGGGCGCCAAACAGGCGGTGGGCACCGACATCGACGTGCAAGCCCTGGAAGCCTCCCGTGACAACGCAGGGCGCAACGGCATTGCCGACGAGCTGTTCCCGCTCTACCTGCCCGAGCAGTTGCCCCAGGAGCAAGCCGATGTGCTGGTGGCCAACATCCTGGCCGGGCCACTGGTGGCCCTGGCGCCGCAGCTTTCGGGGCTGGTCAAGTCTGGCGGGCGCCTGGCGCTTTCCGGCATCCTTGCCGAACAGGGCGAGGAAGTCGCCGCGGCTTATGCCCAGGACTTCGATCTGGACCCGATCGCCACCCTTGATGGCTGGGTGCGCATCACCGGCCGTCGGCGCTAGAATGGCCGCCTGCATAATCCGGATGGCCGCATGACCGACAGTTTCGTCACCCAGTGCCCGCATTGCCAAACCCGCTTCCGCGTCAGCCACGCCCAGTTGAGCGTGGCCCGTGGAGTGGTTCGCTGTGGCTCCTGCCTGCAGGTGTTCAACGCCGCACGGCAGTTGCTCGAGCAGCGCGCGGCCAAGGAAGCTGCCACCTCGAAAGCCGCTGCCAAACCCGTAGCGCCACCGGCTGCTCCCGCAGCGACCGTGGCGCCGGCACCGGCGGCACCCGAGCCGGATCTGCCACCCCCCGCGGCCCCTGCCGCTCCTCAGCGCGCCATCAGCCAGAAGCAATGGTCGGCCGCCGAGATGGACCTGGATCACCTGGACCTCGATGAGGAACTGGCCAAGCTCGAACAGCGCGAAATCCAGCCAGCCAAGGCCTTTGGCCAGGAACGCGAGCACAAGGAAGGCAGCCTCAGCGCCCGGCGCGACACCCAGGACGCCGACGAGGCGCACTGGCCGGACGGACTGTTCGGCAGCGCCGCCGAACGGGACGACAGCGAGCCTTCGCCCCCCAAGGTGCAACCGGACGACGCCGAACCCAGCGCCGAACCACCCAAGCCCAGCCGCACCGAACCGTCGCTGTCGTTCAACCTCGCGGACCTGGACGACGAACCCCAGGCGCCCAGGTTGCGCCTGGACGATGACCTGGAACCTCACTCGCCTGCCAACCCGGACGACCAGGACGACGAGCCCGCCGTCTCCGGCAAGAAGCGCCGCGAGCGCAACGAGCCCGGGGTCAAGGAAGAGGTGCTGCTGGACCTGGTGGACGACCCGCTCCACCTCGACTGGCAGAAGCGCCGCTCGCCCTGGGGCAAGCGCCTGCTCTGGCTGCTGCTGATCCTGCTGGCCGCCGGCGGCCTGGTGGGACAATACGTCGCCTATCACTTTGATGAGCTGGCCCGCCAGGACCAGTACCGCCCCTGGTTCCAGCAACTGTGCCCGGAATTCGGCTGCACGGTACCTTCCCGGGTCGACATCGCCCGGATCAAGAGCAGCAACCTGGTGGTACGCAGCCATCCGGAATTCAGCGGCGCCCTGGTGGTGGACGCCATCATCTATAACCGCGCGCCCTTCTCCCAACCCTTCCCGCTGCTTGAGCTGCGCTTCGCCGACCTCAACGGCCACCTGATCGCCAGCCGCAGCTTCAAGCCCGGGGAATACCTGGGCGGTGACTTGCAGGATGCGGCGGAAATGCCGCCGCAGACCCCGATTCACATCGCCCTGGATATTCTTGACCCCGGCCCGAAAGCGGTGAACTACAGTCTGAGTTTCCACTCGCCTGAGTGAATCGGCTGCACAAGTTCACGGACGACTCTGGATTAACGACAGTTTTATGACTGTTTCGCCTGGATTGCTCCCAGGACGTTACAGAAGAACTGTTCAGATTTTATCCAATTCAGCCTTTATCCGGTCATCGAGAGCGGGTATCATGCCAACCCTTTTTCGAACTCTCATGATCCGGCCCCACAACAGGGAAGTCCTATGTCGGCGGTACGCATCGGCCCATATACAGTGCACAACGGTTTGATTCTCGCCCCGATGGCGGGGGTTACAGACCAGCCCTTTCGTCAGCTTTGCAAGCAATTGGGCGCGGGCCTTGTAGTCTCGGAAATGGTCACCAGCGACATGAGCTTGTGGAACAGCCGCAAATCGCGGTTGCGCATGATCCACGAAGGCGATCCCGAGCCCCGCTCGGTGCAGATTGCCGGGGGTGATGCACAGATGCTGGCAGACGCCGCCCGCGCCAACGTCGAGTTGGGCGCACAGATTATTGATATCAACATGGGTTGCCCGGCCAAGAAGGTCTGCAACAAGGCCGCCGGCTCCGCGTTGCTGAAGGACGAAGCCCTGGTCAACGAGATTCTCCAGGCAGTAGTGGCCGCTGTGGATGTACCGGTCACCCTGAAGATCCGCACCGGCTGGGACCGGGAGAACAAGAACGGCCTGACGGTGGCGAAGATCGCCGAGCAGGCCGGCATCACGGCACTGGCGGTCCATGGTCGGACCCGGGCCGACCTGTACACCGGTGAAGCCGAGTACGACACCATTGCCGCGATCAAGCAGGCGGTGTCGATCCCGGTCTTTGCCAATGGCGATATCGACTCGCCGGAAAAGGCCCGGCGGGTGTTGCACGCCACCGGCGCCGACGGGCTGTTGATCGGCCGGGCCGCCCAGGGGCGGCCATGGATTTTTCGTGAGATCGAACACTTCCTCAGTACCGGTGAAACCCTCCCGGCACCGGAGCTGTTCGAGGTGGAACGTATTCTGCTAGAGCACCTGGCCGCGCTGCATGCCTTCTATGGAGATGTCATGGGCGTACGCATTGCGCGCAAGCATGTGGGCTGGTATCTCGCAACCCTGCCGGGCGCCAGGGAGTTTCGCGCCCACTTCAATCGTTTGGAAGATACGGAAGCACAATGCGCCAACGTTCGTGAGTTCTTTGCCGGACGTTACAAGAGCCTGGAAACAGGGGACGGAGAGGGGGTGGCCGCATGACGATGATGACCGAGACTTTAGTGAGTGGAACAACACCCGTGAGCGACAACGTGAATTTGAAACAGCACCTCAATACACCCAGCGAAGAAGGCCAGACCCTTCGCGGGAGTGTCGAGAAGGCGCTGCACAATTATTTCGCCCACCTTGAGGGCGCTGCCGTCACGGACGTGTACAACCTGGTGCTCTCCGAAGTCGAGGCTCCGTTGCTCGAAAGCGTGATGAACTACGTCAAGGGCAACCAGACCAAGGCCAGCGAACTCCTGGGTCTAAACCGCGGTACCCTGCGCAAGAAACTCAAGCAGTACGATTTGCTGTAAGCATTCAATCAAACCAGAAAGGCGCCCGCGTAAAAAACGGTCGCCTTTTTTGCTGACTCCTTTGCTTTTGATGGAAATTGAGATGACCGACCAGACTACCCGCCTGCCGATCCGCCGCGCCTTGATCAGTGTTTCCGACAAGACCGGGATCCTCGAATTCGCCAAGGAGCTGGAAGCCCTTGGTGTGGAGATCCTCTCCACCGGCGGGACCTTCAAACTGCTGCAGGACAACGGCGTGTCCGCAGTGGAAGTCGCGGATTACACCGGTTTCGCGGAAATGATGGATGGCCGGGTGAAGACCCTGCACCCGAAAATCCACGGCGGTATCCTCGGCCGTCGCGGCATTGACGACGCCATCATGAACGAGCACGGGATCAAGCCGATCGACCTGGTCGCGGTCAACCTCTACCCGTTCGAAGCCACCATCAACAAGCCAGGCTGCGACCTGCCGACCGCCATCGAGAACATCGACATCGGCGGCCCGACCATGGTCCGCTCGGCGGCCAAGAACCATAAGGACGTGGCCATCGTGGTCAATGCCAGCGACTACGCCGGCGTCCTGGAAAGCCTCAAGGCCGGTGGCCTGACTTACGCCCAGCGCTTCGACCTGATGCTCAAGGCCTTCGAACACACCGCTGCGTACGACGGCATGATCGCCAACTACATGGGCACCGTGAACCAGGCCGCCGAAACCCTCAGCACAGAAGATCGCAGCGAATTCCCGCGCACCTTCAACAGCCAGTTCATCAAGGCCCAGGAAATGCGCTACGGCGAGAACCCGCACCAGAGCGCGGCGTTCTACGTTGAGGCCAAGCCTGCTGAAGTCGGCATCGCCACCGCGACCCAACTGCAAGGCAAAGAGCTGTCCTACAACAACGTGGCCGACACCGACGCCGCGCTGGAATGCGTGAAGAGCTTCGTCAAGCCGGCCTGCGTCATCGTCAAGCACGCCAACCCGTGCGGCGTGGCGGTCAGCCCGGACGCTGAAGGCGGTATCCGCCAGGCGTACGAACTGGCCTACGCCACCGACACCGAATCGGCCTTCGGCGGCATCATCGCCTTCAACCGCGAGCTGGATGCAGCCACCGCCAAGGCCATCGTCGAGCGTCAGTTCGTCGAAGTGATCATTGCCCCATCCGTGAGCGAAGAAGCCCGCGCCATTGTCGCTGCCAAGGCCAACGTGCGCCTGCTGGCCTGCGGCCAGTGGTCGGCTGAGCGCGCTGCGGCCTGGGATTACAAGCGCGTCAACGGCGGCCTGCTGGTGCAGAGCCGCGACATCGGCATGATCAGTGCCGATGACCTGAAAGTCGTGACCAAGCGCGCCCCGACCGAGCAAGAGATCAACGACCTGATCTTCGCCTGGAAAGTCGCCAAGTACGTCAAGTCCAACGCCATCGTCTACGCCAAGAACCGCCAGACCATCGGTGTCGGCGCCGGCCAGATGAGCCGCGTGAACTCCGCGCGAATCGCCGCCATCAAGGCCGAGCACGCCGGCTTGCAAGTCGCCGGTTCGGTCATGGCTTCCGATGCGTTCTTCCCGTTCCGCGACGGCCTGGACAACGCCGCCAAGGTCGGCATCACCGCGGTGATCCAGCCGGGCGGCTCGATGCGTGACAACGAAGTGATTGCCGCTGCCGACGAAGCGGGCATTGCCATGGTGTTCACCGGCATGCGCCACTTCCGTCACTGATACGACAACGGTCGCACTGACACCGGCATCTGCTGCGTTGGAGCCCACCTCGATGATGCTCATTGCCAACAGGCAACTGCGCTCATCGAGGTGGGCTCCGCCTTGCATCTACCACTGTCATTGCAACCTCCTGAGGCGTCCAGCTCTTCAGGTTCCAAAACAGAATTAGCGTCATCCGAGGTTTTTGAAATGAATGTACTGATCATTGGTAGCGGCGGTCGTGAACACGCTCTGGCCTGGAAAGTCGCTCAGGACCCACGGGTTCAGAAAGTGTTCGTCGCCCCAGGCAACGCCGGCACCGCCATCGAGGCCAAGTGCGAGAACGTCGCCATCGACGTCCTGGCCCTGGAGCAGCTTGCAGACTTTGCTCAGAAGAATGTGTCCCTGACCATCGTCGGCCCGGAAGTGCCGCTGGTGGCTGGCGTGGTCGACCTGTTCCGCTCCCGCGGCCTGGACTGCTTCGGCCCGACGGCCGGTGCTGCGCAGCTGGAAGGTTCGAAAGCCTTCACCAAGGATTTCCTCGCCCGCCACAAGATCCCTACTGCCGACTATCAGAACTTCACCGAGATCGAGCCGGCCCTGGCTTACCTGCGTGAAAAAGGCGCCCCGATCGTGATCAAGGCCGACGGCCTGGCCGCCGGCAAAGGCGTGATCGTGGCCATGACCCTGGCCGAAGCCGAGGAAGCGGTGCGCGACATGCTGGCCGGCAATGCCTTCGGCGACGCCGGTTCCCGCGTGGTGATCGAGGAGTTCCTCGACGGCGAGGAAGCCAGCTTCATCGTCATGGTCGACGGCAAGAACGTGCTGCCCATGGCCACCAGCCAGGACCACAAGCGCGTCGGCGACGGCGACACTGGCCCCAATACCGGTGGCATGGGCGCCTACTCCCCGGCACCGGTGGTCACTTCAGAAGTGCACCAGCGGGTGATGGATCTGGTGATCTGGCCCACCGTGCGCGGCATGGCCGAGGAAGGCAACGTCTACACCGGCTTCCTCTATGCCGGGCTGATGATCGACAAGGCCGGCAACCCGAAAGTCATCGAGTTCAACTGCCGCTTCGGCGACCCGGAAACCCAACCGGTGATGCTGCGCCTGCAATCGAGCCTGGTGCTGCTGGTGGAAGCCGCCCTGGCCCAGGCCCTGGACAAGGTCGAAGCGCAGTGGGACCCACGCCCGAGCCTGGGTATCGTTCTGGCGGCAGGCGGCTATCCTGGTGACTACGCCAAGGGCGCGGCCATCACTGGCCTGGACGCCGCGGCAGCACTGGAAGGCAAGGTGTTCCACGCCGGTACCGCACTCAAGGATGGCCAGGTCGTGACCTCCGGCGGCCGGGTACTGTGCGCTACCGCCATGGGTGACAGCGTTGACGCGGCTCAGCAACAGGCCTACCGCCTGGCGGCCGAGATCGACTGGCAGGGCTGCTTCTACCGCAAGGACATCGGCTACCGCGCCATTGCCCGCGAGCGCGGCCAGGAGTAAGGCTGTCGTTGACCCCGGCAAGGGCAAACGCCCTTGCCGTGCGGTCATTACGCCGCGCATAGTTATAATCAGGCATCAACCAACGAAGGGATTTCGCCGTGCGCTGGCTCAGGATTGCCCTAGGCTTCACCGTCACCTTGCTGACCCTGCTCTGCTTGAACCCGGCCCTGGCCGCTCAAGGCAGTGGCTGGGCGGTTTTGCTCGACGAACAGGCCGACCTGCAGCTCAGTGACATCCGCTCCCCGCGCTACACCAACCAGTTCAGCCCGATCGAGCTGGACAAGCTCACCGCCGCCGAGCCCGATGGCGCCCTGTGGCTACGCTTCAAGCTGCAACCGGGAACCCATGAGCAGATCCTGCGGATCTTCGCCCCCGACCTGTCCCACCTGAATCTCTACGTGCTCGAAGGCGACAAGCTGATCGAGCAAGTGAACACCGGCTCCGGCCCGTCGCAGGCGCAAAAGCCCCTGCCCAGCAGCGACTTCATGCTGCCGCTGCCGCAAAGCGCCAAGCCACTGGACGTCTATGTACGCCTGGTGTCCGAACACGAACTGCGCCCCTTCATCACCCTGCAATCGGCGGTGATGGGCGCGGCCGACCAGAGCCAGACGCTGATCTACGGCCTGCTCTTCGGCTGCCTGGCGATGCTGATCCTGCACAACCTCACCCGCTTCGCCTACACCCGTTCGCGCAGCAGCCTGTGGCTGGCAGCCTGCGAAGGGCTGCTGACCCTCAGCCTGCTGATGCTGCTGAACCTGTTCGGGCCCTGGCTCCCGGCCTGGGAAGCCCTGCAGACGCCGGGGGCCTATATCGCCCTGCTGCTGACCGCGCCCTGCGGGATGATGTTCGCCTACCGCTTTTTCGCCCCCCTGGGCGCCCATCCGCTGAACCGCCTGCTGCTGGGCAACATCCTGCTGATCAGCCTGTTCGGCCTGTTGCTGCTGTTCGTCGATACCCTGCCGCTGAACATCATCACCTACGGCCTGGTGGCCCTGGCCGGCCTGAGCATGCTGTTCGTCGGCGGCTACCACTGGCACAAGGGCTATCGCCCGGCGCGCCTGTTCGTCGCCGCCATGGTGATCTTCAACCTCGGCACCCTGGTGATCCTGCCGGCCCTGCTGGGGCTGACCCTGGTGGCCCCGCAAGGCCTGATCGTCACCCTCTTGAGCGTGGTGTGCATCGCCGGGCTGCTGATGAGCATTGCCCTGGGCGAGCGCCAGCGCAACATCACCGAGAACCGCTTCAGCGTCAGCCGCGACCTGGCCGCCAGCACCGCCGAGGTCAATGCCAAGGCCGAGTTCCTGGCCAAGATCAGCCACGAGATCCGCACCCCGATGAACGGCGTGCTGGGCATGACCGAGCTGCTGCTGGGCACCCCGCTGTCGGTCAAGCAGCGCGATTACGTGCAGACCATCCACAGTGCCGGCAACGAGCTGCTGACCCTGATCAACGAGATCCTCGACATCTCCAAGCTGGAGTCCGGGCAGATCGAACTGGACGATGTGCAGTTCGACCTCAACGCCCTGATCGAAGACTGCCTGAGCATCTTCCGGGCCAAGGCCGAACAGCAGAACGTCGAGCTGATCAGTTTCATCCAGCCCCAGGTGCCACGTGTCATCAGCGGTGACCCGACACGCCTGCGCCAGGCCCTGCTGAGCCTGTTGGAAAATGCCCTGAAGAAGACCGATGAAGGCGAAGTGCTGATCGTCGTCGCCCTCGACGAGCGCAGCAGCAAACCGCGCCTGCGCATCGCCGTGCAGGACAGCGGCCAGCCGATGGAGGCCGAAGAGCGCGAAGCCCTGCTGCACACCGAGCTGCACAGCAAGAACTTCCTCGCCACCACCCGCCTGGGGGGCAACCTGGGGCTGGTGATCGCCCGTCAACTGATCCTGCTGATGCATGGCGAGTTCGGCATCAAGAGCGGCACCAACCAGGGCAGCACCCTGTGGCTGACCCTGCCCCTGGATGCCGAGCGCCTGGAACACCCGACCGCCGACCTCGACGGCCCCCTGCAGGGCGCGCGGGTACTGGTGGTGGACGACAACGACACCTGCCGCAAGGTGCTGGTACAGCAGTGCAGTGCCTGGGGCCTGAACGTCAGCGCCGTGCCATCGGGCAAGGAAGCCCTGGCCCTGCTACGCACCAAGGCGCACCTGCGGGACTACTTCGACGTGGTATTGCTGGACCAGAACATGCCCGGCATGACCGGCATGCAACTGGCGGCGAAGATCAAGGAAGACCCGAGCCTGAACCACGACATCCTGCTGATCATGCTCACCGGCATCAGCAATGCGCCGAGCAAGGTGATTGCACGCAATGCCGGGATCAAGCGCATCCTCGCCAAGCCAGTGGCCGGCTACACCCTCAAGACCACCCTGGCGGACGAACTCAATCAGCGCGACAAGGCCCCCGCCGCCCCCTACAACCAGCCGGCGCACGCTGCCCAGGCCCCGGCGCCAGTCACCGTGCCCAGCGACTTCCGCATCCTGGTGGCCGAGGACAACAGTATTTCCACCAAGGTCATCCGCGGCATGCTCGGCAAGCTCAACCTGCAGCCCGATACCGCCAGCAACGGCGAGGAAGCCTTGCAGGCAATGAAAGCCAACCGCTACGACCTGGTACTGATGGACTGCGAAATGCCGGTGCTCGACGGCTTCTCCGCCACCCAGCAACTGCGCGCCTGGGAAGTCGGCAACCAGCGGGTGCGTACCCCGGTGGTGGCGCTCACCGCGCACATCCTCGCCGAGCACAAGGAGCGCGCGCGCCAGGCCGGCATGGATGGGCACATGGCCAAGCCCGTGGAGCTCTCGCAACTGCGGGAACTGGTGGAACACTGGGTGACCCAGCGCGACCTGCGCGAGCGCAGCACCGCGCACACCAGTTGAGCCGACAGGCTCTGCGGCGCCTGTTAAACTCTCGCTCGCCCTCCTTTAGTCGTGAGCTCCCACCATGCTCCACGTGCTGTTCAGCGTTTACCTGAAGATGCTGGTGCTCTACAGCCCCTTCTTCGTGCTCTCGTGCTTCATCAGCCTGACCCGCGGCTATTCGCTCAAGGAGCGCCGGCGCCTGGCCTGGAAAGTGGCCCTGGCGACCCTGGTCTCCAGCATCCTGCTGTACCTGTTCGGCCGGGTGATCTTCGGCGTGTTCGGCATCACCGTGGACGCCTTCCGCATCGGCGCCGGCAGTGTGCTGTTCATCTCTGCCCTGGGCATGGCCCAGGGCAAATCGGCGGTGCAGACCGACAACGTGCAGCAGGATGTGACCATAGTCCCGCTGACCATTCCCCTGACCGTGGGCCCGGGCACCATCGGCGCCCTGCTGGTGATGGGCGTCAGCCAGCCGCACTGGGACGACAAGCTCACCGCCATCCTCAGCATCGCCCTGGCCAGCCTCACCGTGGGGGTGGTGCTGTACCTGTCCAACCGCATCGAACGCATCCTCGGCGACCAGGGCTTGCAGATCGTCAGCCGGTTGATGGGGCTGTTCGTCTGCGCCCTGGCGGCGCAGATCATCTTCACCGGGGTCAGGGGCTACCTGGTCCCTTAGGGTCCCGGCCACCCTCCCATCAAGCGACAGGCAACGGAATGCAGACTCTTCAACGACCCACTGGCACGGGCCCCGTCGCCGCGCGCGCCCTGTGCCTTGCGCAGATCGGGCGCGGCCTGGCCTGCCTGCTGGCCGCGCTCCTGCTCATGCCCCTCCCGGCACTGGCTGGCGAATCGCCCCAGGCCAAGCTCGAGGCCTGGCTGAACAAGACCAGTGAATCCATTGAGCGCTTTGGCGACTTCAAGGTGTACCACCGTCGGGACGGCAGCAGCCCCCGGGAAATCACCTACAAGGGCCAGCTCTATCGGCCGCTGAACGCCTGGCAGATCACCGATGTAAAACCCACCGGGGCGACCCGGGGCGGGCAACCGGTACTGCTGGCCACCACCATCGAATGGATGGGCGTCGGCACGGTGCTGATCGCCGTGCAGAACGACACGCCCCTGGCCCGCATCCTCAGCCCGGTCAAGAGCAAGAGCGAACCCGACTGGGGCCAGCCGCAACCCGGACGCAGCGACCTGCTGCTGTTTCCCGAGGGCGCGCGGGCCCTGGTGCCCTCCACCGGGCAAGTGCTGTGGTTCGACGAGCGGCTGCCCGGCTGGGGGTTCTCCCACTACGCCATGCTGGTGTCGGTGTCGCCGGACAACAGCAGTGCTGCGTTCCTCGGCAAGGAAGGGCTACTGCTCAGTTCGGCGGAACAGGGCGTGTATGCCCAGTTGCCGATCAGCAAGGAGCTGAACCTGAGCCAGCTCTGGCCCCTGTTCAACCAAGCCGGCGACCGCGCGCGAAAGGCCCTGGACGAAGGCCGGCGCATTGACCAGAGCCGCCTGCATCACGCCTTGCAGGTGGACTGGGTCGGCCGCCAGTTCAGCTGGCAGCAGGTGCAGGGAAGCTGGCAGCTCAAGGGGCTGGGCCTGAACTCCAGCCCGCTGAAGAAGGAGCATTGAGTGATGACCGTTCTACGTCCATGGCCCGCCCGACAACTGCTGCAACTGACTACGGCCATGGTGCTGGCCGGTTGCGCCAGCCATGGCAGCGAGCAACCCAGCGATATACGCACCGAGCACGCCAAGGCCTCAGACGCGGTGCTGGAGCTTGAAGTCAGCTTCGCCAAAGCGCCGGACTACAAGCCTGAAACCCGCGGCCCCTATGCATCCAGCCAGTACGTGAAGATCGAGGGCGCACCGGCCCTGGAGATACCCTTCTACCAAAAGGGTATCGGCTTCGAACTGGGCGTGGTGGGTGACCCGCGGGCGCTGCTGGCCCTGCCCTACCCTTCGCCCAAGGCCGACTCATCGAGCAAGAACCTGCGGGTCATCGGCCAACGCCTGGACAGCACCCGCTACCGTTTTGTAGTGCTGCCGCTGTCGGGCTGGAACAGCCTCGACAGCTTCGAGGTGGCCTTCGCCCACAACGGCCGGCGCGAGGCCATGACCTTCACCTACAGCACGCAAGTGGCCTGCAACAGCAGCTTTGCGGTGACCACGCCGACCTACGGTTTCGCTATGTCGGTGGCGGCGCGCTTTCCCAAGGGCGTCCAGGGTTGCCTCAAGGCCTGTGATGCACGCCCCGAGTACGCCGGGCAATGCGCCTACAACTCCGGTTTTCGCCAGGTCTCGAACCTGTAGAAACCCCCTTCCAGCAGGAGCAGGAACCACCCAATGCCCTACAGCGCCGATGCCGCTTTCATTCAGGAACAATGGCTGGGCGGGTGTTTCCCCCGGGAAAACACCCTGGTCCTCGGCAGCGGGTTCTACTGCCTGTTCGACCTGCCCTATGAACATCCCCGGCTGATCAACAACGTCTGGATGCCGGCCCTGGACTATCCCCAACAGGATGAGCCTGACTTCGTCACCACCCTGGGCTTGTGCACCGACGGTCCACAGTCGTTCTATGCCCGGGGTGGGGAGACGGCAGGCTACGGCGGCGATGGCTTCCTGGCCTTGCAGGAAAAAGGCTCGGATGCACTGATCTGGCTGGTTGCCCTGCGGGACACCAACCCCTTCAACCGGGTAGAGATCCAGGACCAGTACCTCCATGGCGAATCGACCTCCGGGGTCAGGGTACGAATACCCATTCAGCGCCCTGACCAATTGACCCTCACCTGGCCCTGAACCGCCCCCTCGAAAAGCCGAGCCCCCATGGAAAAACTCACCGCCAACGCAGCCATCGACCTTCTGAGCCGCCACAGGTTGCCCGGCCTCGACGCCGCCGCGCGCTTCTCCCACCTCCTGAACTGGTGGGGAATAGACAGCGACGACCTTGAATTCGCGGCACTTGCACCCAGCCTGCAACAACAGATCCTGACCCAACCGGAGCCCCCGCAAGAGGTGCAAGACCCACGCTACGACGCGCTGCTGCTGATCGCCCTGCGCGCCGAGTATCGCGGCGTGACCCACCTGTACCTGAGGCGCTGCCTGCGTGAAGCCGGGCTGGGTGACTACACCGTCAGCGCGAACATCGAGTGCCTGGAGGCCTGCCCCTGCTGCGGCTACCTGACCCTGGGCGCACGAGGCGAATACGAGATCTGCGACCTGTGCCACTGGGAAGACGACGGCAGCGAAGCGCTGGATGTGCCGAGCGGGCCGAACCATAAAACCCTGGGCCAGGCCCGGGAACAATTCACCCGCGACATGAACCATCTGCCGCTGGACAAATGGCCACGCGCCACCGAGTACCCTGCATGATTCCAGCGCCACTGATTGCCCTGATCGAAGCCCAGCCCCGCTACCGCCCGCTTCCTGAAAGCGCCGAGGTCACCCTGGCGCTGGAAGCCCTGGGCATTGCCCCGGACAGCGAGTTCGCACAGATCTACCTGGCCTGCCACCCCGCCGATTTCAGCAGCCGCGCCAGCGACGAAGTGCTCCTCGACATTGCCGGGCCCGGCGAGGAAGTTCGCATGGGCACCGAGTTCATCCATGAGGTCTGGGAGCTGCCAGAGAACTTTGTGGCCTTCACCTCATTGCAAGGCGAAGGCGGCTACTTGCTGGACAAGGACAGCGGCGGCGTCTGGGATTTCGACCTGGGCGACTGGGAAGCTTTCGTCGCCGGCCGCATCCCCGCCAGATGGGCCGGCTTCTTCGAATTCATCACCTGGCTGCTGACCGCCGAACCCAGCGACTCCTAGAGGGGTTTATTGCCGTACCAGCGCGGGGTGTACACCCAGTCGCCGCCCCCGGCCCGGGGGAAGACGCAGGTGGTGGAGGAACCCACCAGCACCATGGTGCGCATGTCCACCTGCTCCGGGGTCAGCTCGCCCAGGGTGATGACCCGCAGGGTCTGGCCCGGGCGGCCAATGTCGCGCCCCAATACCACAGGGGTTTGCGGCGTACGGTGCTGGCGCACGATCTCCAGGGCCCGGCCCAGTTGCCAGGGCCGCGAGCGGGAAATCGGGTTGTAGAAGGCCAGGGCCAGATCCGCCTGGGAGGCGAGGTCCAGGCGCTTCTCGATGATGTCCCAGGGTTTGAGATTGTCCGACAGCGACAGCACGCAGAAGTCATGGCCCAGAGGCGCACCGGCCTGTGCCGCGGTAGCCAGGGAGGCGGAGACGCCCGGGAGGATCTCCAGATCGACGCTGTGCCAGGCCGGGTCGCTGGATTCGTGCAGGGCTTCGAGCACCGCCGCGGCCATGGCGAACACTCCCGGGTCGCCGGACGACACCACCACCACCGAACGGCCCTGGGCCGCCAGCTCGAAGGCGTGACGGGCGCGCTGCATCTCTTCGCGGTTATCGGTGCAGTGCATCACCTGGTCGGCGCGAAACGGACCGGCCATGCGCACGTAGGTTTCATAACCGAGAATGTCGTTGGCCCGGGCCAGTTCGGCTTTCACTGCCGGCACCATCAGCTCGGCGGCGCCAGGGCCGAGGCCGATCACGGCAAGGCGCCCACGGGGGCGGCCAATCTGCTCCGGGTCCAGGGGCTGGCTGGCCACAGCAATGGCGATGTCCTCGCCCACCTTCAGCGGCGGCAGCAATTGCGGCACGGCCTGTTGCGCCAGTTCGGCGACACTGTCGGCGGCCGGCAGGAAACGCAACGGTACGCCCAGTTGCGCTGCTGCCTGGTGCAGGGCACGGTCGGCCATGTCGCGGTCAGCGGCCAGCAGGCACGCCACCGACTGCACGGCGATGCGCGCCTGATGCAGAGCCTGGCGGATGTGGGTGGCCAGGTCGCTATCAGCTTCGCCGGCCAGTCGCTGCCCACGGCAGGCAACCAGCACGCTGCGGGGGTAGATCAGCAGCTCATTGGCCACGGGCTCGCGCTCGGCGGAACCGACCCGGATGGTCAGGCGGGCCTGGTCGTCCTCGGGCAGCTTCGCTGCGGCCAGCCAGGGTGCTGCGCCTTCGATGCGCACGCTTTCGCCACCCAGCAGGTCGGAGACGAACCGCTTGCCCAGCTCCAGGTCACCCAGGGCATAGCCACTGGGCGGGTTGAGCAGGCAGGTGCCGAAGCGCAGTTCACCACTGGTGGTAATGGCCGCGGCCACTCCAAGGCCCGCAGCGACTTCCCGGGCCATGACGTTGACGCCGCCCAGGCCGCCCAGCAGCGGCACCACGGCGCTGCCGTCTTCGGCCACCGCCAGCACCGGCGGCTCGGCGCCCTTTTCCAGCAGCAGCGGCGCCAGGGTGCGGATCACGATGCCCGCTGCGCACAGGGCGATGATGGGCGTGTCCTGCTGATAGAGCTGGCGCAGGGTCACGCCGAATTCGTGGTAGACCCGGTCGGCGCCTTCGACCCGTTCCGCCAGACCGTGGATCAACGAGTCGGGATACAGCCGCTGGATCTGCCGCGCGGTGTCGAGGCTGCCTTGGCCAAGGATGACGATGGCCGGAGTTGAACGGGCCATCAGCCTTGCCACCTTTCGCCAGGAACGATGATCAGCGAGAAGTACGGCGAGGACATCGGCTCCACGTCATCCAGCGGCACGATCTTCTGGTTGGCCATGGTGGCGCGCTCGACGTACAGCGCACGCCGCGCCAGCCCCAGTTCTTCCAGGACCTGGCGCACCTTGGGGAAGTTGCGCCCCAGCTTCATCACCACCGCCGCATCGGCGTCCGCCAGGCGACGCTTGAGTTCCTCATGGGGCAGCACCCCGGAAAGCACCGACAGGCTCTGGTTGCGATACACCAACGGCGCGCCCAGCACCGAAGCGCCGCCCAGCATCGAGCACACCCCCGGCACCACTTCGGCCTGGTAACGCTCGGCCAACCGGTCGTGCAGGTACATGTAGGAGCCGTAGAAGAACGGGTCGCCTTCGCAGATCACCGCCACGTCGCGGCCGGCGTCCAGGTGCTGCGCCAGCTCCTCGCTGGCGCTGTCGTAGAAGTCGCTGATCACTTGTTCGTAGGACAGCGGCGCCGGCAGCACCTCGGTGGTGACCGGGTACACCAGGGGCAGCAGGGTCTGGGCCTGTTGCAGATGCCCTTCGATGATGCCGAAGGCATTGCCCTTCTTGCCCTTGGCCACGAAGTAGGCCACCACCGGTGATTCGCGCAGCAGGCGCAGGGCCTTCAGGGTAATCAGTTCCGGGTCACCGGGGCCCACGCCAAGGCCGATCAAACGTCCGGGCTGCTGCATCATTCGACCTCCGTGGCCAGGGCATTGACCGCAGCCGCCGCCATGGCGCTGCCGCCCAGGCGGCCCTGCATGATCACGAAGGGCACCCCGCGGCTGTCGGCGGCGAGCATCGCCTTGGATTCGGCGGCACCGACGAAGCCCACCGGGAAGCCGAGGATCAGCGCCGGTTTCGGCGCGCCCGCATCGAGCATTTCCAGCAGGTAGAACAAAGCGGTGGGCGCGTTGCCGATCACCACCACGCTGCCTTCCAGGTGCGGGCGCCACAGCTCCAGGGCCGCAGCGGAACGGGTGTTGCCCAGCTCCCGGGCCAGCGCTGGCACGCTGTCGTCGCGCAGGGTGCAGATCACCTGGTTGTTGGCCGGCAAGCGGGCCCGGGTAATACCCTCGGAAACCATGCGCGCATCGCAGAGAATCGGTGCACCGGCCGCCAGGGCATCGCGCCCGGCCTTGCCGGCGCCCTCGGAAAACTGCAGGCCATCGACGGCCTCGACCATGCCGCAGGCATGGATCACCCGCACGGCGAGTTTCTCCAGGTCGGCGGGAATGCGCTCCAGCCGGGCTTCTTCGCGAATGATCGCGAAGGAGTTGCGATAGATCTCCTGACCGTCGCGGATGTAATCAAGCATCAAGGTTGCTCCGTGGGCGGGCATCGAGCAATGCCTCTGCCGCTTCAATAGAAAGGTTGCGTGCGTGCAGCGTGCCGAAACCCGGCTGCGCTGCATCGCGCAAATACAAGTCATAGCGCCCTGGGGCCACCGCCAGCAGGGTGGCCGGCGCCACATGAGCGGCGGCGCAGGAACGCGGGCAGGCGGACAGGTGCACATCCAGTTGGCGGCCATGGCGCTGGAGCAGTCCTGCCAGTTGCAGGGCGTCGCTTTTGGTGTCGGCCAGGGCCTTGCCGCAACCACTGGAACCGGTGCAGGCAATCAAGTGAGCCAAGGCTTGTTGCGGGCTGCACAGCAGGCCCAGTTGTTCCAGGGCGGCAGTGGCCGCCGGCGCATCCGCCGCGGCGATCGAGGGCAGCAGCAGGCTCTGCCAGGGGGTCAGGCGCAGGCTGGCGTCGCCGTACTCTCGGGCCAATTGCGCCGCGCCCTTGAGCATGGCCGGATCGAGCCGCCCCAGGGGCGTGCCCGCGCCAACATAGACCTGCCCGGGCGCAGCCTGTGGATAAGTACCGATGTGCAGCCCGGCGTCACTGGCCTGGCGCCGCCAGCCACCGATATTCAACAGCGGCCGGCTCAGGCGGGGCTCCAGTTGAGCGAGGAAATCCTCCCGCGACATGTCCATCAGCAGGTGACGCATGCGCGTCTGTTCCGGCCGCGCCAGGTCGAGAAACAGCTCCAGCACGGCCACCAGCAGCTCGTGGCCCTGGTCCTGCGCCACCGCCGCCAGGGGTTCATCCACCGGGCAGCCAGCCAGGCCGAACGCCAGCAGCCCCTGGCCGTCGCGCTCAAGGGCCGACAGCCACAGGT
The DNA here is from genome assembly GCF_058796855.1 of Pseudomonas sp. GW823-FHT03E05. Taxonomy (NCBI): domain Bacteria; kingdom Pseudomonadati; phylum Pseudomonadota; class Gammaproteobacteria; order Pseudomonadales; family Pseudomonadaceae; genus Pseudomonas; species Pseudomonas sp. GW823-FHT03E05. Next base: position 88,616 of record NZ_JBXAJB010000005.1, read on the forward strand.
CATGGTGATGTTCGAGCATGGCCAGGGCTTCGCCACCGTCGAGCTGTACGGCGAACTTGGCCGACAGTTGGTGAAAGCGCGGATGGCCCTGCAAGGTGTCGAGAATCTGTGCGGCCAGGGGCCGGGTATCCATCAAGCACTGCCGATCGATCCCGGCGCAGGGGCTGAGCATCAGGTTGCGCACATCGTCACCGGCGGCAGTAGTCGGCCCAAGCCCGGCAGCCAGCAGTGCGGCGATCAGTGCCTGATGCTCCGGGCCGATGCCGCGAATCTGCAGGTTGGCGCGGTTGGTGGCCTCGATCACGCCACCGGCGTAAGCCTGCGCCGCCTCGGCCACTGCCACGGCCTGCTCCGCGCTGATGACGCCGCCAGCCAGCTTGATCCGGCAGATGCCACCGTCCAGCGCCGGGACGATGCGCAGCAACCCCGGGCAGGCCGAGGGGCGGATGGCAGTGGACATCGAGCGTTCGTTCAAGGGGGTGACCGGCCGTGTGGGAAAAGCGCTTCGTCAGCGAAGGCGCGGTATTATGCCTGCTTTGTCCGAAGGCATGAAAAGCCTGCCTGTCGGAACAACAGGTTTTGCGTTCGAGGAATAGAGATGTCGCCCTGGCTGACAGTAGTGGGAATCGGTGAAGACGGCTTCAAGGGCCTGGGCAGAAATGCCCGGCATGCCCTGCTGGGCGCATCAAAGATCGTCGGCGCCCAACGCCAGCTGGACCTGCTGCCACCCTGCATCCGTGGCCAGCGCCAGCTGTGGCCCAGCCCGTTTTCCCTGGAGCCGGTGCTGAGCCAGCGTGGTGCTGCAGTCTGCGTCCTGGCCAGCGGTGACCCCATGCTGTTCGGCGTCGGCGCCAGCCTGGCGCGGCAGCTGCCCGCAGAGGAAATCCAGGTACTGTCCTTCCCTTCGTCCTATTCCCTGGCGGCTGCGCGCCTGGGCTGGCCTTTGCAGGAGGTGATCACGCTCTCTGTGGTCGCACGGCCGATCAGCGCACTCAGCGCCCAACTGTCCGGCGGGGTACGCCTGCTGGTGCTGAGCAATGACGGCCACAGCCCGGCCGCCATCGCCGGCCTGCTGCGCGAGCGCGGTTTCGGCCCGAGCCGGATCAGCGTGCTGGAACACCTGGGCGGCCCCCTGGAGCGGCGCATCGACGGCACCGCCAATGACTGGGCCGACCCGGCAATCGCCGACCTCAACCTACTGGCCATCGAATGCCTGGCCGAAGCCAGCACCCCGCGCCTGTCGCGGCTCGCCGGCCTGCCGGACTCGGCCTTTCGCCACGACGGCCAGTTGACCAAGCGCGACGTGCGGGCCATGACCCTGGCGCGCCTGGCACCGGTGCCCGGCGAGCTGCTCTGGGACGTGGGTGCCGGCAGCGGCTCCATCGGCATCGAGTGGATGCGTACCCACCCCAGCTGCCGCGCCCTGGCCATCGAGGCCGACGACGGCCGCCAGCAATTGATCGAACACAACCGCGAGGTACTCGGCGTGCCCGGGCTGCAACTGATACGCGGCCGCGCGCCCCAGGCACTGGCCGGGCTGGAACGCCCGGATGCGATCTTCATCGGTGGCGGCGTGACCCGCGAAGGCGTGCTGCAGGCCTGCTGGAAACAACTCAAGCCCGGCGGGCGCCTGGTGGCCAATGCCGTGACCCTGCAAAGCGAAATGACCCTGATGGACTGGCGAGAACGCCACGGCGGCGAGCTGACCCGCATCCACATCGCCCAGGCCCAGCCACTGGGAGAGTTCGACACCTGGCGCCAGGCCCTGCCGATCACCCTGCTGGACCTGCACAAGCCCCGGGACCTGCCATGAACCTTGCAGGTGCGGGCTTGCTCGCGAATACGTCCGCCCAAGAGACCGAAGTGCGCCCTTGGCGAGCAAGCTCGCCCCTGCGAGGGCTGGGGCATGCGTGAAGAAACAGCGGAACAGCCCGCGCCCCTGCGCAGCGGCCTGACCACCGGCAGTTGCGCCACCGCCACCAGCCTGGCCGCCGCGCGCCTGCTGCTCGAGGGCAGCAATGCCGACGCGGTGCAGATCATCCTGCCCAAGGGCAAGCAGGTGCAGATGCGCCTGGAATTCTGCCGCCACACCGCCGACGGCGCCGAAGCCGGCACTATCAAGGACGCCGGCGACGATCCGGACGTGACCCACGGCGCCCTGCTGTACTCCCGGGTGCGCCTGACCCCTGAACCGGGCATTCGCTTCGTCGCCGGTCAGGGCGTCGGCACCGTGACCCGCCCCGGCCTGGTGCTGGCGGTGGGCGAGCCGGCGATCAATCCCGTACCGCGCCGGATGATCGGCGAGCACCTGCAACGGCTCGCCGAAGAACGGGCCTACCCCGGCGGTTTCGAGGTCACGGTGAACGTCGAGGGCGGAGCGGAACTGGCCCTGAAAACCATGAACCCGCGCCTGGGGATTCTTGGCGGGCTGTCGATCCTGGGCACCAGCGGCATCGTCCGGCCCTTCTCCTGCGCGGCCTACATCGCTTCGATCCATCAAGGCATCGACGTGGCCAAAACCAATGGCTACCTGCACATCGCCGCCTGCACCGGCAACGCCAGCGAAGACACCATGCGCCGGGTCTACGAGCTGCCGGAAATCGCCCTGATCGAAATGGGCGACTTCGTGGGTGCGGTGCTCAAGCACTTGCGCAAAGTACCGGTGGATAAACTCAGCCTGTGCGGCGGCTTCGGCAAGATCAGCAAGCTGGCCGCCGGGCACATGGACTTGCACAGCCGCCACTCCAGTATCGACCTGCCGCAACTGGCGCAATGGGCCGCCGATGCGGGGGCCGACCCGGCCCTGCAACAGGCGATCCGCCAAGCCAATACCAGCCAGCAGGCACTGGCCATGGCCAGCGCCGCCGGAGTCGCGCTGGGCGATGCGGTATGCCGGCACGCCCTGGATTTCGCCCGCAGCGTGGTGCCGCCCCAGGTCCAGGTAGAGGTCTTTGCCATCGACCGCCAGGGCGGCATCGTCGGCCACGCCGGAGGTTTCCAATGACCCGTATCCTGCTGCTGGGCGGGGTCACCGAGGCCCTGGCCATAGCCCGCACCCTGGGCCCGGAACATATCTACAGCCTGGCCGGGGTCGGCCGGGTGCCCGGTGACCTGCGGTGCCAGGTACGGGTCGGCGGCTACGGCGGCGCCGAGGGCCTGGCGCGCTTTATCCGCGAGCAGCGGATCGGCCTGCTGCTGGATGCCACCCACCCCTACGCAGCACAGATCAGCGCCAATGCCGTGGCCGCCGCGAAGAGCGCTGGCGTGCCCTGCTGGGCCTTGCGGCGCCCGGCCTGGCAGCCGCAACCGGGTGACGACTGGCGCGAGATCGACGGCTGGGCGCAACTGGTGGAGGCCCTGCGCCCCTTCAAGCGGCCACTGTTCACCCTGGGCCGCGAGCCCTTGCAGCACCTGGATGAAATTCCCCCCGGGCAATTCTGGACCCTGCGCGCCCTGGAGGCCTGCCCGGGCAACGAGCACTGCGAAGTCATAGGTGCCCGCGGGCCGTTCCTGATCGAAGACGAGCGGCAGTTGTTCGCCCGCCGGCAGATCGACGTGCTGATCAGCAAGAACAGTGGCAGCAGCGCCACCGAACCCAAGCTGGAAGTGGCCCGCGAGCGCGGGCTGCCGGTGCTGGTCCTCAAGCGTCCGGACCTGCCCGAAACGGATCGCAATTTCAGCAGCACGGCCCAGTTGCTGCTGGCCCTGGGCTTGCCGGATAAAGCCTGACAGACAAAACCATCGCGCCCCACAGCAACATGGGAAACCCCTGGCAGCGCGCGCCAACTCCTTGCTTTAGCCTTCCTTGAACAGCCTCAGTGACGCCGGCGCCGGGCAGGACCGCCTGTCGCTTCACTGGGTTTTTCGCGGGCAAATGGGTTGCCGCGACGTATCCCAAGGAATACATTTTCCATGTTCGTTTTCGAGCAGACTCCTGAGTTCAGCCGCTGGCTGCTGAACCTGAAGGACCCGCAAGGGAAAACCCGTGTACTGGCCAGGATCCGTGCCGCACAGCTGGGCCGTTTTGGCGACTGCGAACCTGTGGGCGAAGGCGTCCACGAAATGCGCATCCACCGCGGCCCGGGTTACCGGGTGTACTTCTCGCGCCGCGGCAAAGTGATCTACCCGCTGTTGATCGGCGGCGACAAGGCCACCCAGAAACGCGATATCCAACGGGCCAGGCAACTGGCCTGCGACCTCAAGAGCGAGGGCTGAAAAATGCGCACCCCAGTGACCCGCTTCGACGCGGCGGAGTACCTCAAGACCCCTGAAGACATGGTCGCCTACCTCGACGCCTGCTTCGAGGAAGACACCGGCGACGGCGTGCTGATCCGCGCCGCACTCAACGACATCGCCCGTGCCCGCGGCATGACCCAGGTCGCCCGTGACACCGGCCTGGGCCGCGAAAGCCTGTACAAGGCCCTCGGCAGCCAGGGCAACCCGGAGTTCGCGACTATCATCAAGGTGATGAAGGCCCTGGGGTTGAAGATCAACGTCAGCAACGCCTGAACCGCTCCTGCGACACCACACCGCACACGGTGTTTTTTTACTTATCCACAGCGATCAGGCTAAATACCCGCCTGATCGCTCAACCGACGGATCGCCCACCATGTCCCGACAACGGCTCGCATTTGCCTGGATCGCCTGCTTCGCAGTGCTGTTCAACATGCTTGCCATGCCGCTTTCCGGGGCCATGCAGCGCAGCGATTCGGGGCTGGACGAGCAACTGCTGTGGGGCAGCTTCTGCTCCTCCACCGGCACCAAGCTGGTGGCCATTTCCCTGGGCAAGCTCGACCAGCAAGCGCCGCAGAACGACGACCATTCCACCATGCAGCACTGCTGGTGCTGCTCCGGCTCGCCGCCGCTGGTGGCCTTGCCCGGGCACGTTCCCCAGCTGTCTTTCACCCGCTTCGCAGTCCAGCCGGGCGCACCGCAACCGCAGGTAGAACGGCTCACCCTGCGCCAGCAATGGCCCAGCCTGAACCCCGGTGCCCCGCCTCTGGCATGATTCCCTTTCGCAAGTGATCTGCGTCTTTGAATCGTTCTGGAGAACTCACATGTCCAAACCATCCCTGGTCAAGCAATCCCTGCTGCTGGCCGCACTGCTGCTGCCTGCCTGTTTCGCCACCGCCCACGACTACAAGGCCGGTGACCTGCAGATCGCCCATCCCTGGTCTCAGGAACTGCCGCCGAACGCGCCCACCGTGGCCGCGTACTTCGTGGTGCACAACCCGGGCAAGAGCGCCGACACCCTGCTCAGCGTCGAGTCGCCGATCGCCGGCAAGGCCGAGCTGCACGAGCACGTCAAGCAAGGCGACATGATGAAGATGCAACAAGTGGCCAAGGTGGCGGTGCCCGCAGGTGGCGAGGCGACCTTCGCCCCCATGGGCTACCACGTGATGTTGCTGGAGCTCAAGGACCGCAGCCTGCTCACCGACGGCAAGCGTTTCCCGCTGACCCTGCACTTTGAAAAAGCCGGTGACGTCACGGTCGAAGTGGCGGTGCAGAAGCAGGCGCCGGACGCCATGCAAGGGCATATGCACGCCCAGTAAGCACTGACCGGCCCTCACCGTGAACGCCCCGCACGCGCCTGGCCGCAGGCGGTCCGTGCCGCGCCGCGACTCGTCTGGAGTCCGCCGCGGCAGCTGGATCAGCCTGTTCGCCATGCTGATGATCTTTATCGGCCCGCTGATTTCCCAGTCGATGCCGATGGATCACGCGATGCCGATGAACATGTCCGTTTCCATGGACATGGGCGACGCTGCGCCCGGCTGCCACGGTGAAAGCCCGCACCACGCACAGAAGGGCAGATCCCAGGGCGAAGAGCATGTGCTCTGGGAAAAATGCGGCTATTGCAGCCTGCTGTTCAATTGCCCGGCACTGCCTTCGGCGCTGTCGTTCGCCGCTCTGTTCACGCCGCCCACACCGTATTTCCTGATCCCCGCCACGCGCCTGGGCCACGCCCGGCAGACCGTGTTCCCCGGCGCCCTGACCCGCGCCCCACCGTTCCTCGCCTGAGTCTTCAGCTCATCTCACACGGCCGGCTGTCAGCGCGACAGACGCGTACCCGCGGCCGTGTCATTCAAGACCGAACGATGGAACATCTATGTTTTCTGCCGACTCTCGCCTGGGCGTTGCCCAGCCACTCAAGACCTTCGCCCTGAACCCTGCGCGCCAGCACTTCAACCGCGCCCTCGCGGTCCTCTGCGGCGCTCTGCTGACGCCCCTGGCGCTGGCCGACGATGCCGCAACGGACCACTCCCGGCACAGCACCGAACTGAGCCCGACGGTGATCACCGCCATCGCCCCCAGCTCGCCCCTGACCGTGGTCACCAACCCCAAGGACCCGCGCCAGCCGGTGCCGGCCAGTGACGGCGGCGACTACCTCAAGACCATTCCCGGCTTTGCCCTGGTACGCAACGGCGGCACCAACGGCGACCCGGTGCTGCGAGGCATGTTCGGCTCGCGGCTGAACATCCTCACCAACGGCGGCATGATGCTCGGCGCCTGCCCGGGCCGCATGGACGCGCCGACCTCTTATATCTCTCCGGAAACCTACGACCGGCTGACCGTGATCAAGGGCCCGCAGACCGTGCTCTGGGGCCCGGGCGCCTCGGCCGGCACGGTGCTTTTCGAGCGCGAACCGGAACATTTCGGCGAACTCGGCACCCGGGTCAATGCCAGCCTGCTGGCCGGCTCCAACGGGCGCTTCGACAAGACCCTGGATGCCGCTGCCGGTGGCCCCCTGGGTTATGTGCGGGTGATCGGCAACACCGCCCACGCCGACGACTACCGCGACGGCAACAATGACACCGTGGCCTCGCGCTACGACAAGTGGAACGGTGACGTGGCCCTGGGCTGGACCCCGGACGCCGACACCCTGCTGGAACTCACCGCCGGCAAGGGCGATGGCGAAGCCCGCTACGCCGGGCGCGGCATGGACGGCTCGCAGTTCAAGCGCGAAAGCCTGGGCCTGCGTTTCGAGAAGTCCAACCTTGGCGAGGTGCTGGACAAGGTCGAGGCCCAGGTCTACTACAACTACGCCGACCACGTGATGGACAACTACAGCCTGCGCACCCCATCCGGCACCGGAATGATGGCCGGCCCCATGGCCTCCAACGTCGACCGTCGCACCCTCGGGGCGCGGATCAAGGCCACCTGGCGCTGGGCCGACCTGCAACTGATCGGCGGCCTGGACGCCCAGACCAACGAACACCGCAACCGCGCCAGCAGCGGCGTCGACACCTACAAGGAGCTGCCTCGCACCAAGGACGCCGACTTCCACAACTACGGAGCCTTCGGCGAGCTGACCTGGTACGCCGCCGAGCGTGACCGCATGATCACCGGCGCGCGCCTGGACCGCGCCTCGGCCAAGGACTACCGGCAAAGCATCGGCTCGGGAATGATGACCCGCCCCAACCCCACCGCCGGCGACACCCGGGCCGATACCCTGCCCAGCGGCTTCGTGCGCTACGAGCATGACCTGGCCGACAGCCCGACCACGCTCTATGTCGGCCTTGGCCACACCCAGCGCTTCCCCGACTACTGGGAGCTGTTCTCGCCGAAAATGGGCCCGGCCGGCTCGGTGAACGCCTTCGATTCGATCAAGCCGGAAAAGACCACCCAGCTCGACTTCGGCCTGCAATACCAGGGTGAAGACCTGGAAGCCTGGGCCTCGGGCTACATCGGCCAGGTGCGCGACTACATCCTCTTCGACTACAACTCGAAAATGATGGGCATGAGCACCTCTCGGGCCGAGAACATCGACGCCCGGATCATGGGCGGCGAACTGGGCGCGGCCTACAAGCTGACCTCCAACTGGAAAGCCGACGCGACCCTGGCCTACGCCTGGGGCAAGAACAGCAGCGACGGCAAGGCCCTGCCACAGATGCCGCCGCTGGACGCGCGCCTGGGCCTGACCTACAGCGAGGACGACTGGAGCGCCGGGGCCTTGTGGCGCGTGGTCGCAGCGCAAAACCGGGTGGACCTGAACAAGGGCAACGTGGTCGGCAAGGACTTCGGCAAGAGCGGCGGCTTCGGCGTGTTCTCCCTCAACGGCGCCTACCGGGTGACCAAGAACCTCAAGCTCAGCACCGGGGTCGACAACCTGTTCGGCAAGGCCTACGCCGAGCACCTGAACCTGGCGGGCAATGCCGGCTTCGGCTATCCGGCGACGGACCCGCAAGCCATCAAGGAACCGGGGCGCACGCTCTGGACCAAGGTTGACCTGAGTTTCTGATGCCCCTTCGCCGGCACGCCGTCTCCTTGTCGCAGGAGCCGGCTTGCCGGCGAACAGCCCCCATAAGAAAAGATCCACAGCCCTGCGGAGCCTTCCCCGATGAACCGACCCAAAGTGTCTTTCTACAACCTGGCCTGGCGCTGGCATTTCTACGCCGGGCTGTTCGTCGCCCCCTTCATGGTGATGCTGGCCCTGACCGGCATCGTCTACCTGTTCAAACCGCAGCTGGACCCGCTGATGTACCCCAGCCTGCTCAAGGTGCCTGCCGCCCACCACAGCCTCAGCGCCGATGAGCTGTTGCAACGGGTTCAGGCCGCCTACCCCCAGGGCCATATCAAGCAGTACCTGCCCCCTGTGGATGCCGAGCGCAGCGCGCAGTTCGTGGTGCAGCACAAAGGCCAGGAACTCAATGTATTCATCGACCCCTACCACGGCGACGTGCTCGGCGAGCAGGATGCCAAGGGCAACCTGCAGGCCATGGCCCGGGCCATTCATGGCGAGCTGATGATCGGCACCCCGGGTGACCGGCTGGTGGAACTGGCCGCGAGCTGGGGCATTGTCCTGGTGGTCTCGGGCCTGTACCTGTGGTGGCCGCGGGGCAAGTCTTCGGCCGGGGTACTCTGGCCACGCTGGAGTGCCTGCGGCCGCCTGTTCTGGCGTGACCTGCACGGTGTGCTGGGTTTCTGGGGCTCGGCCTTCCTGCTGCTGATGCTGCTCAGCGGCATGACCTGGACCGGCTTCTGGGGCAAGCAGTACGCCGACCTGTGGAACCGCTTTCCGGCGGCCATGTGGAACGACGTGCCGACCTCCGACCAGCAGGCCGGAGAGCTCAACAGCGCCAGCCGCCAGACCGTGCCCTGGGCCCTGGAAAACACCCCCATGCCGATGTCCGGCGACCACGCCGAGCACATGGCCCACAACGCCGGCAATACCGCTGCGGCCGCCCCCGCCATCAGCCTGCAGGCGGTGCAGGACATCGCCCGTCAGCGCCAGGTCGAAGCGGGCTACAGCATCACCCTGCCGAGCACGGCGACAGGGGTATTCACCATCGCCGTATTCGCCGACGACCCGCGCCACGACGCCACCCTGCACGTCGACCAGTACAGCGGCCAGGTGCTCGCCGATGTGCGCTGGAAGGACTACAGCAACGTGGCCCGGGCCACCGAGCTGGGAGTGATGCTGCACGAAGGCAAGATGTTCGGGCGCTTCAACCAGATCCTGGTGCTGGTGGTGTGCCTGATGATCCTGCTCGGCGCCGTGAGTGGTCTCATCATGTGGTGGCAACGACGGCCCCAGGGCCGGCTCGGTGTACCACCACTGCGCCACGACCTGCCACGCTGGAAGACCGCAATGCTGGTCATCGGCCTGCTGGCCCTGGCCTTCCCGCTGGTGGGGGCTTCGCTGGTCGTGGTCTGGCTGCTGGACCGCCTGCTGCTATCGCGCTGGAACCGTGATCCTGAATCAGCCTCATCTTCAACATGAATCAGCCGAGATGCGCATTCCAGAGGGCTCTGTACACTCCGCGCGCTTCAGTCGCGCACAGTTATAATGTTACTTTATAACGCTTGGTGTAAGATCCCCGCCCGCAGCCTCATCCGCTGCGGGCAACCCTCTGGAAGAAGTGATTCACCGTCCCGATGAACAAGTACCTGCTGCCCAGCCTCTGCCTGATGGCCCTGACTTCCCCGGCCCAGGCCGACGGCTCCGCCCTGACCCTGCCCACCGGCACCATCTCCGCCGCTGCCAGCGAAGCCGACGACAGCATCCGCCTGGCCACCCCCACCAGCGCCGGTTCGCGCCTGGGCCTGAGCGCCCTGGAAACCCCGGCCAGCACCGACAGCCTGAGCGGCGATCGAATCCGCGCCCGGGGCGATCGGAGCATCCAGGACGCGGTATCGCGCAGCGCCGGCATCAGCCGCACCGGCACCCCGGGCGACGGCGGCACCTCGCTGTCGGCACGGGGCTTTACCGGGCAGAGCTCGGTGATGCAGCTGTATGACGGCAACCGCATGTACACCGGCATGGGCACCGTGACCTTCCCGGTGGACACCTGGGCGGTGGAGCGGGTCGACGTGCTGCGCGGCCCGGCCTCGGTGCTGTACGGCGAAGGCGCCACCGGTGCGGTGATCAACACCGTTGCGAAAAAGCCGTTCAGCGGCGAAATCGAAAACCACCTGCGCCTGGGCTACGGCTCCTTCGATCGCCAGCAGCAGGCCCTGGACAGCGGCGGCTCCCTGAGCGACACCCTGAGCTACCGGCTCAACCTCAACCGCGAGCGCAGCAACGGCTGGATCGACCGGGGCAATTCCTCCGGCGACTTCGTCAGCGCTGCCCTGCGCTGGCAGGCCCGTGACGACCTGGCCTTCACCCTGGCCCACGACTACGGCGACCAGAACCCGATGAACTACTTCGGCACGCCGCTGATCGACGGGCGTTTGCACAAGAGCCTGCGGGACAAGAACTACAACGTGCGCAATGACAAGCAGCACTACAACGACCAGTGGACCCGCCTGACCAGCCAATGGCAGATTTCCGACAACCTCAGCGCCAGCAACGAGCTGTACTACCTCAAGGCCCAGCGCCGCTGGCAGAACGCCGAGAACTACAACTTCAACAGCCTGGGCCGGCAACTGACCCGCAGCGGCAACTTCGGCATCGGTCACCAGCAGGAACAGGTCGGCGACCGCCAGACCTTCACCTTCAAGCACTCGCTGCTGGGCCTCGACAGCCAGACCCTGACCGGGGTCGACTACAACCGCATCCGCTTCCACCTCAAGAGCAACTCGCCCTTCAAGGACACCTTTGCCGACGGGCAGCCGATCGACCTCTATCACCCGGCCCAGGGCGACTTCGCCAGCGACAGCCCTTACCGCGATCAATTCAAGACCACCACCAAGCAGATGTCGGTGTTCGCCGAAAACCGCCTGCAGCTCAGCGAGCGCTGGTCCCTGGTGAGCGGTGTGCGCCGCGACTACGTGCATATTGATCGCGATGACTTGAAGGACGACAGCCGAAGCGACAAGACCCTGACCGGTAACAACTGGAAGGCCGGGCTGGTGTTTGCGGTGACCCCGGACACCTCCCTCTATGGCCAGTACTCCACCAGCACCGACGGTGTCGGCGGGCTGATTTCCCTGAGCAAGAGCCAGCAGCAATTCGACCTCTCCAGCGCCAGGCAGACCGAGATCGGCCTCAAGCAGATGTTCTGGGACCAGCGCGGCGAATGGACCCTGGCGGCCTACCACATCGTCAAGAAGAAGCTGCTGACCGATGTACCGGGCGACCCGGACCTGAAACAGCAGGTGGGCCAGCAATCCTCCAACGGCCTGGAAGCCAGCCTGGACCTGCAACTGCCCCGCGCCTGGCAACTGCAGGCCAACGCCGCCATCGTTCGCGCCCGGTACGACGACTTCCAGCAGGACGTCGACGGCGTGCAGGTCTCCCGCGACGGCAAGCGCCCGGTGGACGTGCCCCGGCGCACCGCCAACCTGTGGCTGAGCAAGGCCCTCGACGATGACCTGCGGGCCGGCGCCGGAGTGCGCTACGTAGACGCACGCTACGCCGACATGGCCAACCGGAATCAGTTGCCCAGCTACACCGTGGTGGATGCCGCGCTGTCGTGGAAAGCCCTGCCCAGCACCACCCTGGGCCTGCAATTGAACAACCTGTTTGACCGCCAGTACGCGCAAAGCCAATACAATGACGGCCAGCAATGGATACTCGGCGAGCCGCGCTCGTTCTTCGTCACCGCTGACTACACCTTTTAACCTCACCTGCGGCCACCGCGCGGGGACCACACGGATACGGCATGACCTCGCTGAACCTCACCAACCTGGCCTGGACACCCTTGGGCCAGGGCCACTGCCACCACCAGTTCCAACTGCGTGAGGCCAGCCTGCAGGTGGCGGCCGGCGAGTTCGTCGGCCTGATCGGGCCCAACGGCAGCGGCAAGACCAGCCTGTTGCGCTGCGCCTATCGCTTCAGCAAGCCGCAGCAGGGCGAGGTGCAGCTTGAGCATCAGAATGTGTGGAAGCAGTCGCCGCGCTGGTGCGCGCAACGCATCGCCGTGGTCCTCCAGGAGTTTCCCGACGCCTTCGGCCTGACTGTGGAAGAGGTGGTCGCCATGGGCCGCACCCCGCACAAGGGCCTGTTCGACGGCGACACCCAGGACGACCGGTGCATCGCCCGCGAGGCCCTGGAATCGGTGGGCCTGCTGGGCTTCGAGGACCACGCCTTCGCCACCCTGTCCGGCGGTGAGAAACAGCGGGTGATCCTGGCCCGCGCCCTGGCCCAGCAACCCCAGTTGCTGATCCTCGACGAGCCCACCAACCACCTCGACCCGCGCTACCAGCTGGAGTTGCTGCAGCGGGTCAAGCGCCTGGGCATCGGTACCCTGGCGAGCATCCACGACCTGAACCTGGCCGCGGCCTTCTGCGACCGCCTGTATGTCCTCGACCATGGGCGCATCGTCGCCAGCGGCACGCCGGGCGAGGTGCTCACCGTCGAGTTGCTGCGCAACGTCTTCGGCGTCGAGGCGCTGATCGACGCCCATCCCCTGTCCGGCTACCCACGAATCACCTGGATCACCCAACCATGACCTTGCGCTCCCTGCTTCGCTCCAGCCTGCTCCTGGCCCTGTCTCTGGGGGCCGCCCAGGCCTTCGCCGAGGCCACCCATTACCCGCTGACCATCACCAGCTGCAACCGCGAAGTGACCTTCAAGCAAGCGCCGAAACACGCCCTCAGCCATGACATCAACATGACCCAGATGATGCTCGCCCTGGGGCTCAAGCCACGCATGGTGGGCTACAGCGGGATCAGCGGCTGGAAGGCCGTGACCCCGCAGATGAGCGCCCTGCTCGACGGCCTGCCGGAACTGGCGGCCAAGTACCCGTCGGTGGAAACCCTGCTCAATGCCAACGTCGACTTCTTTTTCGCCGGCTGGGACTACGGCATGCGCGTGGGCGGCGACCTCACGCCCCAGACCCTGGCGCCGCTGGGGATCAACGTCTACGAGCTGACCGAGTCCTGCGCCTTCGTGATGAAGCGCCCGGCCGCCAGCCTCGAGGACACCTACACCGACCTGCGTAACCTCGGGCGGATCTTCGACGTGCAGGATCGCGCCAACGCCCTGATCGCGCAGATGCAGGAGCAGGTGGCCCAGGTACAGAAGGACCTGCCCAGGGACAAGCCGCGGGTATTCCTCTATGACAGCGGCGAAGACCGGGCCATGACCTCGGGCCGCCTGGGCATGCCCCAGGCCCTGATCGACGCGGCCGGCGGGCGCAATATCCTCGATGACGTCGACGCCAGCTGGACCCGGGTCAACTGGGAAACCGTGGTCGAGCGCAACCCGCAGGTGATCGTGATCGTCGACTACAGCGAAGTCAGCGCCGAGCAGAAGCAGCAGTTCCTGCTGAACAACAAGGCCCTGCAAGGAGTCGATGCGATCAAGAACCAGCGCTTCATCGTCATCCCCTATGTGCAGGCCACGCCGGGCATCGACAACGTGCTGGCGGTGGAAACCCTGGCCAAGGGTTTCCACGGCGAATGACCAGTCCCCGCTATGCCGCACTGTTGATGGCCCTGGGCGCCCTGCTGCTGGCGTCCTGCGTGGTGTCCCTGGGCTTTGGCCCGGCGCGGGTGCCGGTGGAGGTGGTGGGACGCATTCTGTTGCACAAGGCCCTGGGCCTGGGCGTTGTGGACTGGAGCCCGGGCCAGGAGCACATCGTCTGGCTGATCCGCGTGCCGCGCATGCTCCTGGGGGCCCTGGTGGGTGCCGGGCTGGCACTGATCGGCGCGGTGCTGCAGGCGGTGACCCGCAACCCGCTGGCCGACCCGCACCTGCTGGGGGTGACCTCCGGCGCCACCCTCGGCGCGGTGATCGTGGTGCTGCACCTGGGCCAGGTCATTGGGCTTTTGACCCTACCCCTGGCGGCCTTTGTCGGCGCCCTGCTGAGCATGGCGCTGGTGCTGGGGATCGCCGCCCGCAACGGCCGCCTCGACAGCGACCGGCTGTTGCTGTGCGGGGTGGCGGTGTCGTTCGTGATGATGGCCGCGGCCAACCTGCTGCTGTTCATGGGCGACCACCGCGCCAGCTCCGCAGTGATGTTCTGGATGCTCGGCGGCCTGGGCCTGGCGCGCTGGGAACTGCTGGCGATCCCCGCCGTCAGCGTGCTGCTGGGGCTGGTGTTGCTGCTGGGCATGGCGCGCCCGCTGAACGCCCTGATGGCCGGCGAGCAGACCGCCGTGACCCTGGGGCTGAACGCGCGCAATGTGCGCCTGAAGGTGTTCCTGATTGCCTCGCTGATGACCGGAGTGCTGGTGTCCATCAGCGGCTCCATCGGTTTTGTCGGGCTGATGGTGCCGCACATTGCCCGGCGCCTGGTGGGCGCCGAACACCGCCGGCTGCTGCCGGTGTGCGTACTGCTGGGCAGCGTGTTCCTGGTCTGGGTGGATGTGGCTGCGCGCACCCTGATCGCCCCCGAGGACCTGCCCATCGGCGTGGCCACCGCGGCCATCGGCGGGGTGTTCTTCATCGGCCTGATGCGCCGCCGCTGACTGTGCCCGCCTCTGTAGGAGCCGGCTTGCCTGCGAAGGCGCCCGTAGGCCTTGTGCCTGGTTCGAGGGCCTCTTCGCTGGCCAGCCTGCTCCTACAATCGTCGCCCTTGCTTTAAGATCGCGCGCTTGGATCTCTCAGGATGAGTCTCATGTTCAGAACCGCGCTCCTGACCTTGCTGCTCGGCACCTCCCTTGGCGCCGTGGCCGACACCTCTGTCGACGTCTCGAAAATCTACGGCAACATCCAGATCGTCAACAGCTTCCCCGATTACAAGGTCAAGGTGGTGAACTCCTTTCCCGACCTGAAGGTGAAGCAGGTCAACTCCTTTGCCGACGCGCCGGGCAAGTGGAAGATCGTCAACAGTTTTCCCGACTACAAGATCCAGATCGTCGACTCCTTTCCCGACTTCACCATCAAATATGTCGATTCCTTCCCGGGCGTGAACTGAAGCCACCCCCAGGCCACGGCTGCCGCCCAGCGGCAGCACCACAATGACGCACCCCGACGCACCAGCCCCTTGCCCAAGCCTCGTCTTGGGGCATCACCTCCCCCGCCCGCGCCGTTAAAGCGACGTTTTCATGCCTTGCGCCGACTCGGCACACCCCTTGCAAAACAGCCCTTCAGCAGTCCGCATCTACCACCTGAAAAATCAAGAGTTCATGGAGATCGCACAATGAAGCGTCGTAGTTTGCTCAAGGCTTTCACTCTCACGGCAAGCATTGCCGCGATGGGCATGACCTGGACCGTCCAGGCCGCCGAAACCATCAAGGTGGGGATCCTGCACTCGCTGTCGGGCACCATGGCGATCTCCGAAACGTCCCTCAAGGACATGGCGCTGATGACCATCGACGAAATCAACGCCAAGGGCGGGGTCAACGGCAAGCTGCTGGAGCCGGTGGTGGTGGACCCGGCCTCGAACTGGCCGCTGTTCGCCGAGAAGGGCCGCCAGTTGCTGACCCAGGACAAGGTGGCGGTGGTATTCGGCTGCTGGACCTCGGTGTCGCGCAAGTCGGTGCTGCCGGTGTTCGAGGAGCTCAACGGCCTGCTGTTCTACCCGGTGCAGTACGAAGGCGAAGAGATGTCGCCCAACGTCTTCTACACCGGCGCCGCACCGAACCAGCAGGCGATCCCGGCGGTGGAATACCTGATGAGCGAGGACGGCGGCAGCGCCAAGCGCTTCTTCCTCCTGGGCACCGACTACGTCTACCCGCGCACCACCAACAAGATCCTGCGTTCGTTCCTGCACTCCAAGGGCGTGGCCGACAAGGACATCGAAGAGGTCTACACCCCGTTCGGCCACAGCGACTATCAAACCATCGTCGCCAACATCAAGAAGTTCTCCGCCGGTGGCAAGACTGCGGTGATCTCCACGGTCAACGGTGACTCCAACGTGCCCTTCTACAAGGAACTGGCCAACCAGGGCCTGAAAGCCACCGACGTGCCGGTGGTGGCCTTCTCGGTGGGCGAGGAAGAACTGCGCGGCATCGACACCAAGCCCCTGGTGGGCAACCTCGCGGCCTGGAACTACTTCGAGTCGGTGGATAACCCGGTGAACCAGAAGTTCGTCGCCGCCTGGAAGGCCTACGCCAAGGCCAAGAACCTGCCGGGCGCGGACAAGGCGGTGACCAACGACCCGATGGAAGCCACCTACGTCGGCATCCACATGTGGGCCCAGGCGGTGGAGAAAGCCAAGTCCACCGATGTCGACAAGGTTCGCGAGGCCCTGGCCGGGCAGACCTTCGCCGCCCCTTCGGGCTACACCCTGACCATGGACAAGACCAATCACCATCTGCACAAGCCGGTGATGATCGGCGAGATCCAGCCCGACGGTCAGTTCAACGTGGTCTGGCAGACCGAAGGCCCGATCCGTGCCCAGCCCTGGAGCCCGTTCATCCCGGGCAACGACAAGAAGCCGGACTACGCGGTCAAGAGCAACTGATCCGAACCTGACGCCTTCCCCGTAGGAGCGAGCTTGCTCGCGACGAGGTCCGCAGGACCTCCAACGAAAACCGCCCGGCTGGCCGCTGCGCGGATCGCGAGCGAGCTCGCTCCTACAGGTTATCCGGGCGCTTTCAAGGACACCGATATGCCCACTGCCCTCTACCGTTTGATCCTCGCCGGCCTGCTGTTACTGCCATGGACGGCCCAGGCCGGGGATGCCGAAGACTTCGTCGCCGGCAACTCCGGCGAGCAGGCCCGGCTCCTGGAAACCTGGGCCGCGCAGCCCGACCCGGCGCGCCTGGAACTGCTCAACGCCCTGCAGCAGGGCCAGTTGAACATCGCCGGCGAAAGCAGAACCCTGCGCCTGAACAACCGCCTGCGGGGCCTGATCGACAGCGCCCTGGCCAGCCACCAGTTGCTCGCCAGCGACGCCAACAGCCGTCTGGCCGCCGCCCGCCAACTGCAGAAAAGCGCCAAGCCGGCGCAACTGAAATTCCTCGATGCCCGACTGGCCGCCGAGCAAGCCCCCGACGTGCACGATGCCCTGAGCCTGGCCCTGGCCAACCTGCAACTGGTGGACAGCGACCCGGCGGTGCGCCTGGCCGCCGTGCGCCTGCTGGGGGAAACCGGCGACCCGCTGGCCCGCACCCGCCTCGAAGGCCTGCTCGAACCCGGGGTCGAAGCCGATGCCGCGGTACGCACCGCGGCCGAAACCAGCCTGGCCCAGGTCAAGCGCAAGCTGCTGGTGGGCGAAGTGCTGGGCCAGGCCTTCAGCGGCCTGTCCCTGGGTTCGATCCTGCTGCTGGCGGCCCTGGGGCTGGCCATCACCTTCGGCCTGCTGGGGGTGATCAACATGGCCCACGGCGAGATGCTGATGCTCGGCGCCTACGCCACCTACGTGGTGCAGTTGCTGTTCCAGCGCTACGCCCCGCAGGCCATCGAGTACTACCCGCTGCTGGCACTGCCGGTGGCGTTCTTCGTCACCGCCGGGATCGGCATGGCCCTGGAGCGCACGGTGATCCGCCACCTCTACGGCCGGCCCCTGGAAACCCTGCTGGCCACCTGGGGCATCAGCCTGATGCTGATCCAGCTGGTACGCCTGCTGTTCGGCGCGCAGAACGTCGAGGTGGCGAACCCGGCCTGGCTCTCCGGCGGCATCCAGGTGCTGCCCAACCTGGTACTGCCCTACAACCGCATCGTGATCATCGCCTTCGCGCTGTTTGTCGTGGTGCTCACCTGGCTGCTGCTGAACAAGACCCGCCTGGGCCTGAACGTGCGCGCGGTGACCCAGAACCGCAACATGGCCGCCTGCTGCGGCGTGCCCACCGGGCGCGTGGACATGCTCGCCTTCGGCCTCGGCTCGGGCATTGCGGGCCTGGGCGGCGTGGCCCTGAGCCAGATCGGCAACGTCGGCCCGGACCTGGGCCAGAGCTACATCATCGACTCGTTCCTGGTGGTGGTACTCGGCGGGGTCGGGCAACTGGCCGGCAGCGTGCTGGCGGCCTTCGGCCTGGGGGTGGCGAACAAGATCCTCGAACCGCAGATCGGCGCCGTGCTCGGCAAGATCCTGATCCTTGCGCTGATCATTCTGTTTATCCAGAAACGCCCGCAGGGACTCTTCGCACTGAAAGGACGGGTGATCGACTGATGAATCAACCACTGCTCATTACCGCCACCCAGCAAGCCGGGCCCAGGGTCACGATCACCGTCGGGGCGTTGCTGCTCCTGGTGCTGCTGGCCCTGCCGCTGCTGTCGCTGCTACCGGCGGACAACCCGCTGCAGGTCTCGGCCTACACCCTGACCCTGGTGGGCAAGATCCTCTGCTACGCCATCGTCGCCCTGGCCCTGGACCTGGTCTGGGGCTACGCCGGGCTGCTGTCCCTGGGCCACGGCCTGTTCTTCGCCCTGGGCGGCTACGCCATGGGCATGTACCTGATGCGCCAGGCCGCCGGGGATGGCCTGCCGGCCTTCATGACCTTCCTTTCCTGGAGCGAACTGCCCTGGTACTGGGCCGGCACCGAGCATTTCCTCTGGGCCCTGTGCCTGGTGGTGCTGGCCCCGGGTCTGCTGGCCCTGGTGTTCGGCTTCTTCGCCTTCCGCTCGCGGATCAAGGGCGTGTACTTCTCGATCATGACCCAGGCCCTGACCTTCGCCGGGATGCTGCTGTTCTTTCGCAACGAGACCGGCTTTGGCGGCAACAACGGCTTTACCAACTTCCGCAGCATCCTGGGCTTCGGCATCACCGAACCGGGCACTCGGGCGGTGCTGTTCCTGGCCACGGTGGCGCTGCTGGTGGGCAGCCTGTACCTGGGCTGGCGCCTGGCCCGGAGCAAGTTCGGCCGGGTGCTGACGGCCCTGCGCGATGCCGAGAACCGCCTGATGTTCTGCGGCTACGACCCGCGCGGCTTCAAGCTTTTCGTCTGGGTCCTGAGCGCCGTGCTGTGCGGCCTGGCCGGGGCCCTGTACGTGCCCCAGGTGGGCATCATCAACCCCAGCGAAATGTCCCCCACCAACTCCATCGAGGCCGCCGTGTGGGTCGCCCTGGGCGGGCGCGGCACGCTGATCGGCCCGCTGCTGGGGGCCGGTGTGGTCAACGGCATGAAGAGCTGGTTCACCGTGGCCTTTCCCGAATACTGGCTGTTCTTCCTCGGTGCGCTGTTCATCGTCGTGACCCTGTACCTGCCCAAGGGCGTGATCGGCCTGCTGAACAAACGAGGTGAACAATGAGAGTCACAGCAACGGCGGACTTCATGCTCGAACCCATTCTCGACACCAACAAGGACGCCGGCACCAGCCGCGACGCCATCGGCCTTGGCCACGCCGCCGGCAAGGGCCTCAACACCCGCCACGGCACCATCCTGACCCTGGAGGACATCAGCGTCAGCTTCGATGGTTTCAAGGCCCTCAACGACCTCAACCTGTACATCGGTGTCGGCGAGTTGCGCTGCATCATCGGCCCCAACGGCGCCGGCAAGACCACGCTGATGGACGTGATCACCGGCAAGACCCGCCCCTCCCGGGGCAAGGCCTGGTTCGGCGAAACCCTGGACCTGACCCAGATGAGCGAAGTGCAGATCGCCCAGGCGGGGATCGGCCGCAAGTTCCAGAAGCCCACGGTGTTCGAGGCCCTGAGCGTGTTCGAGAACCTGGAGCTGGCGCAGAAGACCGACAAGTCGGTGTGGGCCAGCCTCGGGGCACGCTTGAGCACAGAACAGCAGGACCGCATCGCCCAGGTGCTGGAGACCATTCGCCTGAGCCCTTCGGCTCAACGCCAGGCGGGCCTGCTGTCCCACGGCCAGAAGCAGTTCCTGGAGATCGGCATGCTGCTGATGCAGGACCCGCAACTGCTGTTGCTGGACGAACCGGTGGCGGGCATGACCGACGCCGAGACCGAATTTACCGCCGAGCTGTTCAAGACCCTGGCGGGCAAGCACTCGCTGATGGTGGTGGAACACGACATGGGCTTTGTCGGCTCGATTGCCGACCACGTCACCGTGCTGCACCAAGGCAGCGTGCTGGCTGAAGGCTCCCTGGAACAGGTGCAGGAAAACGAACGGGTGATCGAGGTTTACCTCGGCCGTTAGCGCAACCGCCGTTCGCCGGCAAGCCGGCTCCTACCCCTCCCGCAGGAGCTGGCTGGCCAGCGAAGACCGCCCCGCAATCCCCACAAAACTCGAGTACCCGACCATGCTCCAAGTCGACCAGTTGCACCAATACTACGGCGGTAGCCACATCCTGCGCGGCCTGAGCTTCGAGGCCCGGATCGGTGAAGTCACCTGCCTGCTGGGGCGCAACGGCGTGGGCAAGACCACCCTGCTCAAGTGCCTGATGGGCCTGCTGCCGGCCAAGGAGGGCGCGGTCAACTGGGAGGGCCGGGGCATCACCGGCTACAAGCCCCATCAGCGCGTCCACGCCGGGATCGCCTACGTGCCCCAGGGCCGGGAAATCTTCGGCCGCCTGACCGTGGAGGAAAACCTGCTGATGGGCCTGTCCCGCTTCCCCGGCTCCCAGGCCAAGGAAGTGCCGGCCTTCATCTACGAACTGTTCCCGGTGCTGTTGCAGATGAAGCAGCGCCGTGGCGGCGACCTCTCCGGCGGCCAGCAGCAACAACTGGCCATCGGCCGGGCCCTGGCCAGCCGCCCGCGCCTGCTGATCCTCGATGAGCCCACCGAAGGCATCCAGCCCTCGGTGATCAAGGAGATCGGCGCGGTGATCAGCAAGCTCGCGGCCCGGGGCGACATGGCGATCCTGCTGGTGGAGCAGTTCTACGACTTTGCCGCCGAACTGGCCGACCAGTACCTGGTGATGTCCCGGGGGGAAATCATCCAGCAGGGCCGCGGCGAAAATATGCAGGCCGAGGGTGTACGCGGCCTGGTTACGATCTAATCTGTAGCCTCCTAACGATAACGACCCAGCATGAACCTACCTGCCGCCACCGCCCTGTTCACTCCCAGCTGGCACGCCGAACTGGAGCTGGCCTATGCCCGTTGCGGTGCCACCACGCGCCCGGTGCTGCGCCGCCACCTGGGCCCGCTGCGGGTGCAGAAGCACCTGTATGCCGAAGGCCCCGAGGTTTGCCAGCACATCATCGTCCACCCGCCCGGCGGCATTGCCGGCGGTGATCGGCTGGCCATCAGCGCCCGGGTCGACAGCGGTGCCTGGGCCCAGTTGACCAGCCCCGGGGCGGCCAAGTGGTATCGCTCCACCGGCCCGGCCAGCCAGGCCCTGAACCTGCAGGTAGCGCCGGGCGCGACCCTGGAGTGGCTGCCCCAGGAAACCATCGTCTTCAGCGCTGCCCAGGCCGAGCTCACGACCCGCATCGAATTGCAGGGCGATGCCCGGCTGTTCTACTGGGACATCATTGCCCTGGGTCGCCCGGCCAGTGGCGAGCGGTTCGAGCAGGGCCATTTCCAGGCCCACCTGGACCTGTACCGCGACGGCCGCCCGCTGTGGCATGAACGCCAGCGCATCGGCGGTGGCGACGGCCTGCTGGATTCCCCCATCGGCCTGGATGGCCAGCCGGTGTTCGCCACCTTGCTGGTGACCGGTGAAATCGACAGCGAACTGCTGGAACGCTGCCGCGCCCTGGCGCACCCGGTACGCGGCGACCTGAGCCAACTGCCGGGCCTGCTGGTGGCCCGCTGCCTGGCCAGCGAAGCTCTGCAGGCCCGGGCCTGGCTGATCGAGCTGTGGCGCCTGCTGCGCCCGGCGCTGCTGGGCCGCGAAGCCAGGCCACCCAGAATCTGGAACACCTGACCCGCATGCCCTTTTCCACTGCACCTTTTTCTACTGCCTGACAACGGATTGACCACGATGGATCTGACCCCACGCGAAAAAGACAAGCTGCTGATCTTCACCGCCGGCCTGGTGGCCGAGCGGCGACTGGCCCGCGGCCTCAAGCTCAACTACCCGGAAACCATGGCCTATATCTCCGCGGCGCTGCTCGAAGGCGCCCGGGACGGGCAGACCGTGGCCGAACTGATGCACTACGGCACCACCCTGCTCAGCCGCGAGCAGGTGATGGAAGGCATCCCGGAGATGATCCCGGACATCCAGGTGGAAGCCACCTTTCCCGACGGCACCAAGCTGGTCACCGTTCACCAACCCATCGCCTGAGGCCGTGCCATGACCTATCGCATCCGCGATGCCCTGCATGCCGACCTGCCGGCGATCCGCGACATCTACAACGACGCCGTGCTCAACACCACGGCGATCTGGAACGAGCAACCGGTAGACCTGGGCAACCGCCAGGCCTGGTTCAGCGCACGCCAGGCCCAGGGCTATCCGATCCTGGTGATCATCAACGCCGAGGAGCAGGTGCTCGGCTACGCTTCCTTCGGCGACTGGCGGCCTTTCGACGGCTTCCGTCACACCGTGGAACATTCGGTCTATGTGCGCAGCGACCAGCGCGGCAACGGCCTGGGCCCGCAGTTGATGGCGGTGCTGCTGGAGCGCGCCCGGGGCTGTGGCAAGCACGTGATGGTGGCCGCCATCGAGAGCGGCAACAGCGCCTCGGTCCGTCTGCATGAGCGCCTGGGGTTCATCAGCACCGGGCAGATGCCTCAGGTGGGCACCAAGTTCGGGCGCTGGCTGGACCTGACCTTCATGCAGCTGATTCTCAACCCCGGGGCACAACCGCCCGCCCCGCACAAGGAGTGAAATCTCGATGAACGCCGCCCAACTGCGCCTTGTCCATGGAGAAAGCTTTGCCCATTACCGTCAGGGACTGATCGAGTTGCTGCTGGACTCGGTGCAGCACGGGGCGTCCATCGGCTTCATGGCCGATCTCGACGACAGCCAGGCCCGCAGCTACCTCAGCAGCGTGCAGGCCGGGGTCGAGGACGGCAGCCTGCTGTTGTGGGTGGTGGTACGCGACGAGAAAGTCCTGGCCAGCGTGCAACTGGCCCTGTGCATGAAGGCCAACGGGCGCAACCGCGCCGAGGTGCAGAAGCTCCAGGTCCTGCACAGCGCCCGCCGCCGCGGCCTGGGCCAGCAGTTGATGAATGCCCTGGAACAGGCCGCCCGCCAGCACAAGCGCGGGCTGCTGTACCTGGACACCGAGGCCGGCTCCGCGGCGGAAGAGTTCTACCGCGCCCTGGGCTATACCCGGGTCGGCGAACTGCCCAACTACTGCCAGAGCCCGGACGGCACCTATACCGCCACCGCCATCTACTTCAAGACCCTGGGACAACCCCTATGATTCCTGGCCAATACCAGATCCAGCCCGGCGAGATCGAACTCAACGCCGGGCGCCGCACCCTGCGCCTGAACGTATCCAACAGCGGCGACCGGCCAATCCAGGTCGGCTCCCACTACCACTTCTTCGAAACCAACGACGCCTTGACCTTCGACCGAGCCGCCAGCCGCGGCATGCGCCTGAACATCGCCGCCGGCACCGCGGTGCGCTTCGAACCGGGCCAGACCCGGGAAGTGGAACTGGTGGAACTGGCCGGCAAGCGCCGGGTATTCGGCTTCGCCGGGCGGATCATGGGCGACCTCTGATCCCTCGACCCTACGCACGTAGGAGCCAGCTTGCCGGCGATTGCGGTCTTTCGGGCCCCTTCGCCGGCAAGCCGGCTCCTGCAAGACCTGTTTTTGTAAGGAGCTGCGATGAAGATTTCCCGTGAAGCCTACGCCGACATGTTCGGCCCCACCGTAGGCGACAAGGTGCGGCTGGCCGACACCGAGCTGTGGATCGAAGTGGAGAAGGATTTCACCACCTACGGTGAAGAAGTGAAGTTCGGCGGCGGCAAGGTGATCCGTGATGGTATGGGCCAGAGCCAGTTGCTGGCCGCCGAGGTGGTGGACACCCTGATCACCAACGCCCTGATCATCGACCACTGGGGCATCGTCAAGGCCGACGTCGGCCTCAAGGACGGGCGCATCGCCGCCATCGGCAAGGCCGGCAATCCGGATATCCAGCCCGACGTGAACATCGCCATCGGCGCCAGCACCGAGGTCATCGCCGGTGAGGGCATGATCCTCACCGCCGGCGGCATCGACACCCATATCCACTTCATCTGCCCGCAGCAGATCGAAGAGGCGCTGATGAGCGGCGTCACCACCATGATCGGTGGCGGCACGGGACCTGCCACCGGGACCAACGCCACCACCTGCACCTCCGGGCCCTGGCACATGGCGCGCATGCTCCAGGCGGCGGACGCCTTCGCCATGAACATCGGCTTTACCGGCAAGGGCAACGCCAGCCTGCCCGAGCCGCTGATCGAACAGGTCAAGGCCGGGGCCATCGGCCTCAAGCTGCACGAGGACTGGGGCAGCACCCCGGCCAGCATCGACAACTGCCTGAGCGTGGCCGATGAGTACGACGTGCAGGTGGCGATCCACACCGACACCCTCAATGAATCGGGCTTCGTCGAAACCACCCTGGGCGCCTTCAAGGGCCGCACCATCCATACCTACCACACCGAAGGCGCCGGCGGCGGCCATGCCCCGGACATCATCAAGGCCTGCGGCCTGGCCAATGTGCTGCCCAGCTCCACCAACCCGACCCGCCCCTTCACCCGCAACACCATCGACGAACACCTGGACATGCTGATGGTCTGCCATCACCTGGACCCGAGCATCGCCGAGGACGTGGCCTTCGCCGAAAGCCGCATCCGCCGGGAGACCATTGCCGCCGAGGACATCCTCCACGACCTCGGGGCCTTCTCCATGATCAGTTCCGACAGCCAGGCCATGGGCCGGGTCGGCGAAGTGGTGACCCGCACCTGGCAGACCGCCGACAAGATGCACAAGCAGCGCGGCCCGCTGCCGGGGGACGGCCCGGGCAACAGCAACTTCCGGGTCAAGCGCTACATTGCCAAGTACACCATCAACCCGGCGATCACCCACGGCATCAGCCATGAGGTGGGCTCCGTCGAAGTGGGCAAGTGGGCCGACCTGGTGCTCTGGCGCCCGGCGTTCTTCGGGGTCAAGCCGACCCTGATCCTCAAGGGCGGGGCCATTGCCGCCAGCCTGATGGGCGACGCCAACGCCTCGATCCCGACCCCGCAGCCGGTGCACTACCGGCCGATGTTCGCCAGCTTCGGCGGCAGCCGTCACGCCACCAGCCTGACCTTCATCAGCCAGGCGGCACTGGAGGCCGGGGTGCCGGAGCAGTTGGGGCTGAAAAAACGCATCGCCGTGGTCAAGGGCTGTCGCAACGTGCAGAAAACCGACCTGATCCACAACGACTACCTGCCGGATATCGAAGTCGACCCGCAGACCTATCAGGTCAAGGCTGATGGCGTTCTGCTGTGGTGCGAACCGGCGGACGTGCTGCCCATGGCCCAGCGCTACTTCCTGTTCTAGGGCCGGTCCACCACTGGGCAGAGTGGCTGCTGAAATGTTCGATTAGGCGCTAAGATGCGTCTCGGTTTTCCACTCACTGCCCAGTAAGGTGCCCGGCTATGCGCCTGTCCGATTTTATCGTGCAGCACGTTGATCGAATCGTTGATGAATGGGAACAATTTGCCAGGAGCCTCGCCCAGGACTCCCTGACCCGC
Source organism: Pseudomonas sp. GW823-FHT03E05 (assembly GCF_058796855.1). Lineage (NCBI taxonomy): Bacteria > Pseudomonadati > Pseudomonadota > Gammaproteobacteria > Pseudomonadales > Pseudomonadaceae > Pseudomonas > Pseudomonas sp. GW823-FHT03E05. Next base: position 114,362 of record NZ_JBXAJB010000005.1, read on the forward strand.
ACGGACCTGCGTGACCACGCGCGCTCCATCCTGCTGGCCGCCGCCCGGGATATGTGCACCGCCCAGAGCCCCGGGGAACAACGGGCCAAGGCCAAGGGCGAAGGCCCGGAAAAAACCCCCAGCCTGGATGCCGCGGCCGCCAGCCATGGCGAGCTGCGCCATCACGTGGGGTTCGACCTGGTGCAGATGACCTCGGAATTCCGCCACCTGCGAGCCTGCGTGATCCGCCTGTGGGTGGCCAGCCTGCAGACACCGGACCTGGCCTACCTGCAGGACATGATCCGTTTCAACGAAGCCATTGATGAAGCCCTGGCCGAGTCCACCGCGGCCTATGCCGAACAGGTCAGCCGCTCGCGGGATATCTTCCTGGCAATTCTTGGCCACGACCTGCGGGCGCCGTTGCAGGCAGTGAGCATGTCCACTGAAATGCTGGCACGCAAAGTCGCCCTGGACGGCGACGCCCAGGCCTTCGTTTCACGTATCAAGAGCGGCACCCGGCACATGGGCGCCATGGTCAGCGACCTGCTGGAGTTCGTGCGCAGCCGCCTGGGCAGCAGCCTGCCTATCGAACCTGCGCCCATGGACCTGGCCAGCGCGGCCAAGGCGGCCATGGACGAAGCCTGCGCCGGGCAGCCCGATTGCACCCCGCTGATGAGCTTCGAGGGCGACAGCCATGGCATCTGGGACCGCGGGCGCATCGAGCAGATGCTGCAGAACCTGATCGGCAACGCCCTGCAGCACGGCAACAACCGCCGCACCGTGACCGTGACCATCACCGGTGGCGCGGAACAGGTGCTGTTGACCGTGCACAACTACGGCACGCCGATCCCCCCGGAGGCCCTGGGCACCCTGTTCGACCCGTTGGTGCGCAGCGTCGACGAAGAACTGGGCAACCCCAGCACCAGCCTTGGCCTGGGGCTGTTCATCGTCAAGGAAGTGGTGGTTGCCCACCAGGGCAGCATCGAAGTCAGCTCCAACGCCAGCGATGGCACCACCTTCACCGTGGTCCTGCCGCGCGTCTCCCGCGCCAGTGCCTGAGGCACTTTGTAACCTCTAGTGCGTTTGTATCGTTTTGTAGCCGCTGCTGAGCGCCAGCGAAGCTGCGAACGAGGACGCAGTCCTCGCAACGCGCTTTTTCCTGACACACCGCAGTCGCCTGTTTATACGGGCGCTGCGCGCCCGGTCGCAGCCTCGCTAGCGCTCGGCAGCGGCTACAGGCCTACACACCCTCAGTCCACCAGCAGGCGGCCCAGGCGCTGTTTGAGCATCTGGTTCTCGGCGCGCAGTTGCCGCACTTCGTCCAGCAGGTCCAGGGCCAGGGCCACGCCTTCCCATTCCAGGTCCAGGTCGCGGCGCAACTTCGCCGCGCGCTTGGCCAGGGACAGCTCATAGTCGTTGAAGCGCCAGTCCTTGGGCGCCCGGCCCTGAGGTTCGAGGATGCCGTGCTCGACGATTTCGATCACGTAGGCCGCCGACAGGTCGGCCACTTCACAGAACTCTTCCATGTCCAGCTGAACGATCAGGGTGCTCATGATCAGCGCCTCCTAGTGTCGAATCAGAAATTTTCCCGGGGGTCGAACGCTGCCTTCTTCGCCAGCTCCTGCCACAAGGCCTTGACGTCGTCGCCCGCCTGCTTGGGCATGACCGCCTTGAGTTGCACGAACAGGTAGCCGCGCTGGCCGGCCTTGTTCAGCAGGCCATGGCCCTTGGCGCGCATGCGCTGGCCATTCTGGCTGCCGGCCGGAACCTTGAGGTTGATCTTGCCGGTCAGGGTCGGTACCGCGACCTCGGTCCCCAGCGCCAGCTCCCAGGGGGCCAGTGGCAGGGTGATGATCAGGTTCTCGCCTTCGACATCGAACTTGGGATGCGGCGCGAAGCGAATGGTCAGGTACAGGTCGCCATTCGCGCCGCCGCCCACGCCCGGCGCGCCCTGGCCCTTGAGGCGGATGCGCTCGCCGTCGGTGACACCTGCCGGAATCTTCACGTTCAGGCTCTTGCTGGTGTTGCTGACGTGTTGGCCATTGGCGTTGTACTGCGGCACCTGGAAGCTGATCTTCTTCGACTCGGTGGACAGGGTTTCTTCAAGAAAGATCGGCAGTTCCATTTCCACATCCTGTCCACGACGACCGCTGCTGCGGCGCTGCTCCGGGCCGCCGAATCCTGGCCCCCGGTTACCAAAGATCGAACTGAAGAAGTCCGAGAAATCGCCACCGTCCTCGCCGCCGCCAAAACCGCCACGGCTCTGCCAGCCCGGCGGGCCCTGGAAGGGCTGGCCATGCTGGCCGTACTTGCGCAGGTCATCGTACTCGGCGCGCTTGTCGGCGCTTTTCAGCGCTTCATAGGCTTCCGAGGCGTCCTTGAACTTGGCCTCGGCATCCTTTTCCTTACTGACGTCGGGGTGGTACTTGCGCGCCAGCTTGCGATAGGCGGCCTTGATCGCCTTGTCGTCCGCTGTCGGCTCCACGCCGAGAATCTTGTAATAGTCTTTGAAGTCCATCGAGGGAATCACCATCCGTTATCAAAGTCGCGCGGCGTGCAGCACAGCATGCTCGGTCTGGCAGCATGAGAATTGATCAATCTCAATTCTCTGACTGAACGGCGCATCAGAAGTTTATCGGCAGCCTCGGGCGGATCTTGTGATCCCGGGTGGCTGCTCGGCCCATGCCTGCAAGTTTGGGGGTAAAGGATAGTCTTTCAAGGCACGACAGGGGGTGATTTAGCAGATAGTCGGCCTTTGCAAGGCGCGAGGACTGGCGTACGCTGCGCGGCCGTTTTTTTCACCGGATCCAAAGACATGAACAACGCCACCCCGGCCCGTGCCTGCGGCATTGACTTCGGTACCTCCAACTCCACCGTCGGCTGGCTGCGCCCCGGCGAGGAGACGCTGATCACCCTGGAGGACGACAAGATCACCCTGCCTTCGGTGGTGTTCTTCAATATCGAGGAACGCCGTCCGGTGTACGGCCGCCTGGCGCTGCACGAATACCTGGAAGGCTACGAAGGCCGGCTGATGCGCTCGCTGAAAAGCCTGCTGGGTTCCAAGCTGATCAAGCACGACACCAGCGTGCTGGGCACTGCCATGCCGTTCAAGGACCTCTTGGGGCTGTTCATCGGCCAACTGAAAAGCCGCGCCGAAGCCGCCGCCGGTCGGGAATTCGAAGAAGTGGTGCTGGGCCGCCCGGTGTTCTTCGTTGATGACGACGCCGCCGCCGACCAGGAAGCCGAAGACACCCTGGTGGAAGTGGCCCGCAAGATCGGCTTCAAGCACGTGTCCTTCCAGTACGAACCCATCGCCGCGGCCTTCGACTACGAATCCACCATCGAGCGCGAAGAGCTGGTGCTGATCGTCGACATCGGCGGTGGTACCTCGGACTTCTCCCTGGTGCGCCTGTCCCCCGAGCGCCGTGGCGTCGATAACCGCCACGACGACATCCTCGCCACCGGCGGCGTGCACGTCGGCGGTACCGACTTCGACAAGCAACTGAGCCTCCAGGGCGTGATGCCGCTGTTCGGCTACGGCAGCCGGATGAAGAGCGGCGCCTACATGCCCACCAGCCACCACATGAACCTGGCGACCTGGCACACCATCAACTCGGTGTACTCGCAGAAATCCCAACTGGCCCTGGGCAGCATGCGCTACGACATCGAGGACACCGGCGGCATCGACCGTCTGTTCAAGCTGATCGAACAGCGCGCCGGGCACTGGCTGGCCATGGAAGTGGAAGAGACCAAGATCCAGCTGACCCACGCAGAGAACCGCCTGGTAGCCCTGGACCGAATCGAGCGCGACCTCAGCGTGGACCTGAGCCGGGCCCTGTTCGAATCCTCCATCGACGGTTTGCTGGAGCGCATCCGCACCAGCGTCACCCAGTTGCTGAGCGACGCCAATGTCGGTGTGGGCCAGGTCGATACGGTGTTCTTCACCGGTGGTTCCAGCGGCATTCCGGCGCTGCGCCAGAGCGTGGCGGCGATGCTGCCCAATGCCCGGCATGTGGAAGGCAATATCTTCGGCAGCATCGGCAGCGGCCTGGCCATCGAGGCCAAGAAGCGTTACGGCTGAAACAGCTTCGCCGGCCCGCCGGCTCCTACAAGGTTCTGTAGGAGCCGGCGGGCCGGCGAACAAGGTTCACACCAATCCCGCCAGCTTCAACTCGCTCTTCAGGTACGCGTAATAGATCGGCCCCGCCACCACCCCGGGCAGGCCGAAGGCGGCCTCGAACACCAGCATCGCCAGCAGCAGCTCCCAGGACTTGGCACTGATCTGCCCGCCAACGATCCGCGCGTTGAGGAAGTATTCCAGCTTGTGGATAAAGATCAGGTAGCCCAGCGCCGCCACCGCCACCCAGATCGACAGCGACAGGCCGACGATGGTGATCAGTGTGTTGGAAATCAGGTTGCCGATCACCGGCAGCAGGCCCAGCAGGAAGGTCAGCACGATCAGGGTCTTGGTCAGCGGCAGCTTGACCCCGAACAGCGGCAGGATCAGCGCCAGGAAGATCCCGGTGAAGAAGGTGTTGAGCAGGGAGATCTTGATCTGGGCGAAGACGATGTTGCGAAACGCCTGGACCAGCAGGTGCAGACGGTCGAACAGCGCCGCCGCCAGAGGCTTGCGCTTGGTCAGGTCGGGGACCCGCTGCAGGGCAATGATCGCCCCCAGGACCATGCCGATCAGCAGGGTCACGAACATGTGCGCCGCGTCCTTGCCTACCAGTTGCAACTCGCTCAGGTGCTTGCTGGCCCAGGCGCCGATGGCGGCCTGGAACTCGGCGGCGCTGGCCGGCAGGTAGGAATCGAGGAACGGCGGCAACTGGCCCCGGGCCTTGTCCACCACCACCATGAACTTGCCCAGCGAGGCACCCGGGTTCTCCGCCTCATGCAACAGGAAGCTGATGGCCCCGGCGAACAGCAGGGTCAGCAGGCTGACCACCAGGGTGCCCAGCAGGGCCACCGCCAGCCAGCGCGCACGCCGGCCTTCGATCAGCCGCTGCAGTTGCGGGGTGAGCATGTTGACCAGCTCGAACACCAGCAGACCGGCCAGCAGGCTGGGCAGCAGACGCAGGGGCAAGGCCAGCAACAGGCCACCGAAGATGATGATCCAACTGATGAACAACAGATGACGCTGTGAAAACGCTGGCATATAGCCTCAAGACAGACAGCGGGGAAAAGACCGGCAGTCTGCCAGCCTTCACCCCTGAGGAATAGTGGCAGGCGCCGTGAGGACGCGGGCTTACAGGGTACTGGAGTGTTGTGACAGGCGAAGGTTCAGTCGGCTTTGGCCCCGGGCGCCGGGGCCGAAAGGTCGGGCAGCGGCACGTCGTAGCCGCAGAAGTGCAGGCGGGTCAGGGTCAGGCGCTGGTTTTCGTAAACCAGAGAGGGCGCCATGCAGCCGCTGATCCCCCAGACAACCACAGACCAGGGCAATCCCCATGGCACCGCGGATACTCACAGACACCTTCACTTTTTGTATTTGCTGATAAACGAATACCTGATGCCCGCTGCTTCGACGATGCTGCGCATTTCCTGCTCTTGCCCAGGTTCGCCGACAAAGAACAGCCAGACCCGAGGAAAGCGCTGACCACTCAGTGCGCCGCCGACAATCGCCTTGTCCAGTGCCGGGTTGGCCCCGAACATCAGGAACCTACCGTTGGGGCTTTGGGAAACCTTGGCGAACATGTCACGCACATTGAAGCGTTCAACACCCCCGCCGGCCACAATCACTAGACGATCGGGAAGCTGCCCATGGCTGTTGATCTGCGTGACAAGCAGTTGCAGATCCTGACGCTCACCTGAGCCACCGCTGTCCCTCTGCACCACATCAGCGACCTCAGACAGGACCTGGTCATGGTCCTTGGATACCGGCTGCGCAGCACAACCAGCCAGGGCCAGCAGCATCGCAATCCATGTCCAGCTTTTCATCTCCATCTCCTTATGCACTGTTGGCTGATGGGCTTGGCAGCGAACGCCTCCCCTTGGAACAGGCCCGAAGGTTCAAGGTGAAGGCGCCTTGAGATCGGGCAGCGGCACATCGTAGCCGCAGTAATGCAATTGTGTCCGGATCAGTCGCTGGTCGGGGTAGTCACTGCCCCAGGGCAGCTTGCGGTCGTAGCGCGATTTGACATGGGCACAGACCCCTTGGATATCAGCCCGTGCCTTGGCCAGCACCGGCGCCGGCAAGGGGTTGATCTTCAGGCTCTGGAAGAACGGCACGATGAACACCTGATCCAGGTCGTAACCCTTGCTCCCCAAGGGCAAGCGCTGGCCTGCATGCACATAGAACGGCTGTTGCAGGCCGCTCTCCTGCTCCCAGCACCAGTACTTGACCTTGTCTTCGAGAATGCCCACTGCGGTCCCTTCCCAACGCTCGTAGGAGCGCAGGCATTGATAGCCCTGCATGTTCACCCAGTCGAGACTGCTGGGCTTGACACCGGTATGGGATGGCCGTGCCTGCCTGGCCAGCAGATCCTCAAGAAAGGCCTGCTTCGGGTAGAGCAGACCATCCCCCCAGCCATCGAGAAAGCTGTTGACCCGCATATAGAGCCCGGACGCCGTCACCTGAATGTCCCCATAGAAGAAAGATCCTGAGGTGCCGACCGACAGCGCGTCACGGCCCTTTTCATAGGTGAACCCGCCAGTGATGGTTCCGCACTGCGCATGCCGATAAGGCCCAGGCAGGTCGAAGGAGTAACGCTGCATCAGGGTGATCCGCTTCGCCCCCTCCTGGCACAGCATGCGGGAATCCAGACGAGCATTTTCATAGACCAGGGGTGGGCCGCCGCACGCCGGCAGCAACCCACAGGTCAGAACGATCAGCGCTATCTGTGCAGCCTTCATTGCGAGCCCAGTAATTTGTCGTTGCCGTGCTGATCGATCAAGGTCGGGACGATGTACTTGTTGCTGTTCTTGAAGGTCTCTTGCAACCCGCTGCTGGCTCCGCCACAAATGTCCTTGGCCACACACAAGTAGTTGGAGTGAGGACTGTCCGCTGCCAACAGCTTGCCTGACGTAGCCGCGGCCCCGAAGAATCGGGCGACCGTATCAGAAGAGCGCCATGCATTGAGCCCCAGCAAGTCGGACACCGTATCGGTCACCGGCAACGTATTGAAGAACATGCTCGAGGTCGGCCGGTTGACCTGGAAGAACGCTCCTTCACTGATGTCGAACCCGGCATTCTTGGCCGCCTGGAAGAAGTCCGTCGAAGCGACGGGCGCGCCCGACAGCTGGATGCTACCCGCATTGCCGTTGGCATTGAAGTTGAGTCCGGCAATGGCCCGGTACGTCAGCAAGCCGCCCTGGCTGTGGCCGAATACATCCAGCTTGTTGCCCTGGTCGAGCCCGGCCCCGAGGAAATCGCTGAGTTGCCGTGCGTTGCCCGAACGAACAGCCCCGCCCAGTACGACATCCCACAGGGACTCCACCAAGTCGCCCAGGAAACCATGCTCCGGGTTATAGGCCTGGATAAAACTGTCCTTCCCGGTTTGCATGCCGCCGTTGACCAGGGCTGCATCCAACGAGTTCTGGATTCCATTGGTGAACACCGCAGCGTCGTCGTCAGGTGTCAGCAAACTCTGCAAGCTGTTGCGTGTGGCGTCCACATCCAGGACTGGCTTGCCCGATAGCGGGTCGATAAAGACCTTTCCATTGGCATCCTTTTTGTACTCCATCTGCACACGATAAAAGCTCATGTCCCCCGTGAGCAGCGCCGGGACCTGGGTGACCACGCCGCCATGACTGATGACACCTGGCATCACGCCACCGGTGTAGAAGGCCGACTCATCCATGACTTTCTGCAGAAACCCCGGTATCCAGGCCAAAGGTGCCAACGCCGGGTTGTCTGCCAGGGCCTTGTCCGCCGCCTGGGTCAGATCGCCGTACTGGGTGAACGCCGCGGACGCATTCTTGCCATAGTCCTTGAGCCCCTGGGCCCATTGGTTGAGGGTCTGCAACGGATGGCCCACCGCATCCAGGGACGACTGGGACACATACAGGTCGGTACGCTTTTCCTTGTCCTTGGTGATTTCATAGGCCAGGGCCACATCGCGGTTCAGGCCCGCAGTGGAGTCGGCGCCAGTCTTGGCGTCGTTGCGCACGGTGATGGTGCCCGCGCCCACTGTGGCGCGCACTTCCTGCTCGCGCTCCTTGCGGTAGTCGTAGCCGCTGACGCTCCAGCCGGACGCCCCGGTCTTGCCCTTGCCTTCCTGGCTCTTGTCCGTGGTGAAGGCCACGTCCTTGCCGCCGGTGGCCTTGGCGCCATCGCCGCCGCCCCAGCCAAAGGTGCCGCCCGCATTGACGTAGTAGCTGTGCTCCTTGTCCTGGCCGGAGATATCGCGGAAGCCCAGGGTGCCGGTGTCCAGCTTGAGGTTGCCGTTGTCGGCGGCGACCAGCGCGCCGTCGAGCTGGGTGTGCTTCTCGGTGCGGATGTCCACTCCGTTCTTGCCGGTGATGCTGGTCTGCTCCTGGACCCAGTTGGTCTTGCCGGTGGTCTTGCCCATGCCCAGGGAACCGCTGACGCTGCCACCGCCGCCCAGGCCGATGCTCACGGTGACACTGGCATCCATTTCCTTGCCGCTGACCTTGCCGGTGTCCGGCACCGAGGACACGGTCAGGTCACCGCCAACCCGGCCGATGACCTCACCACCGCGCAGGGTGGCGCCGGCGATGGTGGTGTCCTTGCCACTGCTGAAGCGCAACTGGTCGCCGGCTACCAGATTGGCGTTCTGCTGCCGCTGGTTGTCCCGGTCCAGCTGGCCCTTGCCCATGTCGACGCTGGCGTAGACCGAGATGAAGTCCTTGCCGCCCACGGCCAGGCCCACTTCACCACCGCCGCTGTGGCGGCTGGACTCGCTGCTGGAATCGTTCTGCGCGGCGCGGATGGTCAGGTCGTTACCGGCGCCCAGGTCGATATCGCGCCCGGCCTGGACCTGGGTTCCGATCAGGGTCAGGTTGTTGCGCGCCTCAAGGCTGACATCACGCCCGGCGAGGAATACCGACGGGGTGTTGGTGCCCTGGTTCATCTGCTCGCTGGCCACACCGTTGCTGCCGCCGATACCGGCACGGGCGCTACCGCCGCCGCTCTGGCCATTGATGCCGCCCTGGCTGCGGGCGGTCTTGCTCTCTTCGGAGACCGAACCGCGGGCCACATCCACATTGATGTCACGGCCCACCAGGGTGATGTCGCGCCCGGCGTCGAACTGACCACCGCGAATGTTGATGTCATTGCCGGCCACGGCGCTGATATCCCGCCCGGCCCCCAGGCTGGCAGGGCTGTTGCTGTGCACTTCCTGGCGCGAGCTGCTGGACTGGCTGGCCGTACCGAAATGGGTCGCGGTGGTCGGGCCCGAGGTGAACTGGTTGATCGCATCCACGGTGCTCAGCACGCTGGAGGCCTTGCTGGTGTTGTCCTCGCCTTTGCCGGTGCCCTTGAGGGCGTCCATGGTGTTGCCGTAGTTGTGGCTGACATTGACCGTCAGGCCATTGCGGTCACGGCTTTTGCTACGTTCCTCGATCGAGGTTTCCTTGCCCGCGTCGATGCTGATATCGCGCCCGGCCTGCAGGTTGATATCACGCCCGGCATCCACTCGCGAGCCTTCCAGGGTCAGGTCACGTCCGGCCTTGATGGTTGCATCCTGCCCGGCCAGCAACTGGCTCGGCGCCACGGTCTGCTCGGCATTGCGCGATTTCTGCTTGAGGCCTTCGCTGCCCAGGAACGCGGTGACGCCATTGCGATCGCTCTCCAGGGACAGCCCCACATGCTTCTCGGATTTCCAGTTGCTCTGGTCCGAACTGTTGCTGCCGGCCAGGACGTTGATGTCGCGCCCCGCCCCCACATTCAGGTTGCGCTCGGCCGCGGCCGTGCTGCCGATCATGTTGACGTCACGGGATGCCTGCAGGGTGGTGTCACGCCCGCCACTGACCACGCTGCCGACACTCTGGGATTGAATGTTTTCCTGGCCGGATTTCTTCGAGGAGGCAATCGAAGTGAAACTGCCGGAACTGGAGAACCCCACCTTGCTCTTGTACTTGTCGCTCTGGCTGCTGGAGGTGTTGGCCGCGTCCATCAGGTTGATGTCGCCGTTCTTGTCGATCAGCCCGGCGCGCACTTCGGCATCGCGCTTGGCTTCGATGGAACTGGCCGAGAGGTTGACGTTGGCCCCGGATATCACCACCGCGTCATTGCCGGCACTCAGCTCGCTGCCCACCTGGGTGGTGCTGCTGGAGGTGCGGCTGTTGCCGCTCTTGCTCAGGCCGAAGCTGCCTTTCTTCTTCTGGCTGTAGGCGCTGTCCTGCTGCTCCTGGGCCGAGACCAGGCTGACGTCCCGGGTAGCGCCCACCAGCAGGTCGTTGCCGGCCTTGAGCTGGCTGCCGACCACGGTGACGTCGCGTCCGCCGTTGAGGCTGATACGGCCGTCCTTGTCCTGGCTGACGTTGACCATCAGGTCGTGCCCGGCGCTGATCTCGGAAGCCACGTTGGTGGTGGAGGAATCGGCGCTGCGGGTGGTCTTGCTCTTGCCCCAGGAACCTTTCTTCTTCTGGTAGAAGGTCGAGGATTGCTCGTCCTGGGCCGAAGCGATGACGATGTCGCGCTTGGCATTGAGGGACAGGTCGTTGCCGGCGCTGACCTGGCTCGCTACCACCGCCAGGTCGCGCCCGGCATTGAGTTCCAGGTTGCCGCCGGTGGTCACGCTGGAGCCCAGGGTCTGCACCGTGTCGTTGGTCACCAGGCCGCGACGGATCGCGCTCTGGGTGAAGGTGTGGTCCTGCACCGCCAGCAGGTCGATGTCGCGACCGGCGCTGAGCTTGGCATCGCCGGCACTGGCGAGCTGGCCGAGGTTGGTCAGGTCGCGACCGGCGCTGAGGTCCAGCTGCTGGCGCGCGGTGATCTGGCTGCCCTGGTCGAGGATGGTGCGATTGCCCGAGCCGTAGCCGACGGCCACTGCGGTGCGGTCGTTGATGATGTCGCCCTTGATCGAGGTGACGCTGACCTGGTTGCCGCGGATTTCCCCGGCCAGGGCGTTGCGCACGCTGTCCTGGGCCATCAGGCTGACCCGCTCGTTGGCCTCGATCAGGCCGCCCTGGTAGAGGCTGCCGCCAGCATTCACGCTCAGGTCGTTGCTGGCCCGCAGGGTACCGACGTTGGTCAGGTCGCCGCCGGCGATCAGGGTCATGTCGCGCCCCTGTATCAGGCTGCCACCGCGCAGGTTGCGGGTTTCCGCCTGGGCCAGGTAGAGCACCGGCACCAGCACTTTCTCACCCTGCACTTCGCGGGTTTCCATCCACACGATGTCATGGGTCAGCGAGGCCACCTGGGCCGGGGTCAGGGACACGCCGATGCTCAGGTTCAACTGGTCCTTGGAAGCGATGGCGTTGTCCATCAGGTAGCGGTACTGGTCGTAGTCGCTGGTCAGCCCGGCCGCCAGGAAGCGCTGGCCGGTCTGGGCCAGCACCGCGTCGCGAATCAGCCGGGTCTCGTACAGGCCGTCGCCCAGGCGGCGCCAGGTCTGATCGGTGTTGTAGTTGAGGTTGCCGAGCATGTAGTCCGAGCTCATGAAGCGCGACAGGTCGGTGAAGGTCGGGTTGGTCTCGATCAGGTAGCGGCCCTGGGGGTTCTGGCTCTTGACGAACAGGCCGTACTCGCCCTGAGGCACGCGGAAGCTCGACAGCGAGGTCGGGTCCACGGCGGCGAACGGCACGCCGGAGAAATCCACCGGGACGAAGCTGACCTGGGTGGTGCCGTCGGCGCCGACCTTCTCGATGCGTTGCACATCCTTGGCCACCTGGTTGGCCGCCGCGGAGCTCTGGGCATTGACCGTGATCACCTGGCCGCCCACCTGGGCCAGGTTGTTCTGCAGCGTCTGCCCGGTGAGCTGGGCGCGGCTCTGTTCGCTCTGCACGCCGTTTTCAAGGGTGCCGCTGACCTGCAGGTGCAGGCGCTGGCCGGCCTGCAGGGTGGAGGCGTAGGCGCTCTGGGAACCCGGGGTGATCACCGTGTGGCTGGCGGGTTCGTAGATCGGGTACTGGGTCACCACGGTCGGCAGCGGGTCCTGCTGGCCCGGCGCGCGATTGGCGTTGGCGGCGTTCCAGGCGATGGTGGCGCGCTCGGCGGCGCGGAACGCGCCCTTGGAAACCCCGTGCAGGAAATAGCTGATGCTCTCGACCCGCTTGTTCAGGGTCAGGCCCCGGTTGTACAGGTTGTTGGCGGTGATGGAGACATCGCGGTTGGCGGCGATCAGGCTCTGGTCGTTTTCCACCGTATCGGCATTGATGGTCAGGTCACGGTTGGACACCAGGCGGGCGCCAGCGGAGTGCTCGCCCATGGTGCCTTCGTAGGTGGTGTTAACGATGTAAGTGGCGGTGTGGTAATCGCCGGAACAGTCGGTGCAGTTGATCACGATATTGCGCTGGGTGATGGTTTCGCCGACCTGGTACTGGTCCATGGCGTTTTGCAGCAACGCCACGTTGAGGTTCATGTCGCCCTCGCTTTCGATGGTTCCGGAGCGGTTGCTCAGCAGGGCCGCGCGGCCCCCGTCGAGGGCGGCGAAGCTGAGGTTGCCGGCGCTGTAGATGTCGCCGTAGTTGTTGGCCAGGCCGTTGCCCCGCAGGAGCATGTCGCCGCCGCTGTAGATCAGGGTGTCGGCCGAGGTGGTGATGCCGTTGCTGGAGCGCAGCTGCATCTGCCCCAGGGCGCCCAGGGTGCCGCGGTTGTTGATCTGCCCCGCCGACACGTAGAGGTTCTGGCTGGCGATCAGCCGGCCCAGGTTGTCCAGGGTGCCGCGCAGGTTCAGCTCGGTGTCGCCGCCGCTGGCGATACGACCGCCGTTCTGGTTGAGGTCGCTGGCGCCCACCGTGAGCTTGCCCCGGGACGACAGCAGGCCGCTGTTGTTCAGGTTGCCCCCCAGGTCCAGGGTCAGGTAGCCGTCACTGGCCAGTTCCCCGGCGTTGTTCAGGGTGGCGGCGCCCACCCGCAGGCCGCTGGCGCTGGCGATACGGTCGCCGGCACTGAGGTTGAGATCGCCACCGGTGCTCAGGTCCAGGGCGCCGTTGAGCTGCATCAGCCCGCTGCGGTCCACCCAGCCGATGTCCCAGTCGCCCCGGCCCAGGCCGGTGATGCGCCCCTGGAGGCCCGAGAGCCCGCCCAGGTCGAGTTTGAACAGGCCGTTGCCAGCGTGCTCGATGCTGCCGCCGACGTTGTTCAGGTTGCCCGCATTCAGGCTGAAGGCGTTGGAGCCCAGGGCCAGGCTACCGCCCTGGTTGTACAGGCTGCCGCCCAGGCTGATCCGGCTTTGCTCCCCGCCTACGGCGCGGATTCGCCCGCCGGCGCTGTTGTCCAGGTTGCCGCCCACCAGCAGCAGCGAGCCGGCCGACTCCACCAGGCCGCCCTGGTTGTAGAGGTTGGCCGCGGTGGTCAGGTCCAACTGCTGGGCGCTGATTTCGCCGCCCCAGCGGTTGTCCAGGGTCTGTCCGGAAGCGCTGAGCAGGCCGTTGGCGTAGAGCTTGCCTGCCTGGTTGGTGAGGCGGTCCACCACCAGCTTCAGGTTGCCGGCCTGGCTGCTGATCAAGCCGGCCTTGCCGTTCAGGGCACTGTTATCCACAGCCCCGGCCGTCACCGCGAGGGTCGCGCCCTGCAGGGTGCCGCCACGGTTGTCCAGGCTGCCCTGGCCCAGGGTGACTTCACCATGGCCGCCCTGGGCCAGGATCATCCCTTCGGCGTTGTTCAGGCCCCCGGTCACCAGGTTCAGGCCGTCGCTGCCAGCGAGCAGTTGCCCCTGGCGGTTGTCCAGCGCGCCGCCATCGACCTCCAGGCGCTTGCCCTTGAGGGTGCCGCCCTGGTTGTCGAGACGGGCCAGCTGGGTGACCTTGAGTGCCTGGTCACCGGCGTCGATGACCCCGGCGCTGTTGTTCAATACGCCATTGTTGAGGGCCACATGCAGCCCCCCGGTCTTGGCCACCACTGCGCCCCTGGCGCTGTTGTCCAGGCCCGCGGCGTTGATCCCGACGCTCTCGCCGAGGATCACCCCGCCACTGTTGTTCAGTTGGCCGCCGTTGACTTGCAGATGCCCGTCGCTTTGCAGGCGCCCCTGGCTGTTGAGCAACTGCCCCGGGGTGGCGCCGTCGGCAGTCAAGGTCAGCAGCAAGCCGTCGCTGCCCGCCGCCAGCAGGCCTGCGCCCTGGTTGTCCAGGCGCTGGGTGCTCAGGCTCAGGCGGTCGCCCACCAGTTGCCCGCCACGGTTGTCCAAAAGGCCGTTGTTGGTCAGCAGCAATTGATTGCCCACCACCACGCCGCCCTGGTTGTTCAGGCTGCCGGAGCCGATCTGCACATCGCCGTTCTTGGCCTGCAAATGGCCCAGGGCGTTGTTCAGATGCTGCTTGACCGTCAGGGTCAGCTGGCCGGCTTCGGCGCTGAGTACCCCGCCCTGGTTCTGGCTGAGGCTGTCGAGGTTGGCAGTCAGTACGTTGCCGATCACCTGGCCCTGGTTGTTGGCCAGGTCCCCGGCTTCCAGCAGCAGGTTGTCCTTGCCTTGCAGCAGGCCGCCCTGGTTGTCGATGTCCGCGGTGTGCAGCTCAAGCCCGGTGGCATCCACCGTGCCGCCCTGGTTATCGAGCTTGCCACTGCTGGTGAGGGTCAGCTGCGGAGCAACCAGGGTGCCAGCGCGGTTATCCACGCTGGCGGACTTGAGGCTGAGCAGCGATGTGGCCTGGAGCTTGCCACCCGCATTGATCAGGTCCTGGGCGAGGCTCACCTGCAACTCGCCCTTCTCGGCGCTGACCAGGCCCTTCTGGCTGTTGTCCAGGCGCGTGCCAGTGATCTTGATCTGGTCGGCCAGCAGCTTGCCGCCCTGGTTGAGCAACTCTGCGCCCTGGGTTTCCAGCAGGGTCTGGGCCTGGAGCTGGCCATCGTTGTTGTTCAACTGCTCGCTGACCTTGAAGGTGGCGCTGCCCTGGCTGGCCCCGATCAGGCCCTGCTGGTTGTCCAGCCGCCCGGCGCTGATCTCTACCCGGTCGGCAATCATCGAGCCTTTCTGGTTGCTCACTTCGCGGGCCTTGAGGGTCAGGTCGGCGCCTGCCACTTCCAGGCGCCCGCCGTTGTTGTTCAGGCTATCCAGAGTGAGCGTCGCGGCCTGCTGCTCGCCAAAGCGGATCAGGCCGCCCAGGTTGGCGATGGCCGGGGTGGTCAGCACCAGCTCGTGCTGTGCCAGCACCCGGGCCTGTGCGCCCTGGTTGACCAGGCGCGCGGTCTTGACCTCGACCTTGGGCCCCTGAATCACCCCGTTCTGGTTGTTCAGGGCCTGGCGCGCGGTCAGCTCCAGGTTGCGGCTGGCCAGTACGTTGCCGCGGTTCTCCAGGGTGCCGGCGGTCAGCTTGACCTCGCCGTGATCGTTGCGGCTGTTGTCGGTGTTGACTCCGGCTTCGATGATGCCGTGGTTGACCACCTGCGCGGCGTCCACCACCTGGACCCGGTCCCGGGCCGCCAGGCTGGTCTGCACCTGGATCTGCTCGGCGGCCTGCAGGGTCGCCTCGGTGCCGGCGTAGGCCTTGCCCTTGAGCTCGATGCTCTGGGCCTTGATGGCGATGGCCTGGTTGGCGCCCATGCCGGCGACCGTGACCTTGCCGTTGGCGTCGATCTGGATATCACCGGTGCTGGCCGCCATTTCCCCGGACATGTTCACCCCAACGCCCTTTTCCGTGCCCACCAGGCGGATCGCCCCGGCGTACATGCCGCCCAGGGCCGAGCTGTCGATGGCCAGTTCCGGCTTGGCGCTGGCGTCGGCATCCCGGGCCGTGACGCTCAGGTCATCGGCCTTGACGTCGTTGCGCCCGGTGATGACGTTGAGCTTCTTGGCGTACAGGTCGGCATTGAGCTTGGTACTGCGGGTGATCAGGTCGAACTGGTCGATGTTGCTGGCGTTGAGGCCGGCGCCTTCGATGCTGATGTCGCCGCCATCGACCTGGAAGCGATCGAGTTTCTGCCCTTCGATCACCGGCTTGCCGGTGGTCAGGGTGGCCCGTGGGGTGTTGATGAAGCCGCAGCCGTTGCAGGTGATGCCATGGGGGTTGGCGACGATCACCCGGGCCGACTGCCCGGCCACTTCGGTATAGCCCGCCAGCTTGCTGCGATTGCTGCCGGTGACTTCGTTGAGAATGACCTGGGCCGCCTGCCCCTTGAGGTTGGGGTTGCCCATGATGTAGCCGCCCAGCTGAGTGTTCTGGGTCGAGCCGGTACCGTTATTGAGGATCAGGCCGTTGCTGCCGACGTTGTATTCGCTGAACTTGTTGTGGGACAAGCCGGCGCCGTTGGCGGCGTTGATGTTGACGATGGGTACGCCATTGCCGGCCGCGCCGATGGTGGCGTTGCCCCCCGCGGCCGGGTCCAGGGCCAGGCCTGCGGCCACGCTTACGATCGGGTTGAGAAACAGGATCCCCGACAACGACAGGGCAATGCATTGGGCAAAAGGCTTGCGTACGTCCATGTGCGAATCATCCATTCAATAACGTTGCGGGCGAGTCAGAAGAACAGGTCTACCCGGAAGTACACCGGGTGCTCTCGCCTCTCGATAATTGCCGGTCGCTCCAGGGAGCGTGCGAAGCTGACGGATGCAGCCAGGTACTGGCCGCGGGCATTGAGTTCCAGGGCATTGCCGCTCATGCGGCCGCGGGCATCTTGGTTGTAGCGATCGCCCTTGATCACCCCCACGTCATACGCAAAGGCCATGCCGTATTCCTGGACAAAAGGCTGCAACGCCGGCCAGGTCACCGCACGGCGCCAGCGCAGTTGGTTGCGCCAGTAGCCGCCGCTGTTGCCGGACAGGGTCTGGTCCTGGAAGCCACGCACCGAGTTGAGGCCGCCGAGGCTGATGCGCTGGGGGCTGAAGAGCACGTCCTCGCTGCGCTGCCCGGTGGCCAGGCTGTCGAAGCTGAAGTTTTCGTTCCACAGGCGAAAGGGCTGCAGGTAGCTCAGGGTCAGGCTGTATTTGTTGTAACGGGCCACCGGCTCGCTGCCATGGGGATTGCCGCTGCCCTGGGCATCCAGGGCGCCGATGCCCTGCTGCCAGCCAATGTCGGCGTTGACCAGGGCATTGCCGATGCGCCGCCCATGGTTGAAGCCCAGCTGGCTTTCGGTGATGCGGTTGCTGGACACGTCGATCAGGTTGTCATCGAGGTAGTTGCGCGTGCGCAACTGGCTCAGGCCCAGGCTCATGCCGGTCTTGCTCAGATTGTCGCGGTGCAGCACCCGTTCGGCGCGCAACTGCTGGTTCTTGCTTTCGCCGTCCATGGTGAAGTCGAAGCCGGTGCTGTCATTGCGGGTGCGGTAGTAGCTCTGGCTGTAGGAATAACTGAGGGTCCACCAGCCCCAGGGCAGGCTGTAGAACAGGCTCTGGTTGTCGGAGTGGCGCCAGCGGTCACTGACCGTGTCCTGGTTGGCCCGCAGGCTGAGCTGGTCTGCCAGGCCCAGGGGGCTGTCCCAGTCCAGGCCGAGGCCGGCCTGCTGCTCGCCGGTGCTCTTGTCGCCGCTGTTGTTGCGGGTGGCCGATACCCGCCAGGGCTTCAGACGCTGGCCCTTGAGCCCGACACGGCTGTCGCCCAGTTTCTCTCCCGGGGCCAGTTCCAGTTCCACCTGGCGCGAAGGCAGGCGAGTCAGCTGGTCCACCAGTTGCTCCAGCTCCCGCAGGTTGAGCACCTCGCCGGTGGTGCCGGGAAAGGCCATGGCCAGTTCCCGCGAGCTGGCCAGGGCGGAACTGTCCAGGCTCTCCAGGCGGCCTTCGACCACCACGATGGTCAGTTGCCCCGAGGCCAGCTCCTGGGCCGGCAGGTAGGCCCGGGTGGTGACATAGCCCTGCTGCAGGTAGTGATGGGTGATGGCCTTGAGCAGGGTGTTGATCTGCGTCACCGACAGGCACTGGTCGCGATAGGGCGCCACCAGGCGCTCGCGATCGGCGGCGGAAAGATGATCGGCCCCCTTGAGAATCACGGTCTTGATGGTGAAGCAGCGCTGCTCGCCCGGTTGCGGGGCAGGCTCGGGGGGCAAGGTCTTGCCGGGGAGTTGCTGGAGTTCGTCGAGGCGCTTCTGCTGCTCTTGCAGCAACTGCTGCTGGCGATCCCGAATCAGGTCGCGATCACCCGGCGTCTGCAGCGGCGCGGCACTGAGCGCGAGCGAAGCAGACAAAGCACAAAACGCTACTACAGGCCTGAACAAGCCAAAACGCGACATGCTTTCCATTCCCTAGAATCACGGATTTTGGCTGGCCAAACGTCCGCGTGGTGCGTCCCGGCACCTGTTTTCGAAGGGAACAAAGTGTAAATGTAAAAAAATTTACATAACAAAAAAGCGACGAGCGGTAGCTGCCAGACCTATCTCATTGAAAGCTAATGGTTTACGTGCTGCGAAACTCTGAAAAACCGATGCAGGCCAAGGTCCTGTAGCGCGCGCGATACCTCGGCCCCATCGATTCAGGCTCATTTCTTCTTCAGGCAATCACTCATGAACGCCTTGCGCGCATCGCCCTTGAGCGCCTGGGTGGTGGCCGTGGCGTTGCAGGTCTTCATTCTTTCCTGAGGCGTGGACGGGGTAGCCGCAGCTGCCGGGGCCGCCTTGAGGCAAGTGCTCATGAAGGCTTTGCGCTCATCGCCCTTCAGGGTCTTGGCGGTGGCCTCGGCATTGCAGGTGGTCATCTTGTTCTGCTGGGCGGTGGCGGCAAAACCCTGGGAGCACAGCAGCAGGCCCACCATCAACAACGGAATACGCAACATCTTCATGGAGTTTTCTCCTTGTCACCGCACCGACGGGCACGGCCTCCAGCGCAGTGTAGACAAAGCCTGTTACACCTTCACCTGTTCTGCAGGCCGGCCCGGCGATACTGCTCCGGCGTGCTGCCAGCCTGGCGCTGGAACATCGCGATAAACGCCGAGGCGCTGCTGTAGCCCATGTCGAAGGCGATTTCCTGGATGCTGCGCGAGCTCTCCAGGGCCTCGATGGAGGCCAGGAAACGCTGGCGCTGGCGCCATTCGCCAAAACTCATGCCCAATTCGCGCACGAACTGCCGGGCCAGGGTCCGCTCGCTGACATGGGCCAGCCCCGCCCAGTGGGCCAAAGGCTGGTTGTTGCCCGGTTCGGCCTGCAGGGCCTGGAGCACCCGCAGCAGGTCGGGGCTGCTGGCGTAGGGCAGGTAACAGGTATGCACCGGCGCCTGGCGCAACTGGTCCAGCAGCACCTGGGCCAGGCGCTGGTCGGCCTCGCCCTCGGGGATCTGCACGTCACGGGCGGCGAAGTCCTTGAGGATCGCCTTGAGGATCTCGCTGATGGCCAGGGTACTGCCCCCGGCCGGCAACTCGGCACACAGCTCCGGGGCCAGCAGTACGGCGCGGTAGTTGATCGGCTGCGCGGTGTAGAAACTGTGGGGCGTCTGTGGCGGCACCCACACCGCATATTGCGGCGGCGACATGAAACGCTGGCCGGCAATCTCCATGTGCATCACGCCGTGGGCCGAATACTCCAGGCAGCCCCAGGGGTGGCGATGCTCCAGGGCATGGCTGTGGGCGGCGAAGTCGGCATAGCGGAAGTACACCGGCGCGGGCAGCCCGTGGAAATCCAGGAGATCGATGTGTTTTTTGCTCATGCTGTCCGGATGTCGGGGCGGGTTGTCCGGTTCGCAGTATAGGCATTGATCCGGACAAGAGGATAATCAGCCTTCATCAACTGCCTGGTTGTCTCCATGCAATACGCTTATCCACTGCTGGCCATCTTTATCTGGGCCGGCAATACCGTGATCAACAAACTCGCCGTGGGCGCGATCTTTCCCGCGGAGATCGGCTTCTATCGCTGGTTGCTGGCGGGCCTGCTGTTCACCCCCTTCATGCTCAAGCCGGTGATCAAGCACTGGCCGGAGGTCCGCCCCAACCTCTGGCGCATCGCCATTCTCGGCGTGCTGGGCATGGCGGTGTACCAGAGCCTGGCCTACTTCGCCGCCAGCCTGACCTCGGCCACCAACATGGGCATCATCCTTTCGCTGATGCCGCTGATGTCCCTGGCCATGGCCATCGCGGCCCTGGGCCAGCGCCTGACTGCCGGAGCCCTGGTGGGCGCCGTGCTGTCCTTCGCCGGGGTGCTCGTGGTGGTGTCCTCCGGCAGCCTGGCCGCGCTGCTGCAACACGGGGTCAACCTGGGGGACGCGATGATGCTGGTGGCCACCCTGGCCTACGCCATCTACAGCACCCTGCTGAAGAAATGGCAGCTGCGCCTGCCGCCGCTGGTGCTGTTGTATCTGCAGGTGCTGGTGGCGGTCGTGGTGCTGCTACCGTTGTTCCTGGCTTCGCCGAAGGTAGGCCCGACTCTGCAGAACATTCCGCTGGTGCTCTATGCCTGCCTGCTGGCTTCGATGCTCGCGCCCTTGGCCTGGATGCAGGCGGTGGTGCGCCTGGGGCCAAGCCGGACCACGCTGTTTTTCAATCTGCTGCCGTTGATCACGGCGCTGATTGCGGCAGTGGTGCTGCATGAGCAGTTGGCCTGGTTCCATTTGGTGGGTGGCTTGCTGACCTTGGGCGGGGTGATTCTCTCGGAACGCTGGACCACCGTGCTGGGACCGCTCGCCGGCAAGCCGGCTTCTGCCGGGCAACGCTGAGATCAGAGGCCGGCGGCCTTGAGGCGCCGGGCATGTTCGACGAACAGGCGGATCGGCTCCGCGCCCTTGCCCACCAGCCCCAGGGACTGATTGACGATATCGAAATGGTCCAGCGGGTAATCATCGCCAATGACCTGCCCCAGGTGCGAGCTGTAGCGCCCCACCATGCCGTCGCACTGGCCGGCTTCACGGACGAAGGTGCGGGCGAACAGCCGGCAACTGCGGTTGGTGCCGTCGAACAGATTACGCCCGCGGTTGGTCTTGCCCGGCTGCAAAATGCCGGACCAGGAGTAGTAGTGCACACCGTCGACCTGCGCCGGCCCTTGCCCGCCCCATTCCTGCGGCAACCCCTGGGGGTACTGGCGGTTGAACAGGGCCACGCCCTCGGTGGTCAGGGACTGGTGCGAAGCATGGATATCCACCGGCTGCTTCGGTCCGCGATAGCCGGTTTCCAGCAACCGCATCAGGCTTGAAATCCCCCTCAGCAGCAGGCTCAGCACTCGCCCCCGCAGGCTATGGGCGGGTGAATGCCGTTGCAGATAATCCGCCAGCTCGGAGCCATGGTTGGGCCCCGCCACCGACGTCACCGAGGCCACCCAGTCCGGGCGCCTGGCGGCGGCGTAGCGCGCGGTGAGCGCGCCCTGGCTGTGGCCGATCAGGTTGACTCGGGCGGCGCCGGTCTCGGCCATGATCCGCTGGATCTGCGCCAGCAACTGCTCACCGCGCACCTCGCTGGAATTGAGCGGCGAGACCTGCACCGCGATCACCTGCGCCCCGCCCCGGCGCAAGGCCGGAATGATCCCGTACCAGTAGGGGTACAGCAGCAGGCGGACAAAGCCGAGCATGCCGGGCACCAGGACCAGGGGGTAACGGGTGGCAAGCTCTTGGGACATGCGGCGACATCCTTGTGCGAAGGCAGCGGGGCTGGCTGAAAGCTAGACCATAACCGGGGCCGTCGTCAGCCCCCATGACGCTTTGGCGACAAACCGGTGACAGCCCGTTTCTCCCGGTAGCTACTTCAGCCCGGCCACCCCCGCCACGATCAGCCCCACCGACACCAGCTTGACCGCCGTCAGGCTTTCTCCCAGCAGCAGGCAGCCCAGCAGCACCGTGCCCAGGGAACCGATGGCCGTCCAGATCGGGTAGGCCACGCTCACCGGCAACTCGCGCATGGCCAGGGTCAGGAAATAGATCCCGCCCACCGCCGCGACCACCGTCAGCAGCGACGGCCAGGGCCGGGTAAAGCCCTCGGCGTACTTCATGCCCATGGCGAACGTGACCTCGAAGGCCGCCGCCAGCAGCAGGAACATCCAGGCCATGGCGCCGCCCCCTCAGAAACTCTGCGCCAGGGCCAGCAGGCGCTGCTGGGCTTCGCCACAGGACTGCGCGAATCGCTCGGGCGCCGACTCCTCGCCTTCCGCCGCAACCACGGTGACGTCTTCGATACCGATAAAACCCAGGGCCGTGCGCAACCAGCGGTCCGCGTGGTTCATCGCTTCATGCTCGCCCCCCGGGCCAAAGCCGCCCCCGCCGCGGCTGGTAACGATCAACACCTTCTTGCCCTGCACCAGGGGCTGGTACTGGGCCACGCCGTTGTCCTGCTGGGTGTTGAAGGTCAGCCCCAGGCGCACGATGTGATCGACCCAGGCCTTGATCCCGCTGGGCACGCTGAAGTTGTGCATTGGCGCCGAGATCACCAGGCGCTGATGGCCAAGCAACTCCGCCACCAGTTCGTCGCTCAGGGCCAGGTCGGCCTGCATCGACAGAGGCCGCGCCTCGGGCTGTGGATAAAACGCGGCGGCGATAAAGGCTTCGCTGACGTGGGGCAAGGCACCCCGGCCAACCTCGCGCCGGGTCAACCGCCCCTGGGGATTGGCCGCTTGCCAGGCCTGGAGGAAGGCGTCGGCCAGGCGCCGGCTGTGGGAACGCTCGCCCCGTGGGCTACCGTGGATCGCAAGAACTGTACTCATCTCATCTGCCTCAGACGGGTTGCTGATGGCGGCCTTGAAACCAAGGCCGGTCCGCGCTAAAGCTAAGAGCACAGCCGCACTGCAACAAATGAACAGAATTTCTTCCAGATGAATTTATCTCAGCCATGGAGCACTCGATGTTCGCCCACCTGCCCCTCACCGCCCTGCGCACTTTCGAGTCCGCCGCGCGCCTGCTGAGTTTCAAGGCCGCCGCCGATGACCTGTCGGTGACGCCCACCGCGGTGTCGCACCAGATCCGCAGCCTGGAGCACTGGCTGGGGGTCGCGCTGTTCGAACGACTGCCGCGCCAGGTGCGCCTGACCGAGCCCGGCCAGCGCTTGTTTCACAGCTTGCACGGTGCTCTTTTGGAGGTGGCCCAGAGTGTCGATACGCTGCGGCCCACGCCCAGCAATGCCCAACTGACCGTTTCCACCACCGCGGCCTTTGCCGCCCTGTGGCTGGTGCCGCGGCTGGGGCGCTTCTATGCCCGGCACCCCGGCATCAGCCTGCGCCTGGATACCCAGTGCGAGGTGGTGGACCTGCAACAGGACGCCAGCATCGACGTGGCGATCCGCTACAGCCAGGAGGGCTACCTGGACCTGCACGGCCTGTGCCTGTTCGACGAACGTTTCGCAGTCTACGGCTCGCCCCAGCAGGTGGCCCTGGCCCGCCAGCAGGCGCCGACCCTGATCAGCGTGCACTGGCGCAACTCCCGGCTGTATGCCGACGGTTGGCAGGCCTGGTGCGCCCAGGCCGGGGAAAGCTGGTTCGATGACGCGCCGCTGATCCGCTCCTACGACGAGGAACAGTACGCCCTGCAAGCGGCCATTGCCGGCCAGGGCCTGGTCCTGGCCAGCGACATCCTGGTGTCCCAGAGCGTGGCCAGCGGCCTGCTGCAGCCCTACCGACCCGAAGTCCAGGTGGACGGCGCCGGCTACAGCGCCCTGTGCGTGCCCGGCCGCGAGCGCCATCCGCCGGTGCGCGCCTTTCTTCAATGGCTGCAGCAGGAATCATTGCTGGCCGGGCACCCGCCACTGGCACGCAGTTGACCGCCGGGCACATCCGATAAAACTTTTTGCCGCCGCCGCGACTCACAACCAAGGTAGCGATCAGGCCAACAGAGCCTGGCGTAAATCGGATTAGCCTCCAGGAGATCGAGATGAGCGACATGCATTTGTCTGATGTGAACACCCTGCGCGAACGGGCCCGCCAACACGTGGAAAACGGAGCCGTGACCGAGGGCTACAACGCCGATCGCGAGGAGATACTGCGCCTGCTCAACGAGTCGCTGGCCACCGAGCTGGTCTGTGTGTTGCGCTACAAGCGCCACTACTTCATGGCCAACGGGATCAAGGCCAGCGTCGCCGCCAGCGAGTTCCTCGAGCACGCCACCCAGGAAGCCGAGCACGCCGACAAACTGGCCGAGCGCATCGTCCAGCTCGGTGGCGAACCGGAGTTCAACCCCGACCTGCTGTCCAAGCACTCCCATGCCCAGTACGTGGCCGGCAACACCTTGAAGGAAATGGTCTACGAAGACCTGGTGGCGGAGCGCATCGCGGTCGACAGCTACCGCGAGATCATCCAGTACATCGGTGACAAGGACCCCACCACCCGCCGCCTGTTCGAAGAGATCCTGGCCCAGGAAGAAGAACACGCCGACGACATGGCAGACATCCTCAACGACCTGTAACGCCCTCTCCCCCAAGCCCGCCCTGCCTGCAGCGGCGGGCTTTTTTCTGGCCGCGCGCCCAGGCCCTTAATGAGTCGGTTTCACCGTCACCGGTGCCTTGCCCGAGCGCATCTGCTGCAACAGCGGCGCGCACTGGTTGGGCTCATCGCCGCTGGGCGCCACCAGCGCCAGCAGCCCCGCCGCCGGCCCGGCGATCACCCCCAGGGCCACCATGCCGGCACCGCGCAGTACCAGAGGCACGGCCTTGACCCCGGCACTGGGCTGGATGAACTTGCCCTGTACATAAAGCGGCGAGCGCAGGGAGAACAGGCGCAGGCCCTTGGATTCCGGAGTGATGGTCAGGTCCAGTTGCTCGCTGGCCATATTGGCGGTGCCATCGATGTAGATGATGGCGTTCTCGGTGTCGAAGACGAACAGCCGGGAAGTCGCCAGGCCGCTCTTGATGCCGAAGTCGGCTGCCGCGCAATTGATCTTCACTTCCTTGTCGCCAAACATCTTGCCGACCACATAGTTGCCGACGTTGAGCCCGGCGATTTCCATCAGGCTGCGGCTGATGGCGCCATCGTTGATCAGCATCTTCAGGTCACCGTTGGCGCTGCCCAGCAGGGCCGCCACCGAGTTGCCGCGACCGGCGATGTCGGCATCGCCATTGAGCTCGCCAAAGCTGGTCTTCATCGGTTCGAAGGTGGGGAACAGTTGCTTGAGCTTGAAATTGCGCGCCGTCAGCCTGGCCCGGCCCTCCAGCGGCGTGGTGTGGCCGTTGAGGCGGATCTGGGCGTCGAGCTTGCCGCCGGCCACGCCGAAGCGCAGGGGCTCCAGGCTGAGCTGGCCGTCGTTGAGCACCAGGTGGGTGTACAGATCGGTGAACGGCAGCTCGGCGCTGTGGACGATGCGCTTGCCGGTGAATTCCACATCGGCGTCCATGTCCCGCCAGCGCTCGGTGCGGAACTCTTCCACCGGCAGCACCTTGTCCGCCGGTTGCTTGCTCTCGCCGCCCCGGGCCTTCTGCTTGGCGTTGGAGTCGGCGCCGATCAGCGGCGCCAGATCGCTCATCAGCAACTGGTTGGACACCAGCGCGCCGCTGAGCTTGGGCCGTGGCTGGCTGGCCACGTAGGTCAGGTTGCCGTGGATGTCGCTGTCGCCGATCTTGCCGTTGAAGTCCTGGTAACTGAAGGTCGCGCCCGCCGGATCGTGCAGCTTGGCGGTCAGGTGGCCGTCGGTGGAATAGGGCGGCGAATCCGGCAGGGTCACCCCGGTCAGCGGGTAGAGGTTGCCCAGGCTGGTGCCCGCCAGCTTCAGGCGCAGATCCAGGGCGCCGAGGTTCAGCGGGTCGGTCAGGCTGCCGCGCAGCTCCACCTTGGTGTCGCCGATCTGCGCCTGGGCCTGCAGCGGAAAAGGCTTGCGGGAATCCTGCAAGGCCAGCAGGCCGCCGATCTTGCCGGTGCCGGCGAGCTTCTGCCCGTGATACTGGCCCTTGACCTTGAGGGCGAAGGCATAGGCCTGGGCCTCGGCGCCTTTCTCGGCCACCTTCTTCGCTTCACTTTCACCGACGATATCGCTGAACGGGATCGGCTTGCCGAGCAGTTCCACCTGCAGGTCCAGCTGGGTCTTCAGGCTCTGGTCGTCGAGGGTCACGTGGCCCTTGTCGAAACCGATGGCACCGATGTCCACCGTCCAGTTGGACGGTTCGGCGTTCGGGTCCTTGGGGTCGAACTTGAAAGTCCAGTTGGCGCGCCCGTCGGCCAGGCGCTGCAACGCGGCGTCGGGCTCGGTGAGGTCGATGCGCGGAATGCTCACCCGTTGCGCCAGCAGGGCCAGAGGCGAAATGCGCAGCTCAACCCGCTTGAGGCTGACCATCTGCGGCGCCTTGGACCAGTCCGGGTTGCCCAGGGTCAGGTCTTGGGCCACCACGTGAGGCCAGGGCACCCAGGCCCGCCAGCCACCTTCGTCAGGTTCGCGTTGCCAGACCACCGACAAATCGCCATTGATCGCGAAGGGCCGGTGCAACTCCTCGGAGACCTTGGCATTGAGCGTGGGTTTGATCCGGTTCCAATCGAAGAACGCGATCACCAGTACCAGCACCGCCAGTAGCAGGATCAGGCCAGTGATGGACCAGGCGAGAATTTTACGAGTGCGCGTCATTGCACGAGGCTCCTGAAGACAACTGAGCGCCCAACCACGACGCATCGATGAACTGCCGATGGAAAAATCACCGGCCATGAAAACTACGACTGACAAAGCCCGCGCAGGTTTAATCCGGCTACCCGATCCGCTGAAAAAACCTGCTTTCCTGATCACTCGGACAGCTTTGTGTTACCTCGAGCCGCCCCTCCCTGAAGCGGCAGTGAGTCGAAAATACCCACCCTGGTGCAAAAGCAATCGGCGTTAACGCCCGAGCTAGAGCCTTCGCGGCAAACAATCAATTCCGTTGATTATTACCATTGTGTTTATGAACTTTTATATCGATTTAGCGGCGGTAACATTAGCTCCGTACCCAATTTATCGCCCTACCAAGGAGCAACCCATCATGAAACGCCAACTTTTACTGAGCCTCGCCTTATCTGTTCTGGCTGCCAACGCCTTCGCCCTGCCAGCCGCTGAACAAGCCACCCCACAGGTCAAGGCCAGCCACAGCGTGTTCACCCAGACCCTGGCCGAAGGCGGTTCGGATCGCCTGATTGAACGCAACAAAGTCGCTGCCGACGGTTATGACCGTACTCCACAAGGCCAGAGCGTTGCCGAAGACGGCTATGATCGCACCCCTCAAGGCCAGAACGTTGCCGAAGATGGCTACGACCGTACACCTCAAGGCCAGAACGTCGCCGAAGATGGCTACGACCGCACCCCACAAGGTCAAAACGTAGCTGAAGGCGGCCGTGATCGCCTGGAAGAGAAAGGCCTGGTGGAAGATGGCTACAGCCGTACACCTCAAGGTCAGACCGTTGCCGAAGGCGGTGCTGATCGCCTGGCCGAACGTCATCAAGCTGCGAGCTGAGGCCATGCTGGCCCTGGAAAAAAGCCCGATCCCTGGATCGGGCTTTGACTTTTATAGCAGCTGCATTTTTCCCCCTGCCTCTCCCGCCTGTCTCTGACAGCAGTTCGACTCCGGCAAAGTTGATTTGCTAGAGTGCGCCGCTCCCATTGAGCAAAGAACGCCCCGCCGATGCTGCCCCGCGCCGAACAGAAGCAACAGACCCGCAACGCCCTGATGGATGCCGCCCGGCACCTGATGGAGTGTGGCCGTGGGTTTGGCAGCCTGAGCCTGCGGGAAGTGGCGAAAGCCGCGGGTATCGTGCCCACCGGTTTCTACCGGCACTTCAGCGATATGGACCAACTGGGCCTGGAACTGGTCAGCGAAGTCGGCCAGACCTTTCGCGAAACCATCCGCCTGGTGCGCCACAATGAATTCGTCATGGGCGGCATCATCGATGCCTCGGTACGCATCTTCCTCGATGTGGTGGAAGCCAAGCGCTCGCAGTTCCTGTTTCTGGCCCGAGAGCAGTACGGCGGCTCGCTGCCGGTTCGCCAGGCCATCGCCACCTTGCGCGAGAACATCAGTTCGGACCTCGCCGCCGACCTCACCCTGATGCCCAAGCTCCAGCACCTGGACGCCGCCGATCTCAGCGTCATGGCCGACCTGATCGTCAAAAGCGTGTTCGCCACCCTGCCCGACATCATCGATCCCCCGGCCCAGGCCCTGCCCGAACACCTCACGCCCCAGGCCAAGATCACCCAGCAACTGCGCTTCATCTTCATCGGCCTCAAGCACTGGCAAGGCCTGGGCAGCACCGAGTAACTCGCCCGCACCGCCCCCCTTCACACTATGCGCCCCGCTCTGGCCTGCGCGTTTGCGCCTGCCTGCCCGCCGGGCACCGGATTGCAGCAAAAACATTTCCCGCGCACCAACTCAGTGCTATAAATCAGCTCAGCGCATCAATTTGTAACAAGATGAAACAAGGTTTTGCCCCTTTTTCAGGCGCAGTTCCGGCATCGAGAAAGGGTTTTCCCTCTCCACCGAGTGATTGGCAAGGCCCTTGCTCTGGCTTGTGCATCGCTCATAGTTGGAAGCTTTCCGATGCTGGTGATCCACCGCAGAACCGCCCCCCAAGCCACCTGGTCCGCCGAACTGCACCTGACTTACGAGGCCCGCAGCAAAAGCCGCCTGCGCTGTTTCAGTGCCGCCGGTGAAGACGTCGGCCTGTTTCTGGAGCGGGGCCAGCCACCGCTGCACGATGGGGAGTTCCTGGAGGCCGAGGACGGGCGCATCGTCAAGGTCTGCGCCCGCCCGGAAGCCCTGCTGCACGTCACCTGCCGCAACGCCTTCGAACTGACCCGCGCCGCCTATCACCTGGGCAACCGCCACGTGGCCCTGCAGGTGGGTGACGGCTGGCTGCGCCTGCTGGACGACTATGTGCTCAAGGCCATGCTCGAACAGCTGGGGGCCAGCACCGCGCCCCTTGAGGCACCGTTCCAGCCCGAGCATGGCGCCTATGGCGGCGGCCACCATCATTCGCGCCACGGCGATGAAGACTTCAACTATCCGCCGCGCCTGCACCAGTTCGGCGTCCGCCCATGAACCCGGCCTGGGCCCTGCTGCGCCTGGCCAGCCCGCAGTTGCCGATTGGCGGCTACAGCTATTCCCAGGGCCTGGAAATGGCCGTGGAGCAGCAGCGGGTAAATGATCAGGCCAGCGCCCGCCGCTGGATCAGCGATCAACTGCTGCTGAACCTGGCACGCTTCGAAGCACCGCTGCTGCTCGCCCACTGCCAGGCCGCAGCCGACCAGGACTGGGCCCGCTTGCAGCAGTTGAGCGAGGAACATCGCGCCAGCCGCGAAACCCGCGAGCTTTACCAGGAAAGCCGGCAGATGGGTTATTCCCTCAAGCAACTGCTGGAGGGTTTGCCGGAACTGGACAGCGATGCCAGGGAACTGCTGACGCACCAGGACGAACCCCACCTGGCCCTGGGCTGGGCCCTGGCGGCACGGGCCTGGGGCATCAGCCCGGCGGACGCCCTGGCCGCCTGGCTGTGGAGCTGGCTGGAGAACCAGCTGGCGGTGCTGATGAAGACCCTGCCCCTGGGCCAGCAGGCCGCCCAGCGCCTGACCAGCGAGCTGCTGCCACTGTTGCAGCAAGCCCAGCACCACGCCGCGAACCTTGACCCCAACCATCATGGCAGCGCCGCTTTCGGCCTGTCCCTGGCGAGCATGGCCCACGAGCGCCAGTACAGCCGCCTGTTCCGTTCCTAGGAGAAACTCATGAACGCACAACCTCTGCGCGTCGGCATCGGCGGCCCGGTGGGCTCCGGTAAAACCGCCCTGACCCTGGCCCTGTGCCTGGCCCTGCGCGAGCGCTACAACCTGGCGGTGGTGACCAACGATATCTACACCCGCGAAGACGCCGACTTCCTGGTACGCAATGAGGCCCTGGCGCCGGAACGGATCATCGGCGTGGAAACCGGCGGCTGCCCGCACACCGCGATCCGCGAAGACGCCTCGATCAATCTGGAAGCGGTGGACCAGTTGAACCGGCGCTTTCCCCGGCTCGACCTGATCCTGGTGGAGTCCGGCGGCGACAACCTCTCGGCCACCTTCAGCCCCGAACTCTCCGATCTGACCATCTATGTGATCGACGTTTCCGCCGGTGACAAGCTGCCGCGCAAGGGCGGTCCGGGCATCTGCAAATCCGACCTGCTGGTGATCAACAAGATCGACCTGGCGCCGCTGGTGGGAGCCTCCCTGGAGATGATGAACAGCGATACCCAGCGCATGCGCGGCGGCAAGCCGTTCGTCTTCAGCAACCAGAAAACCGGCCAGGGCCTGGCGGACATCATCGCCTTCATCGAACGCCAGGGCCTGCTCACCGCTGCCTGATCCCCGAACCCAATCCGCTCAACAAGGAAAGCCACTCCATGACCCTAAAACGCATCCTCGGGGCCCTGGCCCTGCTGCTGACCCCGGCCCTGGCCTTCGCCCACCCGGGCCATGGCGACAACGGCCTGATGGCCGGTATCAGCCACCCCATCAGCGGCCTCGACCACCTGCTGGCCATGCTCGCTGTCGGCCTGTGGGCCGCCCAGCAGCAAGGCGCCGCACGCTGGGCGCTGCCTTGCACCTTCGTCGGCACCATGCTGATCGGTGGCGTGCTGGGCTTCGAGGGCCTGGAGTTGCCGGCCCTGGAAAGCGGCATCGCCGCTTCGGTATTGGCCCTGGGCCTGGCCGTGGCCCTGGCCGTGCGCCCGCCCCTGAGCCTGGCGATTGCCGCCACCGCGCTGTTTGCCCTGTTCCATGGCGTGGCCCACGGCCTGGAACTGCCGGACATGTCCAACCCTTGGGCCTATGCCGCCGGTTTTGTGGCGGCCACTGCGGCCCTGCATGCCGCCGGCTATGCCGTGGTACGGGTACTGCCTCAGGCGGCAGCGCCGCTGGTGCGCCTGGCCGGTGCGGCCTCGGCCGCTACGGGCGTCTGGTTGCTGGCAGGCTGATCCCTGCTTCATCTGCAGGAGCCGGCTTGCCGGCGAAGGCGGTCTTGCGGGCCTCCTTCGCTGGCAAGCCAGCTCCTGCCAGCAGGTCGTGCTCGGCGGGCAAGCCGCCTTGTGGGGCTTCTCTGGTAACATGTCGCGCATTCAAAACTGCCGTGACGACGCCAGCCAATGCCCGATGTATCCCGTTCCGCCGCCTCGCCTGAACCGAGCGCTCTGTTCAACGCCATGCAGCAGCATTTCCACAAGGTGATAGTGCCGCTATGGCAGGGCCCGGGCTGGAATCCGCAGTTGGCGCTGCCCTATGAGGCGCTGGACGCCGAGCATCGGCCGCTGCCGCCGCAGCGCTACCGAGCCATGGCCTGTGCCCGGCAGTTGTATCTGTTCTCCCAATTGATCGGCGATGCCGCCGCGCCCTTTGCCCAGGAGCGCGCCGCCGCGCTGTTTCGCTCGCTGCAGCGGCACTTTCACGACGCAGAGCACGGCGGCTGGTTCTACAGCATCGACCCCGAAGGCGCGCCGCTGGATAGGCGCAAGGACCTCTACACCCACGCCTTCATCCTCTTCGCCTGCGCTCACTACTGGGCCAAGGTCCGCGAGCCGTTGGTGGAGTCGGTGCTCAACGCCGCCCTGGAAGTGGTAGCCCAGCGCTTCGCCCGCGGCGACGGGCTCTACGAAGCCAGCCTCGCCGAGGACTGGTCCATATTGGGTTCGGGGCCCCTGCAGAATCCACTGATGCACCTGGCCGAAGCCTTTCTCGCGATCCTGGCCGTACGCGAGGACGCTGCGGTGCAAGCCGCGTTGCTGGACCTGTGCCAGGCCATGCAGCAGCAGTTCATCGACCCCCAGCACGGGGTGATGATGGAGAAGCCCCTGGGAGCTGTGGATAACTGGTTCGAGCCGGGGCACCAGTTCGAGTGGTACTTCCTGCTGGCCTCATCACAGTTACTGCGCGGCAGCGCCCTGCACGCTTGCGTGGAACGAGCCTTCGCCTTTACCGAGCAACTGGGTGTCGAGCCCAAGAGCGGCGCCGTGTGCGCCATGCTCGAACTGCCGCCCCGAGCCGGCGTCAAGGACGCCACCCAGCGCATCTGGGCCCAGGCCGAGTACCTGCGCGCCCTGACCTTGCGTGCGGACAGCCAGACGCCCTTGCTGCGTCAGCTAAAGACGCTGCAAGCGCATTTTCTGCATGCCGGGGGCTGGAATGAATGCCTGGATGCCAGCGGCGCGGTCAGCCGGCGGGATATGCCGTCGACCACGCCTTATCACCTGGCGACCTGTTATCGCGGGCTGGCGGAATATTTTGCCTGAAGCCCTTGGCCGGCAAGCCGGCTCCTACGCGGTGTTGTAGGAGCCGGCTTGCCGGCGAAACAGGCGCCGCCCATCAAGCGATCCACTTGCGATCCCCGGTAAAGCTGATGGTCAGCCAGCGCGCTGCGTCGGCCTCTCCCAACTGGCTGGAAATCTCCTCGCGCAAGCGGTCCAGAGTCGCTACATCCTGCAGCGGATAGTGCGCCGGCAAGACGATATGGATCTCGATGAACCGCGCCCGACCGTGCTTCTGCACGTAGCTGATGTAGTCGTCGAAACCATGGGCGGCCTTGGCCTGCTCCATCACATTGCGGACCTTTTCGTCCAACTGGTCCGGGGCGATCCCCAGCACATCACGCAGGGCCGGGCGCAGGATCTTCAGCGCCGGCGGCAACATGCTCAGGGCCAGCAGGATCAGGATCGCCGGGTCGACATACACTGCCCACTGGCCGTGCCCGTACTGCTTGAGCAGCAAGGCGATGATGAAGCTCACCAGCAGCCCCACCGATAGCATCGCGTCCACCAGCCAGCTGATGTTGTCGAACTGGATCAGCGACGACTTGAGCTTGCGGTTACGCCGGCGCACGTAGAAGAAGTAGGCGAACTCCGCCACGGCGAAAAACGCCGCATAGAAAATCACCAGCCCCAGCTCGACCTCGCGGCCACCGTTGATGATGCCGAACACCCCATTGAGGAAGGCGTAGATGGCGATGAGCATCAGGAAGCTGCCTTCGATCAGCAGCACCATGGGTTCCAGGTGCCAGAAGCCGAACTGGAAACGGTGGTTGCTTTCCTTGGCGATCAGCTTGGCGGTGATCAGCATCAGGACCTTGATGAAGGTGGCGATCAGCGAAAAAAATCCATCGAACAGGATGGATTGGGCGCCAGAAACAAAACCCGTGACGATACCGGCGATCGCCACGGCGAACATCAGTACGGTCGATTGTTTGAGCAGAGCCTGCTCACCTCGGTTACTCACGATTCCTCCTATCGAACTTCAAAAACGCCGCCTCGTGTGAGGCAGCGGCGAAATTTCTGGCGGGAATTCTAACCTGTCAGGGCTGACCACAAGCTGAAACGAATCAGCTTATGTGTATCCGAGTACAACTGTAGCCGCTGCCGAGCGATGGCGAGGCTGCGACCGCCTCCGCAGGAGGCGCAAGATCTTGCGGGCGCTGGAGGGCCCTGCGGCCCTGTCGCAGCCTGCGGCAGCGGCTACAGGGGGCTCATGACTTGGCGTTGCGTTCGATGGCGAAACCGGCCCAGGTCTGGCTCACAGGCATCAGCTCCAGGCTGTTGATGTTGACGTGTGCCGGGGTATTGAGCACCCAGAAAATGGTGTCGGCGATGTCCTCGGGCTGGATCGGCTCGGCCCCGGCGTAGGTGGCGTCGTAGCGTGCCTGGTCACCGGCGAAGCGCACCAGGGAGAACTCGCTTTCGCACAGCCCCGGCTCGATGTTGGTGACGCGCACGCCGGTGCCCTGCAGGTCGCAGCGCAGGTTCAGGGAGAACTGTTTGACGAAGGCCTTGCTCGCGCCATAGACGTGGCTGCCCGGGTACGGGTAGTTGCCGGCGATGGAGCCCAGGTTGACGATGCCTGCGCCGCGGCCATGGGCGATCAACCGTGGCAGCAGCAGGCGGGTGCTGTACATCAGGCCCTTGATGTTGGTGTCGACCATGGTGTCCCAGTCATCCAGGTCGCACTTGGGCGCCGGGTCCACGCCCAGGGCCAGGCCGGCGTTGTTGATCAGCCCGCGCAGCTTGCTGAACGAAGGCGGCAACTGGGCGATGGCCTCTTCCATGGCCTTGCGGTCGCGCACATCGAGCACCAGGCCATGCACCTCGGTCTGTTTGGACAGCTCCGCGCACAGGGCGCTGAGGCGCTCCTCGCGGCGGCCGGTCAGTACCAGGGACCAGCCGGCTGCGGCAAAGCGCCGGGCGCAGGCTTCGCCAAAACCGGAAGTCGCGCCCGTAATGAACAGTGTGGAAGTCATGGTGTTCTCCTTGCTGGGTGGCGAGCCGCCGTTTCGATAAAAAACGCTTCGCAGCATGCCCGGGCCGGCTCCTACCGGCAACCGCGCCGTTGGCCGTAAAGAGCCGCAAGCGGTGAGCGCGCCCGATGTTCGCTGTACAAAAAACACTCACCGGGCGCCAAGCCTCGGGTTACGTGGCCTGCAGCCATGTGCACGCACCTTATCCACAGGCCGGTCCACAGTCTTTGGGGGCAAGTGCAAAGGGCTGAAAGCCGCTATCCACAGGGCCTGCGCGGATTCAGCAGAAGTTTTTTGCTTGACCCGGACCGCGGGTCCATGCAGCCGGCCCGGGCAAAGATGACCGCACGGTCAAGGTTGACAAGGCCAGAGGCCAGTAACTACGCCGCTCAGAGCCGTCTTTCCAGAGTTTAATCACAGACTTATCCACAGGCTTATCCCAACCCTTTTCCAGGTACAGCTGCGACAATAAAAAGGTTGACAAGCGCACCTTCAGCTCCCACAAAAAGCACCGATCAAAAAACAACCAATCGCCTGCAAGCCACGTGGTTAAAGGCCTGCAGCCAGCTACACCCACGTTACCCACAGCCCGCTCCACAGCAAACGGGGACAAGTCAAAACAGTGGAAAAACAACTGTTTGCAGCGTCTTTATGCCGCGTTAAAGCAGCTTGCCAGGAATGTTTTCCACAATTACCGGACACAGGCTTGGTGCAGGCGCAAAGCGCCAGTCGGCGCTCGGTGAAATCAGAAAGGCGGTCAGGCGGCCCCCTTCGCTGGCAAGCCAGCGCCTACAGGGGAGGACGGGATGGGGGTGGGCATAACAATGCCCCGGCGGCGCGGGCCGGCGGGGCATGCTTTATCCACAGAGCGGACGGTCAGTGGCCGCCCAGGTAAGCGTTGCGCACCTCCTCGTTGACCAGCAGTTCCTTGCCGGTGCCGCTCAGGCGGATCTCGCCGTTGACCATCACGTAGGCGCGGTCCGAGAGCTTCAGCGCGTGGTTGGCGTTCTGCTCCACCAGGAAGATGGTCATGCCGGTGGCCGCCAACTCCCTCAAGGTGGCGAAGATCTGCTTCACCACGATCGGCGCCAGGCCCAGGCTCGGCTCATCCAGCAGCAGCAACTTGGGCCGGCTCATCAATGCCCGGGCAATGGCCAGCATCTGCTGCTCGCCGCCAGACATGGTCATGGCCCGCTGGGTACGCCGTTCCTTGAGCCGGGGAAACAGCTCGAACATGCGCT
This sequence comes from Pseudomonas sp. GW823-FHT03E05, assembly GCF_058796855.1. Classification (NCBI taxonomy): domain Bacteria; kingdom Pseudomonadati; phylum Pseudomonadota; class Gammaproteobacteria; order Pseudomonadales; family Pseudomonadaceae; genus Pseudomonas; species Pseudomonas sp. GW823-FHT03E05. Next base: position 149,653 of record NZ_JBXAJB010000005.1, read on the forward strand.
GCATGTCCTCATTGGCGTACTTGTCGCCAATCGGGATGGTGCCCATCAGCAGGTTTTCCTCCACGGTCATGTCGGGGAACACCCGACGCCCTTCCGGGGACTGGGCGATGCCGTTGGAGGCGATGTAGTGGGACGACTTGTGGGTGATGTCCACACCGCGATAGAGAATCTGCCCGGACTCCGCCCGGGGCTGGCCGAAGATCGACATCAGCAGGGTCGACTTGCCGGCGCCGTTGGAGCCGATCAGGCTCACGGTTTCCCCTTCGTTGATGTGCAGCGAGACTTTCTTCAGGGCCTGGATCGGGCCGTAGTACACGTCCAGGTCCTTGAGTTCGAGGATAGGTTGAGTCATGCCAGTTCCTCTTCGTCGGCACCCAGGTAGGCGGCAATCACTTTCGGATCATTGCGGATCGCCTCCGGGCCGCCCTCGGCGATCACGTTGCCGTGGTCGAGCACCACGATGTGGTCGGAAATACTCATCACCATGCCCATGTCGTGTTCGATCAGCACCACGGTCAGGTCGTGCTCGTCGCGCAGCAGCCGGATCATTGCGCTCAGCGCTTCGGTTTCCTGGGGGTTGAGGCCGGCGGCCGGCTCGTCGAGGCAGATGATCTGCGGCCGGGTACACATGGCCCGGGCGATCTCCAGGCGCCGTTGCTGGCCGTAGGACAGCTCGCCGGCCAGGCGGTTGGCGCAGTCCACCAGGTCCACCACCTCCAGCCAGTAGAAGGCATGGTCCAGGGCGGCGCTTTCCGCCTTGCGGTAGCCCTTGGTGTTGAGGATGCCCGCCAGCAGGTTGCGGTTGACCCACATGTGCTGGGCCACCAGCAGGTTTTCCACCACGGACATTTCCTTGAACAGGCGAATGTTCTGGAAGGTCCGCGCCAGCCCGGCGCGGTTCACCAGGTGGGTGCCGCCGAACATCTTGTAGTACAAGCGGCTGGCGAAGCTTTTCGGCGAGACGAAGTCGGTGGCGCGAAAGGGCTCGCCCAGGAGCTTGATGACGTTGGTCTGCCGGCCCCGGGTATTGAGCTCGATGCGCCCGCCGGAGGCCTTGTAGAAGCCGGTCAGGCAGTTGAACACCGTGGTCTTGCCGGCGCCGTTGGGGCCGATCAGGGCGAAGATCGAGTTGCGCTTGACCTTCAGGCTGACGTCGCTGAGGGCCTTGATGCCACCGAAGTGCATCATCAGGTTTTCGACCGAAAGAATGTATTCGCTCATGGCGCGTTCCCCTCAGTCAGAGCACCTTTGCGTGGAGTGACGCCGGTGCGGCTGATGCGGATCAGCCCTCGCGGTCGCCAGATCATCATCAACACCATGAGAATGCCGAACAGCAGCACCCGGTACTCGGAGAAGCTGCGCAGCAACTCCGGCGCCACAGTCAGCACGAAGGCCGCGATCACCACGCCCACCGTCGAGCCCATGCCCCCCAGCACCACGATGGCCAGGATCAGCGCCGATTCGAAGAAGGTGAACGACGACGGGTTGACGAAGCCCTGGTAGCTGGCGAAGAACACCCCGGCCAGGCCGGCGGTGGAAGCACCGATGGTGAAGGCCGAGAGTTTGACCAACACATGGTTCAGGCCCATGGCGCGGCAGGCGATCTCGTCTTCACGCAGGGCTTCCCAGGCCCGCCCCACGGGCATGCGGGTCAGCCGGTGCTTGATGTAGAGCACCAGCAGCACCACCAGGAACAGCACGATGTAGATGAACAGGAATTTCAGGTTGGGGTTGTATTCCAGGCCGAAGAACTCATGAAACGGCACCCCGCCGTCCTTGGCCTTGCGGCCGAACTCCAGGCCCAGGAAAGTCGGCGACGGCACCGGCATGCCGTTGGGGCCACCGGTGAAGGACAGCCAGTTATTGAGCACCAGGCGGATGATCTCGCCGAAGCCCAGGGTCACGATGGCCAGGTAGTCGCCGTGCATCCTCAGCACCGGGAAGCCCAATATGCACCCCGCCAGGGCCGCGGCAATCGCCGCCAGGGGCAGCACGGTCCAGAAGCCCAGGCCCAGGTACTGGTAGCCCAGGGCCAGGCCGTAGGCGCCGATGGCGTAGAACGCCACGTAACCCAGGTCCAGCAGGCCCGCCAGCCCCACCACGATGTTCAGCCCCAGGCCCAGCAGTACGTAGATCAACCCGAGAATGACCACGGTCAGCAGGTACTTGTTGGCGAAGAACGGAAACACGATGGCGATCACGATCAGGGCCGGGATGATCCAGCGCAGCCGCGACTTGTAGTCCGGCGCCAGCACATGCACGCCGGAGCCGGTGCTTTCAAAGCCCTGGAGAATCTTCAGGCCCTTGGGGGTTTGCAGGAACAGGCTCAGGGCCAGCCGGCCGGCCATGACAATGGCTACCAGCCAGGCCACGCGAGTCGGCTGCAGGTTGAAACTGTAGCCATCGAGCACCACACCCACGATGGGGCCAAACACGATCAGCGAGATCAGCCCGGCCAGCACGGCGTCGATGACGCTCTTTTTGATATCAATCGGTTTATTGGCAGCAGACATACTTACACCTTCGCCACGAGTGGGCGACCCAGCAGGCCTTGGGGACGGAAGATCAGGATCAGCACCAGCAGCGAGAAACTGAACACGTCTTTGTAGTCGGAGTTGATCAAGCCGGAGAACAGCGACTCGGAGATGCCGAGGATGATCCCGCCGAGCATCGCCCCAGGCAGCGAGCCGATGCCGCCGAGTACCGCAGCGGTGAACGCCTTGATGCCGATGACGAAGCCGGCATAGAAGTCGAACGTGCCGTAGTTCATGGTGATCAGCACCCCGGCCAGGGCCGCCATGGCCGCGCCGATGACGAACACGTAGGAGATCACCCGGTCGGTGTTGATGCCGAGGATCGAGGCCATCTTGCGGTCTTGCTGGGTGGCCCGGCACATACGCCCGAGCTTGGTGTACTTGATGATGTAGGTGAGCAGCGCCATGCCGGCGAACGCCGCCACCAGGATGAAGATCTTGGTGTAGGTGAGCTGCACGAAGCCTGTGCCGATATCGACTTTCCAGGCCCCGGCCAGCAGGGTCGGAACCCCTTGCTGCTTGGCGCCCTGGCTGATCTGCGCGTAGTTCTGCAGGATCAGCGAAATGCCGATGGCGCTGATCAGCGGCGCCAGGCGGGTGGAGTTGCGCAGGGGTTTGTAGGCCACGCGCTCGATGACCCAGCCATAGATCCCCGTCACCACGACGGTGAAGATCAGCGTGCCGAGAATGAGTAGCGGGAAGGATTCAATGCCGAAATAGGCCAGCAGAGCCAGACTGATTGCCGCGAGGTAGGCGGAAATCATGTAAACCTCGCCGTGGGCGAAGTTGATCATGCCGATGATGCCATAGACCATTGTGTAGCCGATGGCGATCAGACCGTAGACGGACCCGAGGGTCAGCCCATTGATCAGTTGCTGCAGGAAAATACCATCCATAACGCAATCTCACGGACTTGAGAGACTGCACAGGCCGTCGACGCCGGACAGGGATCACCCGTCTGCGCAACACGTCCGTTGTGCAGCTCTACGAGAAAAGGCAAGTACTGCACGAGCAGGGACCGGTACCAGGGGGTGGTACCGGCCCGTTCGGACTCATGTCACTTCTGTTTTTCCAGCTGGTGGTACTTGCCGTCCTTGTCCCACTGATAGACCACGTAGTCGGAAACCTTGAGGTCACCCTTGGCGTCCCAGGACTTCTCGCCCATCACGGTTTTCACCGGATTGGCCTTGAGCCATTTGGCCGCATCTTCGCCCTTGTTGGACTTGGCGCCGCCGAAGCCGGCCGCCAGGGCCTGGATCGAGGCATAAGCGTACAGGGTATAGCCCTCGGGCTCGGTGCCGGCCTTGCGGAAGGCATCCACCACGGCCTTGCTGTCTGGCAGCAGGCGCGGGTCGGCGCCGAAGGTCATGTACACGCCGTCAACGTATTGCGGGCCACCGGCGGTGGTCACCAATTCGTCGGTAACGATGCCGTCGTCGGACATGAACTTGACGTCCTTCAGGCCCTGCTCGCGCAGTTGGCGTACCAGCGGACCGGCTTCCGGATGCAGGCCGCCGAAGTACACCACGTCGGCGCCGGCGGCGCGGATCTTGGTCACCACGGCGCTGAAGTCTTTCTCGCCACGGGTCAGGCCCTCGTACAGCACCGGGGTCACGCCGCGCTTGGTCAACTGTGCCTTGGTGGCATCCGCCAGGCCCTGGCCGTAGGTGTCCTTGTCGTGCAGCACCACGACTTTCTTGCCCTTGAGCACATCGATGATGTAGTCACCGGCGACGATGCCCTGCTGGTCGTCACGCCCGCACATGCGGAACATCGCGGAGAGGCCACGCTCGGTGACCTGGGGGTTGGTGGAGCCCGGGGTGATGGCAATCACACCGGCGTCGCTGTACACCTCGGAAGCCGGAATGGTCGACGAGGAGCAGAAGTGCCCGACCACGCCGGCCACCTTGTCCTGGTCCACCAGGCGGTTGGCCACTGCCACCGCCTGCTTGGGTTCACAGGCGTCATCGCCCTTGACCAGGACGATCTTCTCGCCGTTGACCCCGCCCTTGGCGTTGATCTCGTCAGCCGCTGCCTGTGCACCCTTCATGTACTGCTCGCCAAATGCCGCGTTGGCGCCTGTCATGGGACCCGCTACACCGATCTTCAGGTCGGCTTGAGCAAACGCAGAAACACCCAGCGCAGTTGCCACTGCGAGGGCCAGAAAGCCTTTCTTGTAAAACGTCTGGGACATGAGGTGGTGCTCCAAGGTTTTTTTAGTTGGCACTGCGACTTCACTAAGGTTGCTCAGAGCAAGCGCCGTGCCAGTGGTTTTTTATTCTGAAAAAAGTCGCTGTCTTATTGTTATTTCGACTGTTTCGAGCCCTTTTTTATTGGGCGTGCAACCGTCTAAACCGCGGAAGGTAAAACCCTGCTTTTTAATGGGCGCAACCCATGCGTGCCATCATTGCAACCGCGACACAATTCAACGTGCAACCCTGCTGTAACAGCTCGCGTCACCGAACTGCACACTGCTGGTGCGAGACTGCTACGAGCCGCACCATTACAGGCTAGTCGCTGCATCGAAAAGCGTCGTCGGCCGCCCACTATTTCCTTGTTCAGATCACAATTCGCAGGCACTGGCCCGCGTGGTAGAGGGAGAAGCCGGCTTCGTACAGGCAACTGCGCAAGCCCACGCCGGCCAGGGGCTGCATGGCTGCGAAGGGGATCGGCAGGGCCTGGGGGTCGCCGTTGCACAGGTAGTCGGCGAAGGCCTTGCCCACCACGGTTCCGGTGGTCACGCCCCGGCCGTTGTAACCGGTGACAGCCACCAGGCCCGGGGCCGGCTCGAACAGGCGCATCAGGTGGTCGGGGGTGAAGGCGATGCAGCCGGTCCAGGTGCATTCCCACTCCACCGGCTTGAGGTACGGGAAGTAATGCTGCTGTACGCGGTCGGCCCAGGCCTTGAGGAACCACAAGGGCTTCTGGCTGCCATTGCCCAGGCTGCCCAGCAACAGGCGGCCCTCGGCATCCCGGCGGATGCTGCTGAGCACCTGTCGGGTATCCCAGGAGCCCTGGCCCCCGGGCAGGATCTGCCGGGCCGCTTCTTCGGTCAGGGGCGCGGAAGCCACCTGGTAGTAGTAGCCGGGGAAGAAGTTGCGCCGCAGCTCGGTCCAGTCGCCTTCGGTGTAGGCGTTGGAGGCGATCACCACCTGCTCGGCCAGCACCGAGCCCTGCTCGGTCTGCACCGACCAGCGCTGGCCCTGGCGCTCCAGGCGGGTGACCGCGGAATGGTCGAACAGACGCCCGCCCAATTCCGTCGCCGCCCTGGCCAGGCCGCTGACGTAAGCCATGGGGTTGAGGGTTCCCGCCCGCCGGTCGAGCAGGGCCGCGGCAATCTTGCGAGTGCCGGTGGCCGCTTCGCACGCCGCGCCGGTCAGCAACTCCACGGGGGCCCCGCGACGTTTCCACTGTTCTTCACGGCTGCGCAGATCGGCCTCGCCCCGGGCGTTGTGGGCCATGTGCAAAGTGCCTTCGCGGCGCAGCTGGCAATCGATGTGGTACTTGTCCACCAGGCTGAACACCAATGACGGCGCCGCGCCGAGCATGCGGTTGAGCTGGCTGCCCACCTGCTCGCCGAAACCGGCCTCGATCTCGTCCGGCGGGATCCACATGCCGGCGTTCACCAGCCCGACGTTGCGCCCTGAACCGCCGTGCCCCGCGCGGTGGGCTTCGACCACACAGACCCGCTTGCCCTGCTCCAGCAAATGCACGGCGGCCGACAGCCCGGTGAAGCCGGCGCCGATGATGCACACATCCGCCGTCAGCTCGCCCTTGAGCGGCGCCCTGTCAGGCCGTTGCGGGGTGAGTGTTTCCCACAGACATTGTTCTTGTAGCGCCATTGCCAGACTCCGAAATCAACGAACCACAGACGCTGAAACGCACTTGCCGCTGTTCGCCAGCAAGCTGGCTCCTACAAACCTCCCCGCAGGAGCGAGCGTGCTCGCGAAAAGACTCAATCGAAGGTGATGCCCTGGGCCAGCGGCAGCTCCCGGGAGTAGTTGACGGTGTTGGTCTGGCGCCGCATGTAGCCGCGCCAGGCATCGGAGCCGGATTCGCGACCGCCGCCGGTTTCCTTCTCGCCGCCGAAGGCGCCGCCGATCTCTGCGCCGCTGGGGCCGATGTTGACGTTGGCGATGCCGCAGTCGCTGCCCACCGCCGACATGAACTGCTCGGCCTCACGCACGTCGGTGGTGAAGATGCAGGACGACAGGCCCTGAGGCACGGCGTTGTTCAGGCGCAGCGCTTCTTCGAAGTCGTTGTAGCCGATCACATAGAGGATCGGCGCGAAGGTTTCGCTGCACACCACCTCGCTCTGCTCGGGCATTTCGACGATGGCCGGCGACACGTAGTAGGCGTTGGGGAACTGGTCCTGCAACTGGCGCTGGCCGCCGAAGACCCGGCCGCCCTCGCTCAGGGCCTGCTCCAGGGCATCCTGCATCGCCTCGAAACTGTGCTTGTCGATCAGCGGGCCGATCAGGTTGCCTTCCAGCGGGTGGCCGATGCGCACCTTGGAATAGGCCGTCTTGAGGCGGCTGATGATTTCCTCTTTCACCGACTCGTGGGCAATCAGGCGACGCAGGGTGGTGCAACGCTGGCCGGCGGTACCCACGGCGCTGAACAGGATGGCGCGCACCGCCATGTCCAGATCGGCGCTGGGGCCGAGGATCATGGCATTGTTGCCGCCCAGTTCGAGGATGCTGCGGGCAAAACGCGCGGCCACTTTCGGAGCCACTTCGCGGCCCATGCGGGTGCTGCCGGTGGCACTGATCAGGGCCACCCGCGGATCGTCCACCAGGGCGGCGCCGGCATCACGGCCGCCGATGATCACCTGGCTCAGGTATTCGGGCGCATCCTGGAAGTTCTTCAACACGCGCTCCAGCAGCGCCTGGCAGGCCAGGGCGGTGAGCGGGGTCTTTTCCGAGGGTTTCCAGATCACCGGGTTGCCGCAGACCAGCGCCAGGGTGGTGTTCCAGGCCCAGACCGCTACCGGGAAGTTGAAGGCGCTGATCACCCCGACAACCCCCAGGGGATGCCAGGTTTCACGCATGTGATGGCCCGAGCGCTCGGAGGCGATGGTCAGGCCGTAGAGCTGGCGCGACAGGCCGACGGCGAAGTCGCAGATGTCGATCATTTCCTGCACTTCCCCCAGGCCTTCCTGGGTGATCTTGCCGGCTTCCCAGGACACCAGCTCCCCCAGGTCGGCCTTGTACTCGCGCAGCACCTCGCCGAATTGCCGCACCAGCTCGCCGCGACGGGGTGCCGGCACCTTGCGCCACAGGGCGAATGCATGCTCTGCGCGACTGACCTGCTGCTCCACCTCGGCGGCGCCCTGCCAGTTCACCGCGGCGATCCGGCTGCCGTCGATGGGCGAGTGCACAGGCTGGGTGCCCGACTGGTACAGGGCCGGGTTGACACCCAGACGATCAAGCAATGCGGCAACCATGGGGTTACTCCTTACAGATGAAAGCGAAAGAACCAGGCCGCTGCGACGGCCATCAAGGCTAGTAGTTGTAGCTGGCCCGAGACTTGCCAACAAACGACCTTTAAGCGAGATATCATTCCGTTTATTCATGCTGAGCCGCTCGCTGGCACCCATAAGAACAAGGACCACCCATGCTCAACAAACGCTACTTGCCGTCGATCACCGCCCTGCAGTGCTTCGAGGCCGTGACCCGGCACCTGAGCTTCACCCGTGCGGCCGAAGAGCTCAACCTGACCCAGAGCGCGGTGAGCAAGCAAGTGGCGCAACTGGAAGAGCTGCTGCAACACCTGCTGTTTCGTCGGGTACGGCGGCGCCTGCAACTGACTCCGGCCGGCGACCTGTACCTGGTGGAGGTGCGCAAGATTCTCACCCAGGTGGAGATGTCTACCCATTACCTGCGTTCCTACGGCGGCGAGACCGAAGTCCTACGAGTCTCCACGCCTTACACTTTTGGCGCCCGCTGGCTGGTGCCGCGCCTCAAGGGCTGGCGACTGCGCCACCCGCACATCCACCTGGACCTGTGCAATGAGCAAGAGCCTGACGAACTGCTCCAGGGCCATGCCGACCTGGCCTTCTACTTCGGCCAGGGGTCACGCCCCGGCACCGAGAGCCTGAAGCTGTTCAGCGAAGAGCTGGTGGCGGTCTGCGCCCCTGACAGCCTGCCCGCCGAGCCCTTGACCGACCCCAGGCAACTCACTGAACTGGTGCTGTTGCAGAACGCTTCACGGCCCCAGGGCTGGCACGAATGGTTCGACCAACAGGGCTACCAGACCGAGCACAGCTACCACGGCCCACGCTTCGAAACCTTCTATATGTGCATCCGTGCGGCCCAGGTCGGCTGCGGGGTCGCCCTGCTGCCACGTTTTCTGGTGGAAGAAGAACTGGCTGAAGGCAAGCTGGTGATCGCCTGGGAATACGCCATGCCCAGCCAGGACGCCTATTACCTGGCCTACCCCGAACACTCGGCGGAAGTGCCCAAGGTCCGGGACTTCGTGCGCTGGATGCTCGAACACAACGACTCGCCCCTCCCGTAGGAGCCGGCTTGCCGGCGATGGGGCCCTTGAGCCCTGCTCAAGACTGAAGATCCGTTCGCTGGCAAGCCAGCTCCTACGACCGGAGAATGGCCCGCCACAAAAAACACTGGCAAAGCGCTGCGCGTCTATGCGCCACTAGCGCCTTCATTGAAAGAGCTGAATGCCGCACTTGTCCGTCGCGGCCAGCATGGAGATTCCCGTTATGAGCGAGAGTGTGTTTGCCGATCGCATCGTGCAGAACCTGCTCGACACCGACTTCTACAAACTGACCATGATGCAGGCGGTGCTGCACAACTACCCCAACGTCGAGGTGGAATGGGAGTTTCGTTGCCGTAACAGCGAGGACCTGCGGCCCTATCTGGCAGAGATCCGCTACCAGTTCGAGCGCCTGGCGGAACTGAGCCTGAGCGCCGACCAGTTGGGCTTTCTCGAACGAATCAGCTTCCTCAAGCCGGATTTCCTGCGCTTTCTCGGGCTGTTTCGCTTCAACCTGCGCTACGTGCATACAGGCATCGAGGACGGCGAGCTGTTTATCCGCCTGCGCGGCCCCTGGCTGCACGTGATCCTGTTCGAAGTGCCGATGCTGGCCATCATCAGCGAGGTGCGCAACCGCTACCGCTATCGCGAGATCCAGCTGGTCCAGGCCCGCGAGCAGCTGTACCGCAAGTTCGACTGGCTGACCGCCAACGCCAGCAGCGAAGAACTTTCCGAGCTGCAAGTGGCGGATTTCGGCACCCGCCGACGCTTTTCCTACCGAGTCCAGGAAGAAGTAGTGAACGTGCTCAAGCACGATTTCCCCGGACGTTTTGTCGGCACCAGCAACGTGCACCTGTCCCGGGAACTGAACATGAAACCCCTGGGCACCATGGCCCACGAATGGATCATGGCCCACCAGCAACTGGGGCCGCGGCTGATCGACAGCCAGATCGCCGCCCTCGACTGCTGGGTCCGCGAATACCGTGGCTTGCTGGGCATCGCCCTGACGGATTGCATCACCACCGATGCCTTCCTCGGCGATTTCGACCTGTTCTTCGCCAAGCTGTTCGACGGCCTGCGCCACGACTCCGGCGACCCGATCCTCTGGGCGGAAAAGGCCATCGCCCACTACCACAAGCTGGGCATCGATCCGATGAGCAAGACCCTGGTGTTCTCCGACAGCCTGAGCCTGCCGCGCGCCCTGGAAATATTCCGTGCGCTGCGGGGGCGGATCAATGTCAGCTTCGGCATCGGCACCAACCTGACCTGTGACATTCCCGGTGTCGAGCCGATGAGCATCGTGCTTAAAATGGCTGCCTGCAATGGCCAGCCCGTCGCCAAGATCTCCGATGAAGCGGGCAAGACCCATTGCAAGGATCCGAACTTCGTCGCTTACTTGCGCCACGTTTTCCAAGTACCTGCCCAACCTGGCAAGGAGTGAATCATGCAAGCCGTACAGCGTGAGATTGCGCAGCAGCTCAAGGTCCAAGCACCTTTTCCCGACCACGCCGCCCTTGAGGCAGAAATCGCCCGGCGCATCCGCTTCATCCAGGACTGCCTGGTCAATTCCGGGCTCAAATCCCTGGTGCTGGGCATCAGCGGCGGTGTCGACTCCCTGACCGCCGGCCTGCTGGCCCAACGGGCGATGCGTGAATTGCGCGAACGCAGCGGGGACGATGGCTACCGCTTCATTGCCGTGCGCCTGCCCTATGAGACCCAGTTCGACGAGCACGATGCCCAGGCCTCGGTGGACTTCATCAACCCTGACGAACGCCACACCGTGAACATCGGCCCGGCGGTCAGGGCCCTGGCCAACGAAGTGGCGGCCTTCGAGGGGCAGCACGCGGTGTCCCGGGATTTCGTCCTCGGCAACACCAAGGCGCGGATGCGCATGGTGGCCCAGTACACCATCGCCGGCGCCGCCCATGGCCTGGTGATAGGCACCGACCACGCCGCCGAAGCGGTGATGGGTTTCTTTACCAAGTTCGGTGACGGCGCCTGCGACCTGGCGCCCCTGAGCGGCCTGGTGAAAAACCAGGTGCGCTCCATTGCCCGCCACTTCGGTGCCCCGGAATCGCTGGTGGAAAAGGTCCCTACCGCCGACCTCGAAGACCTGTCGCCGGGCAAGCCGGACGAAGCGTCCCACGGCGTCACCTACGCCGAGATCGACGCCTTCCTGCATGGCCAGCCGGTACGTGAGGAAGCCTTCAAGATCATCTGCGACACCTACCGCAAGACCCGTCACAAACGCGTCATGCCCTTCGCCCCATGACCCGCCTCGCTCTGTAGGTGCCGGCTTGCCGGCGAAAGGGCCGCTTGTGCTGCACAAGGCTCGAGGGCCTCTTCGCGGGCAAGCCCGCTCCTACGGATGCACACAAAAAAAGCGCCCCTGGGGGCGCTTTCTTGTTGCAGCCGGGCCTGATGCTTACTTCAGGACCACAGCGCCTTTCATCATCGAGTTGTGGCCTGGGAACGAGCAGAAGAACTGGTAGCTTTCGCCAGCGGTCAGCTTCGATACGTCGAAGGTCACCGAATCTTTCTCGCCGGCACCGATGATCTTGGTGTGGGCGATGACGCGGGTGTCGCCTTCCTTCAGGTAGCTCTTGTCGATGCCGGCGGCCATGCCGTCGGTGGCGATGCCAGCCATGTCTGCGGTCTTGCTCAGTACCCAGTTGTGGCCCATGACGTTCTTCGGCAGGCTGCCGGAGTGGGTCAGGTTCACGGTGAAGGTCTTGCAGCTCTTGTCGATGGTGATTTCCTTAGTGTTGAAGGACATCTGGTCGGTAGAGTCGACATCGACCTTGCATTCGGCGGCCATCAGTTGGCTGCTGGCCAGTGTCAACAGGGATACCGCAACGAGTTTGGCAAACATGGTGAATCTCCAAGGCAGGGTTAACAAAATCCATCTGAATCCATGGGACGGAAGACTGCCTGAATTTCTCGCAAGTTCCTATGATTTGCATCAAAAAATTGTATACAACTCTCTGCTATCGACCTGATCAAGACAATCAACCGGCCAGCGGCATGGCACGCTTCTAGAATCACGCCATCGTCCCTGATCGGAGTCACCCTCATGCCGTTGAACAGCCTGTTTCGCAGCTTGCTCGCCGCCTACGCCTGTGGCGCCAGCGGTACCCATGAAACCCCGCAACGGGAGGTTTAATACTTGGAGCGAGGCCGGCGAGCCTTTACTCTGAGGCCATCAATGACCTCGGAGTAAGGCATGTCGTTAACTTCTGTCTGTGTATTCTGTGGCGCCAGCACCGGCGCCAACCCTCTCTATCGTGAAGCCGCCCAGGCCCTGGGCCGGGCCATCGCCGAGCGCAAGCTGACCCTGGTGTATGGCGGCGGCGCGGTAGGGCTGATGGGCATCGTCGCCGACGCGGCCCTGGCGGCCGGGGGCGAAGTCATCGGGATCATTCCGCAAAGCCTGAAGGACAAGGAAATCGGCCATCGCGGCCTGACCCGCCTGGAAGTGGTGGACGGCATGCACGCCCGCAAGGCGCGCATGGCCGAGCTCAGCGACGCCTTCATCGCCCTGCCCGGCGGCCTGGGAACCCTGGAAGAACTGTTCGAAGTCTGGACCTGGGGCCAGTTGGGCTACCACCACAAGCCGCTCGGCCTGCTGGAAGTGAATGGCTTCTACGAAAAACTCAGCGGTTTTCTCGATCATATCGTCGGCGAAGGCTTCGTCCGTGCCCCGCACCGTGACATGCTGCAAATGAGCGAGTCGCCGGCCGGCCTGCTGGATGCGCTGGACGCCTGGCAACCGACGGTCCCGGACAAATGGGCCGAAGGCAAACCCAGCTAACCACCCGGCCCCGATAACAGGCAGAATACGCGCCGCTCAACCTCACCTTCGACCCCAGAGGATCGCCCATGGCCAAACCCAACTACTCCTTCGCCAAACGTCAACGTGACTTGGCCAAGGAACAGAAGAAAGAGGAAAAGCTGCAACGCAAGAAAGCCGCCGCTGAAGAAACCAGCGCACTGAACCCGGATGCAGAAGGTGAAGTGAGCGTCGACGACGCCGAGCCCGAGGCCCCCCAGGCCTGACCTGCCCCGTAGGAGCTGGCTGGCCAGCGAAAGCGCTCTCCAGCCCTACGCAATATCCGCAGGCCCCATCGCTGGCAAGCCGGCTCCTGCAAGGTCGGAGATGGCAGTGTCATGCCAGGGGCATGACGGTGACCCGAACATCCGGGTCATGGCTGCCCCCTCCCAGAATCACCCCACGCAACGGCGACACATCGGAAAAATCCCGGCCCCAGGCCAGGGTGATGTGCTCCAGCGCCGGCTGCACGTTGTTGGTCGGGTCGAAATCCACCCAGCCCAGCACCGGGCAAAACACTGAAACCCAGGCATGGGAAGCATCGGCGCCGATCAGCCGCGGCTGCCCCGGCGGTGGCTGGGTCAGCAGGTAGCCACTGACATAGCGCGCCGCCAGCCCTCGCGAGCGCAGGCAGGCCAGCATCAGGTGGGCGAAGTCCTGGCACACCCCGCGCCGACGTTCCAGCACCTCCACCAGCGGCGTCGCCACCTGGGTGGCTTCGGCGTCGAAAGTGAACTCACTGAAGATCTTCTCCATCAACGCCTGGGCGCCCTGCAACAGCGGCCGCCCCGGTACGAAGCAACTGGCGCAGAACTCGACAAAACTCTGCTTCAGATGCACATAAGGCGATTCGAAACGGTAGCGACAGGCTTCCAGCAACGCCTCGGACAAGGGCTGGCCGCTGTAGGTCAGGGCGCCGCGGGCGGCATCCCAGGGCAGTGACGCGGCAAAATCCAGCGCCGGCCGCTCCAGCACCTCGACACTGAGCTGGGCATTGACCAGCAATTCGTCATGGGGCCGCTCGAAGGCCAGGCGGGTCAGCGGATTGCCGAATACATCCTGCTCGTCACGACGGCTGGTAGGGTCGGGGCTGATCAGCAATTGCCGCTCGCTGCACAGTTGCCAGGCACAGGCCCGGGGCCACAGGTGCGCCAGTTGCTGGGCCAGGGACACCGGGCTGTCGTAGCGGTAGTGGGTGTCGTGGAACACCTGGTAGCGCGCGCTCATCAGACCGACACCGTTTGCTGGCTGACATCATCCACATGGGCGAAATGCCGCAGCGCCAGGCGGTCCGAAACCTGCCCGCTGACCTCGGCGATCTCCTGCAGCAGGTCCGCCAGGCCCTCCACTGCGGCGCGCACACTGGCCTCGCCGAACAGCGAGTTCTCCAGGCAGCCCAGGTCGAAATGCGCCAGGCGCTCCACCAGCCGCGGCAGCGCCAGCTCGCGGGGCACGCCGAAATCATCGTTGAGGCGCTTGAGGGTGCGGGTCACCAGCTTGAGCTGGAACAACACGGCGTGGGGGTTCTGTTCATCCAGCAGCAACAGGTCGAGGACCGGAATCAACTGCGCCACCGCCAGGTAGCGCGACCGGTAGGTGATGCTGCTGTTACCCAGCTCCAGCAGCCAGTCCAGGCCGGCCTGGTCGAAGGCCGCGGTGCCCCGCAGGAAGGCCGCGAGGCTGCTGCTGAGGAACTGCAGGCGCTCGATGCGCCGGCCAATCATCAGGAAGCGCCAGCCTTCGTCGCGGGTCATGTCGTCCAGGGCGAACCCGGAGAGCGCCGCCAGGGACATCACCAGGCGGTTGAGAAAATCCAGCAGTTCGGCGAAATCCGGCTCCGGAGTGTCCAGCTCCTGGGCCTCGCGCTGCAGCTCCACCAGGGCCTGCCAGTTTTCCCGGGACAGCTTGCCGCGTACCTGGGAAGCCGCCCACTGCAAGCGTTGCAGGTTGGAGCGCAGGCTGAAGGACCAGTCCTCACCCAACAGGGCCGCCAGCAGGCGCTCGGGCAGCTCGCCCTCATCCGGCAGCAGCATCAGGCTTTCTCCCAGGTCCACCGCGGCCAGCAAGGCTTGCGGGTCATCGCCATCGACATAGCGCGCCAGCATGATCCGCAGCAGCCGCGCACTGTCGTCACAGCGCTCGCAATAACGGCCGAACCAGAACAGGTTTTCCACCACCCGCGACGGCAGGTAGGGATCGCGGCGCACCAGGTCATACACGCCGATGGTGCGCTGGGCCTTCCACTGCTCGCCGCTGGGCGCCCGCTCCCCCAGCACCCAGGTGTCCTTGCTGGCGCCACCGCGCTGCATCGACACCACTTCGGCACCGGCCTGGGCAGCGACCCGGGTCAGGCCTCCGGGCAGCACCCGGTAGCCGTCCTCGCTGGCCACCGCATACACCCGCATGCCGATGGCACGGGGCTGCAGCTGCCCGTTCTCGGCCTGCCAGACCGGCGCCTGGGACAGTTGCGGCAATTCCTGGGCGACATAGGCATAGGGCCGCGCCCGAATGCGCTCAGCCATTTGCAGGCGTTGCTCGGGGTCCAGGTCGCGGCCCAGCACCGGGGTGAAGCTCTGGGAAGCGAAGGCCGGCTTGACCAGCAGATCCGGGAGTTTTTCCAGGGCCTGCTGCAGCACCGGGGCCTCGCCGCACCACCAGGTAGCGATGGACGGCAGAAGCAGTTCCTCGCCCAGCAGAAACTGGCTGATCTTCGGCAGGAAGCCCAGCAGGCCGGGGGACTCCAGCACCCCGCTGCCCAGGGCGTTGGCCACCAGCACCCGGCCCTGGCGCACCGCGTCCAGCAGCCCGGGAACCCCCAGGGCCGAGTCAGTGCGCAACTCCAGCGGATCGCAGAAATCGTCGTCCAGGCGACGCATGATGGCGTGCACCCGGCGCAGGCCGCTGAGAGTCTTGAGGTACACCGTGGCATCACGCACGGTCAGGTCGCCGCCCTCCACCAGCGGGTAGCCAAGCTGTCGCGCCAGGTACAGGTGCTCGAAATAGCTCTCGTTGAACCGCCCTGGCGTCAGCAGCACCACCAGCGGCGCTTCGCTGTCCCGGGGTGCCTGGCGGGCCAGGGTTTCCTGCAGGGTGCGGAAGAACCCGGCCAGGTGCTGCACTTGCAGGTCGCGGTACAGGTCGGGGAACGCCCGGGACACGCTCATGCGGTTCTCCAGGGCATAGCCGGCCCCGGAGGGCGCCTGGGTACGGTCGGCGGTGACCCACCAGCGCCCGTCCGGGCTGCGTGCCAGGTCCACGGCATACAGGTGCAGGAAGGTCTGTTCCGGCGGGCAGATGCCCTGGCACGGCCAGAGGAAATTGTTGTGGCCGAACACCAGTTCCGCCGGCAGCAGCCCTTCACGGATCAACCGCTGCGGGCCATACAGGTCCGCCAGCACGGCATTGAGCAGGCGAGCGCGCTGGGCGATTCCGGTGGACAGCAACTGCCATTCATCCGCCGCGATCACATGGGGCAACAGGTCCAGTTCCCAGGGCCGGTCGGCGCCCTTGGGGTCGGCATAGACGTTGTAGGTGACGCCGTTCTCGTGGATCTGCCGGGTCAGCAGCGCCTGGCGCTGGGCCAGTTGACCGGGGCTGCTGCGCTGCAACTGTTCCAGCAGCCGCTGCCAGTGCGCCCGGACCTGGCCCTGGTCATCCAGCAACTCGTGGTAGGTACCCGCCGTCAGCGGGTAACGGTCTAGCAAGTCAGGCATGGAACACTCGGCAGACGGCAGGGAAAGTCAGATTAACGCACCGCCATGACGCCCGGATATGGCTATCTCACAGGCGTCGCAGGTGGATTAGAAGCGTCGCAAATCCAGGGTCAGCGGCAGCTCGGCATTGATCACCACTGGCGGCACCTCCAGGCTTCCCGGGCTATGGCCCAGGCGGAAGAAGCGCGCCATGCGCCGGCTTTCCGCCTCGTTGGCATTCACCGGCAGGCTGTCGTAATTGCGCCCGCCGGGGTGGGCCACATGGTATTGGCAGCCGCCCAGGGAGCGCTGCATCCAGGTATCGAGCAGGTCGAACACCAGCGGTGCATGCACCGGGATAGTGGGTTGCAGGCAGTTGGCCG
Organism: Pseudomonas sp. GW823-FHT03E05; assembly: GCF_058796855.1. NCBI lineage: Bacteria > Pseudomonadati > Pseudomonadota > Gammaproteobacteria > Pseudomonadales > Pseudomonadaceae > Pseudomonas > Pseudomonas sp. GW823-FHT03E05. The sequence continues at coordinate 166,586 of NZ_JBXAJB010000005.1, forward strand.
GCTGCCAGGCGCGGTAACGTACCCCGGCGACAAACTCGCCGACCCGCCCGGTGGGATGCAGGGGCAGCGCCACGCCATTGCAGGTCAGCACGTGGCGCTCGGGTACCAGGCCGCCGACCTTGACCTGCAGGCGCTCCAGGGAAGAGTCGACATAACGCACCGTGCCACCCGCCGCGCCCTCCTCCCCCAGCACATGCCAGGGCTCCAGGGCCTGGCGCAGTTCCAGCTCGATGCCACTGACGGCGTAATCGCCGACCTTGGGAAAGCGGAACTCCAGGTGCGCGGCAAACCATTCGGCCCGCAGCGGGTAGCCGGCGGCATTCAGCTCCACCAATACATCAGCGAAATCCTGTTCGATAAAGTGCGGCAACAGAAAACGATCGTGCAGTTCGGTGCCCCAGCGCGCCAACCGGGCCGGCGCGTAAGGCTCGCGCCAGAAGCGCGCCACCAGCGCCCGCAGCAGCAACTGCTGAGCCAGGCTCATGCGCGCATGGGGCGGCATTTCAAAGGCCCGCAGCTCCAGCAGGCCAAGGCGCCCAGTGGCGCCATCCGGCGAATACAGCTTGTCGATGCAGAACTCGGCGCGATGGGTGTTGCCGGTGACATCGATCAACAGGTTGCGCAGCAGGCGGTCCACCAACCAGGGCGCGCACTCCTGGCCGGGAGCCGGCATCTGCGCGAAGGCAATCTCCAGCTCGTACAGCGCGTCATTGCGTGCCTCGTCGACCCTCGGTGCCTGGGACGTGGGGCCGATGAACAACCCGGAAAACAGGTAGGACAGCGACGGGTGGTTGTGCCAGTAACTGATCAGGCTGCGCAGCAGGTCGGGGCGCCGCAGGAACGGCGAGTCGGCCGGGGTGGCTCCGCCAAGGACAAAATGGTTGCCGCCACCGGTGCCGGTGTGGCGCCCATCGATCATGAACTTCTCGCTGGTCAGGCGCGTCTGCCGGGCCTGCTCATAGAGAAACTCGGTGCGCTCCACCAACTCGTCCCAACTGACCGAGGGCTGCACGTTGACTTCAATCACCCCCGGGTCCGGGGTCACCCGGAAGTTGCACAAGCGAGGGTCCGCCGGCGGCTCGTAGCCCTCCAGCAAGACCGGGCAGCGCAGCTCCTCGGCCGTGGCCTCGATCACGCTGACCAGTTGCAGGTAATCCTCCAGACGCTCCAGGGGCGGCATGAACAGGTACAACCGCCCCTCGCGCGCCTCGGCGCAGAGCGCGGTACGGGTCAGCCAGTCGGCGGACTCGTCCACCTGGGGCACCCGCTCGTCCGCCACTGCCGGCTCATCAATCGCTGCCAGCTGAGCCGCGCCCGCCAGTTCGGGAAAATCCTGGTTCGGATCGGTGGCGTGAATGAACGGATACTCCGCCGCCGTCACCCAGGGCTGGGACGCCAGGGGCAAGCGATAGCCCAGGGGCGAATCACCCGGTACCAGCCGGCAATGGTTATCGCGCAGGTACCAGCGCCCGCTCTGCCACTGGTCGCCCTTGGCGGTACGGGCCAAGGGCAGGACCTGGCCGATGACCTTGTCCAGCCCCTGGCTGAAAACCTTGCGCAGGCGCTGCCGCTCCAGGGCATCCTCCAGCCGCGAATCCTCGGCGCTGACATTCAGCGGCAGGCTGCCTTCGCGCCACAGGTAGTAGAAATTGTCCTCGTAGGCGGGAAACACAAAACGCGCAGGCAGCTTCAGACGCTCGGCGACACTGGCCAGAAAACGTCCGGCCAACAGCGCATCGGCGGCGTAATCTTCATGCTCGTCGGCAATCAGCGCGTTGTTGCGCCACACCGGTACACCGTCACGACGCCAGTGGCAATTCAGCGACCAGCGCGGCAGTTGCTCTCCCGGGTACCACTTGCCCTGGCCGAAGTGCACCAGGCCCTGGGGCGCATAGTGCTGGCGCAGGCGCTGGAACAGCTCGCCGGCCAGGCGGCGCTTGTTCGCCCCCAGGGCTGCCGTGTTCCACTCCGGGCCATCGGGATCGTCGATGGCGACGAAAGTCGGTTCGCCCCCCATGGTCAGGCGCACATCCGCCTCCAGCAGGTCGACATCGATCTGCCGGCCCAGGGCCTGGATCGCCAGCCATTGCTCGTCGGTGTAGGGCTTGGTCACCCGGGGCGCTTCCCAGATGCGCTCCACACTCATCTCATGGCTGAATTCGCATTCGCAGGGCTCCACCAGCCCGGTGATGGGCGCCGCTGAAGAGGGGTCGGGGCTGCAGGCCAGGGGAATATGTCCTTCTCCGGCGAACAGCCCGGACGTGGCATCCAGGCCGATCCAGCCGGCGCCCGGCAGGTAAACCTCGCACCAGGCATGCAGGTCGGTGAAGTCCACCTCGGTGCCGGAGGGGCCATCCAGGGATTTGACGTCCGCCGTCAGCTGGATCAGGTAGCCGGAGACAAAGCGCGCCGCCAACCCCAGGTTGCGCAGCAATTGCACCAGCAGCCAGGCCGAGTCCCGGCAGGAGCCGGAGGCGTTGAGCAGGGTCTGCTCCGGAGTCTGCACCCCGGGCTCCATGCGGATCAGGTAGGCGATGTCGGCACTCAACCGCTGGTTCAGGCCCACCAGGAAATCCACCGCCGGCAGCGGTGAGCGCGAAATGGCGTCCAGGTAAGCCTGGAACCTCGGCGTCAGGGGCAGGGTTTCCAGGTAGGGCGCCAGCTCGCGCTGTTCATCGGCGGCATAAGCGAAGGGAATCTGCTCGGCGTAGGGCTCGAGGAAGAAATCGAACGGGTTGAACACCGCCATTTCCGCCAGCAGGTCGACTTCGATCCGCAGCTCGCTGGTTTTTTCCGGGAACACCAGACGCGCCAGGTAATTGCCCTGCGGATCCTGCTGCCAATTGATGAAATGCTGCTCGGGCTGGACCTTCAGCGCATAGGAAAGAATTCGCGTGCGGCTGTGGGCCGCCGGGCGCAGGCGAACGATCTGCGGGCCCAGTTCGACGGCGCGGTCGTAGCGATAGTGCGTGACATGGTGCAATGCGACATGAATCGACACGGCGTGCCTCCTGCGAGCCTGAACGGTGGGAGAACCTGCGCAAGACTTATGCCAGCGCGCAAGTCCATGGGGTTGTTCAGCGACCCTGGGCAGTACAGCACCAAAACCGCGCAATCGATGCATCCCGGTGCAGGCAATTGCACATAAATGCGCCAGAAGGCAGGCGACGAATCAGCCGCGCTTGCGCTGCTGCTTGAAGCGCTGGCGCTGCTGGCGGATCTGCAGCAGTCGTTCGCGCATTTCCCGGTGCCGCTTGCTGTTGAGCAGCAACAGCCCGAGCAGCGGCAGCAACACGCCGAACAGGTACACCCCCTGGTGCGGGTGATACTGAAACATCGGCACCACCCCAAGCAGGCAGGCGACAAAGTAGCCGGCCACCAACCATACCGCGCGGGAAATGCCACGCACTATCAGCAGGTTGCCCAGCACCAGCAGCGGGATCAGTACCAACAGGCCAAACAGCAGGTATTCGTCGCGCTGGGGCGGTGCCATGGCGCGCCAATAAGTGGTGCCGGCCAGGGACAGCAGGAGCGAGGCACTGAAGCAGCCCAGCAGCACGGTGAGCATGAAGGTCGGGAAATAACGTACCAGGAAGTCTCTCATGCGGCCGCCATCTATCACTCGTCGAACTCCTCGTAGAGCCCCACCGCAAGGGTTTTCACCTGGCCAAGATTGCCGGAGCTGATACTCCCGCTGGTACTCAGGGCAGCGCCCAGAGCATCCTGCATCTGGGTCAGGGTGGCGTGGCGGATCTGCGTCGACGAATAGCGCCTGGGCAACGCACCGGCACGCTGTTGCAGCTTCAGCAGCTTGGAGGTCAGGCTCGGGTCCCGCAGGGTCAACAGTTCCTTGGTCAGCTTGGCCCGTTCCTGGCGGTTGAGCCCCTTGAGCAACTGCATCCAGCTTTTGCCGGTGTTCGCCGCCTTGCTGGCCTTGAGCAGCCTGAGAGTGGTCAGCGCCGAACCGCCGACACCCACCAGGGAAATGCCATCGAGAATCGGCGTGACTATGTTGTACCACTCGGCATCGTCCATGCGGTCGTTGGCCGCCGGGTCCTGGATCTCGTTGATCACCCGCGCGCCGCCAATCACGCACTGAGCGGTGCCGGCCATCGCCGCCGAGGCCCCAAGCGCTACCACCCAGACACTGGCACCGGCGGTGAAGGGCACGGCGATGCTGCCGCTGAACACCACCAGCCAGCCGATCACTGCGGCCGTGCAGGCCAGGGTGGTGTTGAAGGATTCAGTGGCCAGCCGCGATTCGCGCGGGTTGTTCTTCACCTGGTCGACGAACTGCTGGGGCGCGATGTAGCGCTTGGCCTCGCGCAAGATCACCCGCTTGGGCACGATGCTGCAGATTGGCCTGAATTCGCGCAGGGTCACGACATTGAAGTCGGCATCGATGTACACCACCCCGGCACCGGCAATCGAGGGATCGGTGTCGATGGCGGCAAACAGACGCGGCAGGTTGATCTGGCTTTCGATCCGTTGGCGGGCAAGAACCTGGGTCAGGCTGAGGTCCCTGATCACTCCGTCTAGTGGGCTGGTCACGCGGTTCATCCTTGGTCTGACGATGTGAATCTGCCTGATAGCCATGAGCCAGCCAGGCATCGCGGCAATGCAAGCCCGGCAACCTTAACAAAGCCCTGACCGTTTGTTGCTCGCCCGCCGGTAAAAAAATCGATCTCCATAAAAGCAAAACGCCAGCTCGGTGGCTGGCGTTTTGTGGGGTTTAGCGCGGTACTACCGGCTTGCGGGTCGGCTTCTTGCCTTTGCCCTTGGCCGCATCGGCGCGCTCCTTGGCCGCCTGCTTGTTGCGGGCAAACGCCGCAGCCTTGGCCTGTTCGCGCTTGTCCCAGGCATTGCCGCCGTCGCTGCCGCGAGGAGGTAGCCCGGTGTGCTGGGTAAGGATCTTGGTTTCCTTGGCCACCTTGTGGCTGCCGGCCGGTGTCGAATTCTTGCGACGGGCACTCTGGTAGCTGTCGGTAGCCGGCTGGTGGGTCGGAATCAGCTGGTTCTTGCCCGGACCGATCAGGTCGCCACGGCCCATGCGCAGCAGAGCCTCGCGCAGCATCGGCCAGCCCTTCGGATCGTGGTAGCGCAGGAACGCCTTGTGCAGGCGGCGCTGCTCCTCGCTCTTGACGATGGTCACGCCGTCGCTCTTGTAGGTGACCTTGCGCAGCGGGTTCTTGCCCGAGTGGTACATGGCCGTGGCGGTGGCCATCGGCGACGGGTAGAACGCCTGTACCTGGTCCGCGCGAAAGCCATTGCCCTTGAGCCACAGGGCCAGGTTCATCATGTCTTCATCGGTGGTGCCCGGGTGGGCGGCGATGAAGTACGGAATCAGGTACTGCTCCTTGCCCGCTTCCTTGGAGTATTTCTCGAACATCCGCTTGAAGCGGTCGTAGGTGCCGATACCCGGCTTCATCATCTGATTGAGCGGACCTTCCTCGGTGTGTTCCGGGGCGATCTTCAAGTAGCCGCCCACGTGGTGGGTCACCAGCTCCTTGACGTACTCCGGCGACTCGACCGCGAGGTCGTAGCGCAGGCCGGAGGCGATGAGGATCTTCTTCACCCCGGGCAAGGCACGGGCGCTGCGATACAGCTGGATCAGCGACGAATGGTCGGTGTTCAGGTTCGGACAGATGCCGGGGAACACGCAGGACGGCTTGCGGCACGCGGATTCGATTTCCGGGCTCTTGCAGGCGATGCGGTACATGTTCGCGGTCGGGCCGCCGAGGTCGGAAATGACCCCGGTAAAACCTGGAACCTTGTCGCGAATTTCTTCGATCTCGCGAATGATCGACTCTTCGGAACGGTTCTGGATGATCCGCCCTTCGTGCTCGGTGATGGAGCAGAAAGTACAACCGCCGAAGCAGCCGCGCATGATGTTCACCGAGAAGCGGATCATGTCGTAGGCCGGGATCTTTTCCTTGCCATAGGCCGGGTGCGGAATGCGCTGATAAGGCATGCCGAACACGTAGTCCATTTCCTCGGTGGTCATGGGAATGGGCGGCGGGTTGAACCACACGTCCACGTCGCCATGTTTCTGCACCAGGGCGCGGGCGTTGCCCGGGTTGGTTTCCAGGTGCAGCACGCGGTTGGCGTGGGCGTACAGGACCGGGTCGTTGCGCACCTTCTCCATGGACGGCAGGCGGATCACGGTCTTGTCCCGGGTCATCCGCGGGCTGGCAAGGATCTGCACCACCTTGGCTTCCTGGGGATCGTCCACCGGGCCCTTTTCCTGCTCGATGGCGCAGGCCTGGGTGTCCTGGGTGTTGACGTAGGGGTTGATGATCTTGTCGATCTTGCCCGGGCGGTCGATACGGGTGGAGTCCACTTCGTACCAGTCCTTGGGCGTGTCGCGGCGGATGAAGGCGGTGCCGCGCACGTCGGTGATGTCTTCGATCTTGTGGCCGTAGGACAGGCGCTGGGCCACTTCGACAATGGCTCGCTCGGCGTTGCCGTAGAGCAGGATGTCGGCGCTGGCGTCGATCAGGATCGAGTTGCGCACCCGGTCCTGCCAGTAGTCGTAGTGGGCGATGCGGCGCAGGGACGCTTCAATGCCGCCGAGAACGATGGGCACGTGCTTGTAGGCTTCCTTGCAGCGCTGGCTGTAGACCAGGCTCGCACGATCCGGGCGTTTGCCCGCCAGGCCACCGGGGGTGTAGGCGTCGTCGGAGCGGATTTTCTTGTCGGCGGTGTAGCGGTTGATCATCGAGTCCATGTTGCCGGCGGCGACACCGAAGAACAGGTTCGGCTCGCCGAGCTTCATGAAGTCGTCTTTGGACTGCCAGTTGGGCTGGGCGATGATCCCGACGCGAAAGCCCTGGGACTCCAGCAGCCGGCCGATGATCGCCATGCCGAACGACGGGTGATCGACGTAGGCATCACCGGTGACGATGATGATGTCGCAGGAATCCCAGCCGAGCTGATCCATCTCCTCCCTGCTCATGGGCAGGAATGGTGCTGGCCCGAAACATTCGGCCCAGTACTTGGGATAGTCAAATAACGGCTTGGCTGCTTGCATGTCGATGACCGGTGTTGGCTTGGATAGGGACGCGTTGATTCACAGGGAAATTCGCGGGCGCGGAATATAGCACAAAAAATAACCAATTCCGACCGTTATGGTCGGAATTCGGTGCAGCCGATTCGCCGGCGAGCCGGCTCCTACAGGCGCCGGCAGGCGGATGGCCGGCGAACGGGCGGGTTATTCGTCGTCGTCGAAGTTGTAGCTGCCCGGGGCGAGGTTCTCGAAGCGGGTGTACTTGCCGATGAACGCCAGGCGGATAAAGCCGATGGGGCCGTTCCGCTGCTTGCCGATGATGATCTCGGCAATGCCCTTGTGCTCGGTTTCCGGGTGATACACCTCGTCCCGGTAGACGAACATGATCACGTCGGCGTCCTGCTCGATCGCTCCGGATTCCCGCAAGTCGGAGTTCACCGGGCGCTTGTTGGGACGTTGTTCCAGGGAGCGGTTGAGCTGGGACAGGGCCACTACCGGGCAGTTGAACTCCTTGGCCAGGGCCTTCAGGGACCGGGAAATCTCGGAAATCTCGTTGGTCCGGTTGTCGCCGCTGGAGCCTGGAATCTGCATGAGCTGCAGGTAGTCGATCATGATCATGGCGATATCGCCGTGCTCACGCACCAGGCGCCGGGTCCGCGCACGCATCTCCGAGGGGCTGATGCCCGCGGTGTCGTCAATGAACAGCTTGCGGTCGTTGAGCAGGTTGACCGCCGAGGTCAGGCGTGGCCAGTCGTCGTCTTCCAGCTGGCCGGAACGGACCTTGGTCTGGTCGATGCGGCCCAGGGAGGAGAGCATACGCATGATCAGCGATTCACCTGGCATCTCCAGGGAGTACACCAGCACCGCCTTGTCGCTGCGCAGTACCGCGTTCTCCACCAGGTTCATGGCGAAGGTGGTCTTACCCATGGACGGACGGCCGGCGACGATGATCAAGTCGGCCGGCTGCAGGCCGCTGGTCTTCTCGTCGAGATCGGTATAGCCGGTGGACAGGCCGGTGATGGCGTTGTCCGTGTTGAACAGGGTATCGATGCGGTCGATGGCCTTGGTCAGCAGTTCGTTGACCCCCACCGGGCCGCCGGTCTTGGGCCGCGCTTCGGCGATCTGGAAGATCTGCCGCTCGGCCTCGTCGAGAATCTCTTCGGCGGTGCGCCCTTCCGGGTTGAAGGCACTGTCGGCGATCTCGGTGCTGATGCCGATCAGCTGGCGCAGGGTTGCCCGCTGGCGAACGATCTGCGCATAGGCCTTGATGTTGGCCACCGACGGAGTGTTCTTCGCCAGTTCACCCAGGTAGCCCAGGCCGCCGACCTGCGAAGTCTGGCCTTCCTTGTCCAGTTGCTCGGACAGGGTGACCACGTCGATGGGCATGTTCTGGTCGGCCAGCTTGGCGATGGCGCGGAAGATCAAACGGTGGTCATGCCGGTAGAAATCGCCGTCGGACACTTGATCCAACACGCGTTCCCAGGCGTTGTTGTCCAGCATCAGACCACCGAGCACGGCCTGTTCGGCCTCGATGGAGTGCGGCGGCACCTTCAGGGCAGCGGTTTGCAGATCGTATTGCTCGGGAGCGGAGATATCGTTCATGGCCACTTGGAATTCGGGGGATGAAAATCAGGATCAGCAGAAAGACAAAGGGCACGACCTGTAAACAGGATCGTGCCCGATGTTAACCGTCAGCCACACAAGGTGCCAGACGATTTGGTACTGCTTAAGCAGCCACCACGACAACGCGTACGGTTGCTTCAACTTCAGCGTGCAGGTGCACGGCTACGTCGAATTCACCTACGTTGCGGATGGTGCCGTTCGGCAGACGAACTTCGCTTTTTGCCACTTCAACGCCCGAGGCGGTCAGTGCATCAGCGATGTCGTGGGTGCCGATCGAACCGAACAGCTTGCCTTCATCACCGGCGGTGGCAGTGATGGTCACTTCCAGCTCAGCCAGTTGCGCAGCGCGAGTTTCGGCAGAAGCCTTCTTCTCTGCAGCCAGTTTTTCCAGCTCGGCACGACGCGCTTCGAACGCAGCCAGGTTGGCAGCGGTAGCAGCGGTGGCTTTGCCGAAAGGCAGCAGGTAGTTACGGCCGTAACCAGCCTTAACGTTTACCTTATCGCCCAGGTTGCCCAGGTTGGCGATTTTTTCCAGCAGGATCAGTTCCATTTGGTAATAACCTCTTAACTTTTAACCTTCACCGTTCGCAGAGCCGTTATCAGCGTCTTTCGGCGCCAAACGACCGCGAAAATCAACCAGACTGTCGACAATGGCCAGGACCACGAGCAACGGATAGATCAGCTGCATGAACGGCAACAGCGTGACGTACAACCCCACCAGCCAGAACCTGGCCAGTCGCCCTTGTGCCACCAGCCCGTGAATCAGGGCCAGCCCGGCAAAAGCCAGCGGGACACTGCACATCGGCGTCAGCATGGCCAGTTGAGGTCCGAAGTTCGGCCCCACCAGCATGCACGCCAGCAGCAACATCGCTGGCCCAAGAGGGATTCTGATGGCGCGAAACTCGCGACCAAAACCACCCGGGTTATACAACACAGCCTGCCAGTAACGCCCAAGAATCAGGCTCAGCACGCTGATGGCTTGCAACAGGGCCGCTATCAGGCCGGTCAGGATCGGTGCAATCAGCGTGGCAAGACGAGCTCGCTCTTCAACCGATAGCTGCTGGTAGACCTCACCCAAGGCCATCGGCAGGATTTTTATCAATTCCTGTGACAGCGCTTCGATCTGAGGGCGGAAAGCCGCACCCAGGACTCCAGCAAACACCAACCCCATCGCTATGCTGACCAGCAGCACGCGGCTCCAGGACTCGCTTGCGCGCAAAACCAACGCAAGACTCGAAGAACCCAGCAGCACCAGAAGTGCCCGCGGGTCATCGAACGTCAGCCACCAGAGCAAAGCTGGCAGCACTCCCAGAGCGAGGACGCCAAGGGCATCCTTCAATCCGCGCCGCAGAAGCACCAGGCTCCCGGCGGCAGCACCCAACCAATACAACAACGGCAATGCCGAACAGCCAGCCACTACCAGAGTGGCCTGCATACGACCGCGCATGATGAACTCAGCTAAGGCGCGCATGCATTCAATCCCTTACTACTTGTCGACTGCCCGATCTCAGCGGCCGTGGCTGTCGGTGTAGGCCAGCAGGGCCAGGAAGCGGGCGCGCTTGATAGCGGTGGCCAGCTGACGCTGATAACGAGCTTTGGTACCGGTGATGCGGCTTGGAACGATTTTGCCGGTCTCGGATACGTAGGCTTTCAGAGTGTTGAGATCTTTGTAATCGATCTCTTTCACGTCTTCAGCGGTGAAGCGGCAGAATTTACGACGACGGAAGAAACGTGCCATGTAATTGGCTCCTCAAAAGGTCCGTGGATTACTCGTCAGCGTTATCGCTGGCGTCGCTGTTGTCGCTGTCATCGCCATCGGCGCTGTCAGCATGCTCAGGACGGTCACGACGCTCACGGCGCTCACTGCGGTTTTCTTCAGCCTTGAGCATCTCGGATTGGCCAGTGATGGCTTCTTCGCGACGGATGACCAGGTTACGGATCACAGCATCGTTGTAACGGAAGTTGTCTTCCAGCTCAGCCAGGGCTTTACCGGTGCACTCAACGTTCAGCATCACGTAGTGAGCCTTGTGAACATTGTTGATTGCGTAGGCCAGTTGACGACGGCCCCAGTCTTCCAGACGGTGGATTTTGCCGCCGTCTTCTTCGATCAGCTTGGTGTAACGCTCAACCATGCCGCCGACTTGCTCGCTTTGATCCGGGTGGACCAAAAAGATGATTTCGTAATGACGCATGAATGCTCCTTACGGGTTGTAGCCTGCCGCCTATAAGCGGTCAGACAAGGAGTGAATGACACTGGTGTGTCTTGCCTGGTAGTAGGCACATATGCGCCTGCCGTCACGGCAAGGGGCGCAATTGTAGAGAAGGGGGAACAGCGGCGCAAGGCAATTGGTGATTATTTGAACAACCAATTGCGGGAGCCGGCGTGCCGACGATGGACGGCAGCACGCGCCTCGCCGGCAAGCCGGCTCCTGCAACTGCGGGTCAGGCTTTCTTGGCGCCGGCCTTGGCCTTGGCACCGCGCTGGCGCATGGCTTCGAACAGGCACACGCCAGTGGCCACGGAGACGTTGAGGCTGCTGACGCTGCCGGCCATCGGCAGGCGTACCAGGTAGTCGCAGTGCTCGCGGGTCAGGCGACGCATGCCCTTGCCTTCGGCCCCCATGATGATGATGGTCGGGCCGGTCAGGTCCTGGTCGTACAGTTCCTGTTCGGCCTCGCCGGCGGTGCCGACGATCCACAGCCCACGCTGCTGGAGCTTCTCCAGGGTGCGGGCCAGGTTGGTCACGGCTACCAGCGGAATCACTTCGGCGGCGCCGCAGGCCACTTTGCGCACGGTCGGAGTCAGGGTCGCCGACTTGTCCTTGGGCACCAGCACTGCCAGGGCACCGGCCGCATCGGCAGTACGCAGGCAGGCCCCGAGGTTATGCGGGTCGGTCACACCGTCCAGCACCAGCAGCAACGGCGCGCCTTCGGTACGGTCCAGCAGCTCGTCGAGCATGGCCTCGCCCCACACCTGGCTCGGACTGACTTCCGCCACTACGCCCTGGTGCACGCCTTCAACCCATGCGTCCATCTCACGACGCTCGGCCTGGCCAACCGAAACACGGTTCTGCGCAGCCAGGTCCACCAGAACCTGGACCCGTGGATCACTGCGCCCTTCAGCCAACCAGATCTGCTTGACCCGCTTGGGATGGTGACGCAGCAACGCTTCTACGGCATGCACGCCGTAGATCTTTTCCAACTGACTCATGACTTGGCCTTAGGTTTGCGCGCCCCGCCGCTTTTAGCGCCGGAAGCGGAGCCCGCCTTGGGCGGACCTTTACGATGTTTGCTCGGCTTGGCGGGCTTTTCGCCAGCGCGCGAAGGCGCCGGCTTACCGGACTTTCCCGCAGACGTCGCTTTACCACCGCCCTTGGCTTCGGCCAGCAGCGCCCGCTTCATTTCGCGGCTTTTGCGCACTTCGGCGTTTTTCGCGGCAGCGTCGCTTGGACGATAAGCCTCGACCGCCTTTTCCTTGGCGGAGCTGCGACGCCCCGCCTTGGCTGGAGCCGGCTCTTCCACGACCTTGCTGGCAGGTACGTCCGCGGCGCCACGCTTCTTGCGGCCGATCGGTGCGTTGATGGTCTTCTCGGCCATTTCGAAATCGATCTTGCGCTCGTCCAGGTCGACGCGCATGACCCGCACTTCCACGGTATCGCCCAGGCGGAAGCTGCGACCGGTGCGTTCGCCCGCCAGGCGGTGATGCACAGGGTCGAAGTGGTAGTAGTCCCCCGGCAAGGCGGTGACGTGCACCAGGCCCTCGACGTAGATGTCGGTCAACTCGACGAACAGGCCGAAACCGGTCACCGCGGTGATCACACCCGGGAAGGACTCGCCCACACGATCCTTCATGAACTCGCACTTGAGCCAGTTCACTACGTCCCGCGTGGCCTCATCGGCACGGCGCTCGCTCATCGAGCACTGCTCGCCGAGCTGCTCCAGGGTCGCTTCGTCGTACGGATAGATACGCGCCTTCGGAATGGTCATCGCCCCGGCGCGGCGCACGTGCGGCGTGTCCTGCTTGGAGTGGATGACGCTGCGGATGGCCCGATGGGTCAACAGGTCCGGGTAGCGACGGATCGGCGAGGTGAAGTGGGTATAGGCTTCGTAATTCAGACCGAAGTGGCCCTGGTTATCAGCGCTGTACACCGCCTGGCTCAGGGAGCGCAGCATCACGGTCTGGATCAGGTGGTAATCCGGACGGTCCTTGATGGTTTCCAGCAATGCCTGGTAGTCCTTCGGCGTCGGGCCATCCTTGCCCTTATGCAGGGACAGGCCCAGCTCGCCGAGGAAGGCGCGCAGTTTTTCCAGACGCTCCGGCGGCGGACCATCGTGCACCCGGTACAGGGCCGGAATCTCGTGCTTCTTGAGGAACTCGGCGGTGGCCACGTTGGCCGCCAGCATGCATTCCTCGATCAGCTTGTGCGCATCATTGCGGGTAGTCGGACGAATTTCGGCGATCTTGCGCTCGGAACCGAAGATGATCCGGGTTTCCTGGGTCTCGAAGTCGATGGCGCCCCGGGTATGGCGAGCCCCCAGCAAGACCTTGTACAGCGCATACAGCTGCTTCAGGTGCGGCAGGACATCGCCGTATTCACCGCGCAACTGCTTGGCTTCGCTGGTTTTCGGCTGCTCGAGCATGGTGCTGACCTTGTTGTAGGTCAGACGCGCCTTGGAGTGGATCACCGCTTCGTAGAACTGGTAATCGGTCATCTCGCCGGACTTGGAGATGGTCATCTCGCAAACCATGGCCAGGCGATCGACTTTCGGGTTCAGCGAGCACAGGCCGTTGGACAGTTGCTCGGGCAGCATCGGGATCACCCGCTCGGGGAAGTACACCGAGTTGCCGCGCACCTGGGCTTCGGCATCCAGAGCCGAACCGATCTTCACGTAACTGGAGACGTCGGCAATCGCCACATACAGCTTCCAGCCACCACCGAACAGGCGCAGCTTGCCGGGCTTGGCTTCGCAGAAAACGGCGTCGTCGAAGTCGCGGGCGTCTTCGCCGTCGATGGTGACGAAAGGCAGATCACGCAGGTCGATGCGCTTCTCTTTGTCCTTCTCTTCCACTTCGGGCTTGAGCTTGCCGGCTTCCTTGAGCACCGCCTCTGGCCAGACATGAGGAATATCGTAGGTGCGCAGGGCAACGTCGATTTCCATGCCCGGTGCCATGTAGTTGCCCACCACCTCCACCACATCGCCTTGCGGCTGGAAGCGCGGCGTCGGCCAGTGAGTGATCTTCACTTCGACGAACTGACCGATCTTGGCATTGGCATTGCGCCCCGGCGTTACCAGCACTTCCTGCTGGATCTTCGGGTTGTCTGCCACCACGAAACCGATGCCACCTTCTTCGAAGTAGCGACCGACGATGCTTTCGTGGGCACGGGACACCACTTCGACGATCACGCCTTCGCGACGGCCGCGGCGATCCAGGCCGGAAACCCGGGCCAGGGCGCGGTCGCCATCGAATACCAGGCGCATTTGCGCCGGGCTCATGAACAGGTCGTCGCTACCGTCATCCGGCACCAGGAAGCCGAAGCCGTCGCGGTGACCGCTGATACGGCCGAGAATCAGGTCGAGCTTGTCCACCGGCGCATAGGTGCCGCGGCGGGTATAGATCAGTTGAGCGTCGCGCTCCATGGCGCGCAGGCGGCGGCGCAGGGCTTCCAGCTGGTCTTCCGTGGTCAGACCGAACTCTTCTACCAACTGCTCGCGACTAGCAGGCGAACCCCGGTCAGCAAGATGCTGAAGGATGAGTTCGCGGCTAGGAATAGGGTTTTCGTATTTTTCCGCTTCACGAGCGGCCTCGGGATCGAGGGACTGCCAATCGGCCATTAGATAAATTTCACCTTGTCTATATGCGGGTTAGTTTGGCATACGCGTATTGAAACGGGAAATTTCAGGCTCAGACAACCTGGGAATAATCCTCGCCATCGCCTCAGAAACATCGTCACGCATACCGCCGGAGACTTTTTTCAAACTTTTTTGAAATCTGGGGTTTACAGCTCAAAAGAGCCTCCGTATAGTGCGCGCCATCGACGACGGAGACGTCAGCGATACTGCCCAGATGGTGAAATTGGTAGACACGCCAGCTTCAGGTGCTGGTGGCCGCAAGGCCGTGGAAGTTCGAGTCTTCTTCTGGGCACCAATTCAAGAGCTTGAGATTAGATCAGTTTCAAGGCTCGAACAAAAACCCGCGAAAGCGGGTTTTTGCATTCTAAGTGTTTGATTTAATAAAACCAAAACAGGGGTTTACAGATCAAAACGCTGTCCGTATAGTGCGCTCCATCGACACGGCGACGACGTCGATACTGCCCAGATGGTGAAATTGGTAGACACGCCAGCTTCAGGTGCTGGTGACCGCAAGGTCGTGGAAGTTCGAGTCTTCTTCTGGGCACCAATTCAAAACTTGAGAGCATCGCTTTCAAGTCTCACAAAAACCCGCGAAAGCGGGTTTTTGCGTTTCTGGCCCCTGATATTTCCCCGCGCCATAGCCTTCCTCCGCATCCGCAAAGCGCACATGAGAAACGATATCGTTTATGATTGTTACAAGTTTTTGCGGCACTACAGTGAGGAAACCTGCGAATGATGTTCAGAAATACCCTCCTTCCAACATCCCTTCTGCGTGGCTTGACCATCACTTTGCTGGGGCTGACCCTGGCATCCCCCTTCACCCAGGCAGCCGATCCGGTTTCCCTGACCCTGTACAACGGTCAGCACAAGGAAGTCGGCGACGCGGTAGCCAAGGCTTTCGAAGCCAAGACCGGCATCCATGTGAATGTCCGCAAGGGCAGCAGCAATCAACTGGCCAGCCAGGTTGTCGAAGAAGGCGACCGCTCCCCCGCTGATGTGATCTACACCGAAGAATCCCCTCCCCTGAACAAACTCGGCGAGCAGGGCCTGCTGGCCCAGACCGACACCACGACCCTGGCCGTACTGCCCAAGGAATATGTTGCGGGCAACGGCACCTGGATCGGTGTCACCGCGCGCGTACGAGTCGTCGCCTTCAACCCGAAACTGATCGACGAAAAAGACCTGCCCAAGTCGGTGATGGAATTTTCCCAGCCGCAGTGGCAAGGCAAGGTTGGCTTCGTGCCCACCAGTGGCGCCTTCCAGGAACAGGCCGTGGCCATCATCAAGATGCACGGCAGGGATGCTGCCGAAGAATGGCTGACCGGCCTGCGGGCTTTCGGCAAGGTCTACAGCAACAACATGGTGGCCCTCAAAGCCGTGGAAAACGGCGAAGTGGCCACGGTCCTGGTGAACAACTACTACTGGTTTGCCCTGCAACGGGAAAAAGGCCAGCTCGACTCGAAACTGCACTACTTCACGGGCGGCGACGTGGGCGGCCTGATCACCGTGTCCAGCGCAGCCGTACTCAAGTCCAGCAAGCATCCGAAAGAGGCCCAGCAGCTTCTGGCCTACATGGCCAGCGAAGAAGGCCAGCGGGTGATTACCCAGACCACGGCCGAGTACCCGCTGCATAAAGGCATGCAGTCCGATCGTGGACTCAAGCCCTTCAATGAACTGGAAGCCCCGAAGGTAACCCCAGCCGATCTCGGCAATGCCGAGGAAGCCCTGGACCTGGAACGTGACGTCGGCCTGAACTGATGAATCCATCGCCATCCGCTTCCGCCTTGCGCACCAGCTTCGTGCCGAGGCGCAAGCGGCCTTCGATCTGGCTACTGCTGCCAGTCCTGCTACTGGTCTGCCTGAGCCTGTTGCCACTGTTATATGTCGGCCTCAAGGCCTGGCAGGCCGGCTGGGCTGAAGCCCTGCACCTGCTGTGGCGCCCCTATGTGTTGCGCCTGCTGAGCAATACCCTGCTGCTGATGCTCGGTGTGACCCTTGCCTGCGCCGTGCTCGGCCTGTCCCTGGCCTGGCTGCTGGAACGCAGCGATTTGCCGGGAAGGCGGATCTGGGGCGTGGTGCTGTGCTTGCCCTTCGCCGTACCGGCCTTTGTCAGCAGCTTCACTTGGGTATCCCTGAGCGCCGGGTTCGAAGGACTGGGCGGCGCGATCCTGGTGATGACCCTGTCCAAATACCCGCTGGTGTTCCTGCCGGTGGCGGCCACCCTGCGTAATCTCGACCCCTCCCTGGAGGAGTCGGCGCGGACCCTGGGGCAAAATCGCTGGGGCGTGTTCTTCAAGATAACCCTGCCCTTGCTATGGCCTTCATTGCTGGCCGGCTCGCTGCTGATTGCCCTGCATATGCTGGTGGAGTTCGGCGCCCTGTCGATCATCGGCCTGCAGACCTTCACCACCGCCATCTACCAGCAATTCGAGCTGGAGTTCAGCAATGCCAACGCCGCCATGCTGTCGGCCGTGTTGTTGGCGCTGTGCCTGCTGCTGCTGGGGCTGGAACTGCGCGTCCGTGGCAAGGGCCGCCATGTACGCACCGGCCAGGGCGCAGCCAGGCACGCCGAACAGGTACGCCTGGGGGGCTGGAGCATCGGCGGACAACTTTACTGCCTGATGCTGGCGCTGATCGGCAGCGGTGTCCCCCTGGGCATGCTTGCCTATTGGCTGGCCGTCGGTTCATCGGCAGCCTTCCCCGTCGCGGCAATCAGCGAAGCATTGCTGTCTTCACTGGCCCTGTCCCTGGGCGGCGCCGGCCTGTGCCTGGTGCTGGCAGTGCCGGTGGGCCTGCTGGTGGTGCGCTACAAGGGGCGCCTGGCCATCTGGGCAGAGCGCCTGCCCTATCTGCTGCATGCCCTGCCAGGGCTGGTGATCGCCCTGACCCTGGTGTATTTCGCGCTGCACTATGTGCCGGTGCTGTACCAGACCTCGGCGCTACTGCTGATTGCCTATGCCCTGCTGTTCCTGCCCCTGGCCCAGGCGCCGATCCGCACCGCGCTGAACAAGGCCGCGCCACAGCTGGAAGAAGCAGCAAGAACCCTCGGCGCATCGTCGTTCAGCGCCTTTTGCCGAGTGACCCTGCCGATCATCTTCCCGGCGCTGGGCGCGGCTTTCGCCCTGGTCTTTCTGGATGCGATGAAGGAACTGACAGCGACCCTGCTGCTCAGCCCAACCGGGCTCAACACCCTGGCCACAGAAGTGTGGGCGCATACGGCGAATGTGGAGTTTGCAGCGGCGGCGCCTTATGCGGCGCTGTTGATACTGGTGTCAGGGCTACCGGTCTATCTGCTGACAACGCGGATGTATTTGAGTCGCTGAGAGGTGGCAAGCCGGCTCCTGCAGTAAGGTGGCAGGAGCCAGCTTGCCGGCCAGGCATCAGGCGCGGAACTGACCGAGGCTGGCCTTGAGCTGCGCCGCCAGGCTGTCCAGTACCTTGCCGCTGGCGGTGGTTTCTACCACGGCCTGAGCCGCCCGCTCGGCCTGGGCATGGATAGTTTCCACCCTCCCACGCACCGCCTGCGCGCCCTGCGCCTGATGGGCCGCAGCCTGGGTGGCCAGGCCAATCGCGGCGTGCACCTGCTCTACCGAAGACTGCACCGATTGTTGCAGGCGAGCACTGTCGCGCAGCACCAGCAAGCCCTCGCTGGCCTGACGCCCGGCCTGACCGATAGCCGCTACGGCCTCCCGCGCCCCCTGCTGCAGGGCACCGATATGGGCCTGGATATCGCCAGTGGAGCTTTGCGTCTTGCTGGCCAGGGCCCGCACCTCATCCGCCACCACGGCAAATCCGCGCCCGGTCTCGCCGGCGCGCGCGGCCTCGATCGCAGCGTTCAATGCCAGCAGGTTGGTTTGCTCGGCAATGCCATGGATCACCGTCAGCACCACCTCGATCTGCTCGCTCTGCTGGGCCAGGCGCTCGATCACCTTGGCCCCGGTATCCACTTGCCCCGCCAGCGCCTCGATCAGGCTGCCGACCTGCTCGGAGGTGCGGGTAGTCTCGTCCGTCGCCTGACGAATCTCCACCACCTGCTGCAGTGCGGCCTGCATCGCCTGGCTTTCCGCCTGGGCTTCATCGGCCATCTGCGACAACGCCCGCAGGCTCTCTGCCACCTCATCACGCTGCGCTTCGGCTGCGGCATCAGCCCCTGCATTACGCTGGCTCATGGCGCCGATCTCGACGCCTGTGCGCTGGGCCACATCCCCCGCTTCCCGCACGATGGGCTGCAACTTATCCACAAAGCGATTCACCGCCGAGGCCATGTCGCCAATCTCATCATTGCTGTTGAGCGGCACACGCTTGGTCAGGTCACCTTCGCCCGCTGCCAGGTCATTGAGCGCAGCGATCAGCAAATGCAGCTTGCTCACCACGCGACGCCCCAGCACCACTGCCAGCAACAGCAGCAGGGCCAGGCCAACCAGCGCCAGGCCGACGCCGATCTGCCAGCGCAAGGTGGCCGCCGCCTCCTGCACCGTGCTCGCGGTATTGGCCTGCATCTGTGCCGCCGTACCCTGGGCCGACTGCAAGCGCGAGCGCATGGCCGCCGAGCTGTCGGCAGAAGCTCCCTTGAGGCTGTCGCCAACCAACTGATCGCTGCTGGCAATCAAGGCACTGAAGCGCTGATCCAGGGCGGCGATATCGGCCTCCACCGACGCGGTGGAGACTCCCATCAGCACCTTGCCGATTTCCACGCCATTGGGATTGATCGAGGCTTCAAGGTAGTACACCGAAGGATCGTTCTTCGCTGCATCCAGGACCTTGTCCAGCGCCCGGTCGCCCTTGCCCTTTTCCAGCAGCGCCTTGTTGATCGGGTTTTCACGATTCAGGTAGCGGGTCAGGTGCTCTCCCGCCGCATCGTCATAAACCACGAACAACACATTGGGGTTGCGCTGAGCCCGTCGGGCGAACTCGGACAAGGTCGGCACATCACTGTCCCACATGGCGCGAGGCGCCACGGAGGCCAGCAATTGAGCCATGTCATTGGCAGAGTCCTTCAGGTCCTTCTCCAGCGCCGCACGCAGCTGTATCTGTTCTTCCTTGAGACGCGAAGACAGGCCGGCCGTGAGGCGTTGGCGGGTACTGCTGGAAAGACTCTCCAGACTGGAGGTGACTTCTTTGCCCGCCTGCTCGAGCTCGCCAGCCAATTTCTGGCTGTCGCCGCCCAGGCGCGAAGCCAGATCCGCCTCGAGTGCGGTCACTGTGCTCCGAGTCAGGGCAACCGCTACCAGCACTTGCACCAAAAGGGCGATACCGAGAGTAACGAACACAGGCCGTAGTAAACGGCTTTGTAACAGTGAGAGAACGGCCGACACAGGAAATCCCTCTACTTTTGACGCCATTATTCTGATGGCACTCTAGAAGTGGATT
Source organism: Pseudomonas sp. GW823-FHT03E05 (assembly GCF_058796855.1). Taxonomy (NCBI): domain Bacteria; kingdom Pseudomonadati; phylum Pseudomonadota; class Gammaproteobacteria; order Pseudomonadales; family Pseudomonadaceae; genus Pseudomonas; species Pseudomonas sp. GW823-FHT03E05. Next base: position 186,437 of record NZ_JBXAJB010000005.1, read on the forward strand.
TCACAGCAAGGGTCGTGCCGCGTGGCAGGCAGAAACGACAAAGGGCCCGATTAAGGGCCCTTTGTTTTTTACATCAACGACTTATCAAGCGAACGGATGACGCAGAACGATGGTCTCGTTGCGGTCCGGGCCTGTCGAAATAATGTCGATCGGCGCGCCGACCAACTCTTCGATGCGCTTGATGTAGGCCTGGGCGGCGGCAGGCAGCTCTTCCAGGGTCTTGGCACCCAGGGTCGACTCGCTCCAGCCCGGCATCTGCTCGTACACCGGCTCCAGGCCGATGTAGCTGTCGGCGTCGGTTGGCGCGTCGATGACTGCACCATCCTGGTTCTTGTAGCCGACACAGATATTGATGGTTTCCAGGCCGTCCAGAACGTCCAGCTTGGTCAGGCACAGGCCCGAGATGCTGTTGACGTCGATGGCGCGACGCAGGATCACGGCATCGAACCAGCCGCAGCGACGAGCGCGGCCGGTGGTGGCGCCGAACTCATGACCACGCTTGGCCAGGAAAGCGCCGATGTCGTCGAACAGCTCGGTCGGGAACGGGCCCGAGCCTACGCGAGTGGTATAGGCCTTGGTGATGCCCAGGATGTAGTCCAGGTACATGGGACCCACGCCCGAACCGGTGGCGATACCACCAGCAGTGGTGTTGGAACTGGTGACGTACGGGTAGGTGCCGTGGTCGATGTCCAGCAACGAACCCTGGGCGCCTTCGAACATGATGTCCTTGCCGGCGCGGCGCAGCTGGTGCAGCTCGGCAGTCACGTCGAGCATCATCGGCTTGAGCAGTTCGGCGTATTCCATGCACTCGTCCAGGGTCTTCTGGAAGTCGATGGCCGGCTCTTTGTAGTAATTCACCAGAACGAAGTTGTGGTAGTCCAGCAGCTCGCCCAGCTTGGCGGCAAAACGCTCGCGGTGGAACAGATCGCCGATGCGCAGGCCACGACGTGCAACCTTGTCTTCGTAAGCCGGGCCGATGCCGCGGCCGGTGGTACCGATCTTCTGCTCGCCACGGGCTTTCTCGCGGGCCTGGTCCAAGGCCACGTGATAGGACAGGATCAGCGGGCAGGACGGGCTGATACGCAGGCGCTCGCGCACCGGCACACCCTTCTCTTCCAGCTTGACGATTTCACGCATCAAGGCATCCGGAGCTACCACCACACCGTTACCGATCAGGCACTGCACGCCTTCGCGCAGCACACCGGACGGAATCAGGTGCAGGACGGTCTTCTCACCGTCGATCACCAGAGTGTGGCCAGCGTTGTGGCCACCCTGGTAGCGCACTACGGCGGCGGCATGTTCGGTCAGCAGATCAACGATCTTGCCTTTGCCCTCATCACCCCATTGGGTGCCCAGGACTACGACATTCTTACCCATAACACTTGTCCTCATTCGCGCAAACTTGGTGCCGGCAGCCGCCGGCAGGAAAACTCAAGAAGCCAGCGGCAATACTTGCCAAAGCCCATTCTGCTGAATCAATTGCCGGTCGCAGTCCGCTTCACGGGCGGCGGCCAAAGGCTGCCCAGGCAAGGCCTGAACCACACGTTGACCCTCACTGCGCAAGCGGCAGACGGTCTGCCAGAGTGCCGCGTCAGTGTTGTCTGGCATCCAGATACCGCCAGACGGTAGCTCGACTTCAGCACGCCCCAGGGTCACCAGGGTTTTCAAATCGGTGGAGAAACCAGTCGCGGGACGGGCACGCCCGAAATCCGCGCCGATGTCATCGTAGCGCCCGCCCTGGGCGATGGATTGGCCCACGCCTGGAACAAATACCGCGAACACCACACCGGTGTGGTAGTGATAGCCGCGCAACTCGCCAAGGTCGAAATACAGCGGCAAGTCCGGGAACCGCACGGACAGGCGCTCGGCAATGGTCAGCAATTCATCCAGCGCCAGCAGCACAGACGTCGGCGCACCGGCCAGGCGACGGCGGGCATCGCCCAGCACTTCGCGGCTGCCGCACAGGTCCACCAGGGAGCGCAGCATGTCCGCCAGATCGGCCGGCAGGCCTTCCGTCAGGCTGATGACCTCGTCGATCGCCTTGCGTTGCAGGGCATCGAACAGTTGCTGTTCAACAGCACCGGACAAGCCGGCGGCCTGTGCCAGGCCACGGTAGATGCCAACATGTCCCAGATCCATGTGCACATCGGGCACGTCGGCCAGTTGCAGCATGGCCAGCATCAGGCTGATGACTTCAACGTCGCTGCTCGGGCTGGCATCACCATACAACTCGGCCCCCAGCTGGATCGGGCTGCGCGAGGACGACAAGGCCCGCGGCTGCGCATGCAGCACACTGCCGGCGTAGCACAGGCGGCTCGGCCCTTCGCGGCGCAGGGTGTGGGCATCAATACGCGCCACCTGCGGCGTGATGTCGGCCCGAAACCCCATCTGCCGGCCCGACTGCGGGTCGATGACCTTGAAGGTACGCAGATCCAGATCCTGGCCTGCACCTGTCAACAGGGATTCCAGGTATTCGATATGGGGAGTGACGACGAACTCGTAACCCCAACTCTGAAACAGATCCAACACCTGACGACGCGCCACTTCGATGCGCGCCGCTTCCGGCGGCAATACTTCTTCGATGCCATCTGGCAGCAGCCAGCGGTCTACCGTTGCCATTACGCCATTCCCCTATGGTCCGGGCGGCAAGCCTGGGGCCAGCCTTAGAGTGAAGCAGAAAACAGTCGCATCCGACGCGAGCTCAGCCGGACAGGCAGCCAGGAATCAGCTGTACAGACCATTTTCCTCGAAAAATCTTGCCGGACTCTTGAACGAGCCACGGCCAATCAAAGATGCAGACGCAAAAAAGCCGGGAATTTCCCGGCTGCCGCATCATACACCCGTTTTCCCAAAGGATCACCCCGCGAGGCGTTTTAGCCGCCCGGCGGGGTGCTCCAGGGTCAGGGCCTGATCAAGGCTTGGACTTTTCCAGGTAGTGGAAGAAGTCGCTGCTTGGGTCCAGAACCATGACGTCGGATTTGTTCGCGAAGCTTTCACGGTAGGCACGCAGGCTACGGTAGAACGCGTAGAACTCCTGGTCCTGGCCGTAGGCCTTAGCGTAGATCGCCGCTGCCTGGGCATCACCGTCACCGCGAGCCTCTTCAGACTCCCGATAGGCTTCAGCCAACAGCACGCGACGCTGACGATCGGCATCGGCACGGATGCCTTCCGCCAGTTCGTTACCCTTGGCCCGGTGCTCGCGAGCCTCACGCTCACGCTCGGTGCTCATGCGCTCGAACACGCTGCGGTTCACTTCCTTGGGCAGGTCGATGGCCTTGACCCGGACATCGACCACTTCGATACCCAGCTCCTTTTCCGCCATCTTGTTCAGCGACGCCGTGATATCCGCCATCAGCGCGTCACGCTCACCGGAAACCACTTCATGCAGGGTGCGCTTACCGAACTGGTCACGCAGGCCCGACTCCAGGCGACGGGAAAGACGCTCGTCGGCAATCTGCTTGAGGCCGGAAGTCGCGGTGTAGAAACGCTCGGCATCCTTCACCCGCCACTTGGCGTAGGCATCCACCATCACGGCTTTCTTTTCCAGGGTCAGGAAGCGCTGCGTCGGTGCATCCAGGGTCATCAGGCGTGCGTCGAACTTACGCACCTGGTTCACGTAGGGCACTTTCACATGCAGGCCAGGCTGGACATCCGCCTGAACCACACGACCGAACTGCAGCAACACCGCACGCTCGGTCTGAGCGACGATGTAGAAGCTGTTCCAGGCAACCACCGCCACGACAACGCCCACGATCAGGGCGATCAGCGATTTATTGCTCATCAGCGAGTCTCCCTAGAGCGCGTCTGCTGCTGTTGCTGCATATGGTCAGCCGCCGCGCGCGCATTCGCTTCATTGCTGGCCGCCGACGCTGCGCCCGTTACCGGAGCACTGCCGCTACGACCACTGTCGATCATCTTGTCCAGCGGCAGATAGAGCAGATTGTTCTGCCCGCCCTTGCTGCCAGTCACCAACACCTTGCTGGTGTTGCTGAAGACTTCCTGCATGGTGTCCAGGTACAGGCGCTGACGGGTGACCTCAGGAGCCTTGCGGTACTCGGCAACCAGTTTGGTGAAGCGATCTGCCTCACCCTTGGCCCGGGATACCACTTCGTCACGGTAACCGTTGGCATCCTCGAGGATGCGCTGGGCCTGACCACGGGCTTCCGGCACAACGCCGTTGGCATAGGTTTCAGCCTGGTTGCGCGAACGCTGTTCATCTTCACGGGCACGGATCACGTCATCGAAGGCTTCCTGTACTTCACGCGGTGCCGCTGCGCTCTGTACGTTCACCTGGGTCACGGTGATACCGGTGCGATAGTTGTCCAGGAAGCGTTGCAGACGCTCCTTGATCTCACTGGCCATCAATTCACGACCTTCGGTCAGCACCTGGTCCATGGCGGTGGAACCCACCACGTGGCGCAGGGCGCTGTCGGTCGCATGCTGCAGGCTGATTTCCGGCTGATCGACGTTCAGCACGAAATCCTGCAGGTTGCTGATCTTGTACTGCACGGTCAGCGGCACTTCGACGATGTTCTCGTCCTCGGTGAGCATCTGGCCCTGCTTGGTGTAGGCACGCTCGCGCGTGACGTTTTCCATGTACTTGCGATCGATCGGCGGGAAGTAGATGTTCAGACCCGGGCCGACGGTTTCGTAGTATTTGCCGAAGCGCAGCACTACGGCCTGCTCCTGCTCGTCTACTACATACACCGCGCTGTACAGCCACACGGCAGCCAGCACGACAAGACCGATACCCAGCAGGCCGAAACCACCGCCCTTGCCGGAACTACCGCCGTCATCACCACGTTTCTTACCACCACCGAACAACCCATTCAGGCTTTCCTGCAGCTTACGGAAGGCCTCGTCGAGATCTGGTGGCCCCTTGCGATCGCCATTATTGCGGCGCTTACCACCCCAAGGGTCCTGATTATTCGAGTTGCCACCCGGCTCATTCCAAGCCATAGCGCTCTCCATCTGATAAAGCAAAGACGCACCCACGGCGCGCCGACCAATGCTACAGAATGCCTGCTACAGCGGCACAACCGCTTGCCCAGGCTTTTATTGCAAAGTGTGTTGCTCGATGAATTCCGACGGCTGCATGCCTTCGCGACTGACCAGCCGGTTCAACTCGGCCCGTGGCAGGCGAACAGCAAGCAAGCTGACACCTTCGTCGTCGTGATCTTCTTTCTGCACAGCGTTCAACTGGAAAAACTGTGCTCGCAGTCGAGCAAAACGCTGAGGCAAGCGCAAGGTGCCTACAAACAAATCTTCACCCAGCAGCTCGGCGATGGCCTGCTTGAGCAGATCCAGCCCCTGGCCATCACGGGCCGACAGCCAGACCCGCTGCGGCTTGCCGTCGGGGTCGCGCTGGATCTGCGGCTCCACACCCTCGAGCAAATCGAGTTTGTTATAGACCTCCAGGATCGGCAAGTCTTGAGCCCCGATCTCCCCCAGCACCACCATCACCTGCTCGATCTGCGCCATGCGCTCGGGCTCATGGGCATCGATCACATGCAGCAGCAAATCGGAGTTGCTCGACTCTTCGAGGGTAGCCCGAAACGCCTCCACCAACTTGTGCGGCAAGTGGCGAATGAACCCCACGGTATCGGCCAGCACAATCGGCCCCAGGTCATCCAGCTCAAGCCGGCGCAGGGTGGGGTCGAGGGTGGCGAACAATTGGTCGGCAGCGAAAACATCGGACGCAGTGACCGCATTGAACAGCGTGGACTTGCCGGCGTTGGTGTAGCCCACCAGGGACACTGAAGGGATATCCGCACGCTTGCGGCCACGACGGGCCTGCTCACGCTGGCTGCGAACCTTCTCCAGGCGCGCCTTGATCTGCCGCAGACGCACTCGCAACAGGCGCCGGTCGGTTTCCAGCTGGGTTTCACCGGGCCCGCGCAGACCGATACCGCCTTTCTGCCGTTCAAGGTGAGTCCAGCCACGAACCAGACGGGTGCTCATGTGCTCAAGCTGGGCCAGTTCAACCTGGAGCTTGCCTTCATGGGTGCGCGCGCGCTGAGCGAAGATATCGAGAATCAGACCCGTGCGGTCGATCACGCGACACTCGAATACACGTTCGAGGTTACGTTCCTGACTGGGTGTGAGGATGTGATTGAAAATCACCAGGTCTACCTGTTCGGCTTTGACCAGGTCGCGTAACTCCTCGACCTTGCCGCTGCCAACCAGGTATTTGGCGGTTGGCCGATGACGCGGCACGCTAACAAACGCGACGGTCTCGGCGCCGGCCGATAATGCCAGCTCCTGAAACTCCTGCGGATCTTCGCGCGCCTCAGGGTCCTGACCATCCAAGTGAACGAGAATGGCCCGTTCACCACCACCGTGGCGCTCAAAGAACAAAGGAGACTCCTATCAGGCGTTACCTGGCTCAGCGTCACCCTGTTCGGATTCGGAAGCGCTAGGCAGGCGAATCGGGCGAACTGGAACCACTGTCGAGATAGCGTGCTTGTAAACCATTTGGCTGACGGTGTTCTTCAGCAGGATGACGAACTGGTCGAAAGACTCGATCGTACCTTGCAGCTTGATCCCGTTGACCAGATAGATGGAAACCCCAACCTTCTCTTTACGCAATGTATTCAAGTAAGGGTCTTGTAGCGAATGCCCTTTTGACATGTGCCGCACTCCTTTAAGGATCAATAATAAAAATCAGAAAACAGATGGCCAAAGCCGTCACACCCCCAAGGATAGACGGCAATTGCAAGGACTCAGCTCAATATGGAGATCGTCCCCAAGTATTTCAAGGCGCGTGGCAGATTGTCGCAATCCAGGCTGTCCAACCATTGCAGGTCAGCCCAACTACGTAACCAGGTGAACTGGCGTTTCGCCAATTGGCGCGTGGCAATGATGCCCCGCTCCTGCATTTCGGCTGACGTCAGCTTGCCATCCAGATGATCCCAGACTTGGCGGTAGCCCACTGCACGTATAGACGGCAACCCGGCATGCAGGTCACTTCTGGAACGCAGAGCTACGACCTCGTCAATGAATCCCTGTTCCAACATTTGTGTGAATCTTTGTGCAATACGCTGGTGCAGTACCTGGCGATTCGCCGGAGCGATGGCCAGATTGGCGACAGTATAGGGCAATTGACTGCGTCCCGATGCGCCTGCTTCAGTACTTTGCGCCAATTGACGCTGGCGATGGGCGGTCATTGTCAGGCCACTGACCCGATAGACCTCAAGCGCCCGGGTCAGACGCTGGGGGTCGTTGGGGTGGATCCGCGCCGCCGACTCGGGGTCCACCGCCGCCAGCTGGTCGTGCAGGGCCTGCCAGCCAAGGCGTGCAGCCTCGTCCTCCAGCTCGGCACGTACCTGCGGATCCGCCGCGGGCATGTCCGCCAGGCCTTCAAGCAGCGCCTTGTAATACAGCATGGTGCCGCCCACCAACAGCGGGATCTTGCCCCGGGCGGTGATATCGGCCATGGCCGCCAGCGCATCGGTACGGAAATCCGCCGCCGAGTAGCTCTCGGCAGGGTCGAGAATATCGATCAGGCGATGGGGAAACTGCGCCAGCAGTTCCCTGGAAGGCTTCGCGGTGCCAATGTCCATGCCGCGGTAGACCAGCGCCGAGTCGACACTGATCAGCTCGCAAGGCAGCACCTTGGTCAGCTCGATGGCCAGATCGGTCTTGCCCGCAGCGGTCGGGCCCATCAGGAAAATCGCTGGAGGAAGCTGGGTCATCAACGGCCGCGCAGAAAGAGTTTGTCCAGATCGTCCAGGCCCATTTGGGTCCAGGTCGGTCGACCGTGGTTGCATTGGCCACTACGCTCGGTGTTTTCCATGTCCCGCAGCAAGGCGTTCATTTCCGGCAGGGCCAGGCGTCGATTGGCACGGATCGCGCCGTGGCAGGCCATGGTACCGAGCAGCTCATTGAGGTGAGCCTGAATCCGGTCACTGGTGCCGTACTCCATCAGGTCCGCCAGTACGTCGTGCACCAGACGATTGGCTTCCGCCTGCTTCAACAATGCCGGGATCTGGCGGATCGCCAGGGATTCCGGGCCCAGGCGCTGCAGCTCGAAGCCCAGGCGCTGGAACCAGCCCATGTGTTCTTCAGCGCAATCGGCCTCACGCTGGCTGACGGCAATCGACTCCGGCACCAGCAGCGGCTGGCCGCTCAGGCCTTCGCTGGCCATGGCCACCTTCAAGCGCTCGTACATGATCCGCTCGTGAGCCGCGTGCATGTCCACCAGCACCAGACCCAGGGCGTTTTCCGCCAGGATGTAGATCCCCTTGAGCTGGGCCAGGGCATAGCCCAGGGGCGGAATGTCCTCCTGGCCGTCCGGCAAGGCCGCCGCCGGCGCCCCCGGCAACGGGGCAAAGAACTCGCGGTACACGCCCTGGCTCTCGGCGGCCGGCAACACTGGCTGTGGCCGTGGCGTGTACTGATATTGATAGCCACTGCCGGCTCCCGCGCCCGGCGCATTGAAGCTCGGCTGGGATTGGGGCTGCTCCAGAGCCAGGTTCGCGGCCAGGCGCATCTCACCCTGAGGCCCGAACTCACCGGCCTCGATACCTGTCGGGCGCACGATGCCGGCGACCGCCGCCGGCGCCGCCAACTGGTCCTCGGGCCGCACATCACCCAGGGCCCGGTGCAAGGTGCCATAAAGGAAGTCGTGCACCATGCGCCCGTCACGGAAACGCACTTCGTGCTTGGTCGGGTGCACGTTGACGTCGACCACCGACGGGTCGACTTCGAAAAACAGAACAAAGGTCGGGTGTCGACCGTTGAACAGAACATCGCGATAAGCCTGGCGTACCGCGTGAGCCACCAGCTTGTCCCGTACTGCGCGACCGTTGACGTAGAAGTACTGCAGGTCCGCCTGGCTGCGGGAGAAGGTCGGCAAGCCCACCCAGCCCCACAGATGCAAGCCGTTGCGCTCGACCTCGATGGGCAACGCCTGCTCCAGGAAGCCCGAACCGCACACCGCCGCCACACGACGGGCACGAGCGGCGTCGTCCTTGGCCTCGTGCAGGCTGAGGATGCTCTTGCCGTTGTGCCGCAAGTGGAAGGCCACGTCGAAACGCGCCAGGGCCAGGCGCTTGATCACTTCCTGCAGGTGATCGAACTCGGTCTTTTCCGCCTTGAGGAACTTGCGTCGTGCCGGCGTATTGAAGAACAGGTCGCGGACTTCCACCGAAGTGCCTACCGGGTGCGCCGCCGGCTGCACCCTTGGTGCCATGTCCCGGCCTTCGGTTTCCACCTGCCAGGCCTGCTCGGCATCCCGGGTACGGGACGTGAGGGTCAGGCGCGCCACGGAGCTGATGGAAGCCAGGGCCTCGCCGCGAAACCCCAAGCTCATCACCCGCTCCAGGTCCTCCAGGTCGCGGATCTTGCTGGTGGCGTGCCGGGCCAGGGCCAGCGGCAAGTCGTCGGAGGAAATGCCGCTACCGTCGTCACGTACCCGCAGCAGCTTGACCCCGGCCTGCTCCACATCCACATCGATGCGCTTGGCGCCGGAGTCCAGGCTGTTTTCCAACAGCTCCTTGATCACCGAAGCCGGGCGCTCGACCACCTCGCCCGCGGCAATCTGGTTGGCCAGGCGCGGGCTGAGCAGCTCGATGCGCGCGCTACTGATTACCGATTCACTCATTCCTTAGCCGCCAGTTCTGTACCGGGGATGGTCAACACCTGCCCCACTTTCAATTCATCGCTTTTCAGGTTGTTGGCACTGCGTAGCGTGGCCGCGGAGACCTGATAGCGCACGGCGATCATGGCCAGGGTTTCCCCCGGATTGACCCGGTGATCACGCGGCCCCTGGGCGATCTTCCCGGAATCGCGCAGCCAGGCAATATAGGTGCCCGGTGGCGGGTTCTGCTGGAAGAACTGCCGCACGCCGCTGCTGATGGAACGCGCCAGGGCCTGCTGATGGCTGGCGGTGGCCAGCTTCGAGGCCTCGTTGGAGTTGGAGATAAAGCCGGTTTCCACCAGGATCGACGGAATATCCGGAGATTTGAGCACCATGAACCCGGCCTGCTCCACCCGCTGTTTATGCAACGGAGTCACCCGGCCGATGTTGTTCAGGACTTTCTGCCCGACATTCAGACTGGAGGTCAGGGACGCTGTCATCGACAGGTCCAGCAGCACCCCGGCCAGCATCCGGTCCTTGTCATCCAGGCTGACGTTGCCAGCCCCGCCGATCAGGTCGGAACGGTTCTCGCTGTCCGCCAGCCAGCGCGCGGTTTCCGACGTGGCACCACGTTCAGACAAGGCAAACACCGATGCGCCAAAGGCCGCGGCCGAAGGCGCAGCGTCGGCGTGGATCGAGACGAACAGGTCGGCGCCCTTCTTGCGGGCGATCTCGGTACGACCGCGCAATGGAATGAAGTAGTCGCCGGTACGGGTCAATTCGGCGCGGAAACCCTTGAGGCCATTGACCTGACGCTGCAATTCGCGAGCAATGGCCAGCACCACGTCTTTTTCATGCTGCCCGCGGGAGCCGGAGGCACCCGGGTCTTCGCCGCCGTGGCCGGCATCGATCACCACAATGATGTCGCGCTTGCCCGCCGGGGCTGGCGGCAGCTTGATCGCCGGCTCCGCCGGAGTGACGGGCACTGCTGGGACAGTGGCCACAGTAGGTGGCGGCGCAGCAGGTGGCGCGGCGTCAGCCGGGTTGTCGAACAGATCGACCACCAGGCGATTGCCGTACTGAGCGTTGGGCGCCAGGGTGAAACTCTTCGGCGTAACGGCCTTTTTCAGGTCGATGACCACCCGCAGGTCACTGGGCGTGCGCTGTGCCGAGCGCATGGCGGTAATCGGTGTATTGGCCGTGGCGACGTTCAGCGGACCGCCAAGGGTCGCGCCATTGATATCGATCACCAGACGATCCGGGGCCGTCAGGGTAAAGACGCTGTGCTGAACCGGGCCGGACAGGTCGAATACCAGTCGCGTGTTATCCGGTGCCCGCCACAGGCGGACGCTGCGAACCTGTGTAGCGGCCACAGCATCGACGGCCAATGCCGTAAGCAACAGTCCTACGACAGCAACCAACGCGCGAATGCGCATACCTAACCCCATCAATTATTTGAATTCCAACGCCAAAGCGGCACACCAGGACTCGCCACGCGAGCCTTGAGACAACAGATGCACAGAACGCCCATTGTTATGCGGGGTAATGGTAATGGTCAGGTCAGGCTTTGGCAAAAAGCCTGCACCACGCTGGGGCCACTCCAGCAGGCACAGAGCATCGCCCTCGAAGTAGTCGCGAATCCCCAGGAACTCCAGCTCCTCAGGATCCACCAGGCGGTACAGGTCGAAGTGGAAAGCCCGCACCGAGCCGATCTCGTACGGTTCGACCAGGGTAAAGGTCGGACTCTTCACTGCCCCCGCGTGCCCCAGGCCACGGATGATCCCTCGCGACAAGGTGGTTTTGCCCGCTCCCAGGTCGCCCTCGAGGAAGATCACCCCCACGCCTTGGGTCACCTGGGCAATACGTGCACCAAATTCCACCATGGCCTGTTCGTCGGCCAGAAAAAGGGTTAACTCAGACACGGTGATTGTTCCTCCAACAACTGACGAATGGCTGGAATCAGATCACTGGCCGCCAGCCCTCGGCCCAATTTGCCTTGCTGCTCGCCCGCGCTGGCATGCAGCCAGACCGCCAGGCAGGCGGCATCGAATGCCGACAAGCCTTGCGCCAGCAAGGCGCCGATCAGGCCAGCCAGCACATCACCCAAGCCTGCCGTGGCCATCGCCGGATGCCCTACGTCACAGCGGGCCAGCCGCCCATCGGCAGTGGCGATCAGGCTACCGGCCCCCTTGAGTACCGCAACCGCTGCGTATTTTTTGCTCAACGCCAGGGCCGCTGCAGGGCGATCCGCCTGCACCTCGGCGCTGGAGATACCCAGCAGCCGCGCCGCCTCTCCCGGATGGGGAGTGATGACACTCGCGGCAGGCAGTTGCAGCCCGCCCTCGGCCAGCAGGTTCAAGGCATCGGCATCCCACACCTGGGGCAACGGCGCATTGGCCGCCGCCGACAGCAGACTGCGCCCCCAGGCGCCCTGCCCCAACCCCGGCCCGACCACCAGCACCGTGGCCCGAGCCAGCAACCCCATCAACTGGTTGGCCGAATGAGTGCCCTGGGTCATGACCTCAGGCAAGCGCGCCGCAGCGGCAGCCACATGCTCACTGCGGGTCGCCAGGGACACCAGCCCCGCGCCACTGCGCAAGGCACTTTCCGCACTCAGCAAGGCGGCGCCGGCAAAACCTCGATCGCCCCCAATCAGCAACAGGTGCCCGAACTGGCCCTTGTGGGCATCGCGAAGTCGTCCATTCAGATGTGGCAAATGGCCAGAAGTCAGCAACTGAACGTCAGGTAGAGGGTGTTTTGTCTGCGGCATGCGTCTTCGAGCTCCGATGTCTGGCAGAATTATACGCACCTCAGCCCCGGTTTCTCTCGCCTCATGCCCGCTATTACCCAGGATCTTCCCGCTCTCGCCCAATCGATCAAGGACTGGGGCCGCGAACTGGGCTTTCAACAAGTCGGCATCAGCGGCCTGGACCTGGCCGAGCATGAGCAGCACCTGGAACGCTGGCTCGCCGCCGGCTACCACGGCGAGATGGAATACATGGGCGCCCACGGCAGCAAACGCTCCCATCCCGACCAGTTGGTGCCTGGCACCCTGCGGGTGGTTTCGCTGCGCATGGACTACCTGCCCGGCGACACCCAGATGGCCCAGCGCCTGGCCCAGCCTTCCAAGGCCTACGTTTCGCGCTATGCCCTGGGGCGCGATTATCACAAGCTGATCCGCAAGCGCGTACAGCAACTGGCCGAGCGCATCCAGCAAGCCATCGGCCCCTTTGGCTACCGCGCCTTCGTCGATAGCGCTCCGGTGCTGGAAAAAGCCATCGCCGAACAGGCCGGGCTCGGCTGGATCGGCAAGAACACCCTGGTGCTGAATCGCAAAGCCGGCAGCTACTTCTTCCTCAGCGAACTGTTCGTCGACCTGCCCCTGCCGGTGGACGCGCCCCACGCCACGGAGCACTGCGGCCGCTGCACCGCCTGCCTGGACATCTGCCCGACCAACGCCTTCGTCGGCCCCTATGTGCTGGATGCCCGACGCTGCATTTCCTACCTGACCATCGAGCTCAAAAGCGCCATCCCCGAAGACCTGCGCCCGCTGATCGGCAACCGGGTATTCGGCTGCGATGACTGCCAGATCGTCTGCCCCTGGAATCGCTTCGCCCGCTCAACGGCCGAGGGCGACTTCAAGCCCCGGCACAACCTGGACAATGCAGAACTGGCAGAGCTGTTCATGTGGGACGAGGACAAATTCCTCAGCAATACCGAAGGTTCACCCTTGCGCCGCGCCGGCTACGAGCGCTGGCTACGCAACCTGGCGGTGGGCCTGGGCAACGCACCCTCTAGCATTCCGGTGCTGGAAGCCCTCAAGGCCCGCCAGGACTACCCCTCGGAACTGGTTCGCGAACATGTGCAATGGGCCCTGGACCAGCACGCCAACCGTCAGTGTTCGTCGTTGTAGACGAACTTGGGCATTTCCCAGTGAAAACGGATCGCCAGCAGGCGCAATAGAAAGCCGCCGAACAGGGTGACCAGGATCGACTGCTCGCTGGGCAGTTGCAGGTAGATGCACAGCATGTAGCACCAGGCCGCGGCGAAGGACACGCTGGCGTACAGCTCGCGGCGAAAGATCAGCGGGATATCGTTGCAGAAGATGTCCCTGAGGATGCCGCCAAAGACCCCGGTGATCACCCCGCTGACTGAAGCCACCAGCATGCCGTGGCCCATTTCCAGGGCAGTCATGCAGCCGATCAGGGTAAAGGCCACCAGGCCCACGGCGTCGAGCACCAGAAACAGCGAGCGCAGGTGACGCATCAAGGGCGCGATGAAGATCGTCACCAACGCCGCCACCGACGTCAGCACCAGGTATTCCGGGTGCTTGACCCAGGTCAGCGGGTAGTGGCCCAGCAGCACATCACGCACCGAACCGCCGCCGAGTGCGGTGACGCAGGCAATCAGCACCACACCGAACCAGTCCATGCCGCGCCGGCCGGCAGACAGGGCGCCGGTCATGGCTTCGGCGGTAATGGCAATCAGATAAAGCATCAACAGCATGATGGCGGTCCTTGCAGGAAGGCGCGCAGTCTACTCAGTTGAAGCGGGCACCAAAAGGGGGCGGGTACGGGCGCCGAGTCGCAGCGGGCGCCCGTTCGCCGGCAAGCCGGCGCCTGCGGGTCAGAACTTGATGAAGTGCTTGCGGTAGTGCTGGAGCTCGGCAATGGACTCGCGAATATCGTCCAGGGCCAGGTGGGTGCTGCCTTTCTTGAAGCTGTCGCGCACGTCCGGCGCCCAGCGGGCGGCCAGTTCCTTGAGGGTCGAGACGTCCAGGTTGCGGTAGTGGAAGTAGCTTTCCAGAGCCTTCATGTGGCGGTACAGGAAGCGCCGGTCCTGGCAGATGCTGTTGCCGCAGATCGGCGATTTGCCCTTGGGTACCCACTGCTCCAGGAAGGCAATGGTCTGGGCTTCTGCTTCGGCCATGCTGATGCGGCTTTCGCGAACCCGCTGGGTCAGACCGGAACCGCCGTGCTGTCGGGTGTTCCATTCATCCATGCCGGCGAGGATCTCGTCGCTCTGGTGGATGGCGATGACCGGTCCTTCAGCCAAGGTGTTGAGGTTGCTGTCAGTGACAATGGTGGCCATCTCGATGATGACGTCGGTGTCAGGGTTCAGACCGGTCATTTCCAGGTCGATCCAAATCAGGTTCTGCGGGTTTTGCATGGGTGGGCTCCTCGGCGTAGTTGCGCAGTTTAGCCTAGAGGGCCTGCCCGGCGTGCTAAACTCGCCGCCGTTTTACCTATCCGCCGTAATTATCGACACGGAACACCAATGGCCAAACGCCAGCTCAATCGCCGCCAAAACTGGCGCATCGAAAAGATCCAGGGTGAGCGCGCCGCCCGCGCCGCCAAACGCGAGTCCTCTGCCGTCGAGGCGCTGGAAGGTGGCGACCTGGGCCCGGAACAGACCGGCCTGGTCATAGCCCACTTCGGCGTCCAGGTCGAAGTCGAGGCTCGCGAAGGCGAAACGGCCGGCCAGGTATTCCGCTGCTACCTGCGGGCCAACCTGCCGGCCCTGGTGACCGGCGACCAGGTGGTCTGGCGCGCCGGCAACCAGGGCATCGGGGTGATCGTCGCGCAACTGCCGCGCAGCACCGAGCTGTGCCGCCCGGACAGCCGCGGCCAACTCAAGCCGGTGGCCGCCAACGTCGACATGATCGTGATCGTGTTTGCGCCCATGCCCGAGCCCCACGCCAACCTGATCGACCGCTACCTGGTAGCCGCCGAGCATGCTGGAATCCGGCCGTTGCTGCTGCTGAACAAGGCCGACCTGATCGATGAGCAGAACGCCCCTGCGCTCAACGCCCTGCTCGCGGTCTACCGCCAGCTGGGCTACCCGCTGCTGGAGGTCTCGGCTCATCACGGCGACGGCATGGAGCAGTTGCAAGCCCTGCTGGACGGGCGCATCAGTGTATTCGTCGGCCAGTCGGGGGTGGGCAAGTCGTCCCTGGTCAACAGCCTGCTGCCGGAAGTCGAAACCCGCGTCGGCCCGCTGTCGGAGTTCTCCGGCCAGGGCACTCACACCACCACGACCGCGCGCCTGTTCCACTTCCCCGGTGGCGGTGAGCTGATCGACTCCCCCGGTATCCGTGAGTTCGGCCTCGGCCATGTCAGCCGCGCCGATGTCGAGGCCGGGTTCATCGAGTTCAATGACCTGCTGGGCACCTGCCGCTTCCGCGATTGCAAGCACGATCGCGAGCCGGGCTGTGCCTTGCTCAAGGCCCTGGAAGACGGGCGCATCCAGCAGCAACGGATGAACAGCTACCGCTCGATCCTCGCCAGCCTGCCAGACAACAGTTACTGATTGACCTGACCCAGATACGACAAGGCCGCGATCTTCGCGGCCTTGTCGTTTGTCACTTCGCCGTGCCCGGCGTAGCGGGCGGCGCCACCGGAGCAGTGGGAGCTGGAGCTGGAGCTGGAGCTGGAGCTGGAGCCGGAGCCGAAGACTGGCCCGCCGCACCCTGCTCGTCCATCTTCAGCACACCGTCCTCGAAGATATTCATACGTTGACGCACCTCGTGCGCCGGCAGCGGTTCGCTACCGGGCGGCAAGGCATTCGGATCGGCTGCCGCCTCCGGTACTTCACCGGGAGCACCGCTACCCTGGGTCGGTACCGGAGCATTGGGATCGGTCTGCTCACCCTCGATGGCACGCTGGGCCTTCTTGGTCAGCACGACGATATCGATGCGCCGGTTGACCGGGTTGAACGGGTCCTTGCGATCGAATAGCGCCGACGAAGCAAAGCCCACCACACGCGCAACTTGCGGATCAGGATAACCACCCGCCACCAGCGCCCGACGCGCAGCGTTGGCCCGGTTGGCCGACAGTTCCCAGTTGCCGAAGTCGCCAGTGCCCGAATAGGGCTTGGCGTCGGTGTGACCGCTGATGCTGATCTTGTTCGGCACGGTCTTGATGGTGTCGGCCATGGCCAGCAGGATGTCTTCGAAATACGGCTTCAGACGTGCACTGCCAGAGTCGAACATCGGCCGGTTCTCGGCGTCCATGATCTGGATCCGCAAGCCGTCCGGGGTGATCTCGAAGAGGATCTGGTCCTTGAACTTCTGCAGTTGCGGGTTCTCTTCAACCTTGTTCTGCAACTCTTGCAACAGCAACTCGAGACGCTCGCGCTCGACCTGCTCGGCCATGCCCTCCACCTGGTCGGCATCCACCGTGACCTTGTCCGGTTGTGGCTGGGACTTGATCTCGGGGTTGAGGGTGTTGTCCGGCGCCAGCTCAGGGGAGCCGCCCAGGTCGATGATGTAGGGCGTACCGCTTTCCGAGAAGCCGATCGGATCCTTGAAGTAACCGGCGATGGCGATCTTCTGTTCCGGGGTGGCCGTGGACAGCAGCCACAACACCAGGAAGAACGCCATCATCGCCGTGGCGAAGTCGGCGAAGGCGATTTTCCAGGCGCCCCCGTGATGTCCGCCAGCGAAGCGCTTGACGCGCTTGATGATAATCGGCTGATTATTTTCCATGACTTAGCGACCGCGAACCGCTTGTTCCAGCTCGGCGAAGCTAGGACGGTGCGCCGGGTACAGAACCTTGCGCCCGAACTCCACGGCCAGGGACGGCGGCATGCCGGAAGCCGAGGCCACCAGCGACGCCTTGATGGCTTCGTAGACGTTCAGTTCTTCCTTGGCGTCGTGGGCCAGGGAGTGGGCCAACGGGCCGAAGAAGCCATAGGCCGCGAGAATACCGAAGAAGGTACCCACCAGCGCCGCACCTACGTGCAGGCCGATGGACTTCTGGTCGCCATCGCCCAGGGAGGCCATGGTCACCACGATCCCCAATACCGCCGCGACGATACCGAAACCGGGCATGCCGTCGGCAATCCCGTTGACCGCATGGGATGGATGCTCGAGGTCTTCCTTGAGGCTGAACAGCTCCATGTCGAACAGGCCTTCCAGCTCGTGGGGAGCCATGTTGCCGGAGGACATGATGCGCAGATAGTCACAGACGAAGGCGGTCATGCGTTCATCTTTGAGCACCGCCGGGTACTTGGCGAAAATCGGGCTGGCCGCGGCGTCCTCGATATCGCCTTCGATGGCCATCATGCCTTCGCGACGACTCTTGTTGAGAATCTCGTAGATCAGGCCCAGCACTTCCAGGTAGAAGGTGTGGGTGAAGCGCGAACTGAACATGCCCAGGGATTTCTTGACGACGTGCATCGTCATATAGCCCGGGTTGGCCTGGAGGAATGCGCCAAAGGCTGCGCCACCGATGATCAGCACTTCGAAAGGCTGGATCAACGCCGCGATTTTGCCGTGGGAAAGCACGTATCCGCCGAGCACGCTCGCGAATACGACGATGATGCCGATAATTTTAGCCATAGGTAGGGGAGTACTTATTGAGTCGGGTTCAAGGTCATATTCGGAAGTTCTTAAAACTCTTCTTCTACTTATCGGCAAAACTGCGCCAGACTATAGCCAGTTAAGGCGAAAAGCCAGTTTGGCCCGCTCTGGGCGTGTTCACAGCAGACGATGATTGCGCCCGACCATGTCTAATGAAACCAGCGTCCCACATTCTCCGCCCGCCTCTCTCGACGCTTGGGTAAAGCTCCTCAATGGCGTGCGCCTGCCGGTGCCCCAGGCCAGCCATGACCGGGTCTGCCGCGCCATCGCCAACAACCGCAGCTCGCTGCGGGAGATTGTCGATCTGATGCAAAACAGCCCGGCACTGGCCTTGAGCGTGATCCGCGAAGCCAACCGGCATTCCCACGGCAGCATGAGCGAACCGGCGGAAAACCTGGAGATCGCGGTCAACCGCCTGGGCCTCAAGCGTACCGAGGAGTTGCTCGAGCAACTGCCGACGCTGCCTGAAGAGCAGATCCCCCAGGCATTGCGCCAGTTCCAGCTGATCAGCCAGCACGCCAGCCAGCAAGCCAATGGCTTCTTTGCCGGACGCCTGGCGCGACTCTGGCAGGACATCCACTGGGGCAGCCTGCTGTTTCTCTCGCCGCTATGGGCCATGGCCCTGGTCTATCCCAAGCTGCTGGAAGAGTGGGAACTGCGGGTCATCTACAAGCACGAATCCGCACACGACGTTGAACTGCAACTGTTCGGAGTGCGACTGATGGAAATGTGCCAGGCCCTGGTCCTGGCCTGGCACCTGCCGATCTGGGTCCAGCAGGGCTATCGCCTGCTGACCCAGGAGCAGCACCTGCTGGCCAAGGTCATGCTGATTGCCCGCGACAGCGACAACCCGCTGCGCCAGCAACAACGCCTGGACGCTGAACCGGACCTGCGGCGCTGGCTGAACCAGCCGGCCAACACTGTGTTGCTGGCCAACGGCCTGGCACTGGCGGCGCAACAGTCCTGGAACAGCCCCCATGGCCGGCGCTGGCAGAACCTTACCGCTCTTTATCTGCAGATCCCCCTGGACCAGGTCCAGCAACAGTTGCACCAACAGGCAGCACTAAGCGCCCGCAACGACACCCAGCCCGACCTCTGGCACCCGGCCCAGGCCCTGCTCTGGCCCTGGGATGCCCGACGCCTGCATCACGGCGAGCAACCAGCCCCGGCGCCCACCGCACTGGAACTGGCCAAGTGGCGCAAGCTCTGCGGCGAACTGTTGCTGGACCCCAGCCCCTTTACCAACGCCGTGCACCTTACCGGCTTTGCCCGGGATGCCCTGGCGGCGTGCGGCATGCACCGGGTCATGCTGCTGATGGTCGATCGCAGCCTGAGCCACCTGCGAGTGCAACAGCTTTACGGCCTGCCCGGAGAAGCGGCCAGCCTGACCCTGCAGGCCAAGCAGAGCCCGCTGTTGCAACGCCTGCTGGAAAAATCCGCGCAGATCCGTCTGACCCCGGCCAACCGGGCCCAGTTCGCCCCTCACCTGCCAAGCTCGCTGCGCCAGCTGTTTCGCGGCGAACACCTGCTGATCCGCTCACTGTCGTGCAATGGCCGGGTACTGATGCTGGCGATCGCCGACCAGGGCGGCGTGCCGTTCTCGGAAATCAGCGTCCAGGCCTTCGGCAAGACCGCCCAGTGCATCGAAAAAGCCTTGCACAGCTTTACCAACCGCAGCCAATGACGCTTGCGCTACAATCCTTCCCTTTGCGCCCTGGGGACCTGACATGTCTGACTTCTCTGGCTTGCCGCTGGTCATTGAACCGAGCGACCTGCTCGCCCGCCTGAACGCCCGCGAACTGATCCTGGTCGACCTGACCAGCGCTGCCCGCTATGCCACCGGGCATATTCCCGGGGCACGCTTCATCGACCCCAAGCGCACTCAGCTAGGCCAGGCGCCGGCTCCCGGGCTGCTGCCTCCACAAGCGGCGCTTGAAACGCTGTTCGGCGAGCTCGGGCACAACCCGGACGCGGTCTATGTGGTCTACGACGATGAAGGCGGTGGCTGGGCCGGGCGCTTCATCTGGCTGCTGGACGTGATCGGCCACCACCGCTACCACTACCTCGACGGCGGCTTGCCGGCCTGGCTGGCGGAAGGCCTGCCCGTGTCTACCGAAGTCCCGGCCGCGGTCGGCGGCCCCGTGGCACTGGCCCTGCATGACGAGCCCACCGCCACCCGCGAATACCTGCAAAGCCGTCTCGGCGCGGCGGACCTGGTGATCTGGGACGCCCGCGGACCGCTGGAGTACTCCGGCGAAAAAGTCCTGGCAGCCAAGGGCGGGCATATCCCCGGCGCGGTGAATTTCGAATGGACCGCCGGCATGGATCAGGCACGCCACCTGCGCATCCGCCGCGACATGCCACAGATCCTTGCGGACCTGGGCATCAGCAAAGACAAAGAAGTGATCACCCACTGCCAGACCCACCATCGCTCCGGCTTCACTTATCTGGTGGCCAAGGCGCTGGGCTACCCACGGGTCAAGGGCTACGCCGGCTCCTGGGGCGAATGGGGCAATCATCCCGATACGCCCGTAGAGATTTAAGGTTTTTAAGGACACCCAATGAAAAAGCGTTTATTCATCATCAGCCAGTACCTGCTGCCTCATCACCTGCTGTCGCGCCTGGCCGGCTGCATTGCCGAGTGCCGCGTGCGCTGGTTCAAGAATGCCTTCACCCGCTGGTTCGCCAAGCAGTATCAAGTGGATATGTCCGAGGCCCAGGTCGAGGACGTGACCGCCTACGAGCATTTCAACGCCTTCTTCACCCGCGCCCTCAAAGACGGCGCGCGGCCGCTGGACCCGACCCCGGGCGCGGTGCTCAGCCCTGCCGACGGCGCGGTCAGCCAACTGGGCCCGATCGAACACGGCCGAGTGTTCCAGGCCAAGGGCCACAGCTACAGCGTGCTGGAACTGCTGGGCGGTGACCCGGCCCTGGCACAGCCGTTCATGGGCGGCGACTTTGCCACCATCTACCTCTCCCCCAAGGACTACCACCGGGTGCACATGCCCCTGGCCGGCACCCTGCGGGAAATGGTCTATGTGCCGGGCCGGATCTTCTCGGTCAACCAGACTACCGCTGAAAACGTACCCGAGCTGTTCGCACGCAACGAGCGCGTGGTGTGCATCTTCGATACCGAGCGCGGCCCGATGGCGCTGGTGCTGGTGGGCGCGATGATCGTCGCTTCGATCGAAACCGTCTGGGCCGGCCTGGTAACGCCGCCCAAGCGCGAACTCAAGACCGTGCGCTACGACGAAGCCGCCCGCGCTCCGATCCACCTGGAGAAAGGCGCCGAAATGGGCCGCTTCAAGCTGGGCTCCACGGCCATCGTGCTGTTTGGCCCGGACCAGGTGCAGTGGGCCCAAGAGCTGGCTGCCGGCTCGCCCGTGCGGATGGGCCAGGGCCTGGGCCTGCCCAAGGCTTGAGGCCTGAATGCCGGACATAAAAAACGCCGCTGATCAGCGGCGTTTTTTATGGGCGGGGATTTTCCGGCGGCTCAGAGCTGCCCGTCGCGGTCACGGAACCCCAGCAGGTACAGCACGCCATCCAGGCCCAGGGTCGAGATCGCCTGCTTGGCCGACTGCTTGACCAGCGGCTTGGCGCGGAATGCCACGCCCAGGCCGGCAATGCCGAGCATCGGCAGATCGTTGGCGCCATCGCCGACAGCGATGGTCTGCTCCAGGCGCAGGCCTTCCTTGTGCGCCAGCTCACGCAGCAGATCGGCCTTGCGCTGGGCGTCGACAATCGGCTCCACCGCCACGCCAGTGACCTTGCCGTCCACCACTTCCAGCTCGTTGGCGAACACGTAGTCGATACCCAGCTTGGCTTGCAGCTGCTTGGCAAAGTAGGTGAAGCCGCCGGAGAGGATCGCGGTCTTGTAGCCCAGGCGCTTGAGTTCGGCGAACAGGGTTTCGGCGCCCTCGGTCAGGCGCAGGGAGGCGCCGATGGCGTCCAGCACATTGACGTCCAGGCCCTTGAGCAGCGCCAGGCGCTCCTTGAAACTGGCGCGGAAGTCCAGCTCGCCGGCCATCGCCCGCTCGGTGATTTCCGCGACCCGATCGCCGACACCGGCCGCCTTGGCCAGCTCGTCGATGACTTCGGCCTCGATCAGCGTCGAATCCATGTCGAACACCGCCAGGCGCCGGTTACGGCGGAACAGCGAGTCTTCCTGGAACGCGATATCGACGTTCAGCTCCTGGGCCACGCTGAGGAACTCGGCCCGCAGGGCTTGCGGATCGGCGGCTTCGCCACGTACCGAGAACTCGATGCAGCCCTTGCCCTGGTCGGCAGGCATATCCAGGGGCATGCGCCCGGACAGGCGATCGATATGGTCGATGTTCAGGCCGTACTTGGCGGTGATGGAACTCACGCGCTGCAACTGTTCGGCGGTAACCTTGCGCGTCAGCAGGGTCACGATATGGCGCTTCTTGCCCTGCCCGGCGACCCACTGCTGGTAATCCTCCTCGGACACCGGCGTGAAGCGCACCTGCTGGTCGAGCTTGTAGGCGGTGAACAGGATGTCCTTGAGCACCGACGAGCTCTGCTCGTTGCTGGGAATTTCAACCAGGATGCCGAACGACAAGGTGTCGTGGATCACCGCCTGACCGATGTCGAGAATGTTCACACCACCCTGGGCCAGAACGCCGGTAATGGCCGCAGTCAGACCGGGACGATCTTCGCCGGTGATGTTTATCAGGACAATTTCGCGCAAGGCGCACCCCCGAGGTGGAAAAAAAGCGCATTCTACCCACTTTCGGTGACCATCGGGCACAGCCAGCGCTTTGCCGGTCTAGGGCCTGTCGCTATACTGCGCGTCAACTTCACGGACAAAAGAGCCGAGCTCAGTGAACCGGCCCACGCCAGTTAAAACCGATAACTTCTTCCTGCTGATCTTCCGTGCACTGCGCCACCGCCGTGTGCCGATTGCATTGCGCATTGCCAGCCATAACGTGATCCTGGTCGCCCTGGCCCTGGTGATCTATGCCGGCGTGATGGGCCTGCAGTTCAAGCAAGCCATGCACGAACAAGCCGACGCCCTGGGTCAGAGCCTGACCACCCAGACCGCCACCTCGGCCACCGAGCTGCTGGTGTCCAACGACATCCTCAGCCTTAATGTCCTGCTCAACAATCTGACCAAGAACCCGCTGGTGGCCCACGCGGCCATCTACAGCGTGGACAACCGCATCCTCGCCGAGGCCGGCCAGCGCCCCAAGAGCAGCCTGCTGGGTGAAACCGAGGGCGTGTACCAGACCAAGATCACCTTCCAGGACGTGACCGCGGGCAACCTGCGAATCAGCCTGGACATGGCGCAATTCCAGCAGCCGATGACCATCAGCCTGCAAAGCATGGGCATCCTCAGCGCCATCCTGCTGGCCCTGGCCCTGGCCTTGAGCCTGCGCCTGGGGCGGCACATCTCGACTCCGCTGCTGCAACTGCGAGTCTGGCTGCGTGACCTGGACGAACACACTCCCGCCACCCAGCGCCAGGACGAAATCGGCGATCTGGCGCGTCAGCTGCATGCCCGCCTGGTGCCGGAGAAGCCCGAACCGGCACCGCAGCCCGAGGCTGAAGTGCAAGACGACGAGGACGATGAGCCGGCATTCGAAGTGCGCAACCTGCGGGACCCGAGCTTCGACGAAAGCGCTCCGGTAGCAGGCCTGAAGCCTGCACCCCGGCACCTGGTTCACGCCGAAGAAGATGAACTGGACGAGGAAGACCCCTTCGCCGACCTGCGGGACAGCTCATCGACGCCTGCTGCCAAGCCACAACCGCAACCACAGGTTCCGGCCCAGCCCCAGCACAGTGCGGTACTGGCGGTGCAACTCGGTGCCCAGGAGCAACTGCGACGCCTGCCCCGCGCCCGCCTGATGGAACTGCTGGAACGCTACCGCGATTGCCTCGACCAGGCCGCCTCGCTGTACCAGAGCGAACTGCATACCCTGAACGATGGCAGCACGCTGATGCTGTTCCACAGCGAAGACAGCGGTGACGACTACCTGACCAACGCCATCTGCTGCGGCGAGTTGCTGCGCGCCCTGGGCCATGCCCTGCAGATCGAAGTGGCGGACAGCGGCATCACCCTGCAACTGCAACTGGGCCTGACCCTGGGCGACGAACTGTTCGGCCTGAGCCAGATCGACCTGCTGCTCACCGAAACCGCTCAGGATGCCCTGGCCCTGTCCCAGCACAGCCGCAACCTGCTGCTGGTGGAGCGCAAGGTCAATGACGACCCGCTGCTGCGCCAGCGGGCACGTATTCGCCCGATCGCCAGCCCGGAAGGTGCCTGCTGCGTGGAACGCCTGATGGAGCCCTACCCGTCGATGCTGGAGCGGCAACTGGCACGCATGCATGAAACACGGGCCAAGCTGTAAGGCTGACCCGCAAAAAGAAGCCCGCCCAGTGCGGGCTTTTTCATGAGCTTTGTGTAGCCGCTGGCGCAGCCTGCGACAAGCCCCGCAGGGGCTTCAACGCTGGTGATATCGCTGCGTGCCTGCGGCCCGCTCGCAGCCTTCGGCAGCGGCTACAGGAGATTGCGTTGGCCAGAGCCAGAAACGACAAGGCCCGCTGTTGGGCGGGCCTTGTCTCGCGGCATGTCAACTCAGAACCTGAACACTTCCATATCCGTGCGGATCGGCGTGGCCATCGGGATCTTCGGTTGCTTTTCCTGCTCGGCAGGCTTGGGCGCAGGAGCCGGGGCCGCCTTGCGTGGCACCTCCGCCACCGCCGGCTGATTGGCCAGAGGCTTGAGGGCACCCGACAACTGTTCCGCCAGACGCTGCAACAGCACGCCCTGGGCCTGGACCTGGGACGCCGTGGTTCCCGCGTGCTGCTCCTGCAGATGAACGATGCGGTTGTCCCGCACCTGGCCACGACGGTCGATCAGGCGCCATTGCGCATCCAGCACCGCCGGCTGCGACTTGCCTGAATCCAGGCGAGTGATCGACAGCAGCACCTGGACATCCGGAGTGAAGCCGCTGGTGGCCGGAGCCAATACAACCCGCTGGCTGTCGAGATGACCGGCCACCTGGCGCAACAGCAACTGGTCGATGTCCGAAGACAGACTGCCGGCCCAGCGACCATCAGTGGAGGCCTGCAGGCTGCCATCATCCTGACGCTGCAGGAGGGTTTCACGTTGCAGGTAATCGGCGATCAGCACCGGCCCCAGCAATACCGACATGCCGGCACTGGCCGGCTGAGCTGGACTTCCGCTGTCCAGCTGATACAGCGACACCGGCTGGTGTACGCTGCAACCCGCCAGGCCAAGAACGCCGGCGAGCAAGAAAACAAGAGGAAGGCGCAGAGCAGTCATCATCCCATCCAGGTGGCGGCCACAAGGCTAGCCACAGTGTAAATACTCAAAAAAACCTGAATAACGCCCGGCCACGCCAGCGTTTGAAAGCGCATATCATCCGTGAATATGCGCCCTGACTCCAGTGTTGTAGCGTCGATCCTGCGCTTAAATCGCAGATCGAACGCTCTAGCCCGCCCTTAACTGAGAGGCTCTACCAACAACGCATCCACCCGCTGGAAGCCGCGAGGCAGTTTGTTGCCACGGCGCCCGCGCTCGCCTTTGTAGTGTTCCAGATCGTCAGCCTTGAGCGACAAGGTGCGCTTGCCAGCCTGCAGCACCAGGGTCGCGCCGTCCGGCAGCACCGCGATATCGGTGACGAACTCTTCGCGGCTGGCCACGCGCTCACCGGGAATGCCGATGATCTTGTTGCCCTTGCCCTTGCCCAGCTGCGGCAGGTCGCTGATCTTGAACACCAGCAGGCGCCCTTCGGTGGTCACCGAAGCCAGCCAGTTCTGTTCACGATCGGCCACTGGCCGCGGCGCCAGCACCTTGGCATTGTTCGGCAGGCTCAACAGCGCCTTGCCTGCCTTGTTCTTGGCCTGCAGGTCCTCGCCCTTGACCACGAAGCCGTAGCCGGCGTCAGAAGCGATCACATACAAGGCATCGTCATCCGGCAGCAGCACGCATTCGAACGTCGCACCCGGCGGCGGCGTCAGACGGCCGGTCAGCGGCTCGCCCTGACCCCGGGCCGATGGCAGCGTATGGGCCGCCACCGAGTAACTGCGCCCGGTGGAGTCGATGAACACCGCGAACTGGTTGGAACGCCCGGGCGCGGCGGTCTTGTAGCCATCGCCGGCCTTGTAGGACAGACCAGTGGCGTCAATATCATGCCCCTTGGCGCAACGCACCCAGCCTTTTTCCGACAGAACGATAGTCACCGGCTCGGTAGGCATCAGCTCGTTTTCCGACAGCGCCTTGGCCTCGGCCCGGGCGACGATCGGCGAACGGCGGTCATCGCCGTAGGTTTCTGCGTCTTGCAGCAACTCGGTGCGCACCAGCTTCTTCAGTTTCGCTTCGCTGTTGAGCAAGGCTTGCAGCTTGGCCTGCTCCTTGAGCAACTCATCCTGTTCGGCCCGCAGCTTCATCTCTTCCAGACGCGCCAATTGGCGCAGGCGCGTGTCGAGGATGTAGTCGGCCTGGATTTCGCTCAGGGCGAAACGCTCGATCAGCTTGGCCCGTGGATGCTCCTCGGTACGGATGATGTGGATCACTTCATCCAGGTTGAGGTAGGCAATCAGCAAACCGTCCAACAGATGCAGGCGACGCTCGACCTTGTCCAGGCGGAACTGCAGCCGGCGACGCACGGTGGTGACCCGGAACTCCAGCCACTCCACCAGCAGGGCCCGCAGGTTCTTCAACTGCGGCTTGCCGTCCAGGCCAATGATGTTGATGTTGACCCGGTAGGTGGATTCCAGCTCGGTGGTGGCGAACAGGTGCTGCATCAACTCATCGGCGTCGACCCGGTTGGAGCGCGGGATGATCACGATGCGGCACGGGTTCTCATGGTCCGACTCGTCACGCAGGTCGGCCACCATCGGCAGCTTCTTGGCCTGCATCTGGCCGGCGATCTGTTCCAGCACCTTGGCCCCGGAGACCTGGTGCGGTAGCGCGGTGACGATGATGTCGCCGTCCTCGACCCGGTACACGGCGCGCATGCGCACCGAGCCACGGCCGGTTTCGTAGATCTTCAGCAGGTCGGCACGCGGGGTGATGATCTCGGCTTCGGTGGGGTAGTCCGGGCCTTGGATATGCTCGCAGAGCTGCTCGACCGTGGCCTTGGGCTCATCCAGCAAACGCACGCAGGCCGAAGCCACTTCCCGCAGGTTGTGCGGGGGCACGTCGGTGGCCATGCCCACGGCGATGCCGGTGGTGCCGTTGAGCAGGATGTTCGGCAGGCGTGCCGGCAGTACCAGCGGCTCCTGCAGCGTGCCGTCGAAGTTCGGCCCCCAGTCCGCAGTGCCCTGGCCCAGTTCGCTGAGCAGCACTTCGGAATAGCGCGACAGGCGCGCCTCGGTGTAACGCATGGCAGCGAAGGACTTGGGATCATCCGGCGCCCCCCAGTTGCCCTGGCCGTCCACCAGCGTGTAGCGGTAGCTGAACGGCTGGGCCATCAGCACCATGGCCTCATAGCAGGCCGAATCGCCGTGCGGGTGGAACTTGCCGAGCACGTCACCCACGGTACGCGCGGATTTCTTGTGCTTGGAATCGGCATCCAGCCCCAGCTCACTCATGGCGTAGACGATACGCCGCTGTACCGGTTTCAGGCCGTCGCCGATATGCGGCAGAGCACGGTCCATGATCACGTACATGGAGTAATTGAGGTAGGCATTTTCGGTGAAGTCAGCCAGTGACCGGCGTTCTACGCCATCCAGGCTGAGATCAAGGGAGTCGCTCATGCGGGCCTCATTGGTTCGTAGTCTGGCGCAGCAGCATGCTGCCGCCGCGCTGAGTAAATTCAAGTTTTTTCAAAGCGCTCATGCCCAGCAGAACCTGGTCGCCGTCGAGCCCCGGCGCCACCAGCGCGGCCACGTCCCGCAGCACGATATCCCCCAGCTGCAGGAGTTCGATACGGGTCCGATAACCTTCGCTGCGCCCATTGGCCGTGCTCAGGGTGACCGGCGCACCGCGCTCCAGGCCCAGACGTTCAGCGAGATCCGCAGGTACCGAGACATCGGTCGCCCCGGTGTCGAGCATGAATTGCACCGGCCGCCCGTTGATATGGCCGCTGGCGACGAAATGCCCCTGGCGATTGCCCGCCAGTTGCACTTCGATGTAACCCTCATGTTGTTGCGAACTGACGACAGTGTTGGGGTTCTCCTGGTGCGCTTCCCAGTCGGCAAAGAACCGCGTGGCCAGGAACAGCGCCGCCGCCCAGGCCATGATCAGCATCACCCGCCCGGCACTCTTGCCCGGTTGCTGGCTCACGGCTTGGCACTCCAGCCGCCTTCGGGAGCTGCAAAACGCCAGACGATCGGTCGGGCCTCGCCGTCGGCGCGAGCACCGTTGTTGTTGTCCAGGCCAATCCAGGCGCCCTTGGCGTCCACCACCAGGGCTTCCGCCAACCCGTAGGGCTGTGGATAACGCCGATGCTCCATCAGTGCTTCGCCAGCATACGACCAGCACTGCTCGACCTTGGCGCTCAGCGCGTCCCGGCGACAGATCTGATAGGCGTTGCGCTCCAGGGTGAACAGCTTGCCGTCGAACAGCGACAGGTCGGCAAAGTCACGGGATACGGCCTTGGCGTTGGGCATCTGCTCAGGCTGCATTAGCGCCCCTGCTTCACTGAGCAGCACGCAACCGCCATCGCAGTCCCAGGTGGTCTGGCCACGCTTGATCAACAGCAGCCCGCGCCGCTCGCGTTCCGCCGCCAGCCAGATCCGATCCCCGGCAGGGTTGACCGCCAGCCCTTCGAACAGGGCATTGAAGTGCAGCAGCATGCCGCTGGCACGGGCTTCGCGCACCATGATCGGGGAAATCTTCAACCAGGCCGGCGCGCCTTGCGCCGGAACCTGCAGCACCGCGGCATGGGCTTCGCTGACCACATATTTGTTGCCGGCGGCATCACAGGTGATGCCCTCGAAATCCAGGTCGCCGCCACGCACGAAGGACGCCGCCCAGGTCCGCACCTTCAAGCCCCAGGGCAAGCCGGAGTCCGGCACCGCAGGCACCTCGATCCCGACGGTCTCGGCCTGCCAGACAGTGTTCCGGGTATCGAGCCTGTAGATCTGCTCGTCGTCGCGATCGGAGACGGTCCAGAGCTCCTGACCACACAGCGCCAGCCCGGACAGATTGCCGCCGCGCATGCCTTCCACAGGATGCTCGGACAGCAGTTTCAGTTCGGGCGCCGGCGCGGCCACCACCGAGGTTGCCAATAGCGCCAGGGCCAGGGCAAAACCTCTGTGCATCAGGCCAGCACCTCGGCCAGGTTGCCCTTGGACTCCAGCCAGGACTTGCGATCACCGGCGCGCTTCTTGGCCAGCAGCATGTCCATGATTTCCGCGGTGGCCTCGACGTCGTCCAGGGTCAACTGCACCAGGCGCCGGGTGTTCGGGTCCATGGTGGTCTCGCGCAGTTGCGGCGGGTTCATTTCACCCAGCCCCTTGAATCGGGTGACCTGTGGCTTGCCGCGCTTCTTCTCGGCCACCAGGCGGTCGAGAATGCCGTCGCGCTCGGCTTCATCCAGGGCGTAGTAGATCTCCTTGCCCAGGTCGATGCGGTACAGCGGCGGCATGGCCACGTAGACGTGACCGGCATCCACCAGCGGACGGAAATGCTGGACGAACAAGGCACACAGCAAGGTAGCGATGTGCAAGCCGTCGGAGTCGGCGTCGGCGAGGATGCAGATCTTGCCGTAGCGCAGCTGGCTCATGTCCTCGGCGCCCGGATCGACCCCGATGGCCACGGCGATGTTGTGCACTTCCTGGCTGGCCAGGACCTCGCTGCCGTCCACTTCCCAGGTATTGAGGATCTTGCCGCGCAACGGCAGGATCGCCTGGAACTCCTTGTCCCGCGCCTGCTTGGCCGAACCGCCGGCGGAGTCACCCTCCACCAGGAACAGCTCGGAGCGCATCGGGTCCTGGCCGGCGCAGTCCGCCAGCTTGCCTGGCAGTGCCGGGCCCTGGGTAATGCGCTTGCGCTCGACCTTCTTGCTGGCCTTCAAGCGGCGCCCGGCGTTGCTGATGGCCAGCTCCGCCAGTTGCATGCCCAGCTCGGGGTTGGCGTTGAGCCACAGGCTGAAGGCGTCCTTGACCACACCGGAAACGAACGCCGCCGCCTCGCGGGATGACAGGCGCTCCTTGGTCTGGCCGGAGAACTGCGCGTCCTGCATTTTCATCGACAGGACAAAGGCAATGCGCTCCCAGACGTCTTCCGGGGCCAGCTTCAGGCCGCGGGGCAGCAGGTTGCGGAACTCGCAGAACTCGCGCATGGCATCCAGCAGGCCCTGGCGCAGGCCGTTGACATGGGTGCCGCCCTGGGCCGTGGGGATCAGGTTGACGTAGCTTTCCTGGACGCTGTCGCCGCCTTCGGGCAGCCACAACAGGGCCCAGTCCACCGCTTCCTTGTTCCCTGCCAGGCTGCCGCAGAACGGCTCGGCCGGCAGGCGTTCGAATTCACTGACCGCATCCACCAGGTAGGAGCGCAGGCCATCTTCGTAGTGCCACTCGACCTTCTCGCCGCTGGACTTGTCCTCGAAGCTCACCAGCAGCCCCGGGCAGAGTACGGCCTTGGCCTTGAGCACGTGCTTGAGACGGCTGACGGAGAATTTCGGCGAGTCGAAGTATTTTGGGTCCGGAGCGAAGTACACGCTGGTGCCGGTGTTGCGCTTGCCCACGGTGCCGACCACTTCCAGCTCGGTGGCCTTGTAGCCGTCGGCGAAAGTCATCTGGTATTCGTTGCCGTCGCGCTTGACCCGCACCCGCACCTGGTTCGACAAGGCGTTGACCACGGAGATGCCCACCCCGTGCAGACCGCCGGAGAACTGGTAGTTCTTGTTGGAGAACTTGCCGCCGGCGTGGAGCTTGGTGAGGATCAGTTCGATCCCGGACACGCCTTCTTCCGGGTGGATGTCCACGGGCATGCCGCGGCCGTCGTCGGACACTTCCAGGGAATGGTCGGCGTGCAGGATGACCTGTATCGACTTCGCATGGCCGGCCAGGGCTTCGTCGACGCTGTTGTCGATGACTTCCTGGGCCAAATGGTTGGGCCGCGTGGTGTCGGTGTACATGCCCGGGCGTTTGCGCACCGGGTCGAGTCCCGAGAGGACTTCGATGGCGTCTGCGTTATAAGAGCTAGCGCTGGGAGTGGCCATGGGTTCTCGTCGTTAGTCGTTCAATGAATATGGGGCGAAGGCTCACAGTGCAGTGAAGTCGATCGCCTGGTACTGATCGGCAGTGATGCCGGCAAAATTCAACATCGCCGGCAATTGTCCGGCAAAACCTTGGAAACTATGATCGCCGCCGGCCTGTATGCGCAAGGCACAGGCGCGGTAGTAGCGCTCGGCGCTGCGATAGTCCAGCGTCTCGTCCCCGGTCTGCAACCACACCTGATAACGCTCAGGGTCCTGGGGTGGCGCCACTTCCAGCGCTGCCAGGGCCGCGACATGGTCGTGGGTCAGCTCCCAGGTCTCGTCGGTGTACAGGTTCTTCTGCGTGCCCAGATAACCGTCGAACATCCGGTGCGGGCTGACAGCAGGGTTGATCAGCAGGGCCTTCAGACCATAGCGCTCGGCAAGGTGAGTCGCATAGTAGCCGCCGAGCGAGCTGCCGACCAGCAATGGACGACCGAGTTCGGCAATCGCCTGTTCCAGCTGGCCAATGGCCTGGCGCGGATGGTGATGCAGGGCCGGCACCCGCAGTTGCCCGGCCAGGCCGAGCTGCTCCATGACCTGGCGCAACTGGGAGGCCTTGGTCGATGCCGGAGCACTGTTGAAGCCGTGGATATAGAGGATCGAACCGGACATGCGAGCTCCCTGTGCACCTGGGCAAAAGCCGCAGTTTACAGGGATGGGGCCAGGTTACGCAGCCGCTTCAGTAGCCTTCGCTACCGTAGTCGATGGTGAATTCATAGCCTTCGACCCGCTGCACGCCGGTTTCCAGCCGTCCATCGGGCAGCAGCCGCAACCAACGGTAGCCCGGCACCTGCTCCTCGACCTTGAAGTCGTCGCTCAAGGGCTCGAACTGGATGCAGGTGGAAGGTGAGGCCAATAGCCGCACGTCGCCCCGCAGGCGATCGATCTCCTGGTGAACATGCCCCCAGAGCACGGCGCGCACCTGGGGGAAAGCGTCGATCACGGCAAACAGCGCCTGGGCATTGCGCAGGCCGATGGGCTCCATCCAGGCGCAATCGATGGACACCGGATGGTGATGCAGGCAGACCAGGTGGTGCCGCTCTGGTGCTTCGCTCAGGGAGCGGGCCAGCAGTTGCAACTGCTCATCCTGCAGATAACCCGGTACCGAACCCGGCACCGCCGAGTCCAGCAGGGTGATGCGCCAGTTGCCGATGTCCACCACCGGGTCCAGCAAGTCACTGCCGCTGGCGGCCTGCTCCATGACCTGCGGTTCGTCGTGGTTGCCCGGCAGCCAGCGGCCTGGGGCGGCAATCTGTCGGGTCAGCTGACGAAAGCGCTGATAGGACTCCAGCGTGCCGTCCTGGGACAGGTCGCCGGTGGCCAGCATCAGGTCGATCCGTGGCTGCTGCGCCAACACCAGGTCGATGACCCGTTGCAGGCTGTCGGCGGTGTTCATGCCCAAGAGCGTGCCGTCCGTCTCGGCAAACAGATGGCTATCGGACAGCTGCACCAGCAACACGGGGTCGGCGGCAGTCAGTGCGGATACGCTTGGCACGGCGTTCTCCCGGAGCAAGATCACAAAGCGTGAAGAAGGGGGCAATTATGCTGGGGGAAGTGAAAAAGAGGAAACCTGGGAAGCGGACCCAGTTCACATCTAGCGCACGGCTTCGAACTCGTGGCCGCAGGCCAGGCAGTGGCTCAGCCACTCGCCGAGGAACACGTTCAGCTGGGCCTTTTCATCAGGCTGGTGCATGAAGGCATTGGGATAGGGATAGATGCTGCGAAAACGCCGGGCATGTTCGGCACTGATGACTTCCGCCATGCGCGCGTCGTGATAGACCTGCACTTCCAGCTGCGGCACAGGCAGCCAGGGCAGGCTGTGTTCCTGGCGCACCTGCAAGGTGGTGGTATACGGGCAGGCCAGTACCACTTCCAGGGCCAGTACGCCGAGCATCTGGTCGCCCTGGGTCACGGCGATGCGCCGCGCCACGGGCTGGTTGCGCATGTCGGGCAGCAGTCGCATCAGCCGGGCGTAGTTGGCCTCGCAGGAAGCTTGCAGCCCCGCGAGATCCACCCGATAGCGGTCGCGTACCTTGTTTACGACCATAACCCCCTCACTTCCGCGCGATTGAGCGCCAGCCACTGCAAGGCAATGATGCTGGCGGCATTGCAAATCCGCCCGTCGCGCATGGCCTGCAAGGCATCCTCGTAGGCCATCACGCACACCCGAATGTCTTCCGCCTCTTCCTCCAGCCCATGCAGCCCACCGGCGGCGCTGCTGTCGCAACGCCCCAGGTACAGATGGACGAATTCGGTGCTGCCACCGGGCGACGGGAAGTACTGGGTCATCGGCCACAGCGCCGAGATGTCCAGGCCAGCTTCCTCCTGCGCCTCGCGGCGGGCAACCTGTTCCGGCTGCTCGTCCTTGTCGATCAGCCCGGCCACCAGTTCCACCAGCCAGGGCGAAGCCGTCTTGCCCATGGCACCGACGCGGAACTGTTCGATCAGCACCACCTCATCGCGCTGCGGGTCGTACGGCAGTACGCAGACCGCATCGTGACGGACAAAGACTTCACGATTGATTTCACGCCCCATGCCACCGGCGAACAGCTCATGACGCAGTTGCAGGCGATCGAGCCGGTAGAAACCCTGGAAACAGTTTTCGCGCCGGATGATCTCGACGGCACTCGGCGTGGAGTTGGCAAAGTCAGTCATAACAATCCTCGTGTACAGCATGTTCAATCCGAGGATCCCCCTCGACTTCGCGCCATCCTAACGCGCTCGCAGCTGATCATGCAGCCCCTTTACCCTCAGCGGGATAGACGGCGAGGGGCTAAACCTACTCTAATTGCCTCTATTGAGCTTAGTGGCGAACCGACTGCCTCGCAGGCAGTCGAAGCCGGTAACTTTTGCCTCCCCCCTGGTTTATGAAGGACGCCCATGTCGCTTGTCAAAATCGCCTCCGTGGCCTGTATCGCCCTGACCCTGGGCGCCTGCCAAAGCCTGTTTCAACCCAGCTACATGACCCCGCTGGAAACCACCCGGGACAAGTCCGAACAACTCAAGCCCGGCTGCAGCGGCGCCGACTGCCCGCTGGTCAACCTCGACACCGTGCACTTCCCCGCCGAACCGCAGCTGGATGCCATCATTGAAAAGCGCCTGCTGCAAATGACCCGCACCAGCCCCGATGCTGCACTGCCGGCCAGCCTTGCGGCCTATCGCGAGCAGTTCCTGCGTAGCGCGCCGGACCGCCACGGCATGTACCTGCAATCCAAGCTACGCGAGCAGCATGACGGCCTGGTGATCATCGAACTGGCCAGTTACCTGGACACCGGCGCCGCCAACGGCACCCCGGGCCGTGGCTTCGTCAACTATTCACGCCAGCAGCACAAGGCCCTGAACCTGGCGGACATGCTCCTGCCCGGCCAGGAAGAGATGTTCTGGAAGGCCGCGCGGGTCGCCCACAACAACTGGCTGATCAGCACTCACCTGGATCGCGAGGCCGAGTTCGTGAAGACCTGGCCCTTCCAGAAGACCCAGAACGTAGCGCTGACCCGCAACGCCGTGACCCTCAAGTACGACGTCACCACCATCGCGCCCTCGGTCCTGGGCCACATCGAACTGCAGATCCCCTACGACCGCCTCAAGGGCGTGCTCAAGCCCGAGCTGTTTCCTGGCGGTAACTGAAAGCCCGGCCCAACAGCCATTGCAGCAGCCCTGCCAGCACCAGTGACGGCAGGGTTGCGCCGATATCCGGGTACAGATTGGCCAACAGATGATAGGTGCTCACCCCACCCAGCCAGGCCAGCAGCGCCGGCCAGCGCAAGGCTGACGCCGGGTTCTGCCCCGAGCGCCGACGCAGGATGAAGTGATCCACCAGCACCACGCCAAACAGCGGCGCGAATACCGAACCGATCAGCAACAGGAAGTTCTGGTACTGGGCCAATGGCGCCAGGCAGGCGATCAGGGTGCAGAGCACGCCTATGGCCAGCGCCAGGTGCTCGACCTTGAGGCGCAGCAGGATGCCGCTGGAAACCGCCGCCGAATGGATATCGGCAAAGGCATTTTCCGATTCGTCCAGCAGAATCAGCAGCAACGGAATCCCCAGCCCGGCCCCGGCCAGCGCCAGCAGCAAGGCATTCACTTCACCACTGGGAGCGAAGGCCAGAGTGTAGGCGACGCCCAGGCTCATCAACCAGAAATTGCCGATGAAAAAGCCCAGGGCCGTGCCGCCGAACACGCTCTTGGCGCGCTTGCCGAACCGCGAGTAGTCGGCGATCAGCGGCAACCAGGACAGGGGCATGGCGATGGCGATATCGAAGCCCACGGCGAACGGCATCGAGCCGTCCCCGGCCTGGGCCCAGAGCGCCGCCAGGTCGGCTCGGGCGAAGAGGTTCCAGGTCAGCCACAGGCAGGCGGCCAACAACAACCAGATTCCCCATTTGCGCAGGATCTGCCGGACGAAGGTCAAGGGCCCGCTGACCGCCAGCAAGGTGGCCAGGGCACCGAAAAACAGGGTCCAGAGCAACGGGTTGGCCAGCAGGCTGCCTTCGCTGAAGGCCCGGCTGCCCAGGAGGCTCGCGGCATCGCGCATGACGATGATTTCAAACGAGCCCCAGCCCACCAGTTGCAACAGGTTCAACAGCGCCGGCAGGCTGGCGCCGCGCCGGCCCAGGCTGAGCTTGAGCGCAGCCATGGACGACAGGCCGGTGTCGCTGCCGATCACCCCCACCGCCGCCAGCAGCAGAACGCCGACCGCGGTGCCGAGCAGGATCGCCAGCAGCGAATGGGCCAGCCCCAGGCCTGGCGCCAGCAAGGCGCCGGTCTGCAGCACCATCAGGCCGATACCGAGGGAGAACCACAGGGAAAACAGATCGCGGGCGCCAAACACGCGCTTGTCGGCCGGTACCGCGAGATCGGGAGAGTAGGTACTGATTGGACTGCTCAAGGTTGATATCTCGAAGGAATAGGGTCTGCAGGAGCCGGATTGCCGGCGAAAGCGCCACCTTGTCGAGAGCGCGGTGCCCGGTCGCGGGCAAGCCCGCTCCTACAGGAATGTTCACGGGGGCTATCTCGAACGCCCAGCCTCTGCATGAGCCGGCTTGCCAGCGAAAGCGCCACCTTGTCGAGAGCGCGGCGCCCGGTTCGCGGGCAAGCCCGCTCCTGCAGAGAGGGGTCAGACTTTCTTGTACAGCTGGCTGCCTTCCTGCTTGAAGCGCTCGGCCTGTTCCGCCAGGCCCTTGGCGACATCCACATCCACCGCTTCGATACGCTGGTTGGCTGCGTACTCACGCACTTCCTGGGTGATCTTCATCGAGCAGAACTTCGGCCCGCACATGGAGCAGAAATGCGCGACCTTGGCCGAATCCTTGGGCAGGGTCTCGTCGTGGTACGAACGGGCGGTATCCGGGTCCAGGCCGAGGTTGAACTGGTCTTCCCAGCGGAACTCGAAACGCGCCTTGGACAAGGCGTTGTCGCGGATCTGCGCGCCCGGGTGACCTTTCGCCAGATCCGCAGCATGCGCGGCGATCTTGTAGGTGATGATCCCGGTCTTCACGTCATCCTTGTTCGGCAGGCCCAGGTGTTCCTTGGGCGTGACGTAGCAGAGCATGGCGCAGCCGAACCAGCCGATCATCGCCGCACCGATACCGGAGGTGATGTGGTCGTAGCCGGGGGCAATGTCGGTAGTCAGCGGGCCGAGGGTGTAGAACGGCGCCTCGTCGCAGCACTCCAGCTGTTTGTCCATGTTCTCCTTGATCAACTGCATCGGCACGTGGCCCGGGCCTTCGATCATGCACTGCACGTCATGCTTCCAGGCGATCTTGGTCAGCTCGCCGAGGGTTTCCAGTTCGCCGAACTGGGCTTCGTCGTTGGCGTCGGCAATCGACCCCGGGCGCAGGCCATCTCCCAGGGAGAAGCTGACGTCGTAGGCCTTCATGATTTCGCAGATTTCGTCGAAGTGGGTGTAGAGGAAGTTCTCCTTGTGGTGCGCCAGGCACCACTTGGCCATGATCGAGCCACCCCGGGACACGATGCCGGTGACCCGCTTGGCGGTCAGCGGCACGTAACGCAGCAAGACGCCTGCGTGGATGGTGAAGTAGTCCACACCCTGCTCGGCCTGCTCGATCAGGGTGTCGCGGAACAGCTCCCAGGTCAGGTCCTCGGCCACGCCGTTGACCTTTTCCAGGGCCTGGTAGATCGGTACGGTACCGATCGGCACCGGCGAGTTGCGGATGATCCACTCGCGGGTTTCATGGATGTGCTTGCCGGTGGACAGGTCCATCACCGTGTCCGAACCCCAGCGGATGCCCCAGGTCAGTTTCGCCACTTCTTCCTCGATCGAGGAACCCAGGGCACTGTTGCCGATGTTGCCGTTGATCTTCACCAGGAAGTTGCGGCCGATGATCATCGGTTCCAGTTCGACGTGGTTGATGTTGGCCGGGATGATGGCGCGGCCACGGGCGATTTCCTCGCGGACGAACTCTGGGGTGATTTCCTTGGGGATGCTGGCGCCGAAGCTGTGGCCGGCGTGTTGCTGCTTCAGCAGGCCGGCGGCACGGGCCTCCTGCAGCTTCATGTTTTCGCGGATGGCGACGTATTCCATCTCGGCGGTGATGATGCCTTTGCGCGCGTAGTGCATCTGGCTGACGTTGGCCCCGGCCTTGGCCCGGCGCGGGTTGTTGACGTGGGCGAAGCGCAGCTTGGTCAGCTCCGGGTCGGCCAGGCGCTGCTGGCCGAAGTTGGAGCTCAGGCCCGCCAGACGCTCGGTGTCGCCACGGTCCTCGATCCACGCCGAACGCACATCGCCCAGGCCCTTGCGCACATCGATCACCACGTTCGGATCGGTGTAAGGGCCGGAGGTGTCATACACGGTCACCGGGGCGTTGATCTCGCCGCCGAAGTCGGTGGGGGTCACGTCCAGGGTGATTTCGCGCATGGGCACGCGGATGTCCGGGCGCGAACCCTGGACATAGACTTTTTGCGAGCGGGTAAAGGGCTGAACCGATTGTTGGTCGACTTGGGCCGACTCACTGAGGTTGCTAGCGTTTTTTAATTTTGTAGTCATCACGGGCTCTCCAGACAGCATCCAGGCAGTGGATTTTTGTCGGAGCGAACCTGTAACGGACGGACGCACCCTGTCTAAGCAACTAGTTGAGTGCAGTGCTTGGTACTCGAGGGGTGTTCGATTGTCGAACAACATCCCGGACGAAGCACAAGAGGACTCGCCGGGTGACGAGAAATCTTGTTCCCTACGCAGGCGCTAACCTGATCAGGTTCAACGGGATCCGGATTATCCGATCTCAGCCTCATAGCAAGGCACCCCGACAAGAACCGGGCCAGTCTAGACAAAGCCACAGCAGAACGCCAACCCCCCGTACGATCAGCATGATGAATGGCGTAATTGCAGGATTGTTGCCACCCCCCAGCGCATCTACACTCGTTGCCCTGTGTCGAACCTTGACGCTCTGTGGGTCGCGCCTTAGCCTTGGCGCCTGAATTATTGCCGTAATATCAACTCTAGGGATCGCCGAATGCTGCGCAAACTCTCACTGGCTGTTGCCGTGTCTTGTGCGTCCAATGGAATGGCCTGGGCAGCAGAAGCGCCTTTGACCACCAAGACCGATCTGGTCAGCGTCTACCAGGAAGCGGTGGACAACAACGCCGATCTGGCCGCTGCGCGCGCCCAGTACGGTGCCCAGAAGGAAGTGGTGCCCCAGGCTCGTGCCGGGTTGCTGCCCAACCTTTCGGCCGGCGCGGACATGAACAACACCCGCACCAAGTTCGACGAACCGTCGATGACCTCTACCCGCAGCGGCAACGTCTACCAGGCGACCCTGGCCCAGCCACTGTTCCGGGCCGACCGCTGGTTCCAGCTGCAGGCGGCCAAGGACATCAACGAACAGGCTTCCCTGCAACTCTCGGCCACCGAGCAGAACCTGATCCTGCAGAGCGCGGAGAACTACTTCGCGGTGTTGCGCGCCCAGGACAACCTGGCCTCGACCAAGGCCGAGGAAGCGGCCTTCAAGCGTCAGCTGGACCAATCCAACGAACGCTTCGACGTGGGCCTGTCGGACAAGACCGACGTCCTGCAATCCCAGGCCAGCTACGATACTGCCCGGGCCAACCGGATCCTTGCCCAGCGCCAGGTGGATGATGCCTTCGAGGCCCTGATCACCCTGACCAACCGCGAGTACAACTCGATCCAGGGCATCGTCCATACCCTGCCAGTGCTGGCGCCGACCCCCAACGACGCCAAGGCCTGGGTGGACACCGCCGCCAAGCAGAACCTCAACCTGCTGGCCAGCAACTACGCAGTCAGCGCCGCCGAGGAAACCCTCAAGCAGCGCAAGGCCGGGCATGCGCCGACCCTGGACGCAGTGGCGCAGTACAAGAAAGGCGACAACGATGCTTTGGGCTTCAGCAACCCCAACCCGCTGACGCGCTATGGCAGCGACGTCGAACAGCGCTCCATCGGCCTGCAACTGAACATTCCGATCTACAGCGGCGGCCTGACCAGCTCCCAGGTGCGTGAATCCTACTCGCGCCTGAGCCAGACCGAGCAACAGCGTGAATCCCTGCGCCGCCAGGTGGTGGAAAACACCCGCAACCTGCACCGCGCGGTGAACACCGATGTCGAGCAGGTCCAGGCCCGGCGCCAGTCGATCATTTCCAACCAGAGCGCAGTGGAGGCCACGGAGATCGGCTACCAGGTGGGCACGCGCAATATCGTCGATGTGCTCGACGCCCAGCGCCAGCTGTACACCTCGGTGCGCAACTACAACAACAGCCGCTACGACTACATCCTCGACAACCTGCGCCTGAAACAGGCTGCCGGCACCCTCAACCCGGGGGACCTGCAGGACCTGTCGCGCTATCTCAAGGCCGACTACAACCCGGATCGCGACTTCCTGCCGCCAGACCTGGCCAAGGCCGCCCAGGAGCAGCTCAGGGCCCGCCCCTGAAGGTCGCAGGCATGAAAAAGGCCACCTTTGCGGTGGCCTTTTTCATGGCGGTGTAACGGCCTTTTACGGCCATGCGACAGCGGCTACCGAAGGCGACGATCAGTGCCTGCCCAGGAGGCGGCCAAGGCCATCGAGCAGCCGTTGCAAGGCGCCCTGGTTGGCCCTGAGCACCTTGAGCCCGGCGTCGGCCATCTTGCGCGCATCCTGGGGTAGCTCGAACAGACGCTGCACCGCCACCGCGAGCCCCTCGGCATCGTCCACTTCCTGCAAGGCTCCGGCCTCACGCAGCATCGCGGCGATTTCCAGGAAATTGAACAGATGCGGCCCGCTGATCACCGGCTTGGCCAGGGCTGCCGGCTCCAGCAGGTTGTGCCCACCGTTGGGCACCAGGCTGCCGCCGACAAAGGCGCTGTCGGCCAGGGCATAGAGGAACAGCAATTCGCCCATGGTGTCCCCCAGCAGCACCGAGGTGGTGGCAAGCACCGGCTCGGCTGCAGAACGGCGTACCGTGGTAAAGCCCTGCTGCCGGCACAGCTCATGCACCGAGTCGAAGCGCTCCGGGTGCCGCGGCACCAGGATCAGCAAGGCATTGGGGTAATTGCCCAGCAGTTGCCGGTGGGCATCGAGCACCACCGCGTCTTCGCCCTCGTGGGTACTGGCGGCGATCCACACCGGGCGCTCCATGGCCTGCCATTGCTGGCGCAGCTCGGTGGCCCGCTGCAGCAACTGCGGGTCGATGCTCAGGTCGAACTTGATCGATCCGGTCACTTGCACAGTCTCTGGGCGGGCCCCAAGCCGGAGGAAACGCTGGGCCTCGGCTTCGGTCTGCACCGCGAACAGGCTCATCTGCGCCAGCATCGGTGCGGTCAGCCGAGCAAAACGCCCATAGCCCTTGGCCGAACGCTCGGACAACCGGGCATTGGCCAGGGCCACCGGAATCCCGCGCCGGGCACACTGGTCGATATGGTTGGGCCACAGTTCGGTTTCCATGATCACCGCCAGCTTGGGCTGCACCCGATCGAGAAACCGCGCCGCGGCGCAAGGCAAGTCGTAGGGCAGGTAGCAGTGCTGGATCCGCGGCTCGTTGGCAAACAGCGCGTGGATGCGCTCGGAGCCGGTGGGAGTCATGCAGGTCACGGTAATCGGCAGCTGTGGATAACGCGCCAGCAGCGCCCGGATCATCGGCGCGGCAGCGATGCTCTCGCCCACCGACACCGCATGCACCCAGATGCCACCGGGTTGCATGCTCGGCAAGCCGAGAGAGAAACGCTCGCCAATGCGCTTGGCATAAGCCGGCGCCTTGCGCGAGCGCAGCCACAGGCGGATCGCTACCAATGGCAGCCCCAGGTAAAACAATGCGGTATAGAGAGTTCTATTCATGGCGGCGGAGTTTATCGGTTTTTTAGCCGATCGCCTTCAGGTGCACGGCAAAACGTTCTGCCAGCCAGTGCGCCGCGGGGCCCAGAGGTTCGTCACGGCGCCAGGCCAGCTCCACCACCAGTGCCGGGGGCGTCCACTGGCTGGCCAGCTCCACCATCTGGTTCTGGTAGGCCGGGTACTGCACCACATGCCGTGGCAGCCAGGCCCAGCCCAGCCCGCGCATCAGCCATTCGGCCAAGACGTAGAAGCTGTCAGCCCGCCAGACCTGGGGGCTGACCTGCTCACCACCGGGGTAGCCACTGGCTTGTGGAGCGATGAGCAACTGCCGGTGTAGCGCCAGCAACTGGCGGTTGACCCTTTTTTCATGGGCCAGCGGATGCCCCACGGCGCAGACAGTGACCATCTCCACACTGCCCAGGGCCCGGCGCTCCAAAGTTTCCGGCATCTGCTCATGGTGAAACAGCAACCCCAGGTCGGCCCGGCGCTCCACCAGTTTGCGCGCTACGTCGCCCTGGGCCCCGCTGGCCAGTTGCACCTCCAGGCTGGGAAAGTGTTCCGCCAGGGCCTCCAGGCTGTCGAGCACCGGCTGATAGGGCATCGCTTCGTCCTGGGCCAGGCGCAACCGCGCTTCCTGGCCGCGCATCAAGGCCAGCGCCCGGCCATTGAGGCGGTCGCACTGGCGCAGGATCTCCCGCGCTTCCTGCAACAGTGCGCTGCCCGCCTCCGTCAGCCTTGGCTGGCGGCCACTGCTGCGTTCGAACAGGCTCACTCCCAGGTCATCCTCCAGCTGGGCGATGGCACTGCTGATGGCCGATTGCGCCTTGCGCTGCTGGCGGGCCACGGCAGAAAACGAACGCAGTTCGGCGACCCCGACAAACAGGCGCAACTGCTCCAGGTTCCATTGCATGTTCATGGCACAACCTATCTATCATCCAGATAGGTAATGACTTTACCCCATCTGAACTTTCTCTAGAATGCCGACCTCATAAAGCAGTCCCAGCCCCGAGGAACCCTCCCATGAACGCTTACTACTACCTGGCTATCGCCATCTGCGCGGAAGTGATCGCCACTGTTTCAATGAAAGCGGTCAAGGGCCTGAGCACTCCGCTGCCCCTGGCATTGATCATCGTCGGCTACGGCGTGGCCTTCTGGATGCTGACCCTGGTGGTGCGCACGGTGCCGGTGGGCGTGGCCTACGCGGTATGGGCCGGCATGGGCATCGTCATGGTGAGCATCGCCGCGCTGTTTCTGTACGGCCAGAAGCTGGATATCCCGGCGATGCTGGGCATGGCGCTGATCGTCCTCGGCGTGGTGGTGATCCAGTTGTTCTCGAAAACCGCCGGGCACTAGAAAGCAGCCTCACGCCACACGCCTCAAGCGGCCAGAGTGAGCGCCAAGCTTGCAGCTTGAGGCCTGAGGCTTGAAACTTGCGGCTTCGTTTTACTTACCGAGGTCGCTGCATGCCATCCGCTATTTCCACCGATGTGCTGATTGTCGGCGCAGGCGTCGCCGGTCTCTGGCTCAACGCTCGCCTGCAACGCCTGGGTTTCTCCACCGTGCTGGTGGAAAACGCCAGTCTCGGCGGCGGACAGAGCGTGAAATCCCAGGGGATCATCCACGGCGGCGCCAAATACGCCCTGCACGGCGCCCTCACTGGCGCCTCCGAGGCCATTGCCGACATGCCACGGCGCTGGCGCGAAGCCCTGGCGGGCAATGGCGAGCTGGACCTGTCCGGCGTGCGCCTGCTGTCCGAGGCCCACTACCTCTGGTCCCCCGGCACCCTGGCCGGCAACCTCACCAGCTTCTTCGCCAGCAAGGCGGTACGCGGGCGGGTCGATCAGGTCAAGGGTGAGCAACTGCCCCCGGCCCTGCAGGACAAGCGCTTCAAGGGCAAGGTCTACCGCCTCGCCGAACTGGTAGTGGATGTGCCGAGCCTGATCGAGCGCCTCGCGCACCTGGCGGGAGACAGCCTGCTGGCCGGGCAGAAGATCGAGCCCCTCCTGGAGAACGGCCAACTGCTGGGCCTGCGGGTCGACGGCCGGGAAATCCGCGCGCAACGCATTGTCCTCAGCGCCGGAGCCGGCAATGCCGAGCTGCTGCAAGCGGCCGGCCTGAGCCAGCCCGCCATGCAACGGCGACCATTGCACATGGTGCTGGTCAAGGGCCCGAGCCTGAAACCGCTGTACGCCCACTGCCTGGGCGGCGGGCCAAAACCACGGATCACCGTCACCACTCACCCGGCCGCCGACGGCCAGTGGGTCTGGTACCTGGGGGGCGATATCGCCGAAGCCGAGGGCGTGGCCCGGGAACCGGCAGCGCAGATTGCCGCAGCCCAGAAGGAACTGGGGCAACTGCTGCCCTGGATCGACCTGAGCCAGGCGCAATGGGCCACCCTGCGGGTCGACCGCGCCGAACCGGCACAGTCGGGCCTGGCCCGCCCGGAC
This sequence comes from Pseudomonas sp. GW823-FHT03E05, assembly GCF_058796855.1. Classification (NCBI taxonomy): domain Bacteria; kingdom Pseudomonadati; phylum Pseudomonadota; class Gammaproteobacteria; order Pseudomonadales; family Pseudomonadaceae; genus Pseudomonas; species Pseudomonas sp. GW823-FHT03E05. The sequence goes on from NZ_JBXAJB010000005.1 coordinate 230,302, forward strand.
AACGCCTTCCTCGCCGAGCAGGATCGCCTGCTGGTGGGCTGGCCGACCAAGCTGGCCCTGGCACCGGACTTCGCCGACCGGGTCCTGGCTGCCCTGGAGCGCGACGGCATTCGCCCCGCCGCCGACCAGGCCCTGCCCGAACTGCCCAAGCCGCCCCTGGCGCAACCAGCCTGGGAGCAACTGCTGCCATGAGCCAGCCAACCCTGCACGATCTGCATCGCCCCTTGGGCAGCACCGGCCTGCTGGTGTCGCCCCTGGGTCTGGGCACGGTGAAACTGGGCCGCGACCAGGGCGTGAAATACCCCAACGGCTTCCAGATCCCCGACGACCAGGAGGCCCGCATGCTGCTCAAGCTGACCCGCGACCTGGGCATCAACCTGATCGACACCGCTCCGGCCTACGGCCGCAGCGAAGAGCGCCTGGGCCCGCTACTGCGCGGCCAGCGCCAGGAATGGGTGATTGTCAGCAAGGTCGGCGAAGAGTTCGCCGATGGCCTGTCGCGGCACGATTTCAGCGCGGCCCATACCCGGATGTCCGTGGAGCGCAGCCTGCAACGCCTGGAAACCGACTTCATCGACCTGGTGCTGGTGCATTCCGACGGCAACGACCTGGCGATCCTCGAGCAGTGCGAGGTCTACCAGGCCCTGGCGCAGCTCAAGCAGGAGGGCAAGATCCGTGGCTTCGGTTTCTCCGGCAAGACCGTAGACGGCGGCCTGAAGGCCCTGGAGCAAGGCGATTGCGCCATGGTTACCTACAATCTGAACGAACAGGCCGAGCGGGCAGTCATTGACTACGCTACCGCTCACCACAAGGGCATCCTGGTGAAAAAGGCGCTTGCCAGCGGCCACGTCTGCCTGAGCCCGGGCATCGATCCGGTGCGGGCCAGCTTCGAGCTGCTGTTTGACCGGCCCGGTGTCGCCAGTGCTATTGTCGGGACCATCAATCCCTTGCACCTGGCCCACAACGTGTCGACTGTGGCGCAGGTCCTTGGCAAGAACTGATGCCGCCGACGCGGCCGACCCCGACGCAAGAAGGAGCCGAGATGTCGCGACCGCTCATTAGAAAGAACCCCAGCAACTTCAAGACCCTGCCCCTGTTCGTCGAAGCGACTCCCGAAGGCTTGAGCTACCAGAGCGTCGGAATGCCGCTGAACTTCGCTCAGACCCTGCAGCGCCGGCGCGCGGTGACGGTGGCCGACAATCAGCGCTTCGCCCTGGAGCTGGCCAACCTCGGGGTCTCGGTGCGCCTGACCCTGCACTGGCAGAACCGCGACTACTGGGTGCTGGTGCGCCAGCGCCGCCAGGATCGCGGCGATGTGGTGCTCAAGCTGATTTCCGGCTATGTCCCGGCTCACGAGCTCAACCTGCCACTGCATACCGCGATCCAGGAAATTGCCGAGGAATGCCTGCTGGAAACCCCCGAAGGCTGGCTCGGTGGGCGCTTCAACGACACCTGGCTGCCCGCGCCCTACGCCGGCGCCCTGCACTATCGCGAGGCCCTGCCCTTTCGCCTGACCCCGCTGTCCGGGGCGGCGCTGCCGGTGCGCTGTGGCAACCTGCAGTTGCTGGAGCGTCCCCGGGCCTATGTGCACCTGCCCACCGCCTCACTGCAGTTGATCTACGACCTGCGCCTGGACGTGCCGAGGGAAGCCAAGTCCCTGAGCCTGTTCCACGTCGACGAGCGCCTGGAGGGCGACCAACTGGTGGCACGGCTGGACCGCAAGCGCCCGGACCTGTACCTGATGCCCCTGTACAACGGCGAGCCCTGCGCCGAGCTCTACACCCTGAAGAAAGACCAGTTGCATCCGGCCAGCACCCGCGGCCTGTACCTGGCAGAAAGCTTCGCCCAGCAGGAAGGCTGGGTGGTGAGTGACGAGCGGATTCGCTGGAAGGACTGGCTCAGGCAGCGGGGCCTGGAGCCACCGCAAAAGGCGTCGAAGCTATCGCGGCTAACCGGCCGGGCCCGGCAGATCCTGCGCAAGATCGTCCCCGGCAAGGCCCGGCGCCAGGGCTGAGGCAAAAAAAAGGCGCCTGCAACAGGCGCCTTTTTTTGCGGACCGCAAGGCCGTTACTCGGCCTTGTCGGTCTTGCGGATCTTCTCGACGATAGCCGTGGTCGAGCTGTTTTCCACCAGCCCCAGCACCTTAACGGTGCCGCCATAGGCACCGACTATATCGGCACCTACAACCTGGTCGATGGAATAGTCACCGCCCTTCACCAGCACGTCCGGCCGAACCTGGGACAGGAGGTTTTCCGGGGTGCCTTCGGGGAAACTGATCACCCAGTCCACCGCCCCCAGCCCCGCCAGCACCGCCATGCGCCGGTCGACGCTGTTGATCGGACGGCCTGGGCCCTTGAGGCGACTGACCGAAGCGTCATCGTTGATCGCCACGATCAACCGGTCGCCCTGGGCTCGCGCCTGTTCCAGGTAGGTCACGTGCCCGGCGTGCAGGATGTCAAAGCAGCCGTTGGTGAAGACGATCTTCTCGTTGTGGGCTCGGGCATCATCGATGGCCAGCAACAACTGGTCGAGGCTCAGCACCCCGCGCTCGGAGCCTTCCTCGCGCTGGATCGCCCGGCGCAGTTCGGGAGCACTGATGGCGGCGGTACCCAGCTTGCCAACCACGATGCCGGCCGCCAGATTGGCCAGGCCCACTGCGTGGGGCAGCTCTTCGCCGGCGGCAATGGCGGCCGCCAGGGTGGAGATCACCGTATCCCCGGCACCGGTAACGTCGAACACTTCCCGGGCCCGGGCTGGCAAGTGCATGGCCGGGTGGTCGGGGCGCAACAGGGTCATGCCATGTTCGCCACGGGTCACCAGCAGCGCCCCCAGCTCCAGGTCATGCATCAACTGCGCGCCCTTGCTCACCAGTTCGTGCTCGTCGGCGCAGCCGCCGACGATGGTCTCGAACTCGCTGAGGTTCGGCGTGATCAGGCTGGCGCCGCGGTAGATGGAGAAATCCTTGCCCTTGGGGTCCGCCAGCACCGGAATGCCCCGGGCCCGCGCAGCGGCGATCAGCACCTGGTGATTGCGCAGCGCGCCCTTGCCGTAGTCGGACAAAACCAGCACCTTGATCCCGTCGAGCAGGGCATCGACCTCGGCCGCCAGGGCCAGGGCGTCGGTGGCGAAGGGTTCTTCGAAATCGATACGCAACAACTGCTGGTGACGGCTCATGACCCGCAGCTTGACGATGGTCGGCTGGTGCTTGATGCGCTGGAACAGCGCACGCACGCCCGCGCCTTGCAGGCTGTTGGCCAGGCTGTCGGCGGCTTCATCGTCGCCGGTCACGCCCACCAGGGAGGCCGGCGCGCCGAGGGCAGCGATGTTCAGGGCAACGTTGGCGGCACCGCCGGGGCGATCCTCGATTTGCTCGACCTTGACCACCGGCACTGGCGCCTCAGGGGAAATCCGTGAGGTACCACCATGCCAGTAACGGTCGAGCATGACATCGCCGACCACCAAGACGGGGGCTTGATCGAATCGCGGCATGGACAACTTCATGGAGCATCCCACATACAAAATGAACAGGGGCGCGATATTAACACAGGGTTGGCGCCGCCTAGTTCTATGCCTTGAATGGGGCCGACGAAGAATTCTTGCCGCTTATTTACGGGGCAGCATTTGCAGCAGGCGGCGGATCGCCTCCGGCAGTGCCACGGTCGCCGTGTCGATCTCGCAATCGGCCTGCAACGGCGCTTCATAGGGGCTGTCGAGCCCGGTGAAGTCCTTGATCCGCCCCTCCAGCGCAGCCTGGTACAACCCTTTGGGGTCACGCCGGGCACAGGTATCAAAAGGTGTACTGACGTACACCTCGATGAATTCCCCCGGGCCGAACAGCGCGCGGGCGGCATCGCGCTCGGCGCGAAACGGCGAGATCGCCGACACTATGACCAGCAGGCCGGCGTCCACCATCAGCCGTGCCACCTCGGCCATGCGGCGGATATTCTCCTTGCGCGCCTCGGCCCCCATTCCCAGGTCACTGCACAGGCCACTGCGAACGTTGTCGCCGTCGAGGACGAAGGTGTGCATACCCAACTCGTTGAGCCGCAGCTCCAACAGATTGGCCAGGGTCGACTTGCCGGCCCCCGACAATCCGGTCAGCCAAAGACAGCAGGGTTGCTGCTGCTTGAGGGCGGCCCGGGCCTCGGTGGACAACGACAGGCTGTAGGGACGGATTTGCGGGCGCTCCAGCGGCACACAGGCAAGCTTATTCATAACCGAGCATCTCGTAGTCGCGTTGATAGACCCGGCGCACCAGGCGCCGGGTGCGTACCGAACAGATATCCCTGACGGGGGTGCCATGGCGCTGCTGGGTGCTGTTGACATGGGGCAGTCGGGTCTGGACCTGCAACTGCTCGCACAGCAGTTGGAAATCTCGCTGCAGGTGCTCCTGATAGCCGACGAAATCCAGGGCCAGTCGGCCCAGGGAGTCGGTGAGAAAATCGCTCTGGGCAGCAAAGTGCATCTGCTTGTGGATGGTTTCCGGGTGCAGCCAGCGGCCGATAAAGTCATCGAAGTCGCGGTAATGCCCTACCAGCGCCTGGGCTGCCTGGTCCCGTCGGCCGAGGCGATTGCCCCGCAGGAAAGCGTAGGCCGAGTAGGCGCGCTCCAGGGGGTCGCGCACGAAGGCAAACTTGAAGCTGCTGGAAAAGGCCTGGGGAAACTGCTGCTCGTACCAGTACAACGGCAGGTGCCCGGGCATCCAACCGTCGAACAATGCCGAACAGATGCTGCTGCCCGCGCACTTGGGGACATGAATGAACAGGCAGGAGTGTCGGGAGAAGGCATCAGGAAAGCGCACATTGGCCGACATGGACTTGTTCACCACTTGGCGATCCACCACCGACAGGCGCCCAAGCAGGAAATTGCGCTGGGTCTTGGGTAATAACTTCCACACAAAGCGTTGCAACATTCTGCTACCCACGCGAGAGGGATGGCCCCCTCGATCTGTTCAAAGATTCAGGCGGGAACCATAACAAGCGGGAAACGCAGAATTATTTAGGCTTGGTCAAGACTGTAAGGAAGCGGCTACAAATGATGCCAAGGTGCCTTGCACACCAAGGCCCCGGGGAGCGAGCCGGCTCGCTCCCCGGAACAGGTCAGGCGATTCCGCTGGGCGCGGGCTCTTCCAGGCCCATGGCATGCAGCCGCGAGTAGTAGCCGTTCTGTGCCAGCAACTGGGCATGGCTGCCGCGCTCGACAATCCGCCCCTGGTCCATGACCAGGATCAGGTCGGCTTTCTCGATGGTCGACAGGCGGTGGGCAATCACCAGGGTGGTGCGGCCCTTCATGACCTTGTCCAGGGCGGCCTGGATGTGCCGCTCGGATTCGGTGTCCAGGGCCGAAGTGGCCTCGTCGAGAATCAGCAGCGGGGCGTTCTTCAGCAAGGCCCGGGCAATCGCCAGGCGCTGGCGCTGGCCACCTGAAAGCAGTACGCCGTTCTCCCCTACCTGGGTATCCAGGCCTTCGGGCAACTGGGCAATGAAGTCCATGGCATAGGCATCGGCGGCGGCCTTCTCGATGTCCTCACGCGGCGCACCGGCCAGGTCACCGTAGGCAATGTTGTTGGCCACGGTGTCACTGAACAGCGTGACGTGCTGGGTAACCTGAGCAATATGCCGACGCAGGTTCAGCAGGCGGAAGTCTTCGACCTCGGTGCCATCCAGAAGAATCTGGCCCTTGTCGTGGTGGTAGAACCGCGGAATCAGGTTGGCCAGGGTCGACTTGCCACTGCCGGAACGCCCCACCAGCGCCACCATTTTCCCGGGCTCGATACTGAAGCTGATGTCATCGAGCACCTGCCGTTCGGTTCCCGGGTAGGTGAAACTCAGGTTGCGCACCTCCAGGTGCCCATTGATGCTGGCGCGCTCGACAGTGCCGCGATCGACCTCAGGCTCGACGTCCAACTGCTCGAAGATGCTCTCCGCACCCGCCACGCCTTTCTGGATCGTTGAGCTGACTTCGGACAGCTGGCGGATCGGCTTGGGCAGCAGACCGGCCATGGTGATATAGGCCACCATTTCACCGGCAGAAGCATCACCGCGCAGATACAGCACCAGGAACATCAGTACCGCCATGGCGCTGTAGATCACCAGTTGCAACAGTGGGGTGTAGATGGCGCCGGTACGGGTCATGCGCAGTTGCTTGTCGGTGTTGCCCTGGCTGGCCGCAAGAAAACGCTGCTGCTCATAAGTCTCGCCGCCAAAGCTGCGAACCACGCGATAGCCCTGGATGGTTTCCGAGGCAACATGGGTCACATCACCCATGGCCACCTGGATCTTCTTGCTCTGCTTGCGGAATTTCTTGCTGGCGGTGCGGACCATGACCGCGATCAGCGGCAGGATGGCGATCATCACCAGGGTCAGGCGCCAGTTCATCCACAACAGCGAGCCGAACAGGAAGATCACGGTCATGCCTTCGCGGATCACCACCTTGATCGCGTCCGTCGCCGCCCCCGTGACCATGGTCACGTTGAAGGTGATACGCGAGATCAGATGCCCGGAGTTGTGCTTGTCGAAGTAACGGTTGGGCAGGGTCAACAGGTTGTTGAACAGTTGCACCCGCAAATCGTGCACCAGCCCCAGGGATACCTTGGCCAGGAAGTAATTGCCCAGGTAGGAGCCCAGGCCTTGCCAGGCAGCGATCAGCACGATCAGCAGCGGCACCGCTTGGAGCAACTGCATGTCGCGCAGATAAGGCACACCGGGAAACAGCACCGCCTGAGGGTTGGACAGGCCGTCGACGAAATACTTGAGGATGTAGCCGAGCATGGGCTGAGTCGAAGCGAAGATCAGAAACCCGACGATGCTGATGAGAAACAGACCAATATAGGGCCGCACATAGCCGAGCAGACGGAAGTAGATTTTCAAGCTCGAGGGGCTTGCGTCAGGACTGGAGTCGGTCATATCACGCGAATGTCGTCAAAAAGGAGGCTGACTTTAGCACAGCTTGTTCGCGGTACTGGCACTCCCATAGACCCGAGATTGTTCAGCTGACCAACGACACCGCCAGCCATAAGTCGTTATGATTGCCAGCTTAACTTCCGGGATGAACGTTCAAGCATGCAACCCAATGCCCTTCACAACACGGCCAATCGAGTATTCGATTTCATTTGCCTGTGGATTCTGCCGATCGGTTATCTACTGCTTCTCTGTGCGATGTTCTTCCTGCCGGGACGCAGTGGATTGCACAAGCTGTACTACGGACTGTTCAGCATCCCGACGCTGATCGCGCTGTGTACTCGCCCCAGCGAGCTGAAAAGCCTCCTTCGCGAACCTGTCTTCATCGCCATGCTGCTGTTCTGCACCTGGGCCCTTGTCAGCCTGGCCTGGAGCCCTCCGGTGGACAGCGTGCTGGGGGAAATCAAGACGCCTCTGCACACCCTGATGCTGTTCGCCGGCTGCATGCTACTGGTTCGCTACCGCGGCGAGGTGCTACAGCCGCTGGTCTTTTGTGCTGCGATCGTTGCTCTCATCGCCTCGATCTTCAACCTGTACGTCTTCGTTCGATACCACACCCCCGAACTGCGCATGATCGGTGCGGGCGCCTTTGACAACCCATTGCTGAGCTCCCATGTCTTTGGGTTCTTCTGTGTCTACTGGCTGTGCCTGAGCATGAACTGCCGTCGTTACCAGATACTCTGGCTGAGCGTTCCGGCGTTGGTCATCATGGTCGCCGCGCTGATCGCCACAGGCTCCAGAACGCCTCTGGTGGCATTGACCCTGGCGGCACTGTGGCTGAGCTTCATTAGTTGGAACCGTCGTTCGCTGATGCTGCTGGGCGGCATGCTGGCAGGCGGTATAGCCGTCGTTGCGCTGTTCTCGCAGATGCTTCTGGAACGGGGCAGCTCTTCGCGTTTCGATCTCTGGCGCCTGGCCCTGGAACAGATTGCCAACCACCCATGGATCGGCCACGGCTACAACGCCAGTCTGTCCCTGGACCCCGGCATCGGTTTCCTGCTGCAAGAGCCCCATAACTTCGCCCTGGGCGTGCTCTACTATGTGGGCATCATCGGCCTTCTGCCGTGGCTGTTCATGCAGGCCTGGGCCCTGTTCAAAAGCTGGCAACTACGGGCCGAACCACTACTGATCCTGGCCTCGACCTGGCTGATGTTCGGCATTGGCGCAGGCCTGACCGAAGGCGGCGGGATTCTCTCTCGCCCCAAAGAGCACTGGTTCCTGCTGTGGATTCCCCTGGCCCTGATCGCTGCCCTGTGTATCAGCCAACGTGCGCGACGCTCACCCAGCCACCCGGTCGAGTCGCTCACCCAGGCCGACGCCGACAAGCTGATGGCCAATGCCCGGGTAATCGAAGCCGACGGCCTGGGGCCCAAGGTCCTGCGTCTTGAAGACGGCAGCTTCCTCAAGCTGTTTCGCCCTCGCCGCTGGTACACCTCTGGAGGGTTCAACCCCTACTCCGCGCGGTTTGCCACCAATAGCGAGCAACTGCGCGAGCTGGGCATCACCACCCCGAAAATCCTCGGACTGTACCGTCTTGCCGACGGCAGCAACGCCGTCCGCTACCAACCGCTGCCCGGCCAGACTCTGCGCCAGAGTCTGCAATTGGCAAGCTCTGGCGACGAGCGTGCCAAGTTGATCAAGCGCTTTGGCGCCTTCATGGCCAACCTGCATGAGCAAGGGGTGTATTTCCGCTCACTGCACCTGGCCAATGTGCTGGTACTGGAAAATGGCGAGTTCGGGCTGATCGATCTTGCAGACCTGCGGGTCTATCCCTCCTCACTGAGAAAATCGCTGCGCCAGCGCAATGTGCGCCATATGCAGCGCTATGCCGAGGATTGTGGCTGGCTGTTCCTGGAGCACCTGGACGCACTGCAGGCCGGTTACGCCCAGGGCACCTCGATGCCACTGGCCACCGGACTGTTGAAGCAGCTACCGGCGAATGACCTGCACCAAGTGGCTCGCTGACCCCTGCGCACGCACCTGTTCCATGGCAGCTACACAGGGCTGCCTGGAACAGGTTCAGAAGGGATTAAACAGCGAGCGGTCAGGCTGAACGCTGCCGGGCGTAGGCCAGGAAGCCGTCAATATCATCGCTGCAGAGCTTGTCGGCCAACCCGTGCAACTCAGCCTCCGGCCAGTCCCACCAGGCACTCTGCAAGAGTTGCTGGCGCTGCTCCTCGGGAAAGCGCCAGCGCAGGAAACGCGCCGGGTTGCCACCGACCACCGCATAAGGCTCGACGTCCTTGGTGACCAGCGCTCCCGCCGCAACAATCGCACCATGGCCAATGGTCACACCGGATAACAGCGTGCTGTTGGAACACAGCCACACATCACTGCCCACCCGGACATCGCCATTGGTCCCGGCGTAGCCACTGATGTGCGCGGCCTGAGGCAGCATCGCCGGGAAGGGAAAAGTGGTGACCCAATCCGCTCGGTGGTGGCCACCGAGGAATATCTGCACCCCTTCGGCAATCGAGCAGTACGCCCCGATGCTCAGGGTCGAGCCCTCCTGCCAGTCATGCACCTCGGGCAAGCCATAGCTGCCACGCCCGATGCTGTAACCTGGATATCTCTGCTGGAAACGCACCACGCCGCGCTCGATTTTCGGCAGCTTGCGGATCGCACGCTTGGCGCGCTTCTCCAGAAAACGTTGAATCCAGCCCATGCTCCGGCGTCTCTTCAGTCTTTTTCCAGTGGAGAAAAATAAAGGCGGCCCAATCCACGCCAGGTTTTCTTGTTCCAGGCCTTGAACGGGATCTGTGCCAGCAGCTCGCGTGCCAGTTTGCGATCCCGATTGGAGACTTTGAGGAACATCGAACTGAGGAACTTGTAGCGCACCTCGTCATACAGCGGGTGGTCGCTGAACAGGGCATAGGAACGCAGGATGTTGTCGATCATGAACCGGTGGTTCTTGTAGGAGTTGGTGGCGTGCTTGCGATACCGCGCCATCAACACGTTCAAGCCATCGATGAAATAACCGGCCCGGGTGATCTTCAGCTCGATCAGCAGGTCTTCAAGACGGATATTCGGATCGAAACCGCCGACCTTTTCCAGGGCCTCACGACGAATCATCAGGGTCGGAGCCGGTGGATAGGGCTTGCGCTCAAGGAACATGTCGTCGAAGTCCAGGCGCCGGAACGGCACGTCACGGCGCTGGCGCTTCTCGGGAAACAGGTTGCCGTCGCTGTCGATCAGCTCGATATTGCCCGCGCAGATCCCCACCTCAGGCTTGCCATCCATATAGGCCACCTGAGTCGCAATGCGCTCGGGCAGCATGATGTCGTCGGAGCCGAAAGGCACGATCAGGCTGCCCCTGGACCGTGCAATGGCACCATTGAGAGTGTTGGTCAGGCCCTGATTCTGCTGGACCCGGAAGTCGAAGCCATGCTGCTCCTGCAGGCGCCGGATACGCTCGACACTGTCATCGCTGGAACCGTCATCCACCACCAGCAGCTCGATGTTCGGATAGGTCTGGTTGAGCACACTGAGAATGCTTTGCTCAATGTAGGGCGCGTGGTTGTAGGAGGCGATAATCACCGTCACCACAGGTTGCTGGTCTGCCATTACTGCCTCTTGCCCGCTTGACTCAAGCCGGAGTCGATCAATTGCCGGTACTCCTCGCGGAACACCTCGATATCGTGTTCTTTCTGCAGATAGGCATAGGCCTGCTGGCCCTTGGCGGCCAGTTCCTCGTCGGACAGCCCGAGATAGGCATCCAGCGCGGCGACCAGCGCCGGTACATTGGCCGGCTCCACGGCCAAGCCGCCAGCCCCCTCGATCAGGGGCAGCATGGCCGGCACGTTCGAGGCGATCACCGGCAACTGCCCGCTCATGCCTTCAAGCAAGGCCAGGCCCAGCCCCTCGGCCAGCGATGGCATGGTCCAGATATCGAAGGCCCGCACGTATTGCAGGGCGTTCTCCTTGAACCCCAGCAGGTGAGCCCGGCCCTGCAGCCCCAGGCGCTCGATTTCAGCGCGCAGATTGGCTTCCTCGCGACCGGCACCAATGATTGCCAACTGAGTTTTCGGGTACTTGTCCTTGAGTTGAGCAAAGGCCTGCAGCAGATAGGTATGACCCTTGACCGGCACCAGGCGGCCCAAGGCACCAATCAGCCGCACATCGGGGGCCAGCCCCAGCAACTCCCGGGAGCGCTCGCGGGAATGCTGCAAGGCCTCTGCCTGTTCAATGTCGATGGCGTTGGTGATCGCCCAGGTGTTCTGGTCGGTGAAACCGCATTGGCAATCGAGCAGGTACTGCTTGACGGCCGGGGACACACCGACAAAGCGCCAATGCCGATCGATCAGACGCTGGGTCTGGCGGCGCCGGTAAAGCCGGTCGTACTCACCGAAACCGTGGGAAATTCCGATGCACAACGGCACCTTCAACCAGCGGTTGAGGGTCAGCATCATGTTCACCGGCTTGAAACGGTTGCAGATCACCACATCGAACTGTTCCTTGCGGCAGAACTGATACAGCCGCCACATGGCCCGCAGGCGCATGCCCTTGAGGGATTTGTCGGAAAACTCGAAATACACCGAATGCGCGGCGCGACTCACCGGATCGTTCGGCCCGGGGCGCCCCCGCAGGAACGCTGCGGTGACTTCGTAACGCTCAGCCGGCAAGGCCTTGACGATCTGCTCGGCGAGATCGGCGAAGTCGTGGGATTTGACGTTGTAGTCCGGCTGCAACTGCAGGACCTTGAAGCGCTGACTCATAACTATCCCCGGTGAAAACCTGCGGCATCGATGATCCAGGACGGCTCACTGGCCAGGGCTTGGAGCGACTGCGCATCCTGCTCCGGCAACTGCGACCACTCATTGCGCTTCCAGCACACAAAGTGGAAGTACGGGAAACTGCGGTCGCCGTCGCGGTCATTGGTCAGATGCCCATCCTTCCAGTACCAGCGCGTCGGAAAATCACGGCTGCCATCATGCCACTTGATGACTCCGCCCGGCGTGCTGAAGGCCTCGGTGAACTCACTGCGGCGGCGCCATGGATTGAACTTGCCCACCAACTTGAACAGCGGTTCCGGGAAGTTCTTGCGCCAGAGGAAAATCCGACTGAACGCCCCTTCATCCAGTGCATGGTGCTCCAGGTCGGTAAAGCGCGTCTGCCAATCCTTGATCTGCCTGAACAACTCACGCTTGCGCGCAGTATTGCGTATCAGGCACAAGTGCCCGGCGACGCGCCGTTCATGGGTGGAGAACAGGTCATACCCCGCCAGGCGATCCGCAGTGAAATAGGCCCGCAGGTCACCGTAGACCAGGTCGATATCGCCGAAGGCCCAGAAGTCGTAGCCCTCCAGACGATCAATATGGATGTACCCCATTGCCGGCCTGATATCACAGAGCTTGTAGGCAGCATTGGGCGCAAAGTCGATCTCCAGGCGCCGGGATACCAAAGCGCAGTACTCAGCAAAGCTCATGCTTTCTAGCTTGACGTTCGGCGGCAGATTGTCCGGGGTCCCGCAGTCGCTGAAAAAGAGCCAGTCGATATCCGGATTCCGGCGGCAGCTTTCGAGAAAAAACGGCATCCAGAATGGCCAACGCCCGAAGTAGGGCATGAGAAACAAGATTCGCGGGCGAGGATTGATCACAAAGGACTCACTGTCGGATTGGGGCTACAAAACGCCCCCATGGTTATGTCGGTTTATCGCTGTTGCAATAGCCAGAACAGCTCATGGCGTCTGACCGCCTTGCGAAAGAACTCATTCTCCCCCAGCGCTGAAGGCACCCTACCGGCCATAAGCCACTGTATCGACCTGCGCAGGCGTCGCTTGAACGGCATTTTCGGTTGCAGGTCATGCATCATGCCCAAGGCCATGGCCTTGTCATACTGCTCGCCCTGGGACAGTGACAAGCACCAGGGGCGCAACACCGCCGTCGACTCGAACACCGGCGGCAACGCAATGCCTGCGCCCGAATCCCCCATGGGCCAGCGGTCGTTGTCATGCAGGTGATTGGCATAGCCAAGGATAGAGGTCGGCTGCCAGGCCAGCCCTTCCAGGGCTTGCATGACCGCCTCGCGAGCACAGATGTGGTCGGGATGAGGGTCCAGCGTCGGGTGCGGCAGCACTATCACTTCAGGGCGCGCCTTGAGCAGCAGCTCACGCAGGTCGGCCAGGAGATTGTTCCAGGTCGGCAACCCGTCCTGGTCGGCGGGCAGCGGGAATGGATTGAACTGGCGGAACAAGCGGATATCGCTCAGTTGCGCCTCGCGAGAAGCCACCGGCTGTTCAGGGGAGGCCTGCATGGCAGGCAGCTGCAGGCAGAAATAGCCCAACTGCACGCAATGGGATTCAGGCACCCCGGCCCAGCGCGGCACAGTAATACTGTCCCAGGCCCGCAAGCGCCCCTTGATCCGCGCCGCCTCTGCCGGGTTCATGCCCAGGGCCTGGTAATGCTCAGCCTCGATTTCGCCTGCGGTGAGGGTCACGATCCAGGCCTCGTCGGCCTGGCTGTACAGACCGAAGGCTGCCAACTCGGCATCGTCGGCATGGGGAGCGATCACCATCACCCGCTGGCGCCGGTAGTCGGGATCCCGCCAGGACATCAGTTGCGGCTGGATGCGGAGCCGACAGAAGCGCCCGCGCAACCTCAGCTCGCCACTGACCAGGGAACTGGCCAGGCCGCTGAGGTTGAGGTAGCGCAGGCCATTGACCCCGCGCTCGAACACCTGACGATCGGCAAGCGGACCGCCCGACACCTCAACAGCCGGGTCGAGAAAACGTCCCAGCCACGAGCTCTTGACGTGCACGCCCAGAACCAGGGTTTCATCCCCGGCCAGCGCCAGCGGCGCCTCCAGCAACAGGCGCCCCGCTTCAAGGCGCACCGCGGCCTGCTGGGCATCGCTGCCGAAGTCGTAGCAGTAATCATCCTTGGGCGAATAGAACAGATGATCGGCAAACCAGGCTTCATGGGCCAGCCAGGCCAATACCGCCAGCAATACCGGCACCCACCAGGCCACCAGTATGCCGACCACCAATAGCAGCACCAGCCCGATCAACAGAGCGATTCGTTTATTGCGCCGGTGACGCTTGAGCAGTTGTTGTTTGCGACTCATGGGCTGACTCACACCTGGAAAACCGGCACAGGATTGCACCAACGGTCCTTGTATTCACGGTCGGCACGACCGAAGGAGAAACGCAGTGGCTTGTTCAGGGCACGGGCCTGTTCCCAGGCACTCTGGGTGTTGAGAAAACTCAGCACGCTGCCAGGGCTGAACTCACGAGTCTCCGGGTCTACCCCACCGTTCACGTACTCGACGCTGATCCACTCCGGCGCTTCGACCCGGTAGATCAGTTGCACGGCAATCGGCGCGTCGTTGAGGAAGATCACCGAACCGATCAGCAGCTCGCGCAGGCGCTCCAGCACCTCGGCCATACGCTCGGCACCGGTGGCGGCAAAGCCCCAGCGGCGCTGGAACAGGTCGCAGTAGATCGCCGCCAGCTCGGGGCTGCTGAAATCACTGACCGGGCGTACAACCCCGCCCGCCTCTTCCAGCAGGCGCAGCTCACGACGCTGGTTGTAACGAAACTTCTTCGACAGCTCTTCCGGCGTCCTGGCCATGGCCAGCTGTTCAGCCTGGGGCTTGAGGCCGGTCAGGCGCCCCTCGTTCAATGCGGACAGGTAACGCCCACGATGGCGCAACACCGCCTGAGCATCGGCAGCGGCGGGCAGGATCAGCTCGGCATTGCCGATATCGAACAGGCCCTTCTTGCCGGCCCGCTTGAGCACGTCCTTGGACAGCGCCAGGTCGCGCCCCCAGGTGGCAATGGCCGCCTGCAATTGGCCGTTGCGCTCCCAGGCCAGGTAGCGCACCGGGATCTGCACCAGGTCCGCCAACTGCTCCACCACCAGGGGATGGGTTGCCACACTGCCACCGAACCGCTGCCAGGCATCGGCGTAGGTCGATGCGTCAATGACTGACCAGCCACGTTCGCGCCAGCCTTGAAATCGATTGAGCATCAGCCCCTCGCGGTCAGATCGGTGACTTGCGGCAAACGCCAGAATACGTCGCGTACAGCACGGTCGGAGAAGCGCTCGCGCAGGCGATCGAGCATCAGCTCGGCACAGACCCGGCGCTGGTGATCGTCCATCGCGGCCAGATGCTGAAGCCCCTGGGCCATATGTTCAACGTCGCCCAGGGGGAACAGGATGCCCACTCCCTCGACCACTTCCCGGGCACCGCCACAGGCGGTGGCCAGCAGCGGCACGCCGGCGGCCATGGCCTCCAACAGGACCATGCCAAAAGGCTCGTGGTCGGAGCTCAAGGCAAACACATCGAAGGCGCGGAAATAGCGTCGGGCCTGAGGCACCTGCCCGAGGAACAGCACGCGATCGGCAATCCCCAGCTCGCGGGCCAGGGACTTCAGGTCTTTTTCCAGACGCCCGGTTCCGAGAATCGCCAGTTGGCTGTGCGGCGGCAATTGCGGCAAAGACGCGGCAAAGCCACGCAGCAAGGTGGCCTGGTCCTTGTCCGGATGCAGGCGCCCGACGTTGCCGACAATCCAGGCATCGGCGGACAGGCCCAGCTCGCTGCGCGCCTGGGCAGCGCTCAGTTGCTCGGCCTGCAGTGCCTCAAGGTCGATACGGTTGTACAGGGTCTGAATGCGCTGCGCCGGCCATTTCGGCAGGCAGGCACGCATGTCGTCACGCACCGCATCGGACACCCCGAGCAGGCTCAGGCGCTTACGGAACAGTTGGGCGAAGAGCTTGCGGCTGCCGCGCTTGTAATCGGAAAACGCATGATGGACACCGATCACCGGCAAGCCGGTACCCAGCAAGGCGATATAGATCGGCTTGAAGCGGTGAGCGATGCAGAAGCTGAAATTGCGTGACGCGGCGATCTTGCGCAGGTCGCGGATGGCGCCCAGCTTCAGGCCGCGGATGGCCTTGGAGCTGTATTCCATGAACAGCACTTCATCAGACGCGCAGCCCGCGGCGACATCGGCATCGGCGGCCCCGGTGAGAAACACCGTGGTCACTCGATAGCCGCTGCCCGCGAACAGGTTGGCGTATTGCCGGGCACAGTCCAGGAACGGCCCGTCATAGCCGTGGCAGAACTGCAGCACATGGCGTTCAGCCGAGCGTGTCATAAGGGTCCACGCCGTCTTTGACCACCAGAATGTCTTCCATGATCAGGTACTGCAGGTCGGACCCGTAGAACATGTTCAGGGCATCGGTGGGCGAACAGATCATCGGTTCGCCACGGCGGTTCAACGAGGTGTTCAGCGACACGCCGTTGCCGGTCAGTACTTCCAGGGCCTTCATCATGTCGTAGTAGCGCGGGTTGTATTCGCGCTTGAGCACCTGAGCCCGGGACGTGCCGTCCTCGTGGACCACTTCCGGCACCCGGGTCTTCCACTCTTCAGCCACTTCGAAGGTGAAGGTCATGAACGGCGCCGGGTGATCGACCTTGATCATCTGCGGGCCGACGGTGTCGAGCATCGACGGGCAGAAAGGCCTCCAGCGCTCGCGGAACTTGATCTGTTCGTTGATCCGGTCGGCCACGCCAGTGGCGCTCGGGCAACCGATGATCGAACGGCCGCCCAGGGCACGCGGACCGAACTCCATGCGGCCCTGGAACCAG
The DNA here is from genome assembly GCF_058796855.1 of Pseudomonas sp. GW823-FHT03E05. Lineage (NCBI taxonomy): Bacteria > Pseudomonadati > Pseudomonadota > Gammaproteobacteria > Pseudomonadales > Pseudomonadaceae > Pseudomonas > Pseudomonas sp. GW823-FHT03E05. The sequence continues at coordinate 246,852 of NZ_JBXAJB010000005.1, forward strand.
GCCACCGGGTTGCCATCCACCATGATCTTGGCGATACGCTCCGGGGTGTTGTCGATCTGCCGCCAGGCTGGCTTGTTCGGGTGGCGGGCACAGGCCGCGATCACGTCTTCGTTGCTGTAGGACGGGCCGAGATAGACATGCTCCATCTTCTCTACCGGCACCCCACGGGCATGGGAAACGTAAGCCGCCGCACCAACGGCGGTACCGGCGTCGCCGGAAGCCGGCTGCACGAACAGCTCCTTGACCTCGGGACGGGCAATGATCTTCTGGTTCAGCTTGACGTTCAGCGCACAGCCGCCGGCGAAGGCCAGCTTGCCGGTTTCCTTGAGGATGTCGCCCAGGTAATGGTCGATCATCTGCAGGGCCAGCTTCTCGAACAGCGCCTGCATGCTCGCCGCGTAGTGGATGTACGGCTCGTCGGCGATGTCGCCTTCGCGCTTGGGACCCAGCCACTCGATGAGTTTTGGCGAGAAGTAGAAACCCTTGCCCTTCTCTTTGTAGCGACGCAGGCCGATGACGTTGGCGTAATCGGTGTTGATCACCAGCTCGCCGTTTTCAAAACTGGCCAGGCGCGAGAAATCGTATTTGCTGGCATCGCCGTACGGCGCCATGCCCATGACCTTGAACTCGCCGTCGAGCATCTCGAAGCCGAGGAACTCGGTGATCGCGCCATAGAGGCCGCCCAGGGAGTCCGGGTCGAAGAATTCCTTGATCTTGTGGATCTTGCCGTTTTCGCCGTAGCCGAAGAAGGTGGTGGCGTACTCACCCTTGCCGTCGATCCCGAGGATCGCGGTCTTCTCCGTAAAGCCCGAGCAGTGGTAGGCACTGGAGGCGTGGGCCAGGTGGTGTTCCACCGGCTCGATCTTGACCTTTTTCGGGTCGAAGCCCAGCTGCTCCAGGCACCAGACGATCTTATTGCGGTAGCGCTTGTAGCGACGGTTACCCATCAGGATCGCGTCCAGGGCGCGGTCCGGGGCGTACCAGTAGCGCTTGGCGTAGTGCCAGCGAGCCTTGCCGAACAGGCTGATCGGGGCAAACGGAATCGCGACTACGTCAACGTCGGAAGGCTTGATCCCGGCCTGCTCCAGGCAGAATTTCGCCGACTCGTAGGGCATGCGGTTCTTTGCATGTTTGTCGCGCACGAAACGCTCTTCTTCAGCGGCGGCAATCAGCTTGCCGTCGATATACAGGGCCGCTGAAGGATCATGGCTAAGGGCGCCGGACAGGCCAAGAATCGTCAATGCCACAGGGGTCTAGCCTCGTTTAGTCTGCATGCGGGCGCGATGCGCCTTGAAAATGAAGTGTGCTCGCAAGGGGCGAGAAACAACGAAAGGGCGGGATTATAACGTAAAAGCAGGTGCAAGCCTCTAGCGGCGAGCGCCAAGCCCGGGTTGACACCCGCCGCGCGCCGTGGCCGCGGCGCAGGCAGCGGCCATGGGTCGCAGGTCAGGCCTCGGTGCCCTGGGCCGTCTTGGGCAGGCGCTGGTCAATCACTTGATACAAATTGCTGTCTTGCGGCCAATTGCGCATGAATCGCGCGCGATCACGGGCATAAGCCGGGGCAAAGCTGCTCAGGCTGGAGTGCTGGCACATGGAGTCGAGGTCTATCAGCGCCCAGCGACCCTCTTGCCAGAACAGGTTGTGGCCCTTGAAGTCGCCATGGCTGATGCGCTCCTTGATCAGCTCGGCAAACAGCTGGTCCAGCGCCAGCAATTCAGGCTCCGGGGCTTGCCCGCTGTCCACGAAGGGTGCAAAGCGCTCGATGATGTCCGGCCCTGGCAGATGCTCGGTCACCAGGTAGGCGCTGCGCCGCAGCCACAGGAAACGCCGCTCCAGCAAGGCCAGAGGCTTGGGCGTGGCAATGCCCAGGAACGCCAGGCGATTGCCTTCGCGCCAGGAATGCCAGGCCCGGCTCGGGCGCCAGAAGCGCTTGAGCCAGTGAGCAAAGCCCTTGATGTTGTAGCGCTTGATCACCAGCGGCCGGCCCGCAACCTCGACCCGCCCAACACTGGCCGCGCCACCGGTCTTGTACAGATGGCCCTGATCCAGCAGGGCGTCGGCGTGCTCCAGCACCGGCAGCATCGCCGCCTCTTCCTCACGGCGGATCGCGCGCAAGGCGAACGGGCCGCGCTGCACGCTGAACAGCGTGCACTCGCGGCCGACCTTGTTGAGAAAGTCCCGCAGGCGCCAGCCCCGGACCTTGTTCACCTGCTTCTGCAGGGCTTCCAGGGGCAAGGCATGCTCGGCGTTGCTCAACAGGTAGTGCACCAGCAACTCTTCGGTGAACGGTTCCAGGCTCTTGGGCAACTGGGCGAAGAATACCCCGAGGTTCTCCAGGACCTTCTGCCGGGACAGGGGCTTGCCCGCCTCTTCGACACAGATCCCCGCCCCATCGATCAAATACAGCCGGTTATCGTGGCGCAGCAGATTGTCCAGGTGCAGGTCCGATTGCCACAGGCCCTTGGCGTGCAACTGGCCGATAGCCCCGAGGGCCTCGGCCAGTACCTCAGCCTGCTCGTCGGCCAGCACTGGCAGAGCTTCCACCTGCTTCCAGGCGTCGCCCAGGCTTTGTGCGCCCTGCAGTAACTCGAACAGCAGCCAGCCGCCCTCGCCTTCCTGCAAACCGTCCGCCAGCAGCAAGGGCGTCGTCAGCCCTTGTTCTGCAAGCAGGCGCACACCCTGCAATTCTCGCTGGAAATGCCGAGCGGCCTTGGAGCCCACCAGCAGCTTGGCCAGCACCGGACGCCCGCGCCAGACCCCGGCCCCCACGTAACGCTGCCCCGGCAGCACCCGCAGCAGGCTCAGCAACTGCAACTGTGCCGGGCCGGCGGCGTCCGCCAATTCCAGGCTCAAGGGCAGCGTCGGGCTGCGCCCGCTGTTCTTCAGTTCGGACAGACGCATCAGCGTGCCCCCTTGTGGCTGCGCCGAGCACTGAGCCGCGCCACCCAGGCATCCACCAGGGAGCTGTCCCGAGGCTGGCCCACATAGGCCGCCAGCAGGCTGCGCACCTCATCACCGCTCCACACCGCAGCCCGGCGCAGCAAGGGCTCCAGATCCTTGACCCGATCACGCTGGCCAAACAGCAGGGGCCGGGTCTTTTCCAGGTCGATCAACTGCGCCTGATACCCATCGCCCTCGGCCCGCAGGAAAATATGCTTGGGATAGAAGCAGCCATGCACCTGGCGCAAGCCGTGCAGCTGCCGGGCCAGTTGCCCGCAAGCCTGGAGCACCGCCTGCCGCTGATGCTCGCTGAGCCGGTCCCACTGCAACAGCAGCGCATCCAGGTCATCCCAGCCATCCAGGGCCCGGGTCACCAGGATCGCCCGGGACTCGCCATCGACCTTGCGCATACCGAAGAACACCGCTTGCAAGGCCGGAATGCCCAACTGCTGGTAGCGGCGGATATTGCGAAATTCACGGGCGAAACTCGGCTCGCCAAAGGGCCGGTGCAGGGTCCGGGTCAGGTAGTTGGTCTGGCGCTTGAGGTAGAACCCCTGCCCTTCCACATCCAGGCGAAACACACTGCTGCTGCCGCCACGACCGGTATTGGGTTCGTCCACCGCTTCCAATTGGGTGGCCCACAGCTGGTCGAAAGTGCCGAGGCCATTGCGCTCCAGCAGCGCACGCTCCTCGGACGCCAGAAAATCAGTCATTCACGCCCCTCGAAAAATCTCACCACGTGGCGAATACGCTCCTTGTCGGCGGCACTCAAGTGATCACGCTGACGGTATTGCAGGTAGAAACGCAGACGCTGGGTGGCCGACAGATGGTATTTGGCCACCTTATCCAGACAGGCCAGGTCCTTGGTGATCCGGTACTTGAGCCAGAAGCCACGCCAGAAATCACCGTTCGGGCAGTCGATCAGGTACAACCGGTCCTGGTCGTCGACCAGCAGGTTGCGCCACTTCAAATCATTGTGGGTAAAGCGGTGGTCATGCATGACCCGGGTGTAAGCGGCCAACTGACGGCTGACGCCATCCACCCAACGACGGTCCTTCAGACGCGGGTCGTTGCTTTCGGCCAGCACCGAGAGATCCTCGGTACGTGGTAGCTCCCTGGTGATCATCGCACCCCGGGAATAGGCCAGGCAGCGACGCTCCAGGCCCCAGGCCACCACATCGGCGGTGGGAATGCCCCATTTGGCGAAGCGCTTGAGGTTCTGCCACTCGAACTTGACCCGGGGCTTGCCCAGGTAGCGCCGCAGATTCTTGCCGGCGCCGGTATAGCGCTTGACGTAATAGTTGACGCCACCACGCTCGACGCGGATGACTTCGGACAACGGATCCCGGGTCAGGTGCTCGCCCTGCAGGGCAAACACCGCTTCCAGACTGCCGAAATCCTCCGCCAACGCCTGATAGGCCGGGTCCAGGTTCCAGCTCGCCATCAGAGTGCATCTCCGTACCGTTGCTTGCGGGCGTAGAGCTTTTCCGCCTTGCCTTCGAGCCAGGCCAGCAGCGCGCGCTCCTCGGCCAGAATCTGCCGCAACGGCTGCTGGAAGTAGCCCTTGAGAAAGCGCAGCTTGTCGCGGCGCGTCAGGCCGATATCCAAGGCCGAGAAATACAGCGCCGCCAGATCCTTGTTGCGCCAGCGCTGAGTGATCTTCGGCCGGGTCTGGGCCCGGTGCAGGTCGATCACCGAGAGCTTGAGCCCTTCGGGAGTGACAGGCCGATCGGTGTGCAGCAGGAAGTGGCAGATATAGCAGTCGCGGTGGTTGACCCCGGCGCGATGCATCATGCCGGTCATGCGCGCTACTTCGGCGATCAGCGCGCGCTTGAGCGCAGGCGCCGGCGGCTGCTTGACCCAGTCGATGCTGAAATCTTCGAGGCTGACGGTCGGCGCCAGTTCCTCGGTGACGATGAACGAATGCTGGTCTGCCGGATTGGCCCCACGCTCGCCGTAGGCCACGGCGGTCATGGTGGGCACGCCCACCTGATGCAGGCGCTCCAGGGCGCGCCATTCCTGGCCGGCGCCGAGCACCGGCAGTTTGGCGGTGACCAGGTTCTTGACGATCTCGCCCCAGCCGATCCCACGATGGATCTTCACGAAATAACCGCGGCCGTCGACTTCCGTACGCAAGGTACGGCGCGCTTCCAGCTCACGGTAGACCTGGCCCTTCAGGCCCTCGACAGCGTCGAACGCATCGCGTCCGGCCCAGAGGCTCTTGAAGGGTTCGGCAAGCATCAACTTCATCGGTGTTGCTCCGCCAGAATCACATCCGCAGCGTGCTGCGGCATGCTGTAAAGGTCGGCCGTCTCGGCGAACGCCAGGCCATTTCGGCTCCAGGTCGCGCGTGCAGCGTCGTCGGTCAACATGGTGGTGAGGTATTGATTGAGCTGCGCCTGTTCCAGCGGCTCATCCAGCACCAGGCCGCTCTGGGCCTCGGCAATGTAATGGGCATAACCGCAGACCGCGCTGACCAGCACCGGCAGGCCGGCCACCAGGGCCTCCAGCAATACGGTGCCGGTGTTTTCGTTGTAGGCCGGGTGAATCAGCAGGTCGGCGCCCAGCAGGAACCGCGGGATATCGCTGCGGCCCTTCATGAACTGCACCTGGTCGCTCAACCCCAGCGCAGCACTTTGCACCTGGAATACCTTGGGGTCGTCCTGGCCGATTACAAACAGCCGGGTGCGTTTTTTCAGCGCCGAGGGCAATGCCGCCAGGGCCTTGAGGCTGCGGTCCACACCCTTGGTCTTGAACCCGGAACCGATCTGCACCAGCAGCAGGTCGTCATCCTTGAGCTTGAATTCGCGACGAAAATCCGCCCGGATCTCGGCGGCGTTGGCCGGTGCCCGGCGGTCCTGGGCGATCCCCGGCGGCAGCAGGTGGAAGCGCTCCAGCGGGGTGTCGTAGTGCTTGATGAACAGCGGCTGCTGGACCTCGGAGATCATCAGGATCTCGGTCTTGGCGTCCTTGGCGAACACCGCGCGCTCGTACTCGGCAAAGTGCCGGTAACGGCCCCAGCGCCGGTACAGGGAGTGCCGCAGGTTCTGTGCCTTGTCCTCGAAACAGCCATCGGCGGCGTAGTACACGTCCAGCCCCGGCATCTTGTTGAAACCCACCAGCCGGTCCACCGGGCGCTTGGCCAGGTCGGCCTCCATCCAGGCGCTGAGCTTTTCATTGCGACGATGGTTGAACAGCGCCTTGACCGGCGCCACCAGCACTTCGAAACCGGGAGGGACATCGCCTTCCCAGATCAGGGTGTAGACACGGATCTGATGCCCACGCCGCTGGCACTCCAGGGCGATGCGCATGAAATCGCGCTGCAGGCCGCCGAAGGGGAAATACTTATAAAGGACAAAAGCCAATTGCATCAGCGCGGCTCCTCAGCCAGTAACAGGGTGCTCAGTCGGCTGGCGACACGCTCGGGATTCAGGCGAGTGAAGCACAGCGGCCACTCGCGTTTGAGGTCATAACGCTGCTGGTCCACAGCGGTGGGCTGATAGGTGCATTTCTTCTGCAGGCACGGCGCGCACGGGAAGTTGCTGCCCAGGTGGATCTGCACCCGGCCATAGGCGCCGGTCAGCCCCGGGTTGGTCGGCCCGAACAGTGAGATGGTCGGTACATCCAGTGCCGCGGCGAGGTGGCCCAGCCCGGTGTCCACGGCCACGCAGGCCTGGGCATCGGCCAGCACCTTGGCGACCCCGGCCAGGTTCAGCTTCGGCAGCACCGTGGCGTTTTTCAGGCCGCTGGCGATGCGTTCGGCGCGAGCCTTTTCCGCGGGGTTGCCCCAGGGCAACTTGACCTCGACGCCGAGCATGCCCATGCGTTCGGTCAGCTCGCGCCAGTAGGCCTCGGGCCAGTGCTTGGTGTCCCAGGTGGTGCCATGCAGGAACAGCACGAAGGGCTTCTTGCGCGGCAACTCCACGAGTTTTTCGACGTTCAGGCCATAGTCGCCCAGGCCCTGGGGCAGGTCGTAGCCCAGGGCCACGGCGAACAGCTGGCGCACGCGCTCCACCGCGTGCTGCCCACGGGCCACCGCCAGGCGCCGGGAATAGAAGCGTGAAGCCAGAGGCTCGCGGGCCGAGTTCTTGTCCAGCCCAGCCACCGGGGCACGCACGTAACGGGTCAGCCAGGCACTCTTGAGCAGGCCCTGGGCATCGATCACCAGGTCGTACTTGGTCGAGCGCACGCTCTGCTTGAAGCGTCGCCACTCGCCACTCTTGATGGTCTGCCAGATGTTCTTGCGCCAGCGACGGATCGCCACCGGTATCACCTTGCCGACCGCCGGATGCCAGGTGGGAATTTCGGCAAAGCCTTCTTCCACCACCCAGTCGAACTTGATCCCGGGGATGGCTCGCGCGGCATCGGTCAGCGCCGGCAATGCGTGAATCACATCCCCCAGGGACGAGGTCTTGATCAACAGTACCCGCAACTTATTGAACCTCGACCGGAGAGCCCTGCAAGCGCTGCAAGGCTTCATTCACCGGCTGCGGCAACAACTGGCGCAGGCAGTTGTAATGGCCGAAGCGGCAGGTGCGGTCAAAGCACGGGCTGCATTCGATCCCCAGCCGTACTACCTCGACCCGATCTGCCAGGGGCGGGGTGAAGCCCGGCGAAGTGGAGCCGTACACCGCCACCAGCGGGCGATTGAGCGCCGCAGCCACGTGCATCAAGCCGGAATCGTTGGACACCACCGAATCGGCGCAGGACAGCAGGTCGATGGCCTCGGCCAGGGACGTTTCGCCGCTGAGGTTGCTCGATTCCTCGCGCAGGCCGGGAATCAGCCGCCCGCGAATCTCTTCGCCCACAGCATGGTCATTCTTCGAGCCGAACAGCCAGACCTGCCAGCCTTCGCGGATCTTCGCCTCGGCGACCTGGGCGTAGTGCTCGGACGGCCAGCGCTTGGCTTCGCCGAACTCCGCCCCCGGGCACAGTGCCAGCACCGGGCGGTCCAGGCTCAGGCCGAACTTGGCCAGGGCCGCTTCCCGGCTTTGCGGATCGATCTGCAGGCTCGGGCGCGGATAAGGCTTGGGCAGCTCGGCCCCCGGCTCATAGGCCAGGGCCATGAAACGCTCGATCATCAGCGGGTAGCGCTCCTTGTCGAGCTTGCGCACGTCATTGAGCAGGCCGTAGCGGAACTCGCCGCGCCAGCCGGTGCGCTTGGGAATGCCGGCAAAAAACGGCACCAGCGCCGACTTCAGCGAGTTGGGCAGCAGGATCGCCTGATCGTACTGGCCAGCCAGGGACTTGCCGATCCGCCGGCGGGTCGCCAGTTCCAGGGCGCCATGGCCCAGGGGAAAGCTCAGGGCCCGACGCACCTGGGGCATGCGTTCGAGGATCGGCCGGCTCCACTCGGGGGCCAGCACGTCGATCTCGCATTGTGGATGACGCTGTTTCAGGCACTCGAAGAGTGTCTGCGCCATCACCATGTCACCGACCCAACTGGGCCCAACGATCAGAATATTCATGTGGTTTCCATAAACGAACCGGGGAGGCATACGCCTCCCCGCCTCGAGAATCCAGCACCGCGGCCTTCACCGCCGGTTCAGTTTGGGCGAGCCGGCAAGGCCCGCCGAATACATGGTTGGCCTTCTCAGGCCGCTTAGCTTAGCCCCAGCTCGCGCCAAATTCGTAACACTTCCCGTCGTTCGGTCACAAATTGATCACCGGTAATGATTCCGGCCTCATTCTGCAACGCCTGCCGGTGAGCCGCGGAACGGTAGGCCTTGTAGACCTCGCGCAGCAGGCTGGCATCGCTCGCGGGCATCAGCCCGACTTGCTCCAGACCTTCCAGGATGCGGATGTTATCGGTATAGCGCAGCAGTGACGGGTGCTCTTCGGACCACGCCAGGGCCGCGTATTGCACCATAAATTCGATATCGACGATACCTCCGGCGTCCTGCTTGAGGTCGAACGGCGCCGTGGCTTCGAAGGCATTGGCTGCGGTTCCGGCGGCGGTCAGGCGGCTGCCCAGGTTGTCGCGCATCTTGGCCCGCATCTCGCTGACTTCCTGGCGCAGCTTGGGCAGGTCGCGTTTTTTCCCCAGCACCGCGGCCCTGACCTTTTCAAAGGCCTGGCCCACATCCTGGCTACCCACCAGCACCCGCGCCCGCACCAGCGCCTGGTGCTCCCAGGTCCAGGCCTCGTTTTCCTGATAGCGGGCAAAGGCCCCCAGGGAACTCACCAGCAACCCCGAAGCGCCGGAAGGCCGCAGGCGCATATCCACTTCATAGAGCTGGCCGGAGTTGGTCTGGGTGGTCAGCAGGTGAATGATGCGCTGCCCCAGCCGGGTGAAGAACTGCGCACCGTCTATGGGTTTGGGTCCGTCGGTTTCCGCCTGGGGGTCGCCATCATGGATGAACACCAGGTCCAGGTCGGAACCGTGGCCCAGCTCGATGCCGCCGACCTTGCCGTAACCGACAATGATGAAGCCCGGGTCGCACAAGGTGCCGTCGGTACGCAGCGGTGCACCGTGCTTGGACACCGTCTGGCGCCAGGCCAGGGCCAGCACCTGCTCCAGGATCGCTTCGGCGAGCCAGGTCAGGTAATCGCTGACTTTCATTAAAGGCAGGCTGCCGGCGATCTCCGAGGCGGCCACTCGCAGGCGGTGGGCCAGTTTGAAGTGACGCAGGGCTTCCATCTGCTGCTCCAGGTCATCCTCGGGAATGCGCGTCAGGCGCTCGCGCAACTCGGCAGCCAGTTCCGGCGCCAGGGGCGGCTTGAACAGGCGCCCCTCGTTGAGCAGTTCATCCAGCAGCAGGGGGAAGCGGGTGATCTGCTCGGCGATCCACGGGCTGGCGGCGCACAAGGTCAGCAGACGACGTAGAGCCCCCGGGTTCTCGGTGAGCAGCACCAGATAGGCCGAGCGCCGCGCCACGGCTTCCACCAGCGGCAGCACTCGCTCCAGCACCAGGTCCGGATTGGCGTGCTCCACCGCCTGGGCCAGCAACCGCGGAATAAAGGCATCCAGACGTTCGCGCCCCAGGCGCTGCATGGCACGTAGCTGCGGGCTGCCCCGCAGACCGGCCAGGGCACGCAGGGCCTTGGGCGCATCGACGAAGCCGCCCTCCTGCAACTGGCGGCAGGCGGCCTCCTCGTCCTGGGCTTCCTCCCACAACGGCAGCCATTCGCCACCCACCACCACTTCGCTTTCGGCGCCTTCATCCTCATCCGGGTCGGCGATGACCTGACGGAAGTGCCAATCTACCCGGCCGCGCCAGTGCATCAACTGTTCGTGGAAGGCGTTCCAGTCGGCAAAGCCCAGCATGAAGGCGATCCGCGCCTGATCCTGGGGATTGTCCGGAAGCATCTGCGTCTGGCGATCGGCGATGGCCTGGATCGCGTGCTCGGTATAGCGCAGGAACTCATAGCCTTCGCGCAGCTCGCTGATCACGGCAGGCGGCAGGTAGCCCTGCCCTTCCAGAGTGCCCAGCACCTTTAATAGAGGACGCTGCTGCAGGCTCAGGTCGCGTCCGCCATGGATCAGCTGGAAAGCCTGGGCGATGAACTCGACCTCGCGGATCCCCCCCGAGCCCAGCTTGATATTGTCGGCCATGCCCTTGCGCCGGACTTCCTGCTGGATCAGCTGCTTCATGGTGCGCAGCGCCTCGATGGCGGAAAAGTCCAGGTAACGGCGATAGACGAAAGGCCGCAGCATGTCCAGCAACTGCGCACCGGCGGCCTGATCCCCTGCCACCACCCGGGCCTTGATCATGGCGTAGCGTTCCCAGTCGCGCCCCTGATCCTGGTAGTACTGCTCCAGCGCATTGAAGCTCAACACCAGGGCACCGGCAGAACCATAGGGCCGCAGGCGCATGTCGACGCGGAACACGAACCCGTCGACGGTCATCGGGTCCAGGGCCTTGATCAGGCGCTGCCCGAGGCGAATGAAGAACTCCTGATTATCCAGGGGCCGCTTGACGCCGACGGTCTCGCCGCCTTCGGGGTAGGCGAAGATCAGGTCGATGTCCGACGACAGGTTGAGTTCCACCGCCCCCAGCTTGCCCATGCCGAGGATCACCATCTGCTGCGGCTCGCCGCTACGCCCGCCGGTGGGCACGCCGAACTGCTGGGTGTGACGCAGATACAACCATTGATAGGCCTGGTCGATGCAGGCGTCGGCCAGATCGGAAAGGTCGCGGCAGGTCTGCACCAGATCCGCCTGGCGGGTCAGGTCGCGCCAGATGATCCGCACCTGCTGGCGGGTGCGCTGGCGCCGCAGCACGCGCCCCAATTGATCCTCGCTCTCGGCCGCCTGCACCGCGGCGGCGATTTGCGCGCACAACTCCCCAGGCGCGAATGGGCGGTCCAGCTCGCCGCTGCGCACCAGCTCCAGCAACATCAAAGGGTCACGCAGGCTCTGTTCAATGACAAAGTCGCTGGCGGCGCCCACCCGGGCGAACTCTGCCCAGCGTTCGGCGCTCCAGTCGGCCAACCCGGGATCGCCTTCCAGGGCCGCGACGGCGCCACGCAACGACTGCTCTGCGCGGCTGACCAATGGCAAGAGAATCGCGGGGACGGGGGCAAGCGCGGGCAGGCTCATGGGCTATCCTTGATCGGCGTGGAAAATGCGGGCGGGGACGGATGTCGCGGGCAGGTCGCCTGATGGACTGTCGAACAAAAGTTAGAAATAGCTGAAAATAGGTTTTTTTTAGCAGCCAGCATTAATTTATTACCTATTCCCGTTAGTCATCGACCAACAGTAACGATTATTCTCACAACGCAGCAGGAGGCCACAAGCCGCTCTTCTGTAGTTTTACTACTCGTATATACATTCGAAGGGCTGAAATGGCCGACGATTTGTAGTAAAACTACACGCCGCTGGATCAACCTCCGGCAATCCAAGAATTTATAATCGTCTGCCCAAAAGGCCAGTCGCAAACTCAGGCAACCGATTCTGGAAGCCTTTCCGCCCTGGAGCAAGCCATGCAAGACCTCGATCCCGTCGAAACCCAGGAATGGCTGGACGCCCTGGAATCGGTTCTCGACAAAGAAGGCGAAGACCGTGCTCACTATCTGATGACCCGTATGGGCGAACTCGCGACCCGCAGCGGCTCGCAACTGCCCTACGCCATCACCACGCCGTACCGCAACACGATTCCCGTCACCCACGAAGCACGCATGCCTGGCGACCTGTTCATGGAACGCCGCATTCGCTCGCTGGTACGTTGGAACGCGTTGGCCATGGTCATGCGTACGAACCTGAAAGATTCTGACCTGGGCGGTCACATCTCCAGCTTCGCCTCCAGCGCCACCTTGTATGACATCGGCTTCAACTACTTCTTCCAGGCCCCGACCGACGAACACGGCGGCGACCTGATCTACTTCCAGGGTCACGCATCGCCAGGCGTCTACGCTCGTGCGTTCATGGAAGGCCGCATCACCGAAGACCAGATGAACAACTTCCGCCAGGAAGTCGATGGCAATGGCCTGTCGTCCTACCCGCACCCTTGGCTGATGCCTGACTTCTGGCAGTTCCCGACCGTTTCCATGGGTCTGGGCCCGATCCAGGCGATCTACCAGGCGCGCTTCATGAAGTACCTGGAAGCCCGTGGCTTCATCCCTGCCGGCAAACAGAAAGTCTGGTGCTTCATGGGCGACGGCGAGTGCGACGAGCCGGAATCCCTGGGCGCGATCTCCCTGGCCGGCCGCGAGAAGCTGGACAACCTGATTTTCGTCATCAACTGCAACCTGCAGCGCCTCGACGGCCCGGTTCGCGGCAACGGCAAGATCATCCAGGAACTCGAAGGCGTGTTCCGTGGCGCCCAGTGGAACGTCAACAAGGTGGTCTGGGGCCGTTTCTGGGACCCACTGCTGGCCAAGGACGTCGACGGCATCCTGCAGCGCCGCATGGACGAAGTCATCGACGGCGAGTACCAGAACTACAAGGCCAAGGACGGCGCGTTCGTCCGCGAGCACTTCTTCAACACCCCTGAACTCAAGGCGATGGTTGCCGATCTGTCCGACGACGAGATCTGGAAACTCAACCGTGGCGGCCATGACCCGTACAAGGTCTATGCGGCCTACCACGAGGCGGTCAACCACAAAGAGCAGCCGACCGTCATCCTGGCCAAGACCATCAAGGGTTATGGCACCGGCGCCGGCGAAGCGAAGAACACCGCGCACAACACCAAGAAAGTCGACGTCGACAGCCTGAAGCTGTTCCGCGACCGTTTCGACATTCCGGTGAAAGACGACGACATCGAGAACCTGCCGTTCTTCAAGCCAGAAGAAGGCAGCGCCGAAGCCCGCTACCTGAGCGAGCGTCGTGCCGCACTGGGCGGTTTCGTGCCGCAGCGTCGCGCCAAGAGCTTCAGCGTCCCGACTCCGCCACTGGATACCCTCAAGGCCATCCTCGACGGCTCGGGCGACCGTGAAATCTCCACCACCATGGCCTTCGTGCGGATCCTCGCGCAGCTGGTCAAGGACAAGGAAATCGGCCAGCGCATCGTGCCGATCATCCCGGACGAAGCCCGTACCTTCGGTATGGAAGGCATGTTCCGCCAGTTGGGCATCTACTCCTCCGTCGGCCAGCTCTACGAGCCAGTCGATAAAGACCAGGTGATGTTCTACCGCGAAGACAAGAAGGGCCAGATCCTCGAAGAAGGCATCAACGAAGCGGGCGCCATGAGCTCCTTCATCGCTGCCGGTACTTCGTACTCCAGCCACAACCAGCCAATGCTGCCGTTCTACATCTTCTATTCGATGTTCGGCTTCCAGCGTATCGGCGACCTGGCCTGGGCTGCCGGCGACAGCCGTACCCGCGGCTTCCTGATCGGCGGTACTGCCGGGCGCACCACCCTCAACGGGGAAGGCCTGCAGCACGAAGACGGTCACAGCCACATGCTGGCCGGGACCATCCCGAACTGCCGCACCTTTGATCCGACCTACGGCTACGAGCTGGCGGTGATCATCCAGGACGGCATGAAGAAGATGACCGAAGAGCAACAGGACGTCTTCTACTACATCACCGTGATGAACGAGTCCTACCAGCAGCCAGCCATGCCGGCCGGTGTCGAGGAAGGCATCATCAAGGGCATGTACCTGCTGGAAGAAGACACCCGCGAGGCCGCGCACCACGTGCAACTGATGGGCTCCGGCACCATCCTGCGCGAAGTTCGCGAAGCCGCGAAGATCCTGCGTGACGAGTTCAACGTCGCTGCCGACGTCTGGAGCGTGACCAGCTTCAACGAACTGCGCCGCGACGGCCTGGCCGTGGAACGCAGCAACCGCCTGCACCCTGGCCAGAAGCCGAAGCTGAGCTACGTCGAAGAGTGCCTGAACGGCCGCAAGGGTCCGGTCATCGCCTCCACCGACTACATGAAGCTGTTCGCCGAGCAGATCCGCCAGTGGGTCCCATCCAAGGAGTTCAAAGTCCTGGGCACCGACGGTTTCGGCCGCAGCGACAGCCGCAAGAAACTGCGTCACTTCTTCGAAGTAGACCGTCATTTCGTGGTGTTGGCAGCCCTGGAAGCCTTGGCTGACCGTGGTGACATCGAACCTAAGGTCGTGGCTGAAGCCATCACCAAGTTCGGTATCAACCCGGAAAAACGCAACCCACTGGACTGCTGAGGAGACTTTCTGTGAGCGAACTCATTCGCGTACCTGACATCGGCAGCGGTGAAGGTGAAGTAATCGAACTGTTTGTGAAGGTCGGCGACCGTATCGAAGCCGACCAGAGCATCCTGACCCTGGAATCGGACAAGGCCAGCATGGAAGTGCCGGCCCCGAAAGCCGGCGTCATCAAGAGCCTCAAGGTGAAGCTGGGCGACCGTCTGAAAGAAGGCGACGAACTGCTCGAACTGGAAGTCGAGGGCGCCGCTGCTGCGGCCCCGGCGGCTGCTCCTGCGGCAAAAGCTGAAGCCAAACCGGCTGCTGCTCCTGCCGCAGCGCCAGCCCCAGCCGCAGCCCCTGCTGCCGCTTCGGTTCAGCAAGTGCACGTGCCGGACATCGGTTCGTCGGGCAAGGCCCAGATCATCGAGATCCAGGTCAAGGTCGGCGACAAGGTCGAGGCTGATCAATCGCTGATCACCCTGGAATCCGACAAGGCAAGCATGGAAATCCCGTCGCCTGCCGCTGGCGTGGTCAAGGCCATCAGCGTCAAGCTCAACGACGAAGTCGGCACCGGTGACCTGATTCTGGACCTGGAAGTGGCGGGTGCTGCGGCTCCTGCTGCCGCTCCGGCCCAGGCTGCTGCTCCGGCCGCTGCCGCTGCGCCTGCTCCTGCAGCAGCCCCGGCTGCTCCAGTGGCTGACAGTGTTCAGGACATCCACGTTCCGGACATCGGTTCGGCCGGCAAGGCCAAGATCATCGAAGTGCTGGTCAAGGCTGGCGACAGCGTTGAAGCCGACCAGTCGCTGATTACCCTGGAATCCGACAAGGCGAGCATGGAAATTCCATCGCCTGCCGCTGGCGTGGTGGAAAGCGTTTCCATCAAGCTGGACGACGAAGTCGGCACCGGCGATCTGATTCTCAAGCTGAAAGTCAAAGGCGCAGCGCCTGCTGCTGCCCCGGCTCCGGCTGCGGCGCCAAGCGCTCCGGCTCCAGCCGCCGCTGCTGCCCCGGCTGCCGCTGCACCTGCTGCCGCCCCGGCCGCCGCACCTGCCAAGCCAGGCGCGAAAGTTCACGCCGGCCCGGCTGTGCGTCAACTGGCCCGTGAATTCGGCGTCGAGCTGAGCGCTGTCGGCGCCAGCGGCCCGCACGGTCGCATCCTGAAAGAAGACGTGCAGGTCTACGTCAAGGCCATGATGCAGAAGGCCAAGGAAGCGCCAGCTGCTGGCGGCGCAACCGGTGGCGCGGGCATCCCGCCGATTCCGGTCGTGGACTTCAGCCGCTTCGGTGAAATCGAAGAAGTGCCGATGACCCGCCTGATGCAGGCCGGCGCCGCCAACCTGCACCGCAGCTGGCTGAACGTGCCACACGTGACTCAATTCGACTCGGCCGACATCACCGAGCTGGAAGCTTTCCGCGTTGCACAGAAGGCCGTGGCCGAGAAGGCCGGCGTCAAGCTGACCATCCTGCCGCTGCTGCTCAAGTCCTGTGCCCACCTGCTCAAGGAACTGCCGGACTTCAACAGCTCCCTGGCGCCAAGCGGCAAGGCGATCATCCGCAAGAAGTACGTGAACATCGGCTTCGCCGTGGACACTCCGGATGGCCTGCTGGTACCGGTGATCAAGAACGTCGACCAGAAGAGCCTGCTGCAACTGGCGGCCGAGGCGGCTTCCCTGGCGGAAAAAGCCCGCACCAAGAAGCTCTCCGCGGACGAGATGCAAGGCGCCTGCTTCACCATCTCCAGCCTCGGGCACATTGGCGGCACCGGTTTCACGCCGATCGTCAACGCGCCGGAAGTGGCGATCCTCGGTGTTTCCAAGGCCACCATCCAGCCAGTCTGGGACGGCAAGGCCTTCCAGCCGAAACTGATGCTGCCACTGTCCCTGTCCTACGATCACCGTGTGATCAACGGCGCGGCCGCCGCACGCTTCACCAAGCGCCTGAGCGACCTGCTGGCAGACATCCGCACCATTCTGCTGTAACCCGCGTACCGGCCCTCCTGTCATGGGCGGGCCGGTAGCGCACGCTTTCCGAGCGCCACGCTCGTACCTCAACCCCGTCAATTTGGCGGGGCTTTTTTTGCCAGAAAAACGTCGCCAATTGCCCGTCAGTGCACGACGTTAAACAGCAAAAAAGTTACTTTGCAGAAATCCTTCTGCCTGCCGATACAGGTTTATAGCACTTAGCCTTCATCTTACTTGTCAGTCGATGCGCCATGATGCAACCTTGCCGCAGGCAACAGTAAAGAGGGCGTGAGCCCGGCGCGATCAGCAATTTCGAAGCGAGTTTCCCCATGAAAAGCCAACCCGATGCCGCCAGCCGTATGGCGGCCGAGGTAGTGACGCAGTTGCCTGTGCCCTCGCGGCTCGGCATGTTGCGTTTCGAACGGCTGAATGAAGCGAGCTGGGCGCTGCTGTTTCTCGATCCCAATTGCGAACGCCAGTTCGGCCTGCCCGCCGTCGAACTCTGCGCCCTGGTCGGCTCGCCCTATGCCAGCCTGATGGAGCCCGAAGCCCGCTATCAGTTGCACGACACCATCCAGCAGCAACTGAGCAACAGCTCCCATTACCTGATCCGCTATACGCTGCACACCGCCCAGGGGCCCTTGAGCATCCTCGAGCTGGGCGAAGCCTACAAACAGCACAACCGGCACCTGCTGCGCGGCTACCTGTTGGTGGTCGAAGGGCTGTTCAGCGATGCTTCGGCGCTGCCGGCACTGGATCTGGAAACCCAGAACACCCGCCTGCAGATCGCCCTGGAACTCAACCAGCGGGCCCAGCAGGAGCAATTGCAGCACCTGGAACGGGTGCGGGCGCAGCAGGATTTGATCCTGCTCCTGACCCGCCAGCGCTACAGCACCGGCAATTCGTTGAAGGAAGCTGCCGAACTGATTACCCGCAGCGCCTGCGACATCTACCAGATCGACTGCGCCAGCATCTGGAACCTGGAAGACCAGCAACTGGTGCCGATTGCCGCCTATCACCGCGGCCCCCAGGAATACCGCATGCCGGAGTCCATCGACGCCAGCAGCTTTCCCGACTACCTGGAAGCCCTGCATAGCTGCCGCGCCATCGACGCGCAGAACGCCATGCGCGACCCGCGAACCCGGGAGATGGCCGAGAGCCTGCGCCCGCGGGACGTCAACGCCATGCTCGACGCCAGCATCCGCATCGACGGCCAGGTGGTCGGCGTACTGTGCCTGGAACAGACCGGCATGACCCGGGCCTGGCAGTCCGACGAGATCGCCTTCGCCGGCGAACTGGCAGACCAGTTCGCCCAGGTCATCAACAATCACAACCGGCGGGCCGCCACCAGCGCCCTGCACCTGTTCCAGCGCGCCGTGGAACAGAGCGCCAACGCCTTCCTGCTGGTCAATTGCGACGGCGTGGTGGAGTACGTCAACCCCAGCTTCACGGCGATCACCCAATACAGCACCGAAGAGGTCCATGGCCACCGCCTGTCCGAACTGCCGGCCCTGGAAAACCTCAGCGAGCTGCTGTTCGACGCTCCGTCCAGCCTGGCCAAGAGCAACAGCTGGCAGGGCGAGTTCAAGAGCCGGCGCAAGAACCTGGAGCCTTACTGGGGCCAGCTGTCGATCTCCAAGGTGTATGGCGACAACCGCGAGCTGACCCACTACATCGGCATCTACGAAGACATCACCCAGACCAAGCTCGCCCAGCAGCGCATCGAGCGCCTGGCCTACACCGACAACCTGACCAACCTGGGCAACCGCCCCGCCTTCATCCGCAACCTCGATGAACGCTTTGCCCGAGACAGCGATACCCCGATCAGCCTGCTGCTGGTGGACATCGACAATTTCAAGCGGATCAACGACAGCCTCGGCCACCAGACGGGCGACAAACTGCTGATCAGCCTGGCCCGGCGCCTGCGCAACAGCCTGAGCCCCAGCGGTAGCCTGGCGCGCTTCGCCAGCAACGAATTCGCCGTGCTGCTGGACAACACCGACCTGGAAACCGGGCAACAGATCGCCAGCCAGTTGCTGATGACCCTGGACAAGCCGATGTTCGTCGACAACCAGTTGATCAGCGTCACCGGCTCCGTGGGCCTGGCCAGTGCGCCGCTGCACGGCCGTGACCCGCAGACCCTGATGCGCAACGCCGGCCTGGCGCTGCACAAGGCCAAGGCCAACGGCAAGCACCAGGTGCAGGTGTTCACCGAGGCGCTGAACGCCGAGGCCAGCTACAAACTGTTCGTCGAGAACAACCTGCGCCGCGCCCTGACCCAGAACGAGCTGGACGTGTTCTACCAGCCCAAGCTGTGCCTGCGCAGCGGCCGCCTGCTGGGCATGGAGGCGCTGCTGCGCTGGAACCATCCGGAAAAGGGCATGATCCGCCCCGACCAGTTCATCAGCGTGGCGGAAGAAACCGGCCTGATCATCCCCATCGGCAAGTGGATCGCCCGCCAGGCCTGCCGCATGAGCAAGCAACTGACCGCCGCCGGCATGGGCAACCTGCACGTGGCCATCAACCTGTCGCCCAAGCAGTTTTCCGACCCGGACCTGGTGGCCTCCATCGCCAGCATCCTCAAGGAAGAACAACTGCCCTCCTCGCTGCTGGAGCTTGAGCTGACAGAGGGCCTGCTGCTGGAAGCCACCGACGACACCCACCAGCAGCTGGAACAACTGAAAAAACTCGGCCTGACCCTGGCCATGGACGACTTCGGCACCGGCTATTCGTCCCTGAGTTACCTGAAGAAATTCCCCATCGATATCATCAAGATCGATCGCAGCTTCATCCACGAGATCCCCGACAACCAGGACGACATGGAAATCACCTCTGCGGTGATCGCCATGGCCCACAACCTGAAGATCAAGGTGGTCGCCGAAGGCATCGAGACCGCCGAGCAACTGGCCTTCCTGCGCCGCCATCGCTGCGACGTGGGCCAGGGCTACCTGTTCGACCGGCCGATTCCCGGCTCCGAGCTGATTGCCAAGCTCAAGCGTTATCCTCGTGGCCCAATTGCCTGACAGCGCTGTAACACTCGGGCAAACTGCGTGTCTATCGACTGACTGACTCCCCAACCTGACTGGAGGACTGCAACATGGTCTTGCGCTCGGAAATTCTGGTGAACAAAAACGTGCTTCCAACCAAAGAACAAGCTCTGCCTGGCCGTGAAACCCCCATGGCCCTACCTGCCGAACACTACGTCAACGGCAACCCGCTGCTGGGCCCGTTTCCGGGCAATGTGGATTTCGCCATCTTCGGCCTGGGCTGTTTCTGGGGTGCCGAACGGCGATTCTGGCAGCGCGAAGGCGTGTTCAGCACGTGCGTGGGTTATGCCGGCGGCTTCACCCCGAACCCGACCTACGAAGAAGTCTGCTCGGGCCTGACCGGGCATACCGAAGTGGTGCTGGTGGTGTACGAGCCGGAAAAGGTCAGCTACAAGGAATTGCTGGCGATGTTCTGGGAACTGCATAACCCGACCCAGGGCATGCGCCAGGGCAATGACATCGGCACCCAGTACCGCTCGGTGATCTACGCCACCAATCCGACCCAGCTGGAGCAGGCGCTGCACAGCAGGGACGTGTTCCAGGCGGAGCTGACCAAGGCCGGCCTGGGCACCATCACCACGGAAATCGAAGAAGCGCCGACCGTGTACTTCGCCGAGGCTTACCACCAGCAGTACCTGGCGAAGAACCCTGAAGGCTATTGCGGGATCGGCGGCACCGGCGTGACCTGCCCGATCTGAGTCCTTGGGCCGGCCAGCCGGCTCCTGCAACCTTCCGCAGGAGCTGGCTGGCCAGCGACCCTTTACTCTGCGATCAACCAGTCCATCTGCCAGCCGCCCTGGGTCTGGCCGAGCTTCTTCGACAGCCAGGGCAGCAGCTCGCGCAACTCCTCTTCCAGGCCCCAAGGCGGGTTGGCGATCGCCAGGCCCGAACCGTTGAGGCTGTTGGGCGTATCCAGCGGATGCACCAGCAACTCCACCCGCAGCAGCTTCGGCGCACCGGTACCGGCCAGGTCCTGATAGAAGCGTCGCAGGGCGCGCTGGTCCTTGACCGGGTACCAGATGGCCGCCACGGTCTGGCGCATGCGGCCAATGGCTTCCTTCAGCGAGGCCGCACAGCGCTGCATCTCGTCCAGTTGCTCGAAAGGCGGGTCGATGAGCATCACCGCGCGTTTTTCCGCCACCGGCAGCAGGGCCCGGGCCACGTGCCAGCCCTCGCCCAGGTGCACCGCTACCCGCCGGTCACCCTTCATGTTGTCCTTGAGCAGCAGGCCGTCTTCCGGGTGTTTCTCGTTGAGCAGCACCCGATCCTGGGAACGGGTCAGGCGCCGAGCCAGTTCCGGCGAGCCCGGGTAGTAACGCAACTCGCCATCGGGGTTCATCTTGTGCAGCACCTGCATGTAATCGGCGGTCAGCGCCGGCAGGTCCTCGTCGCCCCACAGGCGGGCGATGCCTTCCAGGTACTCGCCGGTGCGCGTGGCCTGGTCGCCCTTGAGGTCATACAGGCCGATACCGGCGTGGCTGTCGAGGTAGGCGAACGGCTGCTCCTTGCGCGACATCAGGGCGATGAGGCGGGTCAGGGTCAGGTGTTTGAAGACGTCGGCGTGATTGCCGGCGTGGAAGGCGTGACGATAGTTCATGGTTGCTCCTGCGCAGGGGGGCAAGTTTACCCTGTGCGCAGGCTGTCGTCAGTTCAGAGCGGGGCCGTACCCGGCGCAGGCGACGACGGGCACGGCCAGGGTTTCAGACGAACTCGTGGCTGACTTGCGACCACAGGCTGACCCGCCGCCCGGACGTTTCGAACACCTCGATCTCGCGCTTGATCCCGCCACTGTCCTTCCAGCCCGGCAGGTCGAGCACGATCAGTTCCTCCATCATCGCCATGTACAGCGCATCCACCGGCGCCCAGAGCTTGCCGATGGCGGCATTGTCCTTGCCCGCCAGGCACAGGTTGATCGGGTGGGACATGCTCACCTGGCTGAACACCGCATGGCCGGCTTCCAGTATCTGCGCCGCGACCTGGTTGCATTGGAGAAAACGCTCGTTGATGACGGCCGGCTCGGAATGGCTGTAGGGGCAGGCCAGGAAAATCTTGCGCATCGTTACCTCGATTTCAGGGATAGGTGGTGCGGGCCGTCAGGCCCGCGCAGGTTGCAGGGCAAAGGCGGCCGCCTGTTCCTGCTCTTGCAGCTCATAGCGCTGGGCAGCCGGCACCGAGATGCGGATGGCGATCGCCACCGCCAGCAGGCCGCCGAACAGTTTGCCGAGCAGAATCGGCAGGATCAGGCTTGGCTGGAAGTTCGCAGTGAACGCCAGGTGGTCGCCGATCAGCGCCTGGGCGCAGACCCCCAGGGCCACGCACAGCACCTTGTCGCGGGCGGTCATGTGCTTGAACAGGTGGAAGGTGGCGATGATGTTGGCAAACACCATGATGAACCCCGCGGCACCGGTGCTGGACAGGTTCAGATGGCGTCCCAGCAGTTCCATGGGCTTCTTGCAGTAGCGCTGGAACAGGTAGCAGATGGGGAAGGTACCGGCGAGCATGATGCCGATGTAGCCGGCGATCTCGATCGCCCGGAACAGCTCCTTTTCGTCGGCGAACATCGGGTCGAAGCCCCAGCCGCCGAAGTTGATGCTGAAAAACTTGGTGAAGTGCTCGACGATGCTCAGGGCCAGGATCAGCTTGATCGCCGCGTCCATGATCTTGCCGAACACCAGGAAGCCCCTGACCATCATCTGCGGCCGGTAGCGCAGCCCCGCCGCCAGCAGGAAGCAGAACACGAACAGCGGCGCCAGCAGCTTGAGCATGTCGACGAAGCCCAGGGACAGGTAGTACAACGCCTCGGAGTTGGTGGAAACGATGTCCCGCACCGGCAAGTGGGTAGCGGTGATGATCAGCAGCGACATCAGCACCGCGAACGGAATGCTGATCAGCCCGGCCATGGCACCCAGGGCCAGGTACTTGTGGTCCTTGCGCTCGAGCATGGTCAGGCCCACCGGGATCAGGTAGACGATGGTCGCCCCGGAGGTGTAGCCCACCAGCATTGCGGTAATCCACAGGTCACGGTTGGCGGTCAGGGCGTTGGCCAGCTGGTAGCCGCCCATGTCCACGGCAATGATCGACAGCGCCGCGATGGAGACATCCGAACCCAGGGCGTTGAAGAACGGCCCCAGGGCGTGGGAAATGCCCTGGGACAGGTAGGGAATCGCCACCATGATCCCGGCCTGGGCCAGGAACACCGGGCCGATGGAGTGGATACCGTTGACGAACTCCTTACCCAGCCCACTCTCGGGCTTGATGATGGATGACAGGGCGCCGATCACGGCGCCGAGCATGATCAGGTAAATGACGTAGTTTCCAAATTCAGCCATGTGGGTTCATCTCTCTGAGCGTCATTTATAGGTTTCCCCCGCCGGGGAAGTTCTTGTCGAGGCCAGCTCTGGTCACTCATCGCCAAGGAGAACGATGAACCAGGTGATGAAACACAGGGCACATCCCGTGCCACAATGTGTATTAGTTGTGGTTTTTACTTTAAAACAACCATATTTCGGTCAATACACCTTCGCAACATTGGCCCGACCTGCCGTGGGTCATGAGCCAACCCCATGACTGCGGGCCATTGTGAAACGTGCAAGTAAATGCTTAACTTTTCCATCGAATTTGACCGAATCAGCACATTCCTGAACCAGGAGTGTGCGTAAGTAACAAAAAATGCCCATTTGTGTGGCGAAGTACCACTAAACGGAAAACACCATGCGCCCCAACGAACGACGACAGCACATTCTCGAACTCCTGCGGCAACGGGAGCGGATTTCTGTGGAAGAGCTGGCGCGCATCACTGCCACGTCCCAGGAAACCATCCGCCGCGACCTCAGCGACCTGGCGGAAAGCGGCCTGGTCACCAAGTTCCACGGTGGCGCGGCCCTGCCCCCTACCGGCGAGCACGAAAACACCTTCCAGACCCGCATGAACGAACACGCCCAGGAGAAGCGCGCCATCGGCCGCTACGCCGCCGGCCTGTTCTGCGCGGGCGACAGCATCTTCATCGATACCGGCACCACCACCCTGTTCTTCGCTCGGGAACTGGCGCAGCACACCCGCCTGACGGTGATCACCAACTCCCTGCCGATTGCCGGCTGCATTGGCGAGTCGGGCAATCGGGTGTTCATGATCGGTGGTGAATATCGCCCCGACTCGACACAGAACGTCGGCACCCTGGCCCTGGAACAGATCACCCGTTTCAACGCCGAGCACGCGGTGATCACCATTGGCGCACTGAATGAAGACGGCGCCATGGACTTCTCCATCGAAGAAGCCGAAGTGGCCCGCGCCATGATTGCCCAGGCCCGCCAGCTGACGGTGATCGCCGACTCTTCGAAGCTGGAACGCCGCGGCCTGTTCAAGGTGTTCCCGCTGGAGCGCATAGACCGCCTGGTGATCGACCGCCAGCCCGGCCCGGAGCTGCTGGCGGCCCTGGAGAAAGCGGGCGTGGAGGTGCATCTGGTGCCACAACCCTGAACCAGGGCCGTTGCCACAGGTGATGTCCACCCCAAAAACCACAACCAAATGACCGATATATGACCGAATAGAAAATAAAAACAACAATCATGGCCCACATTATGCTTTGATTCCTGCACAGATCCTTGGGTGTTACCGCAGGAAACAGGCATTTATATGACCGAACTTTATCCGAACAATGTGACTTTCGATGTGGCCATCGTCGGTGGCGGGGTCGTCGGTTGCGCCATGGCCCGGCGCTTCGCCCTCGAAGGCGCACGGGTGGTGCTGCTGGAAAAGGGCAGCGACATTCTCTCCGGCGCCAGCAAGGCCAACAGCGCCATCCTGCACACCGGCTTCGACGCCCCCAGTGGCAGCCAGGAACTGCAGTGCATGCAGGCCGGCTACCAGGAATACCTGGAAATCCACTCGGCCATGAACCTGCCACTGCTCAAGAGTGGCGCGCTGGTAGTGGCCTGGAACGCCGAGGACCAGGCCAGGCTGCCGGGGATCCTCGCCCAGGCCCAGGCCAATGGGGTAGACAACGTACGCCTGCTGGAACGCAGCGAGATCCTCGCCCTGGAGCCGCACCTGGCCAATCACGCCGTGGGCGCGGTACTGGTGCCCGACGAGCACCTGATCGACCCCTGGTCCGCCCCCCTGGGTTACCTGCAGCAGGCCATGGCCCATGGCGCCCGCGTACAGTTGCAATGCGAGGTGCAGCAAGGCCAGTTCGATGGCGACGCCTGGACCCTGCACACCAACCGGGGCACCCTGCGCAGCGCCCAGGTGATCAACTGCGCCGGGCTGTTCGGCGACACCCTGGAACACAACCTGCTGGGCCACAGCGAATTTCGCATCATGCCGCGCAAGGGCCAGTTCGTGGTCTTCGACAAGGCCGCGGCCACACTGCTGGAGCGCATCGTCCTGCCGGTACCCAACGAGCGCACCAAGGGCATAGTCCTGACCCGCACGGTGTACGGCAACCTGCTGGTGGGCCCCACCGCCGAAGAGCAGGAGGACCGCGTGCATGCAGGGCTCGACGGCCCGACCCTGCAAAGCCTGATCGATGCCGCCGTGGAGCGGATTCCCGCCCTCGCCGGGATGCCGGTCACCGCCACCTACGCCGGGCTGCGCCCCGCCAGCGAAAAGAAGGAGTACCGGATCCAGGCCGACCACGCCCGGCACTGGATCACCGTCGGCGGCATCCGCTCCACCGGGCTCACCGCCGCCCTGGGTATTGCCCGGCATGTCTACGGCCTGTACAGCCAGCGCCGCCAGCACCAGCCGGTGCGCGAACCGGTCTGGCCACAGATGCCCAATCTGGCGGAGCACTTGCCCCGCGACTGGCAGCGCCCCGGCTATGGCGAAATCGTCTGCCATTGCGAACTGGTGACCCGGCGGGAAATAGAAAGCGCCCTGCACAGCCCCCTGCCACCTGGCGACCTGGGCGGGCTCAAGCGCCGCACCCGCGCCTGCATGGGCCGCTGCCAGGGTTTCTATTGCTCGGCCCAGGTCGCCGAACTCAGCGCCAGCCAACTGGCCGTCCCTCTTGCCACAGGTCGTTGCCATGAACAGCACTGAACTTCTTCAGGCCGAAGCGGCCATTATCGGCAGCGGCCCGGCGGGCCTGGCCGCGGCTATCGAACTGCGGCGCCAGGGTATCGGCCCGGTGATTGTCATCGAACGTGAAAGCGAAGCCGGCGGCATTCCCCGGCACTGTGCCCACCCGCCCTTCGGCATGCGCGAGTACCAGCGCCTTCTCAGCGGCCCGGCCTATGCCCGGCGCAATGTCGAAGCCGCGCTGAAAGCCGGCGTGATCCTGCTGCTGCGACACACGGTGGTCAGCCTGGAGCCCGGCGGCCTGTTGCGCCTGGCCACTCCAGACGGGCCACGACAGATCCAGGCACAGAAGGTGCTGATCGCCACCGGCGCCCGGGAAACCCCGCGCTCGGCACGCCTGCTGTCCGGCGACCGCCCGGTGGGGGTGATCAACACCGGGGCCTTGCAGAACTTCCTCTATGTGCAGCACCTCAAGCCTTTCGAGCGGCCCCTGATCATCGGCACCGAACTGGTCAGCCTGTCTGCCGTGCTCAGTTGCCGACGCGCCGGTATCCGTCCGGTGGCGGTGCTGGAAGCCAATAAACGAGCCACCGCCCGCTGGCCGCTGTCGGTGTTCCCAAGGTTGCTGGGCATCCCCATGCACTTTGGCGCCGAGCTGCTGGCGATCAATGGGTGTGGCCGGGTGGAGTCGGCCCGGGTGCGCCTGGCCGACGGCCAGGTTCGCGACATTTCCTGCGACGGCGTGCTGCTCACCGGCCAGTTCACCCCGGAGTCGAGCCTGGTGCGCCTGAGCCACCTGCAACTGGACAATGGCAGCGGGGGGCCGAAGATCGACCAGTACGGCCGCTGTTCGGACCCGGCCTACTTTGCCGCCGGCAACCTGCTGCGGCCAATCGAGACGGCCGGCTGGTCCTACCGCGAAGGGCGGCGCATCGGCAGCCTGATGGCTCTGGCCCTGAGCGGCCAGCTACCCGATGCCAATGACGCCCTGACCCTGAAGTACGCCGCCCCGATCAAGCTCGGCGTGCCGGGCCGCCTGGTGCGCGGCGAGCTGGCGGGCCTGGCGCACATCCAGTTGCGGGTCAGCCAGGCGGTCAGTGGCACCCTGCGGGTCCGCGCCCAGGGCCTGGAGCTCTGGAGCCGACCGGTCTCGGCACTGCCGGAACGGCGCCTGCTGATCCCCATCAAGGACCTGCACCTGCCGGAACATTTCGACCAACTGGACATCTGCATCGACCAGGCCGTCCCACAACAAGAGAAATGACCATGCGAATAGCCGCACTTGACCAGGGCACCACCAGCACCCGCGTACTGGTCGTGGACATGCAAGGCCGTGCCGATATCCAACTGGCGCTGCGCCACCAGCAGCATCACCCGCGCCCGGGCTGGGTCGAACACGACCCGCTGGAGCTGCTGGCCAACCTGCAACGCTGCCTGGAAGCCACCGGCCGGGTCGACGCCATCGGCCTGGCCAACCAGGGTGAAAGTTGCCTGGCCTGGGACGCCGTCAGTGGCGCGCCGCTGTCGCCGGTGATCGTCTGGCAGGACAACCGCAGCGCCGCGCGCATCGAAGAACTGCGCGCCCGCGGCGCCGAAGCCCTGACCCTGGAGCGGGCCGGGCTGCCCCTGGATGCCTACTTCTCCGCCAGCAAGCTGGCCTGGATCGTCGACAACCTGCCGGCGGCACAGGCCGCCCTGAGTGCCGGCCGCCTGCGCCTGGGCACCACCGATGCCTACTTTCTCGATCGCCTGACCGGGGTCTACGCCACTGACATCACCACCGCCTCGCGCACCTCGCTGATGAATCTCGCCACCGGCCAGTGGGACCCGCAGTTGTGCCAGCTGTTCGGCGTACCCATGCAGGCCCTGCCGGAAATCCGCGCCACGGTCGGCGACTTCGGACGCATCGGCCAGACCCCCATCAGCGCCTCGGTGGTCGACCAGCAAGCCTCGCTGTACGGTCACGGCTGCCGGGAGCCGGGGGACGCCAAGATCACCTTCGGCACCGGCGCCTTCGCCCTGACAGTCACAGGCGAACAGATCATTCGCGCCCCGGAGAAAGGCCTGCTGGCCACCGTCGCCTGGCAGGCCGACGGCAAACCGGTGTATGCCATGGACGGTGGCGTGTACGACGCCAGCGCCGCAGTGGAATGGGCCGGGCGCCTGGGCCTGTTCAGCGACTTCTCGGAACTGGCAGCCTTCGATCAGCCACCGGCGATTTCCCGCGAGCTGGCGTTTGTCCCGGCCTTGTCCGGGCTTGCCTGCCCGCACTGGGACCGCAGTGCCGGGGCGGTGTGGATCGGCATGAACGCCGCCACCACTCGCCAGGACCTGTGCCAGGCGGTACTGGAAGGCGTGGCCCTGCGCAGCGCCGAAGTGATCACGGCGATGGACGATCACCTCAACGTCACCGACCAGTTGTCGATTGACGGCGGCCTGGCCCGCAGCCCGTATTTCGCCCAGTTCCTGGCCGATATCCTGCAACGCACCATCGTCACCCAGCGCTTCGACGAACTCACCGCCCTGGGCTGCGCCGCCCTCGCCGCCCGCGGCCTGGGGCTGGAGTTGCCAGAGCTGGACAACACCCGCACCGACTACCGGCCGCGTATCGACCGGGCCACGGCAGACGCCTGGCGTGGCACCTTCAGCGCCGCGGTCAAGCGCTCCCAGGGCTGGTCCCAGCCGCGCTGAAACCGCCCGCCGGCCATGGATGGCCGGCCCTTTCCTGCCGCACCTCGGGACCCTTGCCCATCCGCCGCGCCTATTGGACACTGACGCGCCTGCCCGCGGCCAAGCGGCGGGCACATCAAACGGTTGCTGGCGACTCAGACACACGGGACCACTGACTGCTGCGCGGGCACACGACCTGCCTGGCTGTGCTCATTAATGGATTAGCCAGGGTCTGTTACCGCTTGGTGACAAGCCCTTAGTCGAGGATTTATGAAAGACGCAACGATTGCGCTGCACCATGGATTCAAGTCGGACCCGACCACCAAGGCCGTGGCCGTGCCCATCTACCAGAACGTCGCCTTCGAGTTCGACAATGCCCAGCACGGCGCTGACCTGTTCAACCTCGATGTGCCCGGCAACATCTACACCCGCATCATGAACCCCACCAACGATGTGCTGGAACAGCGCATGGCCGCCCTGGAAGGCGGGATCGCCGGGCTGGCGGTGGCCGCCGGCAGTGCCGCCATCCACTACGCGATCCAGACCCTGACCCAGGCTGGGGACAATATCGTCTCCACGCCCCAGCTGTACGGCGGCACCTACACCCTGTTCGCCCACCTGCTGCCCAGCTTCGGGGTCGAAGTACGCTTCGCCCGGGACGACTCGGCCGAGGCCATTGCCGAGCTGATCGACGACAAGACCAAGCTGGTGTACTGCGAGAGCATCGGCAACCCCGCGGGCAACATCGTCGATATCGAGGGCCTGGCCCAGGCCGCCCACGCCCGTAACGTGCCACTGATGGTGGACAACACCGTGGCCACG
Source organism: Pseudomonas sp. GW823-FHT03E05 (assembly GCF_058796855.1). Classification (NCBI taxonomy): domain Bacteria; kingdom Pseudomonadati; phylum Pseudomonadota; class Gammaproteobacteria; order Pseudomonadales; family Pseudomonadaceae; genus Pseudomonas; species Pseudomonas sp. GW823-FHT03E05. The sequence continues at coordinate 275,863 of NZ_JBXAJB010000005.1, forward strand.
CCGATCCTGTGCAAGCCGATCCAGTTCGGCGCCGACATCGTGGTGCACTCGGTGACCAAGTACGTCGGCGGCCACGGCAACTCCCTGGGCGGGGTGATCGTCGACAGCGGCAACTTCCCCTGGGCCGACCACCCGCAGAAGTTCGCCAGCCTCAACACCCCGGAGCCGGCCTACCACGGCGTGGTCTACACCGAGAAGTTCGGCCCCGCCGCCTTTATCGCCCGGGCCCGCACCGTGCCGCTGCGCAACACCGGCGCAGCATTGGCGCCGATGAACGCCTTCCTGTTGCTGCAAGGCCTGGAAACCCTGGCCCTGCGCATGGAACGCCACACCGACAACGCCCTCAAGGTGGCGCAGTTCCTCAAGGCCCACCCGCTGGTGGCCTGGGTCAGCTACGCCGGCCTGCCCGACCACCCGCACCATGAACTGGCGCGCAAATACATGCAGGGCAAGCCGTCGGCGATCCTCTCCTTCGGCCTCAAGGGCGGCTATGCCGCGGGCGTGCGCTTCTACGATGCGCTGCAGATCTTCAAGCGCCTGGTGAACATCGGCGACGCCAAGTCCCTGGCTTGCCACCCGGCGTCCACCACCCACCGGCAGATGAACGAAGAAGAGCAGGCCAAGGCCGGGGTCAAGCCGGAGATGATCCGTCTCTCTGTGGGCATCGAGGCCATCGAAGACCTGCTCGAAGACCTGGACCAGGCACTGCAACAAGCCTGACCCCCGGCCCTGGCGTTCTGCGCCAGGGCCATTGCCTAGCGCGTTGGCACCCACGCCACTCCTCTCTCCAGCCTCCAGGACCCTTGATCACCCGCAAAGGAACCCGACATGATTGTGCGTTACGTCAAGATCACCATGACCCTGGCAGTGGCGGCCTTCGCCCTGCTGGTGGCCTACAACAACATCAGCGACTACGGTTCCAACTTCGCCTTTGTTCAGCACGTGCTGAGCATGGACAGCGTCTTCCCCGGCAACAGCGCCACCGACCGCGCCCTGACCTTGCCGCTGCTGTGGAATGCCGGTTACTGGCTGATCATCGCCGGCGAAGCCCTGACCGGCGCGCTGCTGGTGTTTGGCGCCCTGCGCCTGTGGCTGGCCCGGCACGGTGTCGCCAGCGACTTCAACCGCGCCAAGCGCTGGGCCATTGCCGGCTTCTGCCTGGGCTTCTGCGTCTGGTTCTTCGGTTTCATGGTGGTCGGCGGCGAGTGGTTCATGATGTGGCAGTCCAAGGCCTGGAACGGCCAGGACGCGGCGTTCAAGTTCTACATGGCGATCCTGGGCGTACTGATATTCCTCAACCAGCCCGACACCGAGCTGCACTGACCCTGTAACCGCAGCCGAGCCATGGCGAGGCTGCGCAAAAGCCCGCAGGGCCTTGCGGTCCCTCCTAGCGCCCCTCGTTAGCAGCCTGCGGCAGCGACTACGGGACGCAAAAAAAAACGGCCCGCTGCGGTGACGCAGCGGGCCGTTCTTCAGCGCCCCGGTGAATCAGGGCAGGATTTGCGCACTCAGTGGTTGAGCTTGAAATCCTTCTCGGCCGCTTCGAAGCGCTGGACCATGCCGGCGCTCGGCGTGCCCATCTTGCTCACCAGCAGGATCGCCAGGCTGGCGAAGATGAAGCCCGGGATGATTTCGTACAGGCCCAGCAGAGCGAAATGCTTCCACAGGATCACGGTGACGGCACCGACGATGATGCCGGCCAGCGCGCCGTCACGGGTCATGCCTTTCCAGATCACCGAAATCAGTACCACGGGGCCGAAGGCCGCGCCGAACCCGGCCCAGGCATAGCTCACCAGGCCCAGCACGCGGTTTTCCGGGTTGGCGGCCATGGCAATGGCGATCAGCGCCACCACCAGCACCATGGCGCGGCCGACCCACACCAGTTCCAGCTGGGAAGCGTGCTTGCGCAGGAAGGCTTTGTAGAAGTCTTCGGTCAGGGCACTGGAGCACACCAGCAGCTGGCAGCTCAGGGTACTCATGACTGCCGCCAGGATGGCCGACAGCAGCACACCCGCGATCCACGGGTTGAACAGCAGCTTGGCCAGTTCGATGAACACCCGCTCAGGGTTTTCGGTCACAGGGCCGGCCACCTCAGGGTGCGCCGAGAAATAGGCGATACCGAAGAAGCCCACCGCCACGGTGCCGCCCAGGCACAGGATCATCCAGGTCATGGAGATGCGACGGGCCTTGGCAATCGACTTCACCGAATCGGCGGCCATGAAGCGCGCCAGGATATGCGGCTGGCCGAAGTAGCCCAGGCCCCAGCCCATCAGCGAGATGACGCCGATGAAGGTGGTGTTCTTGAGCATGTCGAAGTTGGTCGGGTCCTTGGCTTCGATGGCCAGGAAGGTGGTGTCCACGCCACCGGTCGCCAGCAGCACGATGATCGGCGTCAGGATCAGAGCGAAGATCATCAGCGTGGCCTGGACGGTATCGGTCCAGCTCACTGCCAGGAAACCACCCACGAAGGTGTAGGCAATGGTTGCCGCCGCACCGGCCCACAGCGCTGTCTCGTAGGGCATGCCGAAAGTGCTTTCGAACAGGCGGGCACCGGCGACGATGCCGGAGGCGCAGTAGATGGTGAAGAACACCAGGATCACCACCGCAGAGATGATCCGCAGCAGGCCGCTCTTGTCTTCAAAGCGGCTGGAGAAGTAGTCCGGCAGGGTCAGCGCGTCACCGTTGTGTTCGGTCTGCACCCGCAGGCGGCCGGCCACGAACAGCCAGTTGAGGTAGGCACCGACGATCAGGCCGATGGCGATCCAGCTTTCCGAAAGACCGGACATGTAGATGGCGCCCGGCAGGCCCATCAGCAGCCAGCCACTCATGTCGGAAGCACCGGCGGAAAGCGCGGTGACCACGCTGCCGAGGCTGCGGCCGCCAAGAATGTAGTCGGAAAGGTTGTTGGTGGAGCGATAGGCCATGAAGCCGATCAGCACCATTGCCGCGATGTAGATCACGAAGGTGATCAAGGTTGGATTGCTTGCACTCATTGAGTTACGCCCTGGCTTTGTTTTTATGGTGCGGCGGCCACTGCCACCCGCCGCCAAACGATGACGCTTGGGAGACGATCAGGCGGGCCGCGCATTTATGACTGATGTTTCCCCAGGAAAGCCATCAGCCGATGAACCAGTCCTGCAGGACGGTTGCACCTTGGCCGCGAATCCTATGCAACAAGACGAACAAGGTGCAACCAATTTGCGCCGAATCAGTTGCACCTTGTCCAAAAACTGGTCGTTGACGACGCTTTTGCTCCTTTTTGGAGCAAAAAATGGCGTTTTCAGAAGTAAAGGCACCAGTAGGAGGCAAGCCACTCCGTGCAGGAATTTTATTCCTGACAAGCTGCTTCTTTTTCCAGCTAAAAATGGGTTGCACCCGGTTGCACCTATTGCAGTGCGCGGATAATCTTGCCGCCAGCTGATGCCACACGTGCGTGGCAAACATGAGGATAAAAATATGGCTACCACCACCCTCGGGGTCAAACTCGACGACCCTACCCGCGAGCGCCTCAAGGCCGCCGCGGCCTCGATCGATCGTACGCCGCACTGGCTGATCAAGCAGGCGATTTTCAATTACCTGGAAAAACTCGAGGGTGGTGCAACCCTGACCGAGCTGAGCAGTGCCACCGCCAAAGACGGCGAGGATGCCGGCGAGGTACAGACCGATCACGCTCACCAATGCTTCCTGGAGTTCGCCGAAAGCATTCTCCCGCAGTCGGTGCTGCGCGCCTCGATCACCGCCGCCTACCGCCGCCCGGAACCGGAAGTGGTGCCGATGCTGCTGGAGCAGGCGCGCTTGCCGGCCGCCACCGCCGAAGCCGCGAACAAGCTGGCCGCCTCGATCGCCGAGAAGCTGCGCAACCAGAAGAGCGCCGGCGGCCGTGCCGGTATCGTCCAGGGCCTGCTGCAGGAGTTCTCCCTGTCGTCCCAGGAAGGCGTGGCACTGATGTGCCTGGCCGAAGCCCTGCTGCGCATCCCCGACAAGGGCACCCGTGACGCGCTGATCCGCGACAAGATCAGCACCGGCAACTGGCAGCCGCACCTGGGCAACAGCCCATCGCTGTTCGTCAACGCCGCCACCTGGGGCCTGCTGCTCACCGGCAAGCTGGTGTCGACCCACAACGAGGCCGGCCTGACCTCCTCCCTGAGCCGCATCATCGGCAAGAGCGGCGAGCCGATGATCCGCAAGGGCGTGGACATGGCCATGCGCTTGATGGGCGAACAGTTCGTCACCGGCGAAACCATCGCCGAAGCCCTGGCCAACGCCAGCAAGTTCGAAGCCAAGGGCTTCCGCTATTCCTACGACATGCTCGGCGAAGCCGCACTGACCGAGCACGACGCACAGAAGTACCTCGCGTCCTACGAGCAGGCCATCCACTCCATCGGCAAGGCCTCCCACGGTCGCGGCATCTATGAAGGCCCGGGCATCTCCATCAAGCTCTCGGCCCTGCACCCGCGCTACAGCCGCGCCCAGTACGAGCGCGTGATGGAAGAGCTGTACCCGCGCCTGCTGTCCCTGACCCTGCTGGCCAAGCAGTACGACATCGGCCTGAACATCGACGCCGAGGAAGCCGACCGCCTGGAGCTGTCCCTGGACCTGCTGGAGCGCCTGTGCTTCGAGCCGCAACTGACCGGCTGGAACGGTATCGGCTTCGTGATCCAGGCCTACCAGAAGCGCTGCCCGTACGTGATCGACTATGTCATCGATCTGGCCCGTCGCAGCCGTCACCGCCTGATGATCCGCCTGGTGAAAGGCGCCTACTGGGACAGCGAGATCAAGCGCGCCCAGGTCGAAGGCCTGGAAGGCTATCCGGTCTACACCCGCAAGGTGTACACCGACGTTTCCTACATCGCCTGCGCACGCAAGCTGCTGTCGGTGCCGGAAGTCATCTACCCGCAGTTCGCCACCCACAACGCCCACACTCTGTCGGCGATCTACCACATTGCCGGTCAGAACTATTACCCCGGCCAGTACGAGTTCCAGTGCCTGCACGGCATGGGCGAACCGCTGTACGAGCAAGTGGTGGGCAAGGTTGCCGAGGGCAAGCTGAACCGTCCATGCCGCGTCTATGCACCGGTGGGCACCCACGAAACCCTGCTGGCCTACCTGGTACGCCGGCTGCTGGAAAACGGCGCCAACACCTCGTTCGTCAACCGCATTGCCGACCAGTCGATCTCGATCCAGGAACTGGTGGCCGATCCGGTGACCCAGATCGAACAGATGGCCACCCTGGAAGGCGGCTTCGGCCTGCCGCACCCGCGCATTCCATTGCCGCGTGACCTGTATGGCGCCGAGCGGGCCAACTCCGCCGGCATCGACATGGCCAACGAACACCGCCTGGCGTCGCTGTCCTGCGCACTGCTGGCCACCGCCCACAACAACTGGAAAGCCGCACCGATGCTCGGTTGCGCCGCCAGCAGCGAAACCCCGGCGCCGGTACTCAACCCGTCGGATCATCGCGACGTGGTGGGCCATGTCCAGGAAGCCACGGTCGAAGACGTCGACAACGCCATCCAGTGCGCCCTCAACGCCGCACCGATCTGGCAGGCCACTCCGCCGGCCGAACGCGCTGCAATCCTGGAACGCGCCGCCGACCTGATGGAAGGCGAGATCCAGCCGCTGATGGGCCTGCTGGCCCGCGAAGCCGGCAAGACCTTCGCCAACGCCATCGCCGAAGTGCGTGAAGCCGTGGACTTCCTGCGTTACTACGCGGTGCAGGCCCGCAACGACTTCAGCAACGACGCCCACCGTCCGCTGGGTCCTGTGGTGTGCATCAGCCCATGGAACTTCCCGCTGGCGATCTTCAGTGGCCAGGTCGCCGCAGCCTTGGCTGCCGGCAACCCGGTCCTGGCCAAACCGGCCGAACAGACTCCGCTGGTAGCCGCCCAGGCCGTGCGCCTGCTGCTCGAAGCCGGGATTCCCGAAGGCGTGCTGCAACTGCTGCCGGGCCAGGGCGAAAGCGTCGGTGCCCGCCTGGTGGGTGACGAGCGCGTCAAAGGCGTGATGTTCACCGGCTCCACTGAAGTTGCGCGCCTGCTGCAACGCAACATCGCCGGGCGCCTGGACAACCAGGGCCGGCCGATCCCGCTGATCGCCGAAACCGGCGGCCAGAACGCCATGATCGTCGACTCCTCGGCCCTGACCGAACAGGTGGTCATCGACGTGGTGTCCTCGGCCTTCGACAGTGCCGGCCAGCGTTGCTCGGCCCTGCGCGTGCTGTGCCTGCAGGAAGATTCCGCCGACCGCGTGATCGAAATGCTCAAGGGCGCCATGGCCGAAAACCGCCTGGGCAACCCTGAGCGCCTGTCGGTGGACATCGGCCCGGTGATCGACGCCGAAGCCAAGGCCGGCATCGAGAAGCACATCCAGGCCATGCGCGACAAAGGTCGCAACGTGTACCAGATGGCCATCGCCGACGGCGAAGAATGCAAGCGCGGCACCTTTGTCATGCCGACCCTGATCGAGCTGGAAAGCTTTGACGAGCTGCAGCGCGAGATCTTCGGTCCGGTGCTGCACGTGGTGCGCTACAAGCGCAAGGAAATCGACCAGCTGATCGCCCAGATCAACGCTTCCGGCTACGGCCTGACCCTGGGCGTGCACACCCGGATCGACGAGACCATCGCCAAGGTGGTGGACAACGTCCACGCCGGTAACGTCTACGTCAACCGCAACATCGTCGGTGCCGTGGTCGGCGTGCAACCGTTCGGCGGCGAAGGCCTGTCGGGCACCGGCCCGAAAGCCGGCGGCCCGCTGTACCTGTACCGCCTGCTGTCGACCCGCCCGGTGGATGCCATCGAGCAGTCCTTTGCCCGTGGCGACGCCGAGAACGCCCCGGACCTGCGCCTGCGCGAAGTCCTCAGCAAGCCGTTGAACGCCCTGCAAGCCTGGGCCGAGAGCAGCAAGCTGGCGGAACTGGCGATCCTGTGCAAACAGTTCGCCGGCCAGTCCCAGAGCGGCATCACCCGGCAGTTGACCGGCCCTACCGGCGAGCGCAACAGCTACGCCATCCTGCCCCGCGAGCACGTCCTGTGCCTGGCGGAGGTCGAGGGTGACCTGCTGACCCAACTGGCAGCCGTGCTGGCCGTCGGTGGCTCGGCGGTGTGGCCGGAAAGCGAGATCAGCAAGGCGCTGTTCGCCCGCTTGCCGAAGGAAGTCCAGGCACGCATCCAGCGCGTGGCCGACTGGAGCAAGGACGAAGTGGTATTCGACGCCGTCCTGCACCACGGTGATTCCGACCAGCTGCGCAGCGTCTGCCAGCAGGTGGCCCAGCGTGCCGGTGCCATCGTTGGCGTCCAGGGCCTGTCCCAGGGCGAGACCGCGATTGCCCTGGAGCGCCTGGTGATCGAGCGCGCCTTGAGCGTCAACACCGCAGCGGCCGGCGGCAACGCCAGCCTGATGACCATCGGCTGAAGCCGATAGTCAGCACCCTGGAAAAGAGCGCCCTCAGCGGCGCTCTTTTTTTTGCCCGACGCCATTTCCTGTAGCCGCTGCCGCAGGCTGCGACCGGCCGGAACGGCCGTAGCGATTTCATTGCCGCCGAAGCTCCTGCGGGACTTATCGCAGCCTTCGGCAGCGGCGACAGGGGCTGTGCCTGTTTGGCATCTTTATCACCCACATCAATCTTGCTATCCAGCCTTCATTCACGCGCCTAGACTCGGCCCATTCCCTATCCCACAGGTATGCCGCCATGTCCGAGACGCTGCTCAGTTCCCGCAATCTGGCCTTCGAACTGTATGAGGTACTCGACGCCGAGGGCCTGACCCAGCGCGAGCGGTTTGCCGAGCACAACCGGGAAACCTTCGACGCCGCCCTGGGCACCGCCCGCAGCATCGCCGAGAAGTTCTTCGCCCCGCACAACCGCAAGGGCGATGAGCACGAGCCACGCTACGAAGACGGCCAGGCGGTGCTGATCCCCGAAGTGAAACCGGCGGTGGATGCGTTCCTCGAAGCCGGCTTCCTGAATGCCGCCCGCAGTTTCGAGGCCGGCGGCATGCAACTGCCAACCCTGCTGTCCCAGGCCTGCTTCGCCCACTTCCAGGCGGCCAACGCGGCCTCGACCTCCTACCCGTTCCTGACCATGGGCGCCGCCAACCTGATCGAGAGCTTCGGCACCGAAGAACAGAAACAACGCTTCCTGCAGCCGATGATCGACGGTCGCTTCTTCGGCACCATGGCCCTGACCGAGCCCCATGCCGGCTCGTCGCTATCGGATATCCGCACCCGTGCCGAACCGGCCGCCGACGGCAGCTACCGGCTCAAGGGCAACAAGATCTTCATTTCCGGCGGCGACCACCCGCTGTCGGAAAACATCGTGCACATGGTCCTGGCCAAGCTGCCGGACGCGCCGCCCGGGGTGAAGGGCATTTCGCTGTTTATCGTGCCCAAGTTCCTGGTCAACGACGACGGCAGCCTGGGGCCGCGCAACGATGTGCTGCTGGCCGGGCTGTTCCACAAGATGGGCTGGCGCGGCACCACCTCCACCGCGCTGAACTTCGGCGATAACGGCCAGTGCGTGGGCTATCTGGTGGGCAAGCCCCATCACGGCCTGAGCTACATGTTCCAGATGATGAACGAGGCGCGGATCGGCGTCGGCATGGGTGCGGTGATGCTCGGCTACGCCGGCTACCTGTACTCCCTGGAATACGCCCGCGAACGCCCGCAAGGTCGCCTGCCGGACAGCAAGGACCCGAGCACCGCGCCGGTGGCGATCATCCAGCACGCCGATGTGCGGCGCATGCTGCTGACCCAGAAGGCCTACGTCGAAGGCGCCTTCGACCTGGGGCTGTACGCGGCGCGGCTGTTTGACGACACCACCACCCTGGCCGATGCGGCCGAGCGCCAGCAGGCCCACGAACTGCTGGACCTGCTGACCCCGATCGTCAAGTCCTGGCCTTCAGAGTTCTGCCTGAAGGCCAACGAACTGGCGATCCAGATTCTCGGCGGCCACGGCTATACCCGGGAGTACCCGGTGGAGCAGTACTACCGCGACAACCGCCTGAACCCGATTCACGAAGGCACCCACGGCATCCAGTCCCTGGACCTGCTGGGGCGCAAGCTGGCGCAGAACGGCGGCGCCGGGCTCAAGCGCCTGGTACGCCTGATTGCCGAGACCGGCGAGCGGGCCCGCGCCCATCAATCACTGGACGCCCTGCGCCTGCCCCTGGAACAACTGGTAACGCGCCTGCAAAGCGTGACGCTGGGGTTGCTGGGTGACCTGGCCAGCGGCAAGGTCACCGGCACCCTGGCCAACTCGGCGCTGTATCTGAAAGCCTTCGGCCATGCGGTGATCGGCTGGCGCTGGCTGGAACAGGCCATCCGGGCCGAGGAAGGACTGGCGCGGGCAGTGGCGGCGGATCGGGATTTCTACCTGGGCAAGTTGCAGGCCGCGCGCTACTTCCTGACCTGGGAAGTGCCAGGCTGCCAGCACGAGCTGGCACTGCTGGAAGCGCGGGACGATACCTGCCTGAGCATGCAGGACGCCTGGTTCTGAGGCCACCCAGGAGCCGGCTGCCGGCGAAGGCGCCCGGCCTGATACACCGCGGTGCATGGTTCGCTGGCAAGCCAGCTCCTACACCAGGCGCCATTGCTCCCCGTAGGAGCCGGCTTGCCGGCGAAGGCGCCCGGCCTGATACACCGCGGTGCATGGTTCGCTGGCAAGCCAGCTCCTGCACCAGGCGCCATTGCTCCCCGTAGGAGCCGGCTTGCCGGCGAAGGCGCCCGGCCTGACGCACCGCGGCGGGTGGTCAGTGCAGCTTGAAGCCGCCCACCTGTCGGGCCAGGTCCTCGGAGAGGCGCTGCAGGGTCCGGCAGTCTTCACGACAGGCCTGGACTTCGGCCGCGGTGGCCCGGGCCAGATCGGAGATGCCCTGGACATTGCGGTTGATCTCTTCGGTCACCGCCGACTGCTCCTCGGTGGCGGTGGCCACTTGCTGGTTCATGTCGCTGATGTGCTCAACCTGCCCGGTAATCGCTGTCAGCGAAGCCCCGGTCTGCTGGCTGGACTGCACCCCGGTACCCGTGGCCGACTGCCCGGCATGCATGGAGGCCACGGCATTCTCCGCGCCCTGCTTGAGGCTCTGGATCATCTGCTGGATCTCGTCGGTGGAAGCCTGGGTGCGCTGGGCCAGGGTCCGCACTTCGTCCGCCACCACGGCAAAGCCTCGGCCCATTTCCCCGGCACGGGCTGCCTCGATAGCCGCATTGAGGGCCAGCAGGTTGGTCTGCTCGGAGACCCCGCGGATCACCGCCAGTACCTGATCGATGGAGGCCACCTGATGCGCCAGTTCACTGACAGCGCTGGCGGCCAGGGCAATTTCCCCGGACATGCTTTCGATGTGCCGGATCGAGCCGTCCACCACCCCCTGGGCCAGCTGGGCCTCATCCCGGGCCGCCTGGGACGCATCGGCCGCCTGCCCGGCGTTGCGTGCGATGTCCTGGACGGTCAGCCCCATCTGGTGCACGGCCGTGGCCACCATGTCGGTCATTTCCTGCTGCCGCCCCGAGCGCTCGGCAGTGTTCTCCACCACCGCCGCCACCTGCCCCACGGATGACCGCAGACGCTCGGTGGTGGCCAGCACTTCGCCGATCATGCCGTGCTGGCTGTCGAGAAAACGATTGAAGCCCCGGGCCAGGTCCCCCAGCTCGTCGGCCCGGCTGGCATCCAGGCGCAGGGTCAGGTCGCCACCACCGCTGCCGATGGCTACCAGCCCGGCGGTCACCTGGCGTACCGGCCGCACCAGGCCGCGAGCCAGCCAGATCACCAGCAACAGGCAGACCAGGGCGATAGCCAGGCCGATGCCGGTGGTCAGCCACAAGGTTTGCCGGGCATCGGCGTAGATCTGCGCTTCGGGCACCTCGGCCACCAGCGACCACCCCATGCCCCGCAGTGGCAGGCTCAGGGCCACAAAGTCTTCGCCGTCGCGCACGAACCGGCTGCTGGCCAGCCCCTCGTGCCCCATGACCGCCTGGGCGGCCGACTCGCCGATCTGCTCGGACAGGTGCTGCTTGCCGCTGAACTGCGCCTCGGGGTGAACCTGGATCAAGCCGTCGGCGCGCACCAGATAGACCTTGCCGTGCTCGCCGAAGCTGAAATCATGGATCAGTTGCGACAGCGCCTGCATCTTCAGCCCGAGCCCGGCCACCCCCACCAGCTTGCCGTCCTTCTTGACCCGCATGTCGATGAACATCGCCAACTCGCCGGTGGCCACATCGGTGTCGATGTTGAGCAGCCGCGGCTTGTCGCTGTCGATGAAGCTGTAGAACCAGGCGTCCTTCGGATTGGAACGGCTGAGGGTGCGATCCAGCCCCTTCTCGTTGTAGTAGTGGTTGGTCGCGGTGCCCACCATCAAGGTGGTGAAGGCCTGATTTTCGGCGCGGATGCCTTCCAGGTAGTCGACGAACACCTGGGCCTGGGCCGGATCCTCGCCGCCTGCCAGCCAATCGCGCAGCATGCCGTTGCTGGCAATGTCCCGGGCGACCGTCAGCGGCTGGGCGAGGATGCGTTCGATATCGTTGCGCATGGCTTCGATGCTCGAAGGCAGCGCCTTGTCCACCAGGTAGTTCTGGGTCAGGTGGTTGATCACCACGGTGTAGACCGCCACCACCACCAGCAGGCTGACCAGCAGGGCCGAGCCCATGCTGAGGACGAGTTGCCATTGAATACTGCGTCGCCAGAATTGCATGGAACACCTCTTTCTTATTGGTATAAGAGGCTGAAATGTCGCGCCAGCCGCGGAAGGTTGTATACAAACATTAGTTATGTTTGTCCAACCTATAACCCTGCGACTGTGTGCAGTTCCGTCAGTTCTGTTGAATGGTCTTGGCGATGACCTCGACGGTGGCGCTCACTTGCTCCTGATAGCGCTCCAGTTCCTGGGCATGGCGCTTCTGCATCTCGATCTGCTGCGAGCACAGGTTCATCGCCGCCAGCACCAGCAGGCGCTCGCCGATCAGCGTCGGGTACTTCTTCTTGGTGTCGGCCAGGGCCGCCTTGAGCATCAGCGCAGCGTCCATCAGGGTCTGTTCTTCCCCGGCCGGCGCCTTGATCGAGTAATCCTCCCCCAGGATCGAAACGACCTTCACTCCATCGATGTGATGTCTCATGGATTGGCCGGGCTCGCGCTGACACGCTCAACCAGCGCCTGGATCCGGGCAGCGGTGGCGCCTTGCTTTTCTTCCTGCTCCATCAGGCTCAGTTGCAGGCTTTCGTTTTCATCCTTGGCCTGGTCCAGTTGTTCCTTGAGGGCTGCGTTCGTACCGAGCAGTTCCTGGTTCTGTACCACCAGGTCGCTGACCAGCTGTTCCAATTGGCTGAGGGATGCTTCCAACATTTTGATCTTCCGGGCTTTTTGCAAAGGGCGCGTACGATAAAGAAAAGTCACCCTGGATGCCAGGGTTATCCAGGCGCAAAGCCTTGATTTTACTGGCGATGACCCTTCCGCGAGAGCTGTTAGAGACTGTCATTCTGCGCTCCGGTTCCTGACGCCTCGTCGGAGTCTCGGACTTTTATGAACTTTCCCAGTTACGCATAAGAAATTTCTGAAACTGCATCCGCCGGTTCAAGAAGCCATTGTTCAACGCGATAGACAGGTACGTCCCTGATCCTGCCAGCGCAATAAAGCGCTCACCCGAGGTAATGTCCATGTCCCTGCGCTCCCTGAATATTGCCCCGAGGGCCTTCCTCGGATTTGCCCTAATCGGTTGCCTGATGCTGTTTCTCGGGGTGTTCGCCCTGAATCAGATGGGCAAGATCCGCTCAGCCACCGAGCGCATGAGCCAGGACACCATCCCGAGCATCAAGAGCGTCGATGAGTTCACCCAGCTCAGCCTGCGCCAACGGGTCCAGGCCTACCGGCTGCTGCTCAACCGCGAACCCCAGGCCCAGCAGCAGACCCTGGATGCCATCGACCAGCGCAACCAGAAGATCGAAGAAGCCCGAGCCCAGTACCTGAAGCTCATCAGCAGCCCCGAGGAGCGCCTTGCCTACGAGCAATACGGCACGCTGCTGAGCCACCACCGGCAGTTGGAGAGCCAACTGATCGAGCTGTCGCACAACAACCAGCTTGAGGCCATGCAACAACTGCTCAATACCGAACTGATGGACAGCGCCGAAAAGATCAACGCGGTCCTCAACCAACTGGTGGAGATCAACAGCCATTACGCCACCGTCGCCGACGATGATGCTGCCGCTCAGTACCGCAGAGCCTTCAATCTGGTGGTGGGGCTGCTGGTGCTGGCCAGCGCCCTGACCCTGCTGTTCGCCTGGCGCCTTATCCGCAGCATCACCCAGCCCATCGCCAATGCCCTGAGGGCCGCCGAAGAGATCGCCGAAGGCAACCTGACCCGCCCCATCACGGTCGATGGCAGCGACGAAGCCGGGCGCCTGCTGCAAGCCATGGTCACGATGCAGGAAAAGCTGCGCGACACCCTGCAGAGTATTTCCGGCTCCGCCCATCAGTTGGCGTCGGCGGCCGAAGAGCTCAACAGCGTCACCGAGGAAGGCGCCCGCGGCCTGACCCAGCAGAACAACGAGATCGAACAGGCCGCCACCGCGGTCAATGAAATGACCAGCGCCGTGGAGGAAGTGGCGCGCAATGCGGTGAGCACCTCCGAAGCCTCGAAGAGCGCCACCACTTCCGCCGGCGACGGCCGCGACCTGGTGCGCGAAACCGTGTCGGCCATCGAGCGCATGAGCTCCGACGTGCAAGGCACCGCCAGCCTGATCGGCGACCTGGCCAACGAGTCCCGGGACATCGGCAAGGTGCTGGACGTGATTCGCGGCCTGGCCGACCAGACCAACCTGCTGGCCCTCAATGCCGCCATCGAGGCTGCCCGGGCCGGTGAGGCCGGTCGCGGTTTTGCCGTGGTCGCCGACGAAGTCCGCGCCCTGGCCCACCGCACCCAGCAGTCCACCAGCGAAATCGAACGCATGATCGGCAGCATCCAGAGCGGCACCGAGCACGCCGTGGACTCCATGCGCAACAGCACCGAACGCGCCGAATCGACCCTGAGCATCGCCCGGGGGGCCGGCCAGTCCCTGGACACCATCAACAGCGCCATCAGCGAAATCAACGAACGCAACCTGGTGATCGCCAGCGCCGCTGAAGAACAGGCCCAGGTGGCCCGTGAAGTGGACCGCAACCTGGTGAACATCCGCGACCTGTCGGTACAGTCCACCACCGGCGCCAACCAGACCCAGGCCGCCAGCAGCGAGCTGTCACGCCTGGCGGTCGACCTGAGCAACCTGGTCACCCGATTCAAGCTCTGAAGCCCTTGCGCCCTGCTCCAGCTCCCGCCGTTGAGCGGTGGGGGCTGGTGAGGGTGGCGTTCAAGGCACCCCAGCAGGCAGGTACCGGACAGGCTTAATCCACGGCGAGACTCAAGACTTTAGTCGTACGACCGATAAGTCACGGTAGAGTCAGTCTCAAGCCCCGCACGGATGCGCCCTTTTTGGTACCTACCATGTCCCTTCGTAATATGAATATCGCTCCGCGGGCCTTCCTCGGCTTCGCCATGATCGGCGGCTTGATGCTGATCCTCGGGGTGTTCGCCCTGAACCAGATGAGCAAGATCCGCGGCGCCGCCGAAGACATCACGTCGAGCAGCGTGCCAAGCATCAAGAGCCTCGACGAATTCACCCAGTTGACCCTGCGCCTGCGGGTGCTGTCCTACCGCTTGCTGGTGAACCGTGAGCCGGACGTGCAGCAAAAGACCATCGAACTGCTGGAAATGCGCAACCAGCAGATCCGCGCCGCCCAGGTCATCTACGAAAAATTCATCACCAGCCCGGAAGAAAAATCCGCCTACGAGCAGTACCTCCAACTGCTGGGCCAGTACCGGCAGATCGAAGAGCGGATGAAGAGCCTGTCGCGCAACAATCAGGTGGATGAGCTGCGCAACTTGCTCAACACCGAACTGCTGAACAACTCCGAAGCCATGAACACCGTGCTCAACCGCTTGCTGGAGATCAACACCCAGCAGACCGTGGACACCAACCAGCAAGCCGCCGAGCAGTACTCCTCGGCCTTCAACCTGGTGGTGGCGCTGCTGGTGCTGGCTACTGGCCTGACCTTCCTCTTCGCCTGGCTGCTGACCCGCAGCATCACCCAGCCCATCGCCAACGCCCTGGGCGCCGCCGAGGAAATCGCCGAGGGCAACCTGACCCGGCCGATCAAGGTCGATGGCAGTGACGAGGCCGGGCGCCTGTTGCAGGCCATGGCCAAGATGCAGGAAAAACTGCGCGACACCCTGCAGCGCATCTCCGGTTCCGCCACCCAGTTGGCTTCGGCGGCCGAAGAGCTCAACAGCGTCACCGAGGAAAGCGCCCGCGGCCTGACCCAGCAGAACAACGAGATCGAACAGGCCGCCACCGCGGTCAATGAAATGACCAGCGCCGTGGAAGAAGTGGCGCGCAACGCGGTGAGCACCTCCGAAGCCTCGAAGAATGCCACCGCCTCCGCCGGCGACGGCCGCGACCTGGTGCAGGAAACCGTGTCGGCCATCGAGCGCATGAGTTCCGACGTGCAGGGCACCGCCAGCCTGATCGGCGACCTGGCCAACGAGTCCCGGGACATCGGCAAGGTACTGGACGTGATTCGCGGCCTGGCCGACCAGACCAACCTGCTGGCCCTCAATGCCGCCATCGAGGCCGCCCGTGCCGGTGAGGCCGGTCGCGGTTTTGCCGTGGTCGCCGACGAAGTCCGCGCCCTGGCCCACCGCACCCAGCAGTCCACCAGCGAAATCGAACGCATGATCGGCAGCATCCAGAGCGGCACCGAGCACGCCGTGGATTCCATGCGCAACAGCACCGAACGCGCCGAATCGACCCTGAATATCGCCCGGGGTGCCGGCCTGTCCCTGGACACCATCAACAGCGCCATCATCGAGATCAACGAACGCAACCTGGTGATCGCCAGCGCCGCTGAAGAACAGGCCCAGGTGGCCCGGGAAGTGGACCGCAACCTGGTGAACATCCGCGACTTGTCGGTGCAGTCCTCCACCGGTGCCAACCAGACCAGTGCAGCCAGCAACGAGCTGTCGCGCCTGGCCGTGGACCTCAACGGCATGGTTGCCCGCTTCCGCCTCTGAAACACCCCGCCAGCCCTGGATGGCGCCGGTAAAACGGCGCCGGAATTCGCACCTGGGGAATCCGCCACTGTCGCCAAAAGCTTTTTGACAGTGGCGTATTTCAACAGGTTAGAATCGCTGGCACGCAGACTGCATGGTCAGCCTGCGCCCGCCTTTTTCGCCCTGGAGTACTGCCTTTGAATGCGACGACCATCAACAGCCTGTTCTTGATCGGCGCGTTGCTGGTAGGTGCGAGCATTCTGGTGAGTTCACTTTCATCGCGCCTGGGCATCCCGATCCTGGTGATCATCCTGGCCGTGGGCATGACCGCCGGGGTGGACGGCGGCGGCATCATCTTCGACAACTACCCGACCGCCTACCTGGTGGGCAACCTGGCCCTGGCCGTGATCCTGCTGGACGGCGGCCTGCGTACCCGGGTCGCGAGTTTCCGCGTGGCCCTGTGGCCGGCGCTGTCCCTGGCCACGGTGGGGGTGCTGATCACCACTGGCCTGACCGGCATGGCAGCCGCCTGGCTGTTCGACCTCAACCTGATCCAGGGCCTGCTGATCGGCGCCATCGTCGGCTCCACCGACGCCGCCGCGGTGTTCTCGCTGCTGGGGGGCAAGGGCCTCAACGAGCGGGTCACCGCCAGCCTGGAGATCGAATCCGGCAGCAACGACCCGATGGCGGTGTTCCTCACCGTGACCCTGATCGACATGCTCGCCAGCGGCCACACCGGCCTGCACTGGAGCCTGCTGACGGACCTGATCCGCGAGTTCGGCATCGGCGCGGTGATCGGCCTGGGCGGTGGTTGGCTGATGTTGCAACTGGTCAACCGCATCCACCTGGCCACCGGTCTGTACCCGATCCTGGTGGTGGCCGGCGGCCTGGTGGTGTTCGCCCTGACCAACGCCCTGCACGGCAGCGGCTTCCTCGCCGTGTACCTGTGCGGCCTGGTGATCGGCAACCGCCCGGTACGCAGCCGCCACGGCATCCTGCACATGCTCGACGGCATGGCCTGGCTGGCACAGATCGGCATGTTCCTGGTGCTGGGGCTGCTGGTCACCCCCCACGACCTGCTGCCCATCGCCCTGCCGGCCCTGGGCCTGGCACTGTGGATGATCCTGTTCGCCCGACCGCTGTCGGTGCTGGTGGGCCTGGCGCCGTTCAAGGCCTTCCATGGCCGGGAAAAGGCCTTCATTTCCTGGGTCGGGCTGCGCGGTGCGGTACCGATCATTCTCGCGGTGTTCCCGCTGATGGCCGGGCTGCCCAATGCCCAGCTGTACTTCAACCTGGCGTTCTTCATCGTCCTGATCTCGCTGCTGGTGCAGGGCACCAGCCTGCCGTGGGTGGCCAAGTGGCTGAAGGTGACGGTTCCACCGGAGCCGGCACCGATCTCCCGGGCGGCCCTGGAAGTCCACGTCACCAGCGAGTGGGAGCTGTTCGTCTACCGCCTGGGGGCGGAGAAATGGTGCATCGGCGCCGCCCTGCGGGAGCTGAAAATGCCCGAGGGCACGCGCATCGCCGCACTGTTTCGTGGCCAGCAACTGCTCCATCCGTCGGGTAGTACGGTGCTCGAAGCCGACGATCTGCTGTGCGTGATCGGCCATGAGCACAACCTCCCGGCCCTGGGCAAACTCTTCAGCCAGGCTCCGGAACGCGGCCTGGACCTGCGCTTCTTCGGTGACTTCGTGCTCGAGGGCGATGCCCAGCTGGGCGCGGTCTCGGCGCTCTACGGGCTCAAGCTCGACGGCCAGGACGCAGACATGCCGCTGGGCGCCTTCATCGCCCAGAAGGTCGGTGGTGCACCGGTGGTCGGCGACCAGGTGGAATGGAACAACACCATCTGGACCGTGGCCGTGATGGACGGGAACAAGATCGGCAAGGTCGGCGTCAGATTCCCCGAAGGAAGTCGCCCCGGCCCCGGACTCTTCCTCTAAACTGCGGAACGCGTCAGCCCCCGGCATGGCGCCCCCTATTCCTACTTGCTTGACCGACCTCTATGCCTATCCTGCGTAAATTTTTCGCTGTTGCCCTGCTGGGCCTGAGCCTCTCTGTCGGCGCGGTACAGGGCGGTGACCCGCCCAGCGCCGAGGCGGTCCAGCAGAGCCTGGACAAGATCGCCGAGCGCAAACTGCCGGAGGCCGACCAGAAGGCCCTGCAGACCCTGCTGCAGAACACCCTGAACCAGCTGGCCAACAAGCAGAACTATGAGCAGCGCCTGAGCGATCTCAAGCAGCAATTGAGCAATGCCCCGCGCCAGACATCGGAAAACCAGCGCGAACTGGCCCGCCTGAAAGCCAGCAAAGTGGTCCCGGTGATCCAGCGCTACGGCTCGTTGCCGGTATCGCAGCTCGAACAGCTGCTGACCGAGCGCACCAGCCTGCAGGGCGACCTGCAAAAGGCCCTGGCCGACGCCAATACCCTGGACATCACCGCCCAGACCCGCCCCGAGCGCGCCCAGGCGGAGATCAGCAGCAGCCAGACGCGCATCCTGCAGATCAACGCCGCACTCAAATCCGGCAAGGACGGCGGCAAGCTGCTCAGCGCCGACCAGCGCAACCTGCTCAACGCCGAGCTGGCAGCGATCAACGCGCTGATCCCCCTGCGCCGCCAGGAACTGGCCGGCAACAGCCAATTGCAGGATCTGGGCAGTAGCCAGCATGACCTGCTGATGGAAAAGACCGCGCGCCTGGAGCAGGAAATCCAGGACCTGCAGACCCTGATCAACCAGAAGCGCCTGGCCCAGTCCCAGGAAACCGTGACCCAGCAGTCCATCGAGGCGCAGAAGGCCGGGAGCAGCAGCCTGCTGGCCACCGAGAGCGCCAGCAACCTCAGGCTCTCCGACTACCTGCTCAAAAGCACCGACCGCCTCAACGAACTGACCCAGCAGAACCTGCTGACCAAGCAGCAGCTGGACAGCGTGACCCAGAGCGATGCGGCCCTGGACGAGCAAATCAACGTGCTCAAGGGCAGCCTGCTGCTGTCGAAGATCCTCTATAAACAGAAGCAGGCCCTGCCGCGCCTGAAACTGGACCGCGACCTGGCGGACGAAATCGCCGACATCCGCCTCTATCAGTTCGAAGTCAATCAACAGCGCGAGCTGCTGGGCAGCCCCAGCACCTACGTCGACAACCTGCTCAAGAACCAACCCCCGGAACAGGTCACGCCACAACTGCGCCGGACCCTGATCGATCTCGCCATCACCCGCGCCGACCTGCTGGAACGCCTGAACCGCGAGCTGAGCGCGCTGCTCAATGAATCCATCACCCTGCAGTTGAACCAGAAGCAACTGCTCAGCACCTCCCAGAGCCTGCGAGCGACCCTCGACGAGCAGATGTTCTGGATCCCCAGCAACAAGCCGCTGGACGCCGAGTGGCTGCAAAGCGTCCCCGTGCGCCTGGAGCGCCAGGTCACTACCCTGCCCTGGGCCTCCAGCCTCAGCGAACTGACCGACGGCCTGGCCCAGCGGCCACTGCTGTTCCTGCCCCTGGCGCTGCTGTTCGGCGCCCTGCTGTGGCGGCGCAAGGCCCTGTATGCGCGCCTGAACAAGGTGCACAAGGACATCGGCCATTTCAAACGCGACAGCCAGTGGCACACACCGCTGGCGATCCTGGTGAACATCCTCCTGGCGATGCCGGTGACCCTGGTCCTGGCCCTGTGCGGCTACGCCCTGCAGATCGACGCCCGTGGGCAGAACGCCAACCTCGGCGCCGCGCTGCTGCAGATCGCCCAGGCCTGGCTGGTGTTCTATACCGCCTATCGGATCCTCGCCCCCGGCGGCGTGGCGGAACTGCATTTCCGCTGGGAAAAACCCCAGGTGGAATTCCTCCAGGGCTGGGTCCGCCGCCTGGGGCTGGTGGTCCTGGCACTGGTGGCCGTGGTGGCGGTGGCCGAGCACCAGCCTGCGGCCCTGGCCGAGGACGTGCTGGGCATCGCCGTAGTGCTGACCTGCTATGCACTGATGGCCTGGCTGCTGAGCCGCCTGCTGCTGAGCAGCCCGACCCACCAGAACACCTCGCTGTTCCGCAAGGCCGTGGGCGTGCTCTTCACCCTGCTGCCGATCGCCCTGTTCATCGCCGTGTGCTTCGGCTACTACTACACCGCCCTGAAACTCAGCGACCGGCTGATCAACACCCTGTACCTGCTGATGTTCTGGCTGGTGATCGAGGCCACCTTCGTCCGCGGCCTGAGCGTGGCGGCCCGGCGCCTGGCCTACCAGCGCGCGCTGAGCAAGCGCCAGGCCGCCAAGGAAGCCGGGGAAAGCGGCGAGGCGGTGGTGGAAGAGCCGACCCTGGATATCGAGAAGGTCAACGAGCAATCCCTGCGCCTGATCCGCCTGGCCCTGCTGGGCGGCTTCATGGCGGCGCTGTACTGGGTATGGGCAGACCTGATCACGGTGTTCTCCTACCTGGACAACGTCACCCTCTACGAATACACCAGCGGCACCGGCGCCAACATGAGCATGGTGCCCATCAGCATCGGCGACGTCATCGGCGCGCTGATCATCGTCGGCATCACCTTCGCCCTGGCGCGCAACCTGCCTGGCCTGCTGGAGGTACTGGTGCTGTCCAAGCTGGACCTGGCCCAGGGCAGCGCCTATGCCACCACCACCCTGCTGTCCTATGCCATCGCCGGGATAGGTTTCGTCGCCACCCTGTCGACCCTGGGGGTCAGCTGGGACAAGCTGCAATGGCTGGTGGCCGCCTTGTCCGTGGGCCTGGGCTTCGGCATGCAGGCGATCTTCGCCAACTTCATCTCCGGCATCATCATCCTGTTCGAGCGCCCGGTACGGATCGGCGACACCATCACCATCGGCAACCTGTCGGGCACCGTGAGCAAGATCCGCATCCGCGCCACCACCATCACCGACTTCGACCGCAAGGACATCATCGTCCCCAACCAGACCTTCATCACCGGGCAGTTGATCAACTGGTCGCTGACCGACACCATCACCCGGGTGACCCTCAAGCTCGGCGTGGACTACGGTTCGGACCTGGACCTAGTCAAGGAACTGCTGCTCAAGGCCGCCCGGGAGAACCCGCGGGTCCTCAAGGAGCCGGAACCCCATGTGTACTTCCTGAACTTCGGTGAAAGCACCCTGGACCATGAGCTGCGCATGCACGTGCGCGAGCTGGGGGACCGCAACCCGGTGGTCGACGAGGTCAACCGCTTCATCAACCGCGAGTTCAAGAAACAGCACATCAACATCTCGTTCCGGCAGATGGAGGTCTACCTGAAGAACCTCCACGGCCAGGAATACAAGATGGTGCCCATCGAACCCGAGGCCAAGACCATAGTCCCGGTGGCCGAGGGCAAGCCGCTGCAGGAACCGCCGGCCAGCAAACTCGACTAAGGCCTCTTTCCCCAGCAGAATACTCGGACATTCTGCTGGGAGATGGCCGTTGAAAGCCCTCGACGAACTGACCTTCGACAACCGCTTCGCCCGCCTGGGCGACGCCTTCTCGACCCACGTACTGCCCGAACCCCTCGACAACCCGCGGCTGGTGGCCGCCAGCCCTGGCGCCATGGCGCTGCTGGACCTGGACCCGGCCGTGGCCGAAACCCCGGTGTTCGCCGAACTGTTCGGCGGGCACAAGCTGTGGGCCGAGGCCGAGCCCCGGGCGATGGTCTATTCCGGGCATCAGTTCGGCTCCTACAACCCGCAATTGGGGGACGGCCGCGGGCTGCTGCTGGGCGAGGTCTACAACCAGGCGGGAGAACACTGGGACCTGCACCTGAAGGGCGCCGGCCAGACGCCCTATTCGCGCATGGGCGATGGCCGCGCGGTGCTGCGCTCGTCGATCCGCGAATTCCTTGCCTCCGAGGCCCTGCATGCCCTGGGCATTCCCAGCAGCCGCGCACTGTGCGTGATCGGCTCGGACACTCCGGTATGGCGCGAGAAGCAGGAGCGCGGGGCCATGGTCCTGCGCCTGGCACCGAGCCATATCCGCTTCGGCCATTTCGAGTATTTCTACTACACCAAGAAACCCGAGCAGCAGAAGCAGTTGGGGGAGCATGTGCTGGCCCTGCATTTCCCCGAGTGCCAAGAGCTGCCTGAACCCTACCTGGCGATGTTCCGCGAGATCGTCGAGCGCAATGCCGAGCTGATTGCCAAATGGCAGGCCTATGGCTTCTGCCACGGGGTGATGAACACCGACAACATGTCGATCCTGGGCATCACCTTCGACTTCGGCCCCTTCGCCTTCCTCGACGATTTCGACGCCCACTTCATCTGCAACCACTCGGACGATCAGGGGCGCTACTCCTTCAGCAACCAGGTACCCATCGGCCAGTGGAACCTCAGCGCCCTGGCCCAGGCCCTGACCCCGTTCATCAGTGTCGAGGCGCTGCGCGAAAGCCTGGGCCTGTTCCTGCCGCTGTACCAGGCCCACTACCTGGACCTGATGCGCCGGCGCCTGGGCTTCACCCAGGCCGAGGACGACGACCAGAAGCTCGTGGAACGCCTGCTGCAACTGATGCAGAACAGCGGCGTCGACTACAGCCTGTTCTTCCGCCGGCTGGGGGAGCACGCCCCGGAGCAGGCGCTGGCACGGCTGCGGGACGACTTCGTCGACCGCAACGGCTTCGACGCCTGGGCCGGGCTGTACCGGGAACGGGTCGCCCGCGATCCGATCCAGGGCCAGGACCTGCGCCGCGCGCGCATGCACGCGGTCAACCCGCTGTACATCCTGCGCAACTATTTAGCGCAGAAAGCCATCGACGCCGCAGAAGCCGGGGACTACAGCGAAGTGCGCCGCCTGCATCAGGTGCTGAGCCGGCCTTTCGAGGAACAGGCCGGCATGGACAGCTACGCCGAACGCCCGCCGGAGTGGGGCAAGCACCTGGAAATCAGCTGTTCGTCCTGAGTCGGGCGAAGCTGTCCATCGATACCTTCAAGCCCTAGGCCAACCTGCGGACCTGCCGCAGGTTGAGCAGGCGCTTGCCGTCCAGCACTGGCTCAACCTGGGATTGCGCATGGACCCGCCACTGACGGGCAGGGATAATGCGCGCCCTGATTTCCAGTACCTGCAAGGATGCACATGAACCTGTTCTTCACCCTGGCCACCCTCGCCCTGGCCGTCTTCAGCCTGGTGTCGGTCGTCATCTACCTGAGCCGCCGCGCCAAGTACCGCATGAACCTGCAGGACCTGCACCTGCACGGTAAGGCGCACCGCAGCATTACCCAGGCCGAACTGGACGAGCTGGCCAAACAGACCGCCAGCCTGCAACGCATCCAGGGCAGCGGCGGCATGTCCTACAAGCCGATCAGCGACAGCGTCTATCTGATTAGCGGCGGCACCGCGAGCGACGGTCTGGAACTGCAGGTCCAGTCGGTGAAACACATGTCGATCGCCGGTATTCCCGTGGAATTTCCCTTCCCGATGGAAAGCTTCCTGGCCGACAACAACCAGGCCGAAGTGGTGATCGCCAAGAAGTTCGCCGTGGTCATCGGCCTCAACGGGCATCGCCTGGCCCAATGACGCACTGGCGGCCTGGCTGCCACCTTCACCGCTCGCCCATGCCCCGAGCCCTGCCACCATCGCTGCCCTGCAAGAGTCCGCCATGAAACCTCGCTACCTGCTGCTGTTGCCCCTGCTGCTGTCGCTGGCCGGGTGCAAGGAAGACTTCGCCACCCTGCACTTCCAGGAGTCGGTGCGCTCCGACCCCAAGGCCGGCCCGCAATACTCCGACCAGTTGGTGCACGAGGCGTACAAACACAGCATTTACACCGCGCTCGGCGCCCAGGGCCTGGACCCGGACGCCATCGCCCTGGAGCGGGACCAGGAGGACGACAAGGTCATTCACCTGCGCCTGGTGGACTACTCCCTGAGCCCGGAACAACGGGGCAGCCTCAAGGCCATCCTCGAACAGGTCGTCAGCGCGCGAAATGCCAGCTCGATGAACCTGCGCCTGGAGCTGGACAACGCCCATGCCAAGGTCACCCCTTCCGGCACCAGTGACCTGCCGGACAACATCGACGCCACCCTGGCGTTCGAGCCGGAGTTCGGCATGCTGCTGGACCGCAGCTACGAAGACAGCATGCAGGCCATCGTCAACGCGAGCGAAATCGAAGGCCCGGTCAGTTGCAAGATCACCGCGCGCCTGGCCATGCCCAGGCCCTTGAAACTGATCGCCTACGAAGCCCTTGAACAGGACAACAGCGAGCGCGGCCTGATCTCCTTGCTGACCCGCGGCGGCAGCATTGCCAAGGTGCCACTCAAGGTGCATTTCGATGACCCGGACCTGAACCGGCTCCTGCAGCACAAAACCGTCCAGGCCTGGCCATCCAGCTCGAAGATCACCCGGCCCGCCCCGGTGCCCCTTGACGAATTCGCCATCGTCATCGGCTCCATCGGCGTCCAGACCCTGACCTCGGCCCTGGCCTTCGACACCCGCAAGGACGAGCTGCAAGCACTGTGCGACCAGAAGATGCAGACCCTGGGCCGGCCGTTCACCTTTCACATGGGCCGGACCCTGGATCGCCTGACCAGCGTCGACTACCGCTAACAGCCACTATGCGACGAGGATTTCCATTGAACCGACGCCTCTCCACTGCCGCCCTGTTGCTGATGCTGCTGACCGGCTGCAAGCAGACCTACCTCACCCTGCATTTCCAGGAAGAAGTGGGTAACCCCCAGCAGGCCCGGATAGTGCCGTACTTCGCAGAGGCCATCACTCAGATGGCCGCCGGGATCGGCATCGAACCCGACGCCATCGGCCTGGAAATGGACCGCAAGGACGACAAGACCCTGCATATCAGCCTGGACAGCAACGTGCCCGAACCCCAGCGCCAGCGCCTGCAAGCGCTGTTCAGCGAAATTGTCGAGGCACGCGCAGCCGGCACCTTCGAAGCCGTTCTGGAGATCGCCCCGCAAACCGGGAGATACACCACCCCCGAGTACCGCAAAAGGGCCATGGCCTTGCCGCGACGCTTCTCCCTGGCGCTGGAGCCGGTGAAATACGCCGACGTGCTGTTTCATTACTCGATGGAGGAGTTGATCAGCGGCAAGCTCGCGGCCACCGGCACGCCCAACGAGGCGTTCTGCCAATACCAGGCCACCCTCCAGGCGCCGGGCATGCCGTTCAGCCAGATGGGCAGCAAGGCCGGTAGCGGCACAGGGGATTACAACGTGTATCTGGAGTGGAAAGACGGCAAGCGCGAACCGGCGCAATACTTGTTCGGCAACATCACTTTCGCCAACCCCACGCTCAACCAGATGCTGTTCGACAACCGCATCCAGCTGTCCGCGATCAAGACCTCCTGGGGCACGCGAGCGGACCGCCGGGCCGACCGCGTCGGTTTCAGCGTCGGCTCCCTGGGCCTGCAGTACCACGAAGACGGGGAGATTTCCCCGTTGCAACACATCGGCTTCATGGGCAGGTGCGAGGGCATGGCCATGGCGCTGGGGCGGCCCTTTACCTTCTACATCGGCCGCTCCATGGACCGCCTGGTCAGCGTCGAACTGGCCCCGCCCAGCGCATGAGCCCTGGAGCCGCAACGGCTCCAGGCCGACCGCTGCGACTTGATATTGCCCCCGGGCGCCGCCATCTAAGGCGCTCTACCCTGTTTGCGGAGCCCGACCATGTCCGACCCACTGCTGATCCCCTGCCCGCACTGCAACGGCCTCAACCGCATTCCCGCCGAGCGCCTGGGGGACCACCCCAAGTGCGGGCGCTGCAAGGCCGAGGTCTTGCTGAGCAAACCCTTTGACTTGAAACAGGGCGACTACGCCAGCCAGATCAAGGGCGACCTGCCGTTGCTGGTGGATGTATGGGCAGACTGGTGCGGGCCGTGCAAATCCTTTGCGCCGGTCTTCCAGCAAGCCGCCGCGCAGCTCAGCGGCAAGTGCCGCCTGGCCAAGCTGGACAGTGAAGCCAACCCGCAGCTGGCGGGGCAATTGGGGATTCGCTCGATCCCCAGCCTGATTCTGTTCAAGAACGGTCGGGAAGTAGCCCGGCAAAGCGGCGCCTTGCCACTGCCGCAATTGTTGAGCTGGCTGCGCAGCCAGGGGATTTGACGCAGCGCCAAGAGCCGCAGGCCAAACCCTGTGCTCATGGCCTCTTGAGGGTCAGGCGTTTTCCAGCAGGTTGTGCAGGTCGACGAATTGCTGGGTCAGCTTGTGTCGTGGGTCCAGGTGGATCAGCGGCATGCTGGCCTGGTGGGATTCACGCATGCGCACCGAGCTGCCCAGGTACACCGGCAGCACTGGCAGGCCCTCGCTGATCAGTTCGTCGAGCATCTGCTGCGGCAGGCTGGCCCGGGCCTGGAACTGATTGACCACGATGCCCTCGACCTCCAGCCCCTCGTTGTGGTCCTCCTTCAGCTCTTCGATCTCCGCCAGCAGGCCGTACAGGGCCTGGCGGGAAAAACTGTCGCAGTCGAAGGGGATCAGCACACGATCAGCGGCGATCAGCGCCGATACCGCGTAGAAATTCAGGGCCGGCGGGGTATCGAGGTAGATCCGGTCGTAATCCTCGGCCAGTTCGTCCAGCAATTTGCGCAGCTTGTTGATCTTGTGCTTGGCCTCAAGCTTGGGCTGCAGGTCCGCCAGCTCGGCGGTGGCCGTGATCACGTGCAGGTTGTCGAAGGGGGTCTCGTAGATATCCACCTGGTTTTTCTTGGCGAACGGTCCGGACGACAGGGTTTGCTTGAAAAAATCGGCAATGCCCATGGGAATGTCCTCGCCGGTCAGGCCGGTGAGGTACTGGGTCGAGTTGGCCTGGGCATCCAGGTCCACCAGCAAGGTGCGATAGCCCTCGCTGGCGCTGACCGCCGCCAGATTGCAGGCAATACTGGATTTGCCCACGCCACCTTTCTGATTGAACACCACACGCCGCATGTCTAGACCTCCCTGTATCAAAGATCATCGAGTGTAGTAGGCCACGCGGCCCCTTAGCTACCTTGCTGTCACACAGATTTTCCTTGCCCGCAGCCCTGGCACAAACACCGGGCAATGTCGGCCCCGAGGCCGACCTGGGACTGAAAGACTTCAGATAGTGGCAAAAAGACACCTCGCATCGCGTCGGATTTTTCTCTTTTGCGACCAACAGGCCAAGGAGCATTTGCTACAAGCCAGTCGCACCGGGATAATGCGCGCCACTGACGCCTTCGCGTCACTCAGGCCAATCGCCGATCGAAGCGATATGCCGCGTCAAGGAAGCCCGCAGGGGCGGGATGAAATCAAGTGATCAAGTTCAACATCGCTCAATGGCGTGCGTGGGCCCCTGGGCTCGAAAGCGTGGACGCCTGGCAGGCCTGGAGCCGTCAACCGGCCCTGCCTGAAAACAGCGATGCCGCCCCCGATGTATCCTTTCTCCCCGCCATGCAGCGGCGCCGTCTCAGCCGCCTGGCGCGCATGGCGTTCAGCGTCGGCTGGCCCCTGGCCGAGGGCCTGGAACAACTGCCGCTGGTGTTCATCTCCCGGCATGGCGAAACCCCGCGCACCTTCGAGATTCTCAGCGACCTGGCCGCCGAGCAGCCGTTGTCGCCCACCCAGTTCAGCCTCTCGGTACACAACGCAGTGATCGGCCTGTGGTCGATCATGCGCGGCGAAACCAGCGAAATGACGGCCCTGGCCGCTGCCGGCGATGGCCTTGAGCATGGCCTGCTGGAGGCGGCCACGCTGCTGGCCGACGGCGCCCCCCATGTACTGCTGGTGATCACCGAGGAACAACCGCCCGAGGCCTATGCCAGCTGGATCGACGACGTGCCGTTCCCCTATGCCCTGGGCCTGCTGCTGACCCCCGGCGACGACTGGCAGTTGTCCCTGGGCAGCCATGACGGTCAAACGCCCAGGGCCCAATGGCCCCACGCCCTGAATCTGCTGCGTACCCTGCTGGGCGCGCAGACCTTTTGCCAACATGCCTGGATGAATCGTGTATGGACCTGGCAACGCAACCACTGAGCGCCAAGGGCCGCAATGCCTACTACTGGCGCCTGACGGCCACGGCGCTGAGCTTTGCACTGTTCGGAATAGGTGGTTTGTGCCTGCGCCTGGTGATTTTCCCCCTGCTCGCCTGCCTGCCCGGCGACGCCCAGCGCCAGCGCCAGCGGGCGCGCAATACCGTGAGTCGGCTGTTCTGGCTGTTTATCCGCTTCATGGCCAGGAGCGGCGTGCTCACCTATGAGGTCCAGGGCGCCGAGCGGCTCGGGCGACCGGGGCAGATGATCATCGCCAACCACCCCTCGCTGATCGACGTGGTGTTCCTCATCGGCCTGGTCCGCGACGCCAACTGCGTGGTGAAGCAGAGCCTGTGGAACAACCCCTTCACCCGCGGCCCGGTGCGCGCCACCCAGTACATCAGCAACGACGGCAGCATGGACATGCTCGACAGTGCCTGCGGGGCGCTGCAAGCAGGCCAGACCCTGATCGTCTTTCCCGAGGGCACCCGCACCCAGCCGGGTGCCGCTCCGGCCTTTCATCGGGGAGCGGCGGCCATTGCCCTGCGCGGTGCGAAGATCATCACCCCGGTGGTGATCCGGGTCAGCCCCAGCACCCTGACCAAGGCCGAACCCTGGTACCGCATCCCGCAACGCCGTGTGCACTTCAGTTTTCACGTCGGTGCCGATATAGACCCACAGACCTTTGCAGCCCAGGGCCCGGCGCCCCAGGCTTCGCGCAAGCTCAATGAGCACTTGCACCATTTTTTCATTAAGGAGCTCGCCAGAGATGAGCGATACACACCCGGACCTGATGCTTGAAATCAAACTGCTGATCATCGACGCCCTGGGCCTCGAAGACATCAGTGCCCAGGACATCGGCAACGACCAGACGCTGTTCGGCGAAGGCCTCGGCCTGGACTCGGTGGATGCCCTGGAGCTGGGCCTGGCGATCCAGAAGAAGTACGGCATCAAGATCGACGCCGACGCCAAGGACACCCGCAACCACTTCAGCAACGTGGCGAGCCTTGCGGCGTTCGTCACTGCAAAACAGGCAGCTTGAGAACCGACCATGCAAACCCGTGACGATATCTTCAACACCCTGCGCGATGCCCTGGTCGAGCTCTTCGAACTGGAGCCCGAGCGCGTCAGCCTCGAGTCCAACCTGTACGAAGACCTGGAAATCGACAGCATCGATGCGGTCGACCTGATCGACCACATCAAGCGCCAGACCGGCAAGAAAATCGCCGCCGAGGAATTCAAGTCGGTGCGCACCGTCAACGACGTGGTCGAGGCGGTCTACCGTCTGGTCCAGCCGGCCGCATGAGCCGGCTGATCGGCCTGGGCTTGTTGCTGGCCGGCCTGCTCTACCCCTTCGCGGTGTACTTCGGCATGGAGCATTTCGCTCCGTGGCAGTTCGGCCTGCTGCTGGGCGGCCTGTGGCTGGCCCGGGCGCTGACCGGCGAACGCCGCCCCGGCAGCCTGTGGATGGCCATTGCGGCGATCGCGTTCTGCCTGCTGCTGGCCTGGTTCGACAACCCGGCGCTGCTGCGCTGGTACCCGGTGCTGATCAGCGCCTTCATGCTCGGCCTGTTCGGCCTGAGCCTGAAATACGGCCCCCCGGTGGCAGAGCGCCTGGCCCGCATCAGCGAGCCGCAATTGCCGGAAAAGGCCATACGTTATACGCGCCAGGTGACCGTCGCCTGGAGCGTGTTTTTCCTCTGTAACGGAATGCTCGCCGCGGCCCTGACCCTGTGGGCGCCGCTGAGCTGGTGGACGTTGTACAACGGCCTGATCGCCTACGGGCTGATGGGCCTGCTGTTTGCCATTGAATGGCTGTTACGACAACGGGTAAGAGGCCGTAGATGAACTGGATTCCCCTTGAGCAGCTGTTGCTCAAGCTACATACGCCGCGAGCGGTCAGCGCCGCGCCGGCCATCGACCTGGGGGCCGTGCAGGAACAGGCCCTGAGCCTGGCCGCTGCCCTGCAAGCCCGTGGCGTACGGCGCCTGGCGGTGCATCTGGAAGACGCCGTGGAACTGGCGGTGGCCCTGCTCGGCGCCTGGCGTGCCGGGGCCAGCGTGCTGTTGCCCGCCGACCTGCAAGCCCAGACCCGCCAGCGCTGGTCGAGCGAAGTCGACCTGTGGCTGACCGACCAGGACACGCCCCTGCACCAGTTGCAGGCCAGCCCCCTGGCCCCGGCCGAGCTGGACCTGGACACCTGCCAGTTGAGCCTGTGCACCTCCGGCTCCAGCGGCGAACCCAAGCGCATCGAGAAGAACCTGCGGCAACTGGCCAACGAGGTCGTCGCCCTGGAGCACCTGTGGGGCGCCGACCTGGGCCAGGCCTGGATCATCGGCAGCGTCGCCACCCAGCACATCTACGGCCTGCTGTTCCGCGTGCTCTGGCCACTGTGCGCCGGGCGGCCTTTTGTACGCCGCCAGCTGCCATTTCCCGAAGACCTGCAACGGGCCAGCCGCGAGTGCCCGGCGTTTGCCTGGGTGGCGAGCCCGGCCCTGCTCAAGCGCATGGGCGACAACCTCGACTGGCCGGCCCTGAGCCAGGTACGGCGGGTATTTTCCTCCGGCGGCGCCTTGCCCGCCGAAGCGGCCAGCGGCCTGCACCAGCGCCTGCAGCAATGGCCGACGGAAATCCTCGGCAGCTCGGAAACCGGCGGCATCGCCTGGCGCCAGGGGCCAGGCCTGTGGCAGCCCTTCGCCGATGTACGGCTGAGCCAGGATGCCGACGGCGCGCTGTTGATCACCTCGCCCTACCTGCCGGCCGGGCATGTGGAACACACGGCCGACGCCGCGCGGATCGCCGCCGACGGGCGCTTCGAACTGCTGGGGCGCCTGGATCGCATCGTCAAGCTGGAAGAAAAACGCATTTCCCTGCCCATGCTTGAGCAGGCCCTGGCCAGCCACGAATGGGTGGCGGAAGCGCGGCTCGGGGTGATCGAAGACAACCGCGCCTACCTCGGTGCCCTGCTGGTGCTCAGCGAGCCCGGCCTGCATGCCCTGCGCAACCAGGGCCGGCGCCACCTGACCCAGGCCCTGCGCCAGCACCTGGCCGGGCATTGCGAAGCCCTGGCCCTGCCCCGGCGCTGGCGCCTGGTGCGGCAACTGCCGCTGAACAGCCAGGGCAAGCTGCCCCAGGCGCAAGTCCAGGCCCTGCTGCTGGCTCCACGCCCGCAAGCCCCGGAAGTGCTGGAGCAACGGCAGCACGAGGAGGAGTGGCAGCTGCAACTGGCCATTCCGCCGGACCTGGCGTACTTCAGCGGGCACTTCCCCCAGACCCCGGTGCTGCCGGGGGTGGTGCAGGTGGACTGGGCCCTGGCCCTGGGCCAGCAACTGCTGGAGCTGCCGGGCCGCTTCGCCGGCATGGAAGTGCTGAAGTTCCAGCAACTGGTACGCCCCGGCGACCGCATCCAGCTGAACCTGCGTTTCGATGCCCAGCGCCAGAAACTGTATTTCGCCTACCTCAATGACGGGGCTCCCTGCTCCAGCGGGCGGATCGTCCTGGAGGCCAGCTGTGGATAAGTTGTACGGCGTCGCGCCCGGGATTCGCTGGCAAGCCAGCGTCTACGCTGAAGGGGCCCGCTGCCATGCATAAGCCTTGCGCGGTGATACCGGTCTACAACCATGAAACCGCCGTGCCGGCGGTGGTCGAGGCGCTCCTGGCCCGCGGCCTGCCCTGTGTCCTGGTGGACGACGCCAGCAGCCCCCAATGCGCGGCGGTGCTGGAGCAACTGGCCGGCCTCGACCAGGTGTTCCTGATCCGCCTGGCGATCAACCAGGGCAAGGGCGGCGCGGTCATGGCCGGCCTGCGCGAAGCGGCGCAGCTGGGCTTCAGCCATGCCCTGCAAGTCGATGCCGATGGCCAGCACGACCTCACGGATGTGGATAACTTCATCCAGCACTCCCAGGCCCACCCCGAGGCGCTGGTCTGCGGTTATCCACAGTACGACGCCAGCGTGCCCAAGGGGCGCCTGTATGCCCGCTACCTGACCCACGTGTGGGTCTGGATCAACAGCCTGTCACTGCAGATTCCCGATTCCATGTGCGGCTTCCGGGTCTACCCCTTGCCACCGACCCTGGCCCTGCTGGACTCGGTGCAACTGGGCCGGCGCATGGACTTCGATCCGGAGATCCTGGTGCGCCTGGCCTGGCGCAACCAGCCCATGCGCTGGCTGCCGACCCGGGTCCACTATCCCCAGGACGGCCTCTCGCACTTTCGCCTGTTCCATGACAACGCGCTGATCTCGAAGATGCACGCCAAGCTGTTCTTCGGCATGTTGGCGCGCCTGCCGCTGATCCTCTGGCG
The DNA here is from genome assembly GCF_058796855.1 of Pseudomonas sp. GW823-FHT03E05. Taxonomy (NCBI): domain Bacteria; kingdom Pseudomonadati; phylum Pseudomonadota; class Gammaproteobacteria; order Pseudomonadales; family Pseudomonadaceae; genus Pseudomonas; species Pseudomonas sp. GW823-FHT03E05. The sequence continues at coordinate 308,135 of NZ_JBXAJB010000005.1, forward strand.
CCGGTGGCGTCCATGAGCCAGGAGCAACCCAAGGAGCCCGGCAACGAACACTGGGCCGACCATCAGGAGCGCGGCAGCTTCTGGCTGATGAAGCTCACCGCCCTCGGCGTGCGGGTGCTGGGGCGCCGGCTGCTGAGCCCGGTGCTGTACGCCATCGTGTTCTACTTCTTCCTGTTCGGCCGCCGGGCCCGGCGCAGCATCTGGCAGTACCAGCAGCACCTGGCCCAATGGAGCGGGCGCGACGAGTTGCGCCCCAGCCACTGGCGGGTGTTCGGCCAGTTCATGGCCTTTGCCGATGCCCTGCTGGACAAGCTCGACGTGTGGAACGGCAAACTGCGCATCGAACAGATCGAGATCGTCGACCCGGCGCAACTGCGCCACCAACTGCGCGGCGAACGCGGGCAGATGCTGGTGGGCGCGCACCTGGGCAACCTGGAAGTGTGCCGGGCCCTGGCCGAGCTGGGGGAGCAGGTGACCATGAACGTGCTGGTGCACACCAAGCACGCCGAACGCTTCAACCGCCTGCTGGGCGAAGCCGGGGCCAGTAACCTGCGGCTGATCCAGGTCAGCGAGCTGGACCCGGCGATCATGCTGCAACTGAGCCAGCGCCTGGATCGCGGCGAATGGCTGGCGATTGCCGGGGACCGCGTGCCGCTGCACGGCGGGCGTAACGTGCGGGTGGATTTCCTCGGCCACCCGGCCGCCTTCCCCCAGGGCCCCTGGTTGCTGGCCGGGCTGCTCAAGTGCCCGGTCAACCTGCTGCTGTGCCTGAAACAGCAAGGCCGCTACCAGGTGATCCTCGAGCCCTTCGCCGACGCCGTGCAGTGGAAACGCAATGACCGCCAGCAGGTGATCGCCCAGTGGACCGCCCGCTACGCCGAGCGCCTGGGCCAGTACTGCCTGCAAGCCCCGCAACAATGGTTCAACTTTTACCCATTCTGGAAGACCGATGACGACCTCGACCCATGAGCCGGTAACCTTCGGCGAACACCCCCTGCGCATCGAAGACGTGCTGGCCCTGGCCAACCGCCAGGTGCCGACGCGCCTGCAAGGCGACGCCGCCTGGCGCCAGCGGATCGCCAAGGGCGCGCAGTTCCTCGATTCCCTGCTGGACAAGGAAGGGGTGATCTACGGCGTGACCACCGGCTACGGCGACTCTTGCGTGGTGGCGGTGCCGCTGCAGCACGTCGAGGCGCTGCCGCGCCATCTGTACACCTTCCACGGTTGCGGCCTGGGCAAGCTGCTGGACGCCCACGCTACCCGCGCGGTGCTGGCGGCGCGCTTGCAGTCGCTGTGCCACGGGGTTTCCGGGGTGCGCGTGGAACTGCTGGAGCGCCTGCAGGCCTTCCTCGACCAGGACATCCTGCCGCAGATCCCGGAAGAGGGTTCGGTGGGCGCCAGTGGCGACCTGACGCCGCTGTCCTACGTGGCGGCCACCCTGTCCGGGGAACGCGAGGTGATGTTCCGCGGCGAACGGCGTGAGTCCGCCGACGTGCACCGCGAGCTGGGCTGGGAACCCCTGGTGCTGCGGCCCAAGGAAGCCCTGGCGCTGATGAACGGCACCGCGGTAATGACCGGGCTGGCCTGCCTGGCCTTTGCCCGGGCCGACTACCTGCTGCGCCTGGCGACCCGCATCACCGCCCTCAACGTGGTGGCCCTGCAGGGCAATCCGGAACACTTCGACGAACGCCTGTTCGCCGCCAAGCCGCACCCGGGGCAGATGCAAGTGGCCGCCTGGCTGCGCCAGGACCTGGCGATCGACGCGCCGACCGCGCCCCTGCATCGCCTGCAGGACCGCTACTCGCTGCGCTGCGCACCCCATGTACTGGGGGTGCTGGCCGACAGCCTGAACTGGCTGCGCGGTTTCATCGAGACCGAGCTCAACAGCGCCAACGACAACCCAATCATCGACGCCGAGGCCGAGCGCGTGCTGCACGGCGGGCACTTCTATGGCGGGCACATCGCCTTCGCCATGGACAGCCTGAAGAACCTGGTGGCCAACGTCGCCGACCTGCTGGACCGGCAGTTGGCCCTGCTGGTGGACGTGCGCTACAACCACGGCCTGCCGAGCAACCTTTCCGGCGCCAGCGCCGAGCGCGCCATGCTCAACCACGGCTTCAAGGCGGTGCAGATCGGCGCCAGCGCCTGGACCGCCGAGGCCCTGAAAAACACCATGCCGGCCAGCGTGTTCTCGCGCTCCACCGAGTGCCACAACCAAGACAAGGTGAGCATGGGCACCATCGCCGCCCGGGACGCGATCCGCGTGCTGGAGCTCACCGAACAAGTGGCCGCCGCCACCTTGCTGGCGGCCAACCAGGGGGTCTGGCTGCGCAGCCAGGAAGCCGATGCCCGGCCTCTGCCACCAGCCCTGGATGCCATGCACCGGCAACTGGCCGCAGACTTCCCACCGGTGATCGAAGACCGCGCCCTGGAGCACGAACTGCGCCTGTGCCTGCAACGCATCGCCGAACAACACTGGAGGCTGCATGCGTAGCAAGGGAGTGATCCACGCCGACACCCAGATCCAGGTGCCCTTCTTCGACGTCGACACCATGCACGTCGTCTGGCACGGGCATTACGTCAAATACCTGGAGGTCGCCCGCTGCGCCCTGCTGGACAAGCTCGGCCACAACTACCAGCAGATGCTCGAATCCGGCTACGCCTGGCCGGTGATCGACCTGCAACTGCGCTACGTGCGCGGCGCGGTGTTCGGCCAGACCCTGAACGTGCGCGCCAGCCTGGTGGAGTGGGAAAGCCGGCTGAAGATCAATTACCTGATCACCGACCAGGCCACGGGCGAGCGCATGACCCGCGCCAGCTCGGTGCAGGTGGCCGTGGAGATCGCCAGCCGGGAAATGCAACTGGCCTCGCCCAAGGTCTTCACCGATGCCGTCGCGAGGGCCTTGCCATGAAGGTAGGAGCGAGCTTGCTCGCCAAGAGGGTCGGTCTGTCTGCCAGCTGCATGAGGCTGCGTACCGTGGTGCGGCGGTTCGCGAGCAAGCTCGCGCCCACGCTCTTGGTGCTCTGGTGTGTGCCGGGGCTGGCCCGGGCCTTCGACCTGCAACAGTTGAGCGATCAACTGTCGCGGCCGGAAGTGATCCACGGTCGTTTCATCCAGGAAAAACACCTGCGGGCCCTGCCCCAGCCATTGACCAGCAAGGGTCACTTCGTGCTGGCGAAAAACCATGGCCTGCTGTGGCTGCTGCAGACCCCGTTGCAACAGGACTACCGCATCACTGCCCAGGGCATCGCCCGGCGCGATGGCGGCGGCTGGCAGATGCTTCCCGGCAAGAGCGCCGGGGCCGAGCAGAACCGCCTGTTCCTCGCTGTGCTGCAAGGCGACAGCAGCGGCCTGCAGCGGGACTTCGAACTCAAGCTGCAAGGCAGCGCGCAGAACTGGCAGTTGCAACTGATCCCCCGCTCCCTGCTGCTGAAACAGATCTTCAACCAGATCAACATCGACGGCGGCGAGCTGGTGCAACGCATCGAACTGCTGGAAGCCCAGGGCGACCGCACCCTGCTGATCATGCAGGACAGCAGCAGCGCCCAGCCGCTCAGTGAAACGGAGCAACATGACTTTGCCGAGTGAACGCTGGCTGCCGCGGTTTTTCCTGATTCTGCTGACCCTGGTCCTGGCCCTCGGTGCCTGGCAATGGCGCCATGGCGCGCCGCTGTCGGCCAACCTCATGGAACTGGTACCCGGCACCGCCCCGGATGCCCTGGAGCAACAGGCCGAGCAACGCATGCAGGAACCGCTGAACCGGGAAATCCTGGTGCTGGTGGGGCATGCCGAACGTCAGCAGGCAGTGGCCATGGCCCGGCAACTGGCCGAGCAATGGCAGGCCAGCGGATTGTTCGAGAAGGTCCAGTGGAACCTCCAGGCCGACCTGCCGGCGCTGCGCCAGCAACTGTTGCAGGGCCGCCTGGCGATGCTCGGGGCCAAGGATCGCGAGCAACTGGCCCAGCAGCCCCAGGCGTTTATCCAGCAACGGGTGCAGAGCCTGTTCGACCCGTTCGGCGGCTTTACCCTGGTGCCCAGCCAGGATGACTGGCTGGGCCTGACCGGACGCATCCAGAACAGCCAGCCGCAACACGGCGCGGTGCAGCTGGACATCGGCAGCGGCGCCCTGGTGGCCGAGGCCGACGGCCAGCACTGGGTATTGCTGCGTGCCCGCACCGGCGGCAACGCCTTCGACATGCAACTACCTCTGCAAGTGGCTGACCTGCTGCGCCACAGCCGTGAGCAGGCCAGCCAGCAACAGGTACAACTGTTGGCCGCCAGCGGTTTGCTGTACGCCGCCAACGGCCAGCAACAGGCCACCCGGGAAATCACCTGGGTCGGCGGCGGCGCCACCCTGGGCATCCTTTTGCTGTTGCTGCTGGCCTTCCGCCGCTGGCGTGCCCTGCTGGCCTTCGTCCCGGTGCTGGTGGGCATGCTGTTCGGCGCCGTGGCCTGCGTGGCGCTGTTCGGCCGCATGCACGTAATAACCCTGGTGCTGGGGTCGAGCCTGATCGGCGTGGCCGTCGACTACCCCCTGCACTACCTGTCCAAGAGCTGGAGCCTGAAACCCTGGCGCAGCTGGCCGGCCCTGCGCCTGACCCTGCCGGGGCTGAGCCTGAGCCTGGCCACCAGTTGCATCGGCTACCTGGCCCTGGCCTGGACCCCGTTCCCGGCCCTGACCCAGATTGCCGTCTTCTCCGCCGCCGGCCTGGTGGGCGCCTACCTGGCGGCGGTGTGCCTGCTGCCGGCACTGCTCAAGGGAGTGCAACTGCGCCCGGCGCATTGGCCGCTGCAAGTGGCCCAAGCCCTGCTGCAGGCCCGCGCGGCCTTGCTCAAGCGGGTGCCCAGCCCGGTGCTGCTGGTATTGCTGGCGCTGTTCTGCGCCGCCGGCCTGTGGCAGCTCGAGAGCAAGAACGACATCCGCCAATGGGTCGGTGCACCGCCGCAACTGCTGCAGGAAGCCCAGGCCATTGCGCGGATCACCGGCTATCAGCCCACCAGCCAGTTCTTCCTGGTGCGCGCCACCGATCAGCAGCAACTGCTGGAGCGCCTGGAGGCCCTGGACCTGCGCCTGCAACAGCTGGTGAACCTGGGCAAGCTCAAGGGCTACCTGTCGCTGAACCAGTTGCTCAGCCAACCGACCGAACAACAGCAGGTGCGCGAAGCCCTCAAGCAGCTGCCGCGTTTCTGGCAGCCGCTGCTGGACCTGGGGGTGCCCCTGGCCGCCCTGCAAGCGGAGCTGGAACAGCTGCAGCAATTGCCGGTGGAAGACCTCGACGCCGCGCTTTCCGGGCCGCTGGCCGAGCCCTATCGCCCGCTGTGGCTGGGAGCCAACGCCAACGGCGTGGCCGCCATGGTCAGCCTGCAGGGGCTGAACGACGCCGCCCTGCTGCGAATCCAGGCCGATGATCTGCCAGGGGTGCAACTGGTGGACCGCCTGGGTGAGCTGAACCGGGTATTCGCCGCCACCCAGGTCAGCGCCGCCGAACTCAAGCTGGCCTCCTGCGTGCTGATCGTGCTGCTGTTGATCCTGCCCTTCGGCCTCGGCGGCGCCTTGCGCCTGGTGGCCCTGCCCCTGCTGGCAGCCCTGTGCAGCCTGGCCAGCCTCGGCTGGCTGGGCCAGCCCCTGACCCTGTTCAGCCTGTTCGGCCTGCTGCTGGTGACGGCCATCAGCGTCGACTACGCGATCCTCATGCGCGAGCAGATCGGCGGCGCCGCGGTGAGCCTGCTGGGCACGCTGCTGGCGGCCCTGACCACCTGGCTGTCGTTCGGCCTGCTGGCCATTTCCAGCACCCCGGCGGTGAGCAACTTCGGCCTGGCGGTCAGCCTGGGGCTGGCCTTCAGCTTCATCCTTGCGCCCTGGGCCGGCCACAGGCCGCACCCGGCGCCCGACGCAGAGCGTGCAGCATGCTGACCCTGCTGTTCTGGCTACTGGCCCTGGCGCTGTTTGCCCTGGCCACCCACATCGGCCGGCGCCTGGGCCTGATCCCGATTGTCAGCCAGTTGCTGCTGGCGACCTTCGGCCTGCCGCTGCTGATGCTGCTGTGGATCGAACCGCACTGGCAGCTAAGTGGCGCGCAGCTGGTTTCGCCGCAGTGGCTCAAGCATCTGTACAGCCTGAGCTTTGCCTTGCTGCTGGGGCATATCCTCAGTGACGTGATCGACCTGCGCCTGGACCGCCAGAGCCTGAAGATCGCCGTGCCGAGCTTCGGCATTCCCTTCGCCTGCGGCCTGGCCACCGCCTTCTGGCTACTGCCAGCGCAACCCTGGATCAGCTCCCTGGCGGTCGGCCTGCTGTTCGCCATCACCGCGATCCCGGTGCTCTACCTGTACCTGCGGCACATCCAGTACCCGCCCGCCGCCACCCGGCGCCTGGTGCAGACCGCAATCCTCATCGACCTGACCTGCTGGAGCCTGTTCGCCCTGGCCCAGGGCAGCCTGCACCTGAGCAGCCTGCTGCTGCCCCTGGCCGGCGCCTGCCTGCCCCTGGTGCTGCGCGGCCTGGGCCTGCGCCAGCCGCTGCTCTACAGCCTGGGCTTTTTCGGCCTGCTGGTGGTGGCCGAGCACTACCGGCTCAATGCGCTGATCTTCGGCATCGGCTACCTGCTGTGCATGGCCGCCCTCAAGCTGGCGCTGGTGCTGCCGTTACAGGCTGCCTGGATGAACCGCTTGCAGACCTACATCGCCATCCCGCTGATCCTGACCTTCGGCATCGTGCAGATCGATGTGCACAGCGCCATGGGCAGCCTCGGCTGGGTGCAACTGGCGGCCCTGCTGCTGTTGCCGATTGCCAGCAAGCTGCTGGGCAACTGGCTGGGCCTGGGCTGGGCAGGCGCTTCCTTTACCGGCGCCAGCCGCTGGCGGGAAAGCCTGCTGCTGAACATTCGCGGCTTGAGCGAGATCGTCTTTCTCAACCTGCTGCTGCAACAACAGTTGATCAGCCCGGCGCTGTATTTCGCGCTGATGCTCATGGGCCTGATCGCCACCCTGCTGCCGGCCCTGGCCGGAATGCACCGAACTCCCCAGGCGGCGCCCCACGCTGCCCCCTTGAACCTGAACATCGCCAAACCGGCAAGGAGCCCCAGTGCCAACAGTTGAAATGGAACGTCGCCAAGTCGTGGTGATCGGTGCCGGCCCCTCGGGGGCCATCGCGGCCGCGCTGCTCAAGCGCCAGGGCCACGACGTGCTGATCGTCGAGCGGCAACATTTCCCGCGTTTCTCCATCGGTGAAAGCCTGCTCTCCCACTGCCTGGATTTCGTCGAGGAAGCCGGGATGCTGGAGGCGGTGCAAGCCGCCGGCTTCCAGCTCAAGAACGGCGCGGCCTTCGCCTGGGGCGAGCACTACAGCACCTTCGATTTCGGCGACACCTTCAGCAATGGCAAGCCCACCACCTTCCAGGTGCAGCGCGCCGACTTCGACAAGCTGCTGGCCGACCAGGCCGCCCTGCAAGGGGTGGAGATCCGCTACGGCGAAGAGATTGTCGCGGTGGAGGTGGAGCGGCCCTTGCCGCAGCTCGACTGCCGCCGTGAAGACGGCAGCCAGTACCGCATCGAAGCCGACTTCATCCTCGACGCCAGCGGCTACGGCCGGGTCCTGCCGCGCCTGCTGGAACTGGAAGCGCCGTCGAACTTTCCGGTACGCCGAGCGGTGTTCACTCATGTCGAAGACCGCATCGACTGCGAGCACTTCGACCGCAACAAGATCCTCATCACCACCCACCCCGAGCACCGCGACATCTGGTTCTGGAGCATCCCCTTCAGCAACGGCCGCTGCTCGGTAGGGGTGGTGGCCGCCCAAGAGCATTTCGCCGGGCGCGATGGCGACCTGGACGCCTGCCTGCGGGGCTTCATCAGCGAAACCCCGAGCCTGGCCAAGGTGCTGCAATACGCCGAGTGGGACACCCCGGCGCGGACCATCGGCGGCTACTCGGCCAACGTCAGCACCCTGCATGGCCCGGGCTTCGCCCTGCTGGGCAACGCCGCGGAATTCCTCGACCCGGTGTTCTCTTCCGGGGTGACCATCGCCATGCGTTCCGCGAGCATGGCCGCCGCCGTGTTGCACCGGCAGTTGCAGGGCCAGGGCGTCGACTGGGCGACGGAGTTCGCCAAACCGCTGAAACGCGGCGTGGACACCTTCCGCTGCTACGTCGAGGGCTGGTACGCCGGCACTTTCCAGGACGTGATCTACCATCCGGGCAGCTCCCCGGAAATCCGCCGCATGATCAGCTCGATCCTCGCCGGTTATGCCTGGGATGAACGCAACCCTTTCGTCAGCGAGCCCAAGCGCCGGCTCAAGGCCCTCTCGGAAGTCTGTGCGAGGGACCGCGCATGAGTGAGCAAACCAGCCAGTACCTGAGTGACAGCTACGTCGAGGAAACCCGCTTCGGCTTCTGGTTCCTGCGCAGCCACACCTGGCAGCACCATGTGCTGCGGGTGGCGATCAATGACCTGCGCTCGCTGTTCGATGGCGAGCTGCCCCGGCATCCGGTGTTGCTGGACGCCGGTTGCGGCCAGGGCAAGTCGTTCCAGTACCTGCGCCAGGTGTTCTCCCCGCAGCGCCTGATCGGCCTGGACGCCGACCCCCACAGCCTCAAGCTCAGCGCCGAGGAAGCCCGGCGCCAGCAGATGCAGGTGGAGTTGATCGGCAGCGACTGCGCGACCCTGGAACTGGCCGACGCCAGCGTCGACCTGCTGTTCTGCCACCAGACCTTCCACCACCTGGTGGAACAGGAAAAAGCCCTGGCCGAGTTCTACCGGGTGCTCAAGCCCGGGGGTTACCTGCTGTTTGCCGAATCCACCGAGGCCTATATCGACACCTGGGTGATCCGCTGGCTGTTCCGCCATCCGATGCATGTGCAGAAAAGCGCCGCCCAGTACCTGCAGATGATTCGTCAGCAGGGCTTTGAATTCGGCCCGCAGAACGTGTCTTATCCCTACCTGTGGTGGAGTCGCGCCAAGGACTTCGGCCTGCTGGAGCGCTTCGGCCTGCGCCAGCCGCCGCCGGTGGGCCAGCGCGAGGAAACCCTGGTCAATGTGGTGGCCCGCAAGCCGCTCGCTCCCCCTGTTGCCGAGGAAGGTCCGTCCGAATGATCCGTGCCCTGCTGCTCGGTTGTGTCCTGTTGCTGAGCGCTTGCGTCAGTCAGGCTCCGCTGCCCGAGCGCACGCCCTCGCTGGTGCTGCCGTTGCAGCTCCACGTACAGCGCCAGCTTCAGGACCAGCGCCAGGACTGGCTGCTGGTGATCCAGGCCGAAGGCCCGGACCTGCGCTGGTCGCTGATGGACCCGCTGGGCATTCCCCAGGCCCGTCAGCGCCTGGTGGGCGGACACTGGCAGGCCGACGGCCTGCTGCCACCCAACCCGGAGGCCCGGGAGCTGTTCGCGGCCCTGCTGTTCGCCCTGACGCCTGTGGCCGAACTGCAGGCCAATTATCCGCACGCCCGGCAACAGGGCGCCCAACGTACCCTCGGCCCGCGCTGGCGAGTCGACTATCAACACGCTCTGGATTTCACCTTGAACCTGCCCCAAGGCCCGCACTACCACATCACGGCTCTGAGCACCGAGGCCACGCCATGACGGCTTACCTCAACGCCCTCGGGGTGATCTGCGCCCTGGGCCGCAATCGCCAGGAAGTCGCCCGCAGCCTGTTTGCCGGCGACTGTTCGGGCATGCGCGACGAAAGCCACTGGGTGCCCGAGCGCACCTTGCCGGTGGCGGCAGTGCGCAGCCCGCTGGCGGGCATGCCGGCGGGCCTCGAAGCCCAGAACAGCCGCAACAACCAGCTGTTGCTGGAGGCCACCCGGCAGATCGAAGGCGACATCCAGCAGGCCATCCAGCGCTACGGCCATGGCCGCATCGGCATCGTCCTGGGCACCAGCACGTCGGGCATCGACGAAGCCAGCCGGGGCATCGCCCGTTACCTGCAGGACCGGCAATTCCCGGCGGGCTACGACTACCGTCAGCAGGAGCTCAGCGCCCCGGCGAACTTCCTCGCCCAATGGCTGCAACTCTGCGGCCCGGCCTATGTGATTTCCACCGCCTGCACCTCCAGCGCCCGGGCCCTGATCAGTGCCCGGCGCCTGCTCGACCTGGGCCTGTGCGACGCCGTGCTATGCGGCGGGGTCGACAGCCTGTGCAAGCTGACCCTCAATGGTTTCACAGCCCTGGAGGCGGTCTCCGGGCAACGCTGCAACCCGTTTTCCCGCAACCGCGACGGGATCAACATCGGTGAAGCGGCGGTGCTGTTCCTCATGAGCCGGGAGCCTGCCGGCGACGCCCCTGTTGCCCTGCTGGGCGGTGGCGCCAGCTCCGACGCCTACCATATTTCCGCCCCGGCCCCCGATGGCCGCGGCGCCCTGCAGGCCATGAGCCAGGCCTTGCGCAGCGCCGGCCTGCAGCCGCAGCAGATCGGCTACCTGAACCTGCACGGCACCGCCACCCAGCACAACGACGCGATGGAAAGCCTGGCCGTTGCCCAGCTGTTCCCCGAAGGCGTGCCCTGCTCTTCGACCAAACCCATGAGCGGCCATACCCTGGGGGCCGCCGGGGCCCTGGAGGCGGCGTTCTGCTGGCTGGCCCTGAGTACCGACAACCCCGGCCTGGCGCTGCCGCCCCATGTCTGGGATGCCCAGGCCGACCCGGCTTTGCCGCCACTGCGCTGGGTCACCCCGGACGATCGCCTGGCCCCCCACGCACCGCGCCGCCTGATGAGCAATTCCTTCGCCTTCGGCGGCAACAACGTCAGCCTGATTATCGGAGACGCCCCATGATTGACTGGCCGCTCGCCGAGTTGCTGCCCCACGCCGGGGACATGATCCTCATCGATCAGGTCCTGGCCTTTGATGAAGAACAGATCCGCACCCGCCTCGAAGTTCGCCCCGGTGGCTTGTTCAACCGCCCCGACGGCAGCCTGCCGGCCTGGGTCGGCGTCGAGCTGATGGCCCAGAGCGTGGCCGCCTACGCCGGTTGCCGCGCCCGCCAGCAAGGCTTGCCGGTGGAGCTGGGCTTTCTTCTGGGCACCCGCAAATTCGAATGCAATGTCGAGCACTTCCCCCTCGGCAGCACCCTGGAAATCCATGCCCTGCGCTCTCTGGAAGACGACAACGGCATGGGCGTGTTCGAGTGCCACCTCAGTGGCCCCGGCATCTCCGCCAGCGCGCGCCTGAACGTGTTCCGTCCGCCCCAGGCCGCCGACTACCTGCATGAAACACCTGCCTCTTCTACAGGAACACCGTCATGACTGACTCCGTACTGGTCACCGGCTCCAGCCGTGGCATCGGCCGTGCCATCGCCCTGCGTCTGGCCCGGGCCGGGTATGACCTGGTGCTGCACTGCCGCAGCGGCCGCACCGAAGCCGAAGCCGTCAGGGGCGAAGTCCAGGCCCTGGGCCGCAGCGCCCGCGTCCTGCAATTCGATGTATCGGACCGGGAGGCCTGCCGGGCTGCCCTGGAGGCCGATGTCGAAGCCCATGGCGCCTATTACGGCGTGGTGCTCAACGCCGGCCTGACCCGCGACGGCGCCTTCCCGGCCCTCAGCGAAGAGGACTGGGACCAGGTGCTGCGCACCAACCTCGACGGTTTCTACAATGTCCTGCACCCGGTGATGATGCCCATGATCCGCCGCCGCGCAGCCGGGCGCATCGTCTGCATCACCTCGGTCTCGGGGCTGATCGGCAACCGTGGCCAGGTCAACTACAGCGCCTCCAAGGCCGGCGTGATCGGCGCCGCCAAGGCCCTGGCCATCGAGCTGGGCAAGCGCAAGATCACCGTCAACTGCGTGGCCCCGGGGCTGATCGACACCGCCATGCTGGATGAAAACGTGCCGGTGGAAGAACTGCTGAAAATGATTCCCGCGCAGCGCATGGGCACCCCGGAAGAGGTGGCCGGCGCGGTGAATTTCCTGATGTCCGCCGAAGCGTCCTACATCACTCGCCAGGTGCTGTCGGTGAACGGGGGCCTGTGCTGATGAAACGTGTGGTCGTCACCGGCATGGCCGGCATCACCTCCCTGGGCAGCGACTGGGCCAGCATCGCCGAGCGCTTTGCCGCCAACCGCAGCGGCATCCGGCGCATGGACGAGTGGGACAGGTTCAGCGAACTCAACACCCGCCTGGCCGGCCCCATCGATGACTTCCAGGTGCCCGGGCACTGGACCCGCAAGCAGCTGCGCAGCATGGGCCGGGTTTCGCGCCTGGCCGTGGGCGCCGCCGAGCAGGCCCTGGCCGACGCCGGGCTGCTGGGCGACCCGTCGATCAAGGACGGGCGCATGGGCGTGGCCTGTGGTTCTTCCACCGGCAGCACCGACGAGATCAAGGCCTTCGGCAACATGCTGCTCAACTCGGTGGCCGAGGGGCTCAACGCCAACTCCTACGTGCGCATGATGCCCCACACCACCGCCGCCAATATCAGCATCTTCTTCGGCCTGACCGGGCGCCTGATCCCTACCTCCAGCGCCTGCACCAGCGGTAGCCAGGGCATCGGCTACGCCTATGAGGCGATCAAGTTCGGCCGCCTGCCGCTGATGCTCGCCGGCGGCGCCGAGGAACTGTGCCCCACCGAAGCCATGGTGTTCGACGCGCTGTATGCCACCAGCCTGAAGAACGATGCGCCGCACACCAGCCCGCGCCCCTACGACAGCGGCCGTGACGGCCTGGTGATCGGCGAAGGTGGCGGCATGCTGGTGCTCGAGGAGCTGGAGCACGCCCTGGCCCGTGGCGCGCGCATCCACGCGGAAATCGTCGGCTTCGGCAGCAACGCCGACGGCCAGCACACCACCCGCCCCGAACAGAGCACCATGCGCCGCGCCATGGAGCTGGCGCTGGAGGATGGGGCCCTGGCCCCGGAGGCCATCGGCTACGTCAACGGCCATGGCACCGCCACCGAGCAAGGCGACATCGCCGAGACCCTGGCCACCAGCAGCCTGTTCGGCAGCCGCATGCCCATCAGTTCGCAGAAGAGTTTCCTCGGCCACACCCTGGGCGCCTGCGGCGCGCTGGAATCCTGGTTCAGCATCGAGATGCTCAACCGCGACCTCTATGTGCACACCTGCAACCTGGATCAGGTCGACCCCCGCTGCGGCGAGCTGGACTACCTGCAGGGAGGCTTTCGCGCCATGAGCCACGAATACGTGATGAACAACAACTTTGCCTTTGGCGGCGTCAACACCTCGTTGATCTTCCGCCGCTGGTCCTGATGCCTCACCTCACTGGAGAAATGGAATGTCTTCCCTGTTTCGCGCCACCCTCATCGTCCTTGCCCTGCTGAGCGTCACCGCCTGTACCAGCAAGCGCATGTACACCCCCAACCGGGTGCTCCCGGCCACCATCCAGGCCGACCAGGAGCAGGTCAAGCAGGCGATCCTGAAGAACCTCGTAGCCCGCAAGTGGACCGTACAGCGCATCAGCCCGGAGCTGATCCAGGCCGAGATCACCGTGCGTCAACAGTTCCACGCGGAGATCGATATCCAGTACTCCGCCAGCTACTACAAGATCGTCTACCGCGACAGCCGCGACATGGACTACAAGGACGGCAAGATCCACAAGAACTACATCCGCTGGGTGCGCCTGCTGGACAAGGGAATCCTGCGCGAACTGCGGGACAACCAGAACGAGCGGGCCGCGCAACAGCTGTCGGATGCCGCGGCCAAGAGCTTCCCGGCCGCACAATGAGCCCTTCCCTGTGACCCTGGTCACAGGGCTGCTTCACCCCCTTTGATGTCATGGAGAATGCGATGCGTTTGAAGACACTGGCGGCCACCGCCACCCTGCTGCTGTGCACCCTGCCCGGCGTCAGCCAGGCCCGCGATACGGCCCTGTACCTGCCCTTCGACAAGGTGGTGGCCGAGGCCATCAGCACCGGCAAGATCGACGGCAGCGTGAAGTTCTACCTGGCGGGCAACAAGCCGGCCGGCAAGGTCAGCGTGCTGAGCCCCGGCGCCGTGACCAACAAGAAGACCAATGCCTTCGGCAAGGCCGACCAGGTGGCCTGCGAGTGGGCCTTGCAGTCGGCACTGATCACCCTGCATGAAGCGGCGAAGAAAGTCGGCGCCAACGCCGTGACCGACATTGCCAGCTTCTACAAGAGCCACGAGCGCAAGGACGCCACCACCTATGAGTGCCATGCCGGCGCCATCATGGCTGGTGTAGCGCTGCGCGGGGATCTGTCCAAGGTCCAGTGAGCTGCGGCTGACAACGAAAAGGGCGCCTGGGGCGCCCTTTGCGTTTCCGGTTTTTTTCCGGAAGCGCGCCAATCGCCGTCTACACTCGCAACAGCAGGCCGGGTCACCGCCGCCTGCGGGAGCCAAGTGGCGCGATCGGGCATCGGCCGGCGTGACAGTGGCGCCCCTTTCACGTCCGTCAAGGAGCCGACCATGCAAGTGAAAGCACTGATTGCCCTGGCCCTGCTAACGACCCTGAGCCCCGCCAGCCAGGCCACCAACCTGATGTACATGCCCTTCGAGAAAGTCGTGGCCGACGCCGAGCGCGCCGGGCGCCTGGATGGCAGCGTGAGCTTCCATCTGGCCGGCAACCCACTTCCGCCAGTGCTCCAGGTGCGGCTCACCGAAGTCACCACCAACAAGAAGACCAACGCTTTCAACAAGAGCGATATCGCCGCCTGCGAATGGGCCCTGCAGTCGGCCCTGATCACCCTGCAAGCCGCAGCCAAGCGGGTCGGCGCCAACGCAGTGACCAATATCGTCAGCTACTACAAGCACCACGTGCGCAAGGACCTCAACACCTACGAATGCCATGCCGGGGTACTGATGGCCGGAGTGGCCCTGCGCGGCGACCTAGTGAACCTGCAGGCCCCGGTGCGGCCCAACAGCCCCTCAGGGCGTAGCCCCGGTCTTGCGCGTCAGTAGCTCGACAAAGGCCTTGGCCATGGGCGAAGCCTGATCCTTGCGCTGCACCAGCCACACCGCCGACATCGCCGCCGGGTCCAGCAGGCGGCGATAGACCACGCCATCGATGCGCATGCGCTGGTAGGACGCCGGCAGCACCGACACCCCCAACCCCGCCGCCACCAGGCCGATGATGGTCATGGCTTCCGCCGCCTCCTGAGCGAAATGCGGGGTAAAGCCGGCATCCCGGGACAGGCTCAGCAACTGCGCATACAGGCCGCTGCCATAGCTGCGGGGGAAAAACACAAAGGGCTCATGGGCCAGCTCCGCCAGGTGCAGCCCCTCTTCACTGCCACTGGCCAGCGGGTGCTTGGAACTGAGCACCGCCACCAGCGGCTCGCGCAGCAGCTCCACCACCGACAGCGAATCCGGCAGGGGCAAGGGCCGCATGATGCCGACCTGGATCGCCTGGTCCACCAGGGCCTCGGCCACCTGGGTGCTGCTCATCTCCTTGAGCTTGAGGTGTACCGCGGGAAAGCGCTGGCGAAAGGCGAAGATCGCCTGGGGAATGGTCGAATTGAAGGGTGCCGACGAGGTGAAGCCGATCTTCAGTTCCCCCAGCTCGCCCAGCTGCGCACGCCGCGCCACGTCCGCCGCCTTGTCCACCTGGGCCAGTACCAGCCGCGCCTCCTCCAGGAACAGGCGCCCGGCCTCGCTGAGCTCGACCCGACGATTGGTGCGTTCAAACAGGCGCGCCCCCACCTCCTGCTCCAGCGCCTGGATCTGCTGGCTCAGGGGCGGTTGGGAGATGCCCAGCACCTGGGCTGCACGGCCAAAATGCAGTTCTTCGGCGACAGCGATGAAGTAGCGCAGGTGACGCAGTTCCATGAGGGCCTCATTAAGTCTTAAAACCTATCAAACAGGTCGAACAATATATTGGAAAGAATCATTAGCCAGCTATATGCTTTTTCCATTGCCTGACCGGCTGCGTTCCCCCCGAGGTCCCCCGTGAAATCCGCTGTTGCCCCCTCCGCCCACGAACCCCCTGCCACGCCCCTGGACGAGGTGGTCGCCCAGCTCAACGAGGTCTATATCGAAAAAGGCACGCCGATGTTCATGCGCACCGTGCTGGCGCTGTTCTCCGGCGGTTTTGCCACCTTCGCCCTGCTGTATTGCGTACAGCCGATGATGCCGCTGCTGTCCCGGGACTTTTCCATCAATGCCGCCCAGAGCAGCCTGATCCTCTCGGTCGCCACCGGCATGCTGGCCATCGGGTTGTTGATCACCGGGCCGGTTTCCGACCGCATCGGTCGAAAGCCGGTGATGGTTGCCGCCTTGCTGGCCGCCGCCCTGTGCACCATCGCCAGTGCGCTGATGCCGAGCTGGCACGGGGTGCTGCTGATGCGCGCGCTGGTGGGCCTGTCCCTGAGCGGGCTGGCAGCGGTGGCCATGACTTACCTGAGCGAGGAGATCCACCCCCAGCACATCGGCCTGGCCATGGGCCTGTACATCGGTGGCAACGCCATCGGCGGCATGAGCGGGCGACTGATCACCGGGGTGCTGATCGACTTCGTCAGCTGGCACACGGCGATGCTGGTGATCGGCGGCCTGGCACTGATCGCTGCCGCGGTGTTCTGGCGCATCCTTCCCGAATCACGCAATTTCCGCCCCCGTTCGCTGCACCCGCGCAGCCTGCTGGACGGCTTTGCCATGCACTTTCGCGATGCCGGCCTGCCCTGGCTGTTCCTCGAAGGTTTCCTGCTGATGGGGGCATTCGTCACCCTGTTCAACTACATCGGCTACCGCCTGCTGGCCGAGCCCTATCAACTGAGCCAGGCCTGGGTCGGGATGCTGTCGGTGGTGTACCTCTCGGGCATCTACAGCTCGGCGAAGATCGGCGCCCTGGCCGACCAGCTGGGCCGGCGCCGGGTGCTCTGGGGCACCATCGTGCTGATGCTGGCGGGGATCGCCCTGACCCTGCTGACCCCGCTGTCCCTGGTGCTGATCGGCATGCTGCTGTTCACCTTCGGCTTCTTCGGTGCCCACTCGGTGGCAAGCAGCTGGATCGGCCGTCGCGCCACCAAGGCCAAGGGCCAGGCGTCGTCGCTGTACCTGTTCAGCTACTACGCCGGCTCGAGCATTGCCGGCACTGCCGGCGGGGTGTTCTGGCACCTGGCGGGTTGGAACGGCATCGGCCTGTTTATCGGCGCCTTGCTGATCGGAGCCCTGTTGATCGCCATGAAACTCGCCAAACTCCCCCCTTTGTAGGAACAGGCTTGCCAGCGAAGTGGTCCGCAAGGCAGGCGCAAGTCTTGAAGGCCCTTTCGCCAGCAAGCTGGCTCCTACACCGAGCGAATCTGGCTGGCCGCCCCCTGTAGGAGCTGGCTTGCCAGCGAAGGCGTGCGCCAGGCAGGTGCAAGCCTTGAGGGCCCATTCGCCAGCAAGCTGGCTCCTACACCGAGCGAACCTGGCTGGCCGGCCCCCTGTAGGAGCTGGCTTGCCAGCGAAGGCGTGCGCCAGGCAGGCGCAGGTCTTGAGGGCCCTCTCGCCAGCAAGCTGGCTCCTACACCGAGCGAACCTGGCTGGCCGCCCCTGTAGGAGCTGGCTTGCCAGCGAAGGCGTGCGCCAGGCAGGCGCAGGTCTTGAGGGCCCATTCGCCAGCAAGCTGGCTCCTACACCGAGCGTATCTGGCTGGCCGCCCCCTGTAGGAGCTGGCTTGCCAGCGAAGGCGTGCGCCAGGCAGGCGCAAGTCTTGAGGGCCCTTTCGCCAGCAAGCTGGCTCCTACACCGAGCGAATCTGGCTGGCCGCCCCCTGTAGGAGCTGGCTTGCCAGCG
>NZ_JBXAJB010000005.1:325902-635059 GCF_058796855.1 Pseudomonas sp. GW823-FHT03E05
GCAAGCTGGCTCCTACACCGAGCGAACCTGGCTGGCCGGCCCCCTGTAGGAGCTGGCTTGCCAGCGAAGGCGTGCGCAAGGCAGGCGCAAGTCTTGAAGGCCCTCTCGCCAGCAAGCTGGCTCCTGCAAAAAGTGTCCGCCAATGAAAACGCCCGGCAGGTGCCGGGCGTTTTTTAGGGGGGCGCTTATTCGTGGTATTGCGCCGACAACTCGTGCACCGCTTCCAGGAAGGCTCCGGCGTGCTCCGGTTTCACTTCCGGAGTGATGCCGTGGCCCAGGTTGAACACGTGGCCGCTGCCCTTGCCGTAGCTGGCGAGGATGCGCGCAACTTCGCTGCGGATCGCCTGCGGGTTGGCGTAGAGCACGGTAGGGTCCATGTTGCCTTGCAGCGATACCTTGCTGCCGACCCGGCGGCGGGCTTCGCCGATGTCACAGGTCCAGTCCAGGCCCAGGCTGTCCGCGCCGGCATCGGCAATGCTTTCCAGCCACAGGCCGCCGCCCTTGGTGAAGAGGATCACCGGAACCTTGCGCCCGTCGTGTTCGCGGATCAGGCCACTGACGATCTTGCGCATGTAGGCCAGGGAGAACTCCTGGTAGGCCGCCGCCGAGAGGCTGCCGCCCCAGCTGTCGAAGATCTGCACCGCCTGCGCGCCGGCACGGATCTGCCCGTTCAGGTACGCGGTGACCGACTGGGCCAGCTTGTCCAGCAGCAGGTGCATGGCTTGCGGGTTGTCGTAGAGCATGGCCTTGGACTTGCGGAAGTCCTTGGAGGAGCCGCCTTCGACCATGTAGGTGGCCAGGGTCCAGGGGCTGCCGGAGAAACCGATCAACGGCACACGGCCGTTGAGTTCGCGACGAATGGTGCTGACCGCATCCATTACATAGCCCAGGTCCTTGTGCGGATCGGGGATCGGCAGGGCTTCGATGTCGGCCAGGGTGCTGACCACTTTCTTGAAGCGCGGGCCTTCGCCGGTTTCAAAGTACAGGCCTTGGCCCATGGCATCGGGGATGGTCAGGATGTCGGAGAAGAGGATCGCCGCATCCAGCTGTGGATAGCGGTCCAGAGGCTGCAGCGTGACTTCGCAAGCGAACGCCGGGTTCATGCACAGGCTCATGAAGTCACCGGCGTTGGCGCGGCTGGCACGGTATTCAGGCAAGTAGCGCCCAGCCTGACGCATCATCCACACCGGGGTGACGTCTACGGGTTGCTTGAGCAGGGCACGAAGGAAACGGTCGTTCTTCAGGGCAGTCATGTCGGCATCCGGAAAAAAAGTGGGGGCATTTTCTCAGAGCGCGACACAAAAGGCACGGCAAGAGCCGTGCCTTTTATGTATCAGGTCAATTTGTCGCGGACTACAAGCAGTTGTTTAAGCGTCGCGAGCGAAGGCAAGGCAAGGCGAAAACAGACGAGGAAGCGGAGTTGACTGCTGTCAATGAGCATTCCGAGTCTGTTTTCAACGCAGCATTGCCGAGCGCAGCAGCTTAAACGCCCAGGTAGTCGAGGATGCCTTCGGCGGCGTTACGCCCTTCGAAGATCGCCGTCACCACAAGATCAGAACCGCGCACCATGTCACCACCGGCAAAGATCTTCGGGTTGCTGGTCTGGTGCTTGAACTGGCCCTGTTCCGGGGCCACGACACGGCCCTGGCTGTCGGTCTGGATGCTGAACTGCTCGAACCATGGTGCCGGGCTTGGACGGAAACCGAAGGCGATGACCACGGCGTCGGCCGGGATGATCTCTTCAGAACCCGGGATCGGCTCGGGGCTGCGGCGGCCACGGGCGTCCGGCTCGCCGAGACGGGTCTCGACCACCTTCACGCCTTCGACGCGGTCTTCACCGACAATGGCGATCGGCTGGCGGTTGTAGAGGAACTTCACGCCTTCTTCCTTGGCGTTCTTCACCTCTTTGCGCGAGCCGGGCATGTTGGCTTCGTCACGACGATAGGCGCAGGTCACCGACTTGGCGCCCTGGCGGATCGAGGTGCGGTTGCAGTCCATCGCGGTGTCGCCACCGCCCAGCACCACCACCTTCTTGCCTTTCATGTCGACGAAGTCTTCCGGCGACTTTTCAAAGCCCAGGTTGCGGTTGACGTTGGCGATCAGGAAATCCAGCGCGTCATAGACGCCCGGCAGGTCCTCACCGGCAAAGCCGCCCTTCATGTAGGTGTAGGTGCCCATGCCCATGAACACCGCATCGTATTCGGCGAGCAGTTGCTCCATGGTCACGTCCTTGCCCACCTCGGTGTTCAGGCGGAACTCGATGCCCATGCCGCTGAAGACTTCGCGACGATTGCTCAGCACGGTCTTTTCCAGCTTGAACTCGGGGATACCGAAGGTCAGCAGACCGCCGATTTCCGGGTTCTTGTCGAACACCACCGGGGTCACGCCGCCACGCACCAGCACGTCGGCACAGCCCAGGCCCGCCGGGCCCGCACCAATGATCGCCACGCGTTTGCCGGTGGGCTTGACCTTGGACATGTCCGGGCGCCAGCCCATGGCGAAGGCGGTGTCGGTGATGTACTTCTCCACCGAACCGATGGTCACCGCACCAAAGCCGTCGTTGAGGGTGCAGGCACCCTCGCACAGACGATCCTGCGGGCACACCCGGCCGCAGACTTCCGGCAGGGTGTTGGTCTGGTGCGACAGCTCGGCGGCGGCGAGGATGTTGCCCTCGGCCACCAGCTTGAGCCAGTTGGGAATGAAGTTGTGCACCGGGCACTTCCATTCACAGTACGGGTTACCACAACCCAGGCAGCGGTGGGCCTGGTCGGCCGACTGCTGGGGTTTGAAGGGTTCGTAGATTTCCACGAACTCTTTCTTGCGTTGACGCAACAGTTTCTTCTTCGGATCCTTGCGCCCGACATCGATGAACTGGAAGTCGTTATTCAGACGTTCAGCCATTATCAAAACCTCATCACACTCTTCAGGCGCATATCACTGCGGGTTGGCACGGGTGCTGGAAAGCAACGACTTCAAGCTGGCAGCCTTGGGCTTGACCAGCCAGAAACGGCGCAGGTAGTCGTCGAGGTTCTCGGCGAGGTTACGGCCCCATTCGCTGTCGGTTTCCTCGACGTACTCGTTCAGCACGCGCTGCAGGTGGCTGCGATAGGCTTCCATCGCTTCGCCGCTGATCCGTTGGATTTCCACCAGTTCGTGGTTGACCCGGTCAACGAAGGTGTTGTCCTGGTCCAGCACATAAGCGAAACCGCCGGTCATGCCTGAGCCGAAGTTGTAACCGGTCTTGCCCAGGACGCAGACGAAACCACCGGTCATGTACTCGCAGCAGTGATCGCCAGTGCCTTCCACCACGGTGTGGGCACCGGAGTTGCGCACGGCGAAACGCTCACCCGCGGTGCCAGCGGCGAACAGCTTGCCGCCGGTGGCGCCGTACAGGCAGGTGTTGCCGATAATGGCGCTGTCCTGGGTCTTGTAGACGCTGCCCTTGGGCGGAACGATCACCAGCTTGCCGCCGGTCATGCCCTTGCCCACGTAATCGTTGGCGTCGCCTTCCAGGTAGAGGTTCAGGCCGCCGGCGTTCCACACGCCGAAGCTCTGCCCCGCAGTGCCCTTGAAGCGGAACGTGATAGGCGCCTGGGCCATGCCCTGGTTGCCGTGGAGCCTGGCGATCTCGCCGGAGATCCGTGCGCCGATGGAGCGGTCGCAGTTGCAGATATCCAGGGCGAAATCGGCGCCGCTCTTGTCATTGATCGCCGAGCGGGCCATCTCGACCATTTTCTCGGCCAGCAGGCCCTTGTCGAACGGCGGGTTGCGGTCCACCTGGCAGAACTGCGGCTTGTCCGCCGGAATGTGGTCACTGCCCAGCAACGGGGTCAGGTCCAGGTGATGCTGCTTGGCGGTCTGGCCTTCCAGCACCTCCAGCAGGTCGGTCCGGCCGATCAGTTGCTCCAGGGAACGCACGCCAAGCTTGGCCAGCCACTCACGGGTTTCCTCGGCGACGTAGGTGAAGAAGTTCACCACCATGTCGACAGTGCCGATGTAGTGATCCTTGCGCAGTTTCTCGTTCTGGGTCGCCACACCGGTGGCGCAGTTGTTCAGGTGGCAGATGCGCAGGTACTTGCAGCCCAGGGCGATCATCGGCGCGGTGCCGAAGCCGAAGCTCTCGGCGCCGAGGATGGCTGCCTTGATCACGTCGAGGCCGGTTTTCAGGCCGCCGTCGGTCTGCACCCGGACCTTGCCGCGCAGGTCGTTGCCGCGCAGGGTCTGGTGGGTTTCCGCCAGGCCCAGTTCCCACGGCGCACCGGCGTACTTGATGGAGGTCAGCGGCGAAGCGCCGGTGCCGCCGTCGTAGCCGGAGATGGTGATCAGGTCGGCATAGGCTTTGGCCACACCGGCAGCGATGGTGCCAACGCCGGCTTCGGCCACCAGCTTCACCGACACCAGCGCCTGAGGGTTGACCTGCTTGAGGTCGAAGATCAGCTGCGACAAGTCTTCGATCGAATAGATGTCGTGGTGCGGCGGAGGCGAAATCAGGGTCACGCCGGGGACTGCGTAGCGCAGCTTGGCGATCAGGCCGTTGACCTTGCCACCAGGCAGCTGGCCGCCCTCGCCGGGCTTGGCGCCCTGGGCCACCTTGATCTGCAGCACTTCGGCGTTGACCAGGTACTCCGGGGTCACGCCGAAACGGCCAGTGGCCACTTGCTTGATCTTCGAGCTCTTGATGGTGCCGTAGCGCGCCGGGTCTTCGCCGCCCTCACCGGAGTTGGAACGCGCGCCGAGGCGGTTCATGGCTTCGGCCAGGGCTTCGTGAGCCTCCGGCGACAGGGCGCCCAGGGAGATACCGGCAGAGTCGAAGCGCTTGAGGATCGACTCCAGGGGCTCGACTTCGCTGATGTCCATCGGCGTGTCCAGGGTCTTCACCTGGAACAGGTCGCGGATCATCGACACCGGGCGGTTGTCCACCAACGCGGTGTATTCCTTGAACTTGGCGTAGTCGCCCTGCTGCACGGCGGCTTGCAGGGTGTTGACCACGTCCGGGTTGTAGGCGTGGTACTCACCACCGTGGACGAACTTCAGCAGGCCGCCTTGCTGGATCGGCTTGCGCGGGCTCCAGGCTTCGGTCGCCAGGGCTTTCTGCTCGGCTTCGATGTCGACGAAACGTGCGCCCTTGATCCGGCTCGGCACGCCACGGAAGCTCAGGTTGCAGACCTCCTCGGACAGGCCGATGGCTTCGAACAGCTGCGCGCCACGGTAAGAGGCGATGGTGGAGATGCCCATCTTCGACAGGATCTTCAGCAGGCCCTTGGTGATGCCCTTGCGGTAGTTCTTGAACACCTCGTAGAGGTCGCCCAGCACTTCACCGGTACGGATCAGGTCGCCCAGCACTTCGTAGGCCAGGAACGGATAGACCGCCGAGGCGCCGAACCCGATCAGCACCGCGAAGTGGTGCGGATCGCGGGCGGTGGCGGTTTCCACGAGAATGTTGGAGTCGCAGCGCAGGCCCTTTTCAGTCAGGCGGTGGTGCACCGCGCCGGTGGCCAGGGAGGCGTGGATCGGCAACTTGCCCGGCGCGATATGACGGTCGCTCAGGACGATCTGGGTGCGGCCGGCGCGAGCGGCTTCTTCAGCCTGGTCGGCGACATTGCGGATCGCCGCTTCCAGGCCGACGCTCTCGTCGTAGTTGAGGTCGATGACCTGGCGCTCGAAGCCCGGGCGGTCGAGGTTCATCAACGAACGCCACTTGGCCGGGGAGATCACTGGCGAGCTGAGGATCACTCGCGAAGCGTGCTCGGGCGACTCCTGGAAGATGTTGCGCTCGGCACCGAGGCAGATCTCCAGGGACATGACGATGGCTTCGCGCAGCGGGTCGATCGGCGGGTTGGTGACCTGGGCGAACTGCTGGCGGAAATAGTCGTAGGGGGTACGCACGCGCTGGGACAGCACCGCCATCGGCGTGTCGTCGCCCATCGAACCCACCGCTTCGTAGCCCTGCTCGCCCAGCGGGCGCAGGACCTGGTCACGCTCTTCGAAGGTGACCTGGTACATCTTCATGTACTGCTTGAGCTGGTCGACGTCGTAGAAGGCCGAACCGTGGTCGTTGTCTTCCATGGTGGCCTGGATGCGCAGGGCATTCTTGCGCAGCCATTGCTTGTACGGATGACGGGACTTCAGACGGTTGTCGATGGCGTCGGTGTCGAGGATCTGCCCGGTCTCGGTGTCCACGGCAAAGATCTGGCCCGGGCCGACCCGGCCCTTGGCGATCACGTCCTCGGGCTGGTAGTTCCACACGCCGATTTCCGAAGCCAGGGTGATGAAGCCGTTCTGGGTGGTGACCCAGCGCGCCGGGCGCAGGCCGTTGCGGTCCAGCAGGCAGACGGCGTAGCGGCCGTCGGTCATGACCACGCCGGCCGGGCCGTCCCACGGCTCCATGTGCATCGAGTTGTATTCGTAGAACGCGCGCAGGTCGGCGTCCATGGTCTCGACGTTCTGCCACGCTGGCGGAATGATCATGCGCACGCCGCGGAACAGGTCGATGCCGCCGGTGACCATCAGCTCCAGCATGTTGTCCATGCTCGAAGAGTCGGAACCCACGCGGTTGACCAGCGGGCCGAGCTCTTCCAGGTCCGGGATCAGGTCGTTGGCGAACTTGGTGCGCCGGGCCACGGCCCAGTTGCGGTTGCCGGTGATGGTGTTGATCTCGCCGTTGTGGGCGAGGAAGCGGAATGGCTGGGCCAGCGGCCATTTCGGCAGGGTGTTGGTAGAGAAACGCTGGTGGAACACGCAGATCGCGGTTTGCAGGCGTTCGTCACCCAGGTCCGGATAGAAGGCGGCGAGGTCCGCCGGCATCATCAGGCCCTTATAGATGATGGTCTTGTGGGAAAAGCTGCAGATGTAGTGGTCGGTGTCGGCGGCGTTGGCCACCGAGGAGCGACGACGGGAGCTGAACAGCTTGATGGCGAAATCCTGGTCGCTCAGGCCCTGGCCGCCGATGAATACTTGTTCGATCTGTGGCAGGCGCTCCAGGGCCAGACGCCCGAGCACACTGGTATCGATCGGTACTTTGCGCCAGCCCACCAGTTGCAGGCCGGCGACGAGGATCTCGCGGTTCATGTTTTCGCGAGCGGCTTCGGCTTTCACCGGGTCCTGGTTGAAGAACACCATGCCCACCGCATATTGCTTGGGCAGCTCGATGCCGAAGTGCTCCGTGGCGACTGCGCGCAGGAACAGGTCGGGCTTTTGCATCAGCAGACCGCAACCGTCGCCGGTCTTGCCGTCCGCGTTGATCCCACCGCGGTGGGTCATGCAGGTCAGGGCCTCAATGGCCGTTTTCAACAGGGTATGACTGGGTTCGCCCTGCATATGGGCTATCAGGCCGAAACCACAGTTATCCTTAAATTCATCTGGTTGGTACAGACCTGCTTTCATAGACACTTTCTCACCAGGCTGCCTCTTTTAGAGGCAAATTTCTTTTCAATTCAACCACTTGCATTCCGCGCCGAACGTACGCCAGCTTTGCGGGGGCAAAAGGGAGGTCATTGTACACACCGACACAAAGCCCCACAAATTTAGCGACGATCTGTCGTAAATTCATGTCGCATTTATGAACGTTTTAAAGCGATATGCTGTGCTAGTCAAAAAGTTTTGCTTTTGACTGCCGCGACTCAAAAACTACTGTGACGCAGACACCACAAGGCACGCGGCCTGTAAGGCAGCATGCCGATGCGGAAATTTGAGGTTGCCGGGAGAGGCGGCCTGGGTAAGGCCGCCGAATCTTCAGCGAGTTGTTGCCAGTTCTTGTTGAACGCTAGCGACAGTGCGAGGCCAAGGTTTACCAGCCTGAACCTTCGCTGGCAAGGATTTGATGGCGCTGACCGCTGCATCGCGGCTTGCGAAGTTGCCGTAGGTGATCACATACAGCGGCTTGCCGTTGAGGACTTTCTTGAAGTAGCGGTATTCGCCGCCCTGTTCCTTGACGAAGTTCTGCGCGGTGGCTTCCGAGCTGGTGCCGAGGATCTGCACCACGTAGTTGCCTGGCGCCTGGCCAGCGTACCAGCTGCCACCGGCGGCCTTGGCCACGGTGACCGGCTTCTCGGCCGGCTTGGCCGGAGCAGGCTTGGCTGCCACTGGTTTCTCTGCCGGCTTGGCGGCAGGCGCAGGCTTGGCCGTGGCCACCTGGGTCGGTGCCGGGGCTGGACGCGCTGCCGGAGTCGGCGTCGGGCCAGCCGTAGCCCCAGCAGGCGGCGCGGTGGTGGTCACGGTCGGTGGAACGGCGCTGGAGCCTTCAACCGGTACCCCGTCGTCACCCTCACTGATACCCCCTGCGGCTTCGGCCAGAGGGCCGCGCATCACGGGCTGCGACTGGCCGACCAACGGCAGCGGCATTGGCTGTGACGAACCGGCGAACTCTACTGACGGACTGCCATTGGCATTGGGTGTCGGTGTTTGCCCCAAAGGCAGCTGCGCTTGCTCATTGGCCGGAGCGCCGGTGGTTGGAGCCTTGCTGCGGCCCGGCATCAACCAGGCCGCGGCCACGGCCACCACCACGACAGCGGAGATGGCCAATACGTGTTTCTTCGGCATGTTGAACCCCATACTTGGACGCTTGACCGCAGAGCGGCTGGCGATCATTGCTTCGATCATTGCATCCCTGGCGACCTGGTTGATGTTGCCCGGCCAGCCATCGGAGCCTTCGTGAATATCACTGATCTGATCTGCGGAGAAAAGTTCGATGCCCTGCCCCGCACCTTCAAGCCGCTGGGCCAGATATTCGCGGGTTTCCTCTTCGGTATAAGGCTGCAACTCGATGACGTGGAAGCGCTCTTCCTCGGTATTGAGCTGGTCCAGTGCGGCGATCAGCGACGACTCGCCGAACAGGAACACATGGGGACGACCTTCCGGAGCGCCGGCCGCCAGGGCCAGCAGGGCCTCGAGGGCGGACTCGTCGAGCTGCTCGGCATCATCCATCAGCAGATAGACTTCCTGACCGGTCAGGGCCAGTTGCACTATCTGGGCGAGGATCGCGCCGATTTCAGCCTCGGCCACGTTCAGCGCCTGGGCCACCTGGCGCAGCACGCCGGCAGCGTCGCCGGCGCCGCGGGCCGACACCACCACGCTCTGCACCGATTGCTTGTTGGTACTGGCTACCAGCGCCTGGCGCAGCAGGGTCTTGCCGCTGCCCTGAGGCCCGGTGACCACCAGCAGCAACTGGCTGTAGCGGGCCAGGTGATGCAGTTGCCCCAGCACGGGCTTGCGCTGGGCAGGAAAGAACTTGAAGCCAGGGACCCGGGGAGCGAAAGGATCGTGGCTCAACTGGTAATGGCCGAGGAAAGCCTCGTCGGCGTGCAAACTAGTCATCGGGATCTTATTAACCTTTAAGCTGAGCCAGGGCGCGGTAGTCCGCTCCCAGCGTGGCCTGTAAAACCTCTTTCGGATAATCGTCGGTCACTACGGCTTCGCCCATGCGGCGCAACAGCACCAGACGCAAACGACCGTCGATCACTTTCTTGTCAATTGCCATGTGTTCGAGAAAATCCGCTTCGCTCATTTCCTCTGGCGGGATGACCGGCAAGCCCGCGCGCTGGAACAGGCGAATACCGCGGTCACGCTCCTGGCTGGTGATCCAGCCCAGGCGCGCGGACATTTCCAGGGCCATTACGGTGCCAGCAGCCACCGCCTCACCGTGCAGCCACACACCGTACCCCATGTGGGTTTCGATGGCGTGGCCGAAGGTATGCCCCAGGTTGAGGGTGGCCCGCACTCCCGATTCACGTTCGTCGGCACCCACCACCGCGGCCTTGGCCGCACAGGAGCGCTCGATGGCGTAAGTCAGGGCCTGCTGGTCCAGGGCCCGCAGGCGGTCGACGTTCTCTTCCAGCCAGGTAAGGAAGGGCTCGTCGCAGATCAGGCCGTACTTGATCACTTCCGCCAGACCTGCCGACAGCTCGCGGCTGGGCAGGGTGTTAAGGCTGGTGGTATCGATCAGCACCACGTTCGGCTGGTAGAAGGCGCCGACCATGTTCTTGCCCAGCGGGTGGTTGATACCGGTCTTGCCACCCACCGAAGAGTCCACCTGGGACAGGAGGGTGGTAGGAATCTGGATGAAATCCACGCCCCGCTGGTAGCAGGCCGCGGCAAAGCCGGCCATATCACCGATCACGCCGCCACCGAGGGCGATGATGGTAGTGCGTCGATCGTGGCGAGCAGTGAGCAGGCCATCGAAGATCAACTGCAGGGTTTCCCAGTTCTTGTAGGCCTCGCCATCGGGCAGGACCACCGAGATCACCGAGAACTGCCCCAGGCTGCGGGTCAGACGCTCAAGGTAAAGCGGCGCGACGGTCTCATTGGAAATGATCGCCACTTGCCGCCCGGCGATATGCGGCACCAGCAGCTCGGGCTGGTCCAACAGACCTTCACCAATGTGAATCGGGTAGCTGCGCTCGCCTAGATCGACCTTAAGTGTCTGCATGTGTCCCCACAGTGAAGATGGAAGCAGGCATTGTGCCCTGCATTGACGATGGGCCTCGTCTGGTCTTCTGACGCAGCCCGATAGCTCTGCGCCACACCTTGGCGGTCTGGCGCGACGCCGAGAATAGCGCATTTCGCTCGACGCATTAACGGGGTGGCAGCTGCTGCAGGCGCTCCAGTATGTCCAGTACCACCATTCGTGGCGGCCGCTCATCGGTTTCCACCACCAGATCGGCAATTTCCCGATAAAGCGGGTCGCGGATTTCCAGCAGGTCGCGCAGGGTCTTGGCCGGATCGGCGGTGCGCAGCAGGGGACGATTGCGGTCCCGGGCGGTGCGCCCCACCTGTTGCTCGACCGAGGCGTGCAGATAGACCACTCGTCCGCCAGCGTGCAGCGCCCGACGATTGGCCTCGCGCATCACTGCACCACCGCCAGTGGCCAGGACCACGCCGTCAGTGCCACAGAGCTCGGCGATCATCGCCTGTTCGCGATCACGAAAGCCCGGTTCGCCTTCCTTATCGAAGATCCACGGGATATTCGCGCCTGTACGCAGTTCAATTTCCTTATCGGAATCTTTGAATGGCAGGCGCAGCTCTTTGGCCAGTAAGCGACCGATGGTGCTTTTTCCAGCCCCCATCGGCCCAACAAGAATCAAATTTCGCACAGAATCAACGACTCACAGCAATCGCCTGGTTGTTCATGATACGCGGAGTGAGAAATACCAGCAGCTCGGATTTTTTCTCCGACACCACGTCACGCCGGAAAAGGCGGCCAAGATACGGCACATCGCCAAGAAATGGCACTTTATCTACAACCTTGCTCTGGGTATTCGAGAAAACCCCGCCGATGACGATGGTCGCCCCGTCGTTGACCAGTACCTTGGCATTGACCTCGTTCTTCTTGATCGGCGGTACATCCTGGACCTTGTTCAGGTAGTCAGGCTCATCCTTGGTGACCTTGACCTCCATGATGATGCGGTTGTCCGGGGTGATCTGCGGCGTCACTTCAAGCGACAGCGACGCCTCCTTGAAGGACACCGAGGTAGCGCCGCTGGAACTGGCTTCCTGGTAGGGGATCTCGGTGCCCTTGAGGATCTTTGCGGTTTCCTTGTCGGAGGTGACCACCTTGGGCTGGGAAACGATCTCGCCGTTGCCGGTCTTCTCCATGGCGGTCAACTCCAGGTCCAGCAGCACGTTGTCGGTGATGTAGGCGATACCGATGCCCGAGGTATGGGCGCTAGCCCCCAGATCGACAAAGGGTGAGTTGCTGCCGCCGCTGCCCGGAGCGCCGATGCTGCTGGAACCGCTGGCAGCGTTCTGCACCCCGCTGGCGCTCCAGTTGCCCTGGTTCTGCACCGAGCCGCCCCAGCGCACGCCCAGGCTCTTGTCGTAGTCAACGTTGGCCTCGACGATGCGCGCTTCGATCATCACCTGGCGCACCGGAACATCCAGCTGGGCGACGATGCGCCGAAGTTCGTCGAGGCGCTCCTGGCTCTGGTAGGCAATGATGCTGTTGGTGCGCTCATCCACGGTGATCGAGCCACGCTCATCGGCTTTTTCCTCGGCGCGGGTCACCGACTGGAACAGCTTGGCGATGTCCGCTGCCTTGGCGTAGTTGACCTGCAGCAGCTCCCGACGCAACGGCGCCAGGTCCTCCAGCTGCTTCTGTGACTCCAGCTCCTGACGCTCCCGGGCGGCAATCTCATCCGCCGGAGCCACCAGCAGCACATTGCCGATCTTGCGTGAATCAAGGCCTTTGGTCCGTAGCACCAGATCCAGGGCCTGATCCCAGGGCACGTTCTGCAGGCGCAGGGTGATGCCGCCCTGCACCGTGTCGCTGGCCACCAGGTTGAGGCCCGTGAAATCGGCGATCAGTTGCAGCACCGAGCGCACCTCGATGTCCTGAAAGTTCAGCGAGAGCTTTTCCCCCTTGTAGGCAGGTCGGGCCGCAGCCGCCCTGCTGCTGGTCTCGGCCAGGGGGCGGACACTGACCGTCAGGCGGTTGTCGGTCTGGAAGGTGGAATAGTCGAAGGCGCCCTTGGGCTCCAGGGTGACGGTGGTACGCCCGGCAGCCGTATCCGCAGTGATGTACTGCACCGGGGTGGCGAAATCCTTGACGTCCAGGCGAACCCGCAGCGCCTCGGGCAATTGGGTACGGGCAAAATCGAGGACGATCCGGCCCTCGCGCCGCTGGACATCGACAGCGATGCGCGGGTCGGACAGGTCGATCAGCACATTGCCTTCGCCCTCCTCGCCGCGCTGAAAATCCACGCCGCGTATCGACCCGGCCACTGCCTGCGGCTTTGCAGGCGCCCGAGCTGCCGTCCCCGGAGCAGCGGGCTTGGGCTCGGCGGCGCCGACCAGCGGTGCCAGCAGCGCTATCCATAGCGCTACACCGAGGGCTGAAACAGTCCTGTTCATTTTCCAGATTCCACTTAAGAGTGTTTTTTCAGCGCCAGTGTTCGCGGCCGCTCCAGCCAGGCTCCCGCTCCATCGGGAACAATTTCCACCACCTCGATCTGCGATTCGCTGATGGTCACAACCCGGCCTTCGTTGCGCCCCAGGTAGTCGCCCACCTGCAAGCGGTGGATGCCACCTGCGCCGCGCAACAGGGCAAAGCTCCCGGAGGCGTTGGACAGGGTCCCGACCATTTGCAACTGCTCGATATCGAACCCCTCCAGGTATTGCCGGGCTCGCTGCGGGTCGGGCCGGACCGCACTGGCCCCTTGCCGACGGGCCGCCAGGTCAAGCCTTTGCGGCGGCTGGAACGGACTACGCAATGCGCTGGCGTCATAGGTGAACGAGGGGTAAGACCGGATTACCGGCATTGGTTCAATCGGCCCGGGCGCTTGCAGGCGCATCTGGTTCATGTAGGCGTCCAGGTCGGCAAAGTCGTCATCGGCGCCACCACACCCCCACAGCCCGGCACAAAGGCAGCCAAGCACCGCCCAGCGCAGGCGCCTCATGAGTGCGGCTCCGGAGCGTCGTACCTGTAGGTGCGCGCCTCGATGCTCATGCGCAACAGCGCCGGATTGCCCACCGCCACAGGCTGAATGCGAAAATCATGCAAGGTGACGATGCGCGGCAGGCCGGCGACGCCACTGACGAAGCTCGCCAGGTCGTGATAGGCCCCGGTGACAGTAATCTGGATCGGCAACTCGACGTAGAACTGCCTGGCCACCTCCGGTTGCAGCCTGATTTCCTCGAAGGCCAGGCCACTGCCCAGCCCCACGCGACTGATGTCCTCCAGCAGGCCGGGGACCTCGGTGTCGCTGGGCAACTGACGCAACAGCAGGTCGAAGCTGTTGCGTATGACGGCCAACTGCTCCTGGTAGCGCGGCAAATTGGCTCCCTGGCGCGCCTTGCCGGCAAACGCCTGCCGGAGACGAGTTTCCTCCTGGCGCTGGCGCTCCAGTTGCTCCAGGTGCGGGCTCAGGTAAAAGCCGTAGCCCACTAGCAGAACCAGCAGCAGAAGCAGGGCCGCCACCAGACTCCTGGCCGGCCCTGGCCAGGAGCCCAGGTTGGCCAGCTCCAGCTCCCGCAGATCGATACGCCGCAACTCTGCCAGCCATTGTCGGGGGGTCATTGCCGAAGCTCCCCGGCTGGCCCGGGCGTCTGCCCGACATTCAGCCGGAACAGGTTGTTCAGCCCTTGCTGGGCGTCCACCGCGTTCTTCACCTCGGTCAGGCTGGGGGCAGCAAAACCCTCGGCAGCCTGCAGATTGCGCATCAGGTCGGACACCCTGTTGTTTGACTCGGCGGCACCGCTGATTCCAAGGTTCTGCCCCTGCAGATCCACCTCGGTGAAGTACACGCCATCAGGCAGGCTGCGGGCCAACTGCTGAAAAATCCGCACACTGTTGGAGCGGTTGCCCTGCAGCTCTTCGATGATGCCCATGCGTTCGAGCAACTGCTGTCGTTGCGCCTTGAGCCCCTGGATGCTGGCGATCTGCTTATCCAGGCGTGCCGTCGCCTGGCCCAGATACTGGTTGCGCAAATGCTGGCGCTCGATCACCCGGCTTATATAGGCGTCGGCCAACAGAATGACCCCGGCCCCGAGCACGACCATCATCGCCAGCATCTGTAGGAAACGCCGACGTCTCAGTTCGCGCGAGGCCTCGCGCCAGGGCAACAGGTTGATCCGCGCCATCAGTCGAACCCTCGCAGGGCCAGGCCACAGGCCAGGAGCAGGTTCGGCGCCTGTTCATTCAATACCTGGGGGTCGACTCGAGGCCCCATCGGCATGGCCCGGAAAGGATTGGCCAGCGACGTATCGATGCCTGTCTCGCCCTCCACCCGCCGCTCCAGGCCGGCCAGGCCGCTACCGTCTCCGGCCAGCAGCAGTTGCACCAGGGGCTGTTGCTGAGGCGAGGTGGCGAACTGCTGCAGGGAACGGCTGACCTGTTGCAGCACCTCCTGCTCGAAGGGTTGCAGCAACTCTTCGGCGCAACCCTGTGGCAAACGGCCCTGGCTCTGCGCCAGCAATGCCTGCTCCAGTGTCAGCCCGTATCGACGCTGGAGCGCTTCAATCAGAGGCCCGCTACCGAAAAGCTGCTCACGGCTATAGATCACTCGCTGGCCGTGCAGGACGCTGAAACAGCTGAGGGCCGGGCCTATATCCAGCAACGCCACGGCGCCAGGAGTCGCCAGCGGCAGGTGCGCCGCCAGCAGCAACAGGCAGCGCTCCAGAGCCAGGGGCTGGGTATCCACCACCCGGGCTGTCAGGCCGGCCAGGCCCAATACCGTTTCCAGGGCTTCTACCCGCTCGTTGCGACAGGCCACCAGCAGCACCTGAACCCGCTGCGGATTACCGGGCACCGGCCCCTGCACTTCAAAATCCAGGGCCACGTCTTCCAGGGGATAGGGAATGTACTGGCCGGCTTCCAGCCGGACCTGCTGCTCCAGTTCGTCGGTGTGTAGGCCCGCCGGCATCTCGATCAGTTTGCTGATCACCGCCTCGCCGGCCACCGCTACCGCCACCCCCTTGAGCCGGCTGCCCGTCTTGAGCCAGGCGCGGGACAGGGCCGCGGCCAGGGCCTCGGGGTCGGCAATGTGCTGGTCAAGCACAGTATTGGGCGCCAGGGGCTCCCTGGCGTAGGCCTCGACCCGGTACCCCTGCCCCTGGCGCCCCAGTGCCAGAAGCGTGACCGATGTCGCATTGATATCGATCCCCATAAGGGAACTCGGCTTTTTGCTGAAGAGTCCAAGCACGACCAATTCCCTATGACTATCCGTGACTTACGGACTGCTTAAGCTGCATTGCGTTCAATGGTCACGTCTTGACAGACGGGCAAATGACGCTCTCGGCGGAAAATGCTTATAATGCCCAGCGTTTTTTTTCCGCTTTTACCTGCTGCGTGGGCCGGCCCCTGATGTCCGTGAATGCCCTGACGCCTAATTCATTCCTTTCTCTGGAAATCCAAAAGCCTTGATTCGTCTGCTGAAGTTTTTCGGGTGGTCCATCGTCGCGGTGTTCTGCGGGCTCCTCCTCGCCCTCTCCGGTGCGTTTCTCTATCTTAGTCCCGGCTTGCCGTCGGTTGAGGCCCTGAGAAGCATCCAGTTGCAGATTCCCCTGCGGGTGTACAGCAGCGACGGCAAACTGATCGCTGAATTCGGTGAAATGCGCCGTACTCCCATACGTTTCGCCGACATTCCGCCCAACTTCATCAATGCGTTACTAAGTGCTGAAGACGACAACTTCGCTAACCATTACGGGGTTGACCCCAGCAGCCTGATGCGTGCCGCAACCCAGCTGGTCAAGAGCGGACACATCCAGTCCGGCGGCAGTACCATCACCATGCAAGTGGCGAAGAACTTCTTCCTGACCAGCGAGCGCAGCTTCTCGCGCAAGACCACCGAGATCCTCCTGGCTCTGCAGATCGAACGGCAGCTGACCAAGGACGAGATCCTCGAGCTGTACGTCAACAAGATCTACCTGGGCAACCGTGCCTACGGAATCGAGGCAGCGGCCCAGGTGTATTACGGCAAGTCCATCCGTGACGTGAGCCTGGCGCAGATGGCGATGATCGCCGGCCTGCCCAAAGCGCCTTCGCGCTTCAACCCCCTGGCCAACCCGGCACGCAGCAAGGAACGTCGCGACTGGATCCTGGGGCGCATGTACAAGCTCGGCAAGATCACCGAAGCGGCCTATACCGAGGCAATCAACGAACCGTTGAACGCCAGCTATCACGTACCGACTCCGGAAGTGAACGCCCCGTACATCGCCGAGATGGCCCGGGCCGAAATGGTCGGCCGCTATGGCAGCGATGCCTACACCGAAGGTTTCCGGGTCACCACCACGGTGCCCAGCGATCTGCAGGAAATGGCCAACACCGCGGTCCATGAAGGCCTGATGACCTACGACCAGCGCCACGGCTATCGCGGCCCGGAATCGCGCCTGCCAGGCAAGACCCAGGCGGCCTGGGCCAGCGAACTGACCAAGCAGCGGACCATCAGCGGCCTGGAACCGGCGATCGTCACCCTGGTAGAGAAGAATGGCCTCCAGGTGCTGACCCGCAACGGCGAAGAACATGTGGCCTGGGACAGCATGAAATGGGCCCGGCCGTTCCTCAATACCAACAGCATGGGCCCGGCCCCGCGCCAACCGGCGGACGTGGCCCAGGTCGGCGACCTGATCCGCGTGCAGCGCCAGGCGGACAACTCGTTGAAGTTCAGCCAGATCCCGGTCGCCCAGGGCGCCCTGGTGACGCTGGACCCGCAGAACGGTGCGATCCGCGCCCTGGTGGGCGGCTTCGCCTTCGAGCAGAGCAACTACAACCGTGCGATGCAGGCCAAGCGCCAGCCCGGCTCCAGCTTCAAGCCGTTCATCTATAGCGCCGCCCTGGATAACGGCTACACCCCGGCCAGCCTGGTGAACGACGCACCTATCGTGTTCGTCGACGAATACCTGGACAAGGTCTGGCGCCCGAAGAACGACACCAACACCTTCCTCGGCCCGATCCGCATGCGCGAGGCGCTGTACAAGTCGCGCAACCTGGTGTCGATCCGCCTGCTGCAGAGCATGGGCGTGGACCGCACCATCGACTACATCAGCAAGTTCGGCTTCAACAAGCAGGACCTGCCGCGCAACCTGTCCCTGGCCCTGGGTACCGCAACCCTGACTCCGATGGAAATCGCCACCGGCTGGAGCACCTTTGCCAACGGCGGCTACAAGATCACCCCGTACATCATCGACAAGATCGAAAGCCGCAACGGCGAGCTGCTGTTCAGCGCCAACCCGCCAAGCGCCCCCACCGGCAATACGGCCACCAGCGGCATCGCCGCCCCTGAGCACAACTTCACGATCAACAACGTGGCCGGTGAAACCTCAGCTCCGGCAGCGACGCAAGCCCCGGCGGTTGCCGAGCGGATCATCGATGGCCGTACCACCTACATCCTCAACAGCATGCTCCAGGACGTGATCAAGCTGGGTACCGGACGCCGCGCACTGGCCTTGGGCCGTACCGACCTGGCGGGCAAGACCGGTACCACCAACGAGTCCAAGGATGCCTGGTTCTCCGGCTACAACGCCGACTACGTGACCACCGTATGGACCGGTTTCGACCAGCCGGAAAGCCTGGGGCGCCGCGAATACGGCGGCACCGTGGCACTGCCGATCTGGATGAGCTTCATGGGCGCCGCCCTCAAGGACAAGCCGCCACACACCCAGCCAGAGCCGGAAGGCATTCTCAGCCTGCGGGTCGACCCGGTCAGCGGCCGCGCCGCCACACCCGGCACGCCCAATGCCTACTTCGAACTGTTCAAGAGCGAAGACACTCCGCCCTCGGTCAATGAACTGGGCAATGGCGCCGTACCAGGCAGCCCGCTGCCGGCGGACGAAGCGGCGCCGATCGATCTGTTCTAGCGCCAGGGGAGCCGCGAACGCGGCAACCTTCGCCGGCGTGCCCGATCCTACAGCGGACAAGCGCCCACAAAAAAGCCCCGGTTCTCGCGAGCCGGGGCTTTTTGCATGACGCTACGAACGCTTAACCGTTGAACACATCATCCACGCTCTTGAGCGGGTAGTTCTTCGGGTACGGCAGGGTAGCCACGCCGGTCTCGATGGCGGCCTTGGCCACGGCATCGGAGATCACGGTGATCAGGCGGGCATCCATTGGCTTGGGAATGATGTACTCACGGCCGAATTCCAGCTTGATGCCACCGTAGGCGTCGCACACTTCCTGAGGAACCGGCAGCTTGGCCAGGTCACGCAGGGCGTTGGCCGCGGCGATCTTCATTTCTTCGTTGATGCGCTTGGCGCGTACGTCCAGGGCACCACGGAAGATGAACGGGAAGCCCAGGACGTTGTTCACCTGGTTCGGGTAGTCCGAACGGCCGGTAGCCATGATCACGTCGTCGCGGGTGGCGTGCGCCAGTTCCGGGGCGATTTCCGGATCAGGGTTGGAGCAGGCGAACACGATCGGGTTCGGCGCCATGGATTTCAGGCCTTCAGCACTCAGCAGGTTCGGGCCGGACAGACCGACGAACACGTCGGCGCCTTGCAGGGCGTCGGCCAGGGTGCGCTTGTCGGTGGAGTGGGCGAACACCGCCTTGTACTGGTTCAGGTCATCGCGGCCTGAGTGGATCACGCCGGTACGGTCGACCATGAAGATGTTTTCGATCTGTGCACCCATGCTCACCAGCAACTTCATGCAGGAGATGGCGGCAGCACCGGCACCCAGGCAGACGATCTTGGCGTCGGCCAGGGTTTTGCCAGCGATTTCCAGGGCGTTGATCATGCCGGCGGCGGTAACGATCGCGGTGCCGTGCTGGTCATCGTGGAACACCGGAATGTCGCACTGCTCGATCAGAGCGCGCTCGATCTCAAAGCACTCGGGTGCCTTGATGTCTTCCAGGTTGATGCCACCGAAGGTGATGGAAATGCGCTTGACGGTGTCGATGAAAGCCTGCGGGCTTTCGGAGTCGACTTCGATGTCGAATACATCGATGCCGGCGAAACGCTTGAACAGCACGCCCTTGCCTTCCATCACTGGCTTGGAGGCCAGTGGGCCGAGGTTACCCAGGCCGAGAATCGCGGTGCCATCGGAAATGACGGCAACCAGGTTGCCTTTGCCGGTGTACTTGTAGGCCAGTTCCGGATCGCGAGCGATTTCGCGTACCGGCTCGGCTACGCCGGGGCTGTAGGCCAACGCCAGATCACGAGCGGTAGCAGTGGCCTTGGTGAGCTCGACACTCAGCTTTCCTGGACGAGGATTGGCATGGTATTCGAGAGCGGCAGTTTTCAAATCAGACATGTGGGCATTCCGCTTTTTGCTGTTGGACAGACGGACCGCCGAGGATACTCGTGTCGCATAGTCCCCACAAGACTGCCCAGTCACCCCTGTCAAGGCCC
This sequence comes from Pseudomonas sp. GW823-FHT03E05, assembly GCF_058796855.1. Classification (NCBI taxonomy): domain Bacteria; kingdom Pseudomonadati; phylum Pseudomonadota; class Gammaproteobacteria; order Pseudomonadales; family Pseudomonadaceae; genus Pseudomonas; species Pseudomonas sp. GW823-FHT03E05. The sequence continues at coordinate 345,676 of NZ_JBXAJB010000005.1, forward strand.
CTAGCGTACGACTTTGGGCCAAGAGCCGCGGGGTACAAGGCTTTCAACTGTTCACAATCCATTAAAAAAATGTCTACAATTTTTCTTTATCAGATAAGTCCGAGCATGGAAGGGTCTGTCACGGACAACATCCAGCGCGGATGTGCAGATTGCCGACCAGGCTGACGCGAGCGATCGACAACCCAGCCCCGAGCCTCGATCCGGCGCCCTGAAAGGCCACTGAGCAGCCGGCGATCGAAGCGCCGCAGGACATTGGGTGCAATGCGCAATACAACCTGCCCCTGCAATGTGATCCAAAGACCACCGCGATTGCGCTGCACCCTGCTCACTCGCCCTTCGAACAGGGCAAAGCCCGCGCGATGGATCTGCTGCGCCTTGAGTACAGGTGAACGTCGCCAAAGCCCCAGCCCGGCTCGGCGCGCATGGTTCTCGGCAGCCTTCTGGCAGCTCGCCAGGGCGACGTTTGGCAGCACGGCAATCCGATAGGCCAAGCCTTCCGCGATCAACCGGGCTTCGAAGTTGATACCAGTGACGCCATAGACATGGGCCAGGACACGACCGTAGCGATCCTGCCTTTCACGCCCCGGCAGCAGGCCGACCCGCCCACCACTCTGTGCCACCAGTTGTCGCAGGCGCTGCCGCGCCGCCTCGGCGAAGGGCTCGGCAGGGCGCCCCTTGCCCGCCAGCTCCGGGGCATTGAGGCCGATCATGCGCAACCTGCGGCCATCCTTGAGGTGCAGGGTGTCGCCGTCCACCACCCGGAGCACCGTTGCCGGCAACAGCCCCTTGGGCGCCGGGCAAAACGCCTCGGCCGCTGTCAGCCAAATCGCGCCCACAAAAAAGGCGCCCACTAGGGACGCCTTTTTCATCAGCGAGGAAAGTCGGTATCGGCTTTCCAGAACGATCAGCCTCAGGCCTTCTTCGTTGCGCCGAAAGCACCGAAGCGCGACTTGAACTTGTCGACACGACCGCCAACGTCCAGAGTCTTTTGCTTGCCGGTGTAGAACGGGTGGCACTCGTTGCACACGTCCAGGCTCAGAGGCTTGGCCAGGGTGGAGCGAGTTTCGATGACGTTACCGCAGCTGCAGGTAGCGGTAATGGCTTCGTATACTGGATGGATATCGGCTTTCATGGTGTATTCCTCAGGCTAGCGTGCCGCCACCCAACACTATTGTTGAATACCGCACGAATTAGGGCGCGAATTCTACCAGACCGCGTCAAACGCGCAAGCGATCCTGAGTGCAGCCCATCAGAAAAAGCCGGTGCAACCTTGACAGCCCAGGCTTTGCCACCCCCTGAACTGAAAAACCGGCTCCATGCCCGGGCAGACCCCGCAGGTACAGGGGCCACGCACGCTTATACAGGACACTCCACCGCTGCTCTGTTAGGCTCCGGGGCCTATTTACCCTCTGCTCAACGAGATTGTCCCGCGTGCCCGACGCCATCCTGCGCCTCGCCCTGCCCTCGCCCCTGCGCCGCCTGTTCGACTACCGTGCTCCGGCCGGGGTGCTGCGTGCCCAGTTGCACCCCGGCATGCGCCTGCGGGTGCCATTCGGCCGCCGGGAAATGATCGGCATCCTGGTGGAGGTGGCAGATCACAGCGAGGTCCCGGCGGAAAAACTCAAGCCGGCCCTGGCCCTGCTGGATCCCACGCCTCCGCTGCCGCCGGCCCTGTTCAAGCTGTGCCTGTGGACCGCCCAGTACTACCAGCACAGCCTGGGAGATACCCTGAGCTGGGCATTGCCAGTGCTGTTGCGCCAGGGCGAGCTGGCCGAGGCCCGCCAGGAACGCTTCTGGTCGATCGCCCCCGGGGCCCGGCTCGACGACCCGCGCATCGCTCGCGCCCCACGCCAGCGCGAAGCCCTGGCAACCCTGGCCCAGCACCCACACGGCGTGCCCCATACCCTGCTGAGCAAGCTGATGCTGAGCAAGGACAGCCTCGACCTGCTGCTGGCCAAGGACCTGGTGCAGGTGGAGGTGCGCAAGCACGCGCCGGGCGTGCGCCACGAACACTGGCTGGCCCAGCCCGAACTGCCGCTCAACAGCGAGCAGCGCGCCGCCTATGAAGCCATCCGCGCCGGGTTCGACAGCTATCACGCGTTTCTCCTGGCCGGGGTCACCGGCAGCGGCAAGACCGAGGTCTACCTGCAACTGATCCGCGAAACCCTGGAAGCCGGCAAGCAGGCCCTGGTGCTGATTCCGGAGATCAACCTCGGCCCGCAGACCCTGGCGCGCTTCGAGCAACGCTTCAACGCCCGCATCGCCCTGCTGCACTCGGCGGTCAATGACCGCGAACGCCTGGACGCCTGGCTGGCTGCCCGGGACGGCGAGGCCGACATCATCATCGGCACCCGCTCGGCCCTGTTCACGCCGATGAAGAACCCTGGCCTGATCATCATCGACGAGGAGCACGACGGGTCCTATAAACAGCAGGAAGGCCTGCGTTACCACGCCCGCGACCTGGCTTTGGTGCGTGCGCGCCAGGAAAACATTCCCATCGTCCTGGGCTCGGCCACGCCGTCCCTGGAAAGCCTGCACAACGCCTACACCGGCCGCTACGGCCTGCTGCGCCTGAACGAGCGGGCCGGCGGCGCCAAGCAGCCGCGTTTCCTGCGCCTGGACGTGAAGAGCCGCCCGCTGGACAGCGGCATTTCCGGCCCCATGCAGCAAGCCATCGGCCAGACCCTGGCCGCCGGCCAGCAGGTCCTGGTGTTCCTCAACCGCCGCGGCTTCGCCCCGACCCTGCTCTGCCACGACTGCGGCTGGATGTCCGAGTGCAAGCGCTGCGACGCCCGCATGACCGTGCACCAGCGTTCCGGCGAGCTGCGCTGCCACCACTGCGGCCATGTGGAGCGGGTTCCGCGCCATTGCCCGCAATGCGGCAAGGTCGACCTGCGCCCCGTGGGCGCCGGCACCGAGCGGGCGGAAGAGCGCCTGGGCATCCTGTTCCCCGATTACCCGGTGCTGCGGGTGGACCGCGACAGCACCTCGCGCAAGGATGCGATGAACCAGCTGTTCGCCACCATCCAGAAAGGCCAGCCGTGCATCCTCGTGGGCACCCAGATGCTGGCCAAGGGTCATCACTTTCCCCGGGTGACCCTGGTGTCGATCCTCGATGCCGATGGCGGCCTGTTCTCCGGCGACTTCCGCGCCAGCGAGCGCATGGCGCAACTGATCGTCCAGGTCGCCGGGCGGGCCGGCCGGGCCGAAGAGCCGGGCAAGGTGATCATCCAGACCCACCTCGCCGACCACCCGTTGCTGGTGCAGTTGACCGAGCAGGGCTACTTCGCCTTCGCCGAACAGGCCCTGAGCGAGCGCCGCGCCGCCGGCCTGCCACCTTTCGCCCACCTGGCGCTGCTGCGGGCCGAAGCCCACAAACCGGGCCAGGCCGAGGGGTTCCTCGATGAAGCCTGCAGCGAGGCCGAGCGCCTGCTGGCGGAACAGAACCTGGGGGGCATCGAACTATTGGGCCCGGTGCCGGCTCCGATGGAGCGGCGCGCCGGACGTTATCGCGCGCAATTGCTGCTACAGGCCAATGCCCGAGCGCCCTTGCATCGTTTGCTCAGCAGTTGGCTGCTGGTGCTGGAACAGATGCCCAGCGGGCGGCAGGTCCGCTGGTCGCTGGATGTGGATCCCGTGGATCTGTATTGATCGAGGTCGTGCTTTCGCGGGCAAGCCCGCTCCTACAATGGGCAGCATCAAACCCGCAAGAGCGGGCTTGCCGGCGAAGGCAATCGAATGCCGCCATCGATCCCCAAGCAGTCCTCTATAGTTGGCAAGCCCGTTCCAGCAACGGATAATGCCCAGTTTTTCCACCTGCGCACCGAAGCGCCGCCGCACCAGCGGTCGAAAGAGAAGACCATGAAAGACACCATTCGCCAGCTCATCCAGCAAGCCATCACCCAACTCGTCACCGAAGGTGTGTTGCCAGAAGGCCTGACGCCGGCGATCCAGGTCGAAAACACCCGCGACAAGACCCACGGCGACTTCGCCAGCAACATCGCCATGATGCTGGCCAAGCCGGCCGGCATGAAGCCGCGCGACCTGGCGGAGAAAATCATCGCCGCCCTGCCGGCCCATGAAGACCTGAGCAAGGCGGAAATCGCCGGCCCCGGCTTCATCAACTTCTTCCAGAACACCCAGGCCCTGGCCGCGCGCCTGGACGCCGCTCTTGGCGACGACCACCTGGGCGTACGCAAGGCCGGCCCGGCGCAGCGCACCGTGATCGACATGTCGGCGCCCAACCTGGCCAAGGAAATGCACGTTGGCCACCTGCGCTCCACCATCATTGGCGACGGCGTGGCCCGGGTCCTGGAGTTCCTCGGCGACACCGTGATCCGCCAGAACCACGTGGGCGACTGGGGCACCCAGTTCGGCATGCTGATGGCCTACCTGGAAGAAAACCCCATCACCAGTGACGAGCTGTCGGACCTGGAGAACTTCTACCGCGCCGCCAAGCAGCGCTTCGACGAGTCCGAAGCCTTCGCCGACCGCGCCCGCGGCCTGGTGGTCAAGCTGCAGGCCGGCGACCCGGACTGCCTGGAGCTGTGGACCAAGTTCAAGGACATCTCCCTGTCCCACTGCCAGAAGATCTACGAGCTGCTCAACGTCAAGCTGACCATGGCCGACGTGATGGGCGAGAGCGCCTACAACGACGACCTGATCAACGTGGTCAACGACCTCAAGGCCCAGGGCCTGCTGGTGGAGAGCAACGGCGCCCAGTGCGTGTTCCTCGACGAGTTCAAGAACGCCGAAGGCGAGCCGCTGCCGGTGATCATCGTCAAGGCTGACGGCGGCTACCTGTACGCCACCACCGACCTGGCGGCCGTGCGCTACCGCAGCGGCAAGCTCAAGGCCGATCGCGCCCTGTACTTCGTCGACCAGCGCCAGGCCCTGCACTTCCAGCAAGTGTTCGCCGTGGCCCGCAAGGCCGGTTTCGTGACCCATCCGATGGAAATGGAGCACATGGGCTTCGGCACCATGAACGGCGCCGACGGCCGTCCGTTCAAGACCCGCGACGGCGGCACCGTGAAGCTCATCGACCTGCTGACCGAAGCCGAAGAGCGTGCCTACGCCCTGGTGAAGGAAAAGAACCCGCAACTGCCGGAAGCCGACCTGCGCAGCATCGCCAAGGTGGTGGGCATCGACTCGGTGAAGTACGCCGACCTGTCCAAGCACCGCACCAGCGACTACAGCTTCAACTTCGACCTGATGCTCAACTTCGAAGGCAACACCGCGCCGTACCTGCTGTACGCCTACACCCGCGCCGCCGGTGTGTTCCGCAAGCTGGGCAAGGACTTCAGCGAAGTCGGCGGGCAGATCGAACTGCACGCGGCCCAGGAACTGGAGCTGGCGGCCAAGCTGGCGCAGTTCGGCGAGATTCTCAACAACGTCGCCGAGAAGGGCACGCCACACATCCTCTGCACCTACCTGTACGACGTGGCCGGGCTGTTCTCCAGCTTCTATGAAAACTGCCCGATCCTGGCAGCCGAGACGCCGACCCAGATGCACAGCCGTCTGCGCCTCACCGAGCTGACCCGGCGCACCCTCAAGCAAGGTCTGGAACTGCTGGGCCTCAAAGTCCTGGAGCAAATGTAAGTTGGCTGCCAAGAAAAAACCTGCACCCAAGCGTGGCGCCAGCCGTTACCAGGCCCCGGCCAAGAAGCCGATTCCGGGCTGGTTGTGGCTGGCCATCGGCCTGACCATCGGTGCCTTCATCGTGTTCCTGATGAAGCTCGAGCCCGGCAAGGGCGGCGACAGCGTCAAGCGCGAGAAGATCGAACAGCAGAAAGCCACCAAGATCGCCGAGGCCAACAAGACCCCGCCGAGCCCCCAGCAACCGGTGAAGCCGAAATACGACTTCTACACCCTGTTGCCGGAATCGGAGGTCATCGTGCCGCCGGAAGCGGTGCCGGAAAAAACCCTGCCGACGCCACAGGTGCCACCAGTGCCGACCACCCCGGTAACCCCGGCGGAAGCGGCCAAGATCGACACCGCCCGTGCCCAGGCAGCCCTGGCCGGGATCACCCCGCCACCAGCGCCACCCGTGGCCAAGGCGGCGCCGGTGACCAAGTTCTTCCTCCAGGCCGGTTCGTTCCGCAAGGAAGCCGATGCCGACAAGGTCCGGGCGCAGATCATCCTGCTGGGCCAGTCGGTCTCGGTGGAATCCGGCACGGTGAAGGATGAAACCTGGTACCGGGTATTGGTAGGCCCGTTCAGCAACCGCGAACAGCTGACCGTGGCGCAGAAGCAACTGGCCGGCGCCGGCTTCAGCAACCTGCTGTTACAACAGCGCCAGAGCCGCTAAGCCGACCGCTACGCGATTGATCGCGGGCAAGCCCACTCCTACATGGCCCCCCGTAGGAGCGGGCCTGCCCGCGCAGCGCTTGCAGCATGCAACAATGACCGCCGGTCCCTCGCTGCAGCCTCCGGTTGAAAAACGCCCGGCCACCCCCATATGAGTTTCCATCAGGGCACTTTCGCCCCGCTGTGTGGAGACTCCCCCCTTGACCACCATCGTTTCAGTCCGCCGCCACGGCAAAGTCGTCATGGGCGGCGACGGCCAGGTTTCTCTCGGCAACACCGTGATGAAAGGCAACGCGAAAAAAGTCCGCCGCCTCTATCACGGCCAGGTCATCGCCGGCTTTGCCGGGGCCACCGCCGACGCCTTCACCCTGTTCGAGCGCTTTGAAGGCCAACTGGAGAAACACCAGGGCCATCTGGTCCGTGCCGCCGTAGAGCTGGCCAAGGAATGGCGCACCGATCGCTCCCTGAGCCGCCTGGAAGCCATGCTGGCCGTGGCCAACAAGGATGCGTCCTTGATCATCACCGGCAATGGCGACGTGGTTGAACCCGAGGACGGGCTGATCGCCATGGGCTCCGGTGGCGCCTACGCCCAGGCCGCTGCCAGCGCCCTGCTGAAAAAGACCGACCTGTCGGCCCGTGAAATCGTCGAGACCGCACTCGGCATCGCCGGCGACATCTGTGTATTCACCAACCACACTCAAACCATCGAGGAGCAGGATCTCGCGGAATAAGCCTGTTGCGGCGCTTGCGCCACGGCATTCATTCTTGCTTGAGGACCGCCAACTACTATGTCCATGACACCCCGCGAAATCGTCCACGAACTCAATCGCCATATCATCGGCCAGGACGATGCCAAGCGCGCCGTCGCTATCGCCCTGCGCAACCGCTGGCGCCGCATGCAACTGCCGGCCGAGCTGCGCGTTGAAGTGACCCCCAAGAACATCCTGATGATCGGCCCGACCGGCGTCGGCAAGACCGAGATCGCCCGCCGCCTGGCCAAGCTGGCCAATGCGCCCTTCATCAAGGTCGAGGCCACCAAGTTCACCGAAGTCGGCTATGTGGGCCGCGACGTTGAATCCATCATCCGCGACCTGGCCGACGCGGCGATCAAGATGTTCCGCGAACAGGAAATGATCCGGGTTCGCCATCGCGCCGAAGACGCCGCCGAAGAACGCATCCTCGATGCCCTGCTGCCCCAGGCACGCACCGGTTTCAACAGCGACGACACGGCTCCGGCCCAGGACTCCAACACCCGCCAGCTGTTCCGCAAGCGCCTGCGCGAAGGCCAGCTGGATGACAAGGAAATCGAGATCGAAGTGGCGGAAGCTGCAGGCGTCGACATTTCCGCGCCACCGGGCATGGAAGAAATGACCAACCAGCTGCAGAGCCTGTTCGCCAACATGGGCAAGGGCAAGCGCAAGAACCGCAAGCTCAAGGTCAAGGAAGCGCTGAAGCTGGTACGCGACGAAGAAGCCAGCCGCCTGGTCAACGACGAAGAACTCAAGGCCAAGGCCCTGGAAGCCGTCGAGCAGCACGGCATCGTGTTCATCGACGAGATCGACAAGGTGGCCAAGCGCGGCAACGCCGGCGGTGTGGACGTCTCCCGCGAGGGCGTGCAGCGTGACCTGCTGCCGCTGATCGAAGGCTGCACCGTCAACACCAAGCTGGGCATGGTCAAGACCGACCACATCCTGTTCATTGCCTCCGGTGCCTTCCACCTGAGCAAGCCCAGCGACCTGGTACCGGAGCTGCAAGGCCGTCTGCCGATCCGCGTGGAACTCAAGGCGCTGTCGCCGCAAGACTTCGAGCGCATCCTCAGCGAGCCGCACGCTTCGCTGACCGAGCAATATCGCGAGCTGCTGAAGACCGAAGGTCTGAACATCGAGTTCCTGCCCGAAGGCATCAAGCGCCTGGCGGAAATCGCCTGGCAGGTCAACGAGAAGACCGAGAACATCGGTGCCCGTCGCCTGCACACCCTGCTCGAGCGCCTGCTGGAAGAGGTGTCGTTCAGTGCCGGTGACCTGGCCAGCGCCCACAGCGAAGAGCCGATCCGCATCGACGCCGCCTACGTCAACAGCCACCTGGGCGAATTGGCGCAGAACGAAGACCTTTCCCGTTATATCCTGTAAACCTTCGCCACCCATGCAGGGACTGGCTTGCCAGCGATAGGGCCTCCCCCGATCGCCGGCAAGCCGGCTCCTGCCGGAAGGACTACAGGTCATGAGCAAACTTCCCACCGGTATCAACCTGCACAAAGCCTCGAAAACCCTGACCCTGACTTACGGGCCGGACGAGGTCTATCACCTGCCTGCAGAACTCCTGCGGGTGCATTCTCCCTCCGCCGAGGTCCAGGGCCACGGCAAACCCATCCTGCAATTCGGCAAGCTCGGCGTCGGCCTGACCAAGGTTGAACCGGCGGGCCAGTACGCACTGAAATTGACCTTCGACGACGGTCATGACAGCGGATTGTTCACCTGGGACTACCTCTACCAACTGGCGCTGCGCCAGGACGAGCTGTGGAACGACTATCTGGCGGAGCTCAAGGCTGCCGGAAAATCCCGCGATCCGAACGAGTCCATCGTCAAGCTGATGCTCTAGCTCAAGGCTCCGATGGTTTAGAGGGCATTTTCTAATTTCATCTGTTTGAATGCTTGGCTGTATGGCCAATGAATGGCCTGCTTGCGGAAAAAATTAAACTCGGGTAACCAATGGAGCTGGCAAGTTCCCTGCAGAGCTTTCGGAACAAAAAGCAGCGGTGCGCAATCAACGGTCACCCGAGCAGTAGTACCTGGCATCGTGCTGTGTGACTGCACAGCAGGTCCGGTACTCGTCTCAGGACAATGGAGCGTCGTAGATGAGTAACAAGAATAACGATGACCTGAAACGCCAAGCCTCGGAAAACACCCTGGGGCTCAATCCGGTCATTGGCTTGCGTAGAAAGGACCTGCTTACTTCCGCTCGAATGGTGCTTGCCCAGGCCATCAAACAACCCATCCACAGCGTCAAGCACGTCGCCCATTTCGGCATCGAACTTAAGAACGTGATGTTCGGCAAATCCACCCTGCAGCCGGAGAGCGACGACCGTCGCTTCAACGACCCCGCGTGGAGCCAGAACCCGTTGTACAAACGCTACCTGCAAACCTACCTGGCGTGGCGCAAGGAGCTCCACGACTGGATCGACGACAGCAGCCTGTCCGAGCAGGACATCAGCCGCGGCCACTTCGTGATCAACCTGATGACCGAAGCCATGGCCCCGACCAACAGCGCGGCCAACCCCGCAGCGGTCAAGCGCTTCTTCGAAACCGGCGGCAAGAGCCTGCTGGACGGCCTGTCCCATCTGGCCAAGGACCTGGTGCACAACGGCGGCATGCCCAGCCAGGTCAACATGGACGCCTTCGAAGTGGGCAAGAACCTGGGCACCAGTGAAGGCGCGGTGGTGTTTCGCAATGACGTGCTGGAGCTGATCCAGTACCGGCCGATCACCGAGCAGGTGCATGAGCGCCCGCTGCTGGTGGTGCCACCGCAGATCAACAAGTTCTATGTCTTCGACCTCAGCCCGGACAAGAGCCTGGCGCGCTTCTGCCTGCGCAACAACGTGCAGACCTTTATCGTCAGCTGGCGCAACCCCACCAAGGCCCAGCGCGAATGGGGCCTGTCCACCTACATCGAAGCCCTGAAAGAAGCGGTCGACGTAGTGACCGCGATCACCGGCAGCAAGGACGTGAACATGCTCGGTGCCTGCTCCGGCGGCATCACCTGCACCGCGCTGCTGGGCCACTACGCGGCGCTGGGGCAGAAGAAGGTCAACGCCCTGACCCTCCTGGTCAGCGTACTGGACACCACCCTGGACACCCAGGTAGCGCTGTTCGTCGACGAGCAGACCCTGGAAGCGGCCAAGCGCCACTCCTATCAGGCCGGAGTCCTGGAAGGCCGCGACATGGCCAAGGTGTTCGCCTGGATGCGCCCCAACGACCTGATCTGGAACTACTGGGTCAACAACTACCTGCTGGGCAACGAGCCGCCGGTGTTCGACATCCTGTTCTGGAACAACGACACCACCCGCCTGCCCGCCGCCTTCCACGGCGACCTGATCGAAATGTTCAAGAACAACCCGCTGGTGCGCGCCAATGCACTGGAAGTGTGCGGCACGCCGATCGACCTCAAGCAGGTGACCGCCGATATCTTCTCCCTGGCCGGCACCAACGACCACATCACCCCGTGGAAGTCCTGCTACAAGTCGGCGCAGCTGTTTGGCGGCAACGTCGAGTTCGTGCTCTCCAGCAGCGGCCATATCCAGAGCATCCTCAACCCGCCTGGCAACCCCAAGGCGCGCTACATGACCAGCACCGACATTCCGGCCTGCCCCGACCAGTGGCAGGAAAACTCGATCAAGCACACCGATTCCTGGTGGCTGCATTGGCAGGCCTGGCAGGCGGAACGCTCAGGTGACCTGAAGCCGGCGCCCACCAGCCTGGGTAACAAGAAGTTCGCAGCCGCCGAGGCGGCGCCCGGGACCTACGTCCACGAGCGCTGAGCCCCGGCCATCGACACGGCGGCGCCAGGAGGCTCCGCCAAGCCCTATTCTTGACAAGAGGCTCGGCCTCAGGAAATCCGCAGGACGCCCGGGATGGCGGCTGCGACGGTTTAATTCACAGGGCTACGGCATGCCACACTCATTCATATTCCGCACCGTCGACCTGGATGGCCAGACCATCCGCACCGCGGTACGCCCAGGCAAGCCGCACTTGACGCCGCTGCTGATCTTCAACGGCATCGGCGCCAACCTGGAGCTGGTGTTTCCCTTTGTCCAGGCCCTGGATCCGGACCTCGAGGTGATCGCCTTCGATGTCCCCGGTGTCGGCGGCTCCTCCACGCCGAGCCGGCCCTACCGCTTTCCCGGGCTGGCCAAGCTGACCGCGCGGATGCTCGACTACCTGGACTACGGCCAGGTCAATGCAGTGGGTGTGTCCTGGGGCGGCGCGCTGGCCCAGCAGTTCGCCTACGACTACCCCGAGCGCTGCAAGAAGCTGGTGCTGGCCGCCACCGCGGCCGGGGCGTTCATGGTCCCGGGCAAACCCAAGGTGCTGTGGATGATGGCCAGCCCACGGCGCTACGTGCAGCCCTCCCATGTGATGCGCATCGCGCCGCTGATCTATGGCGGCTCCTTCCGCCGCGACCCGAGCCTGGCAGCGGAACACGCAGCCAAGGTGCGCTCGGCCGGCAAGCTCGGCTATTACTGGCAGCTGTTCGCGGGCCTGGGCTGGACCAGCATTCACTGGCTGCACAAGATCCATCAGCCGACCCTGGTGCTGGCCGGCGATGACGACCCGCTGATTCCCCTGATCAACATGCGCATGCTGGCCTGGCGCATACCCAATGCCCAGTTGCACATCATCGATGATGGCCACCTGTTCCTGATCACCCGGGCCGAGGCCGTCGCCCCGATCATCATGAAGTTCCTCCAGGAAGAACGCCAAAGGGCGGTGATGCACCCGCATCCCGAACCTGTGCGCCCTACCAAGTAAAAGATACCTGTCGACAGGATCGTCGCGCGCAAGAAGGGCCAGGACCGACTATGTTGTCTGTCTTGGATTGGTCTGCTTGTTAGTGGTTTGACGAAGGAGTGTTGACTCATGCAAGACAAACCTGCGACGGGCTCATTGCCGTCACCCGCCGCGTATATCAATGCGCAGAGCGCGATCACCGGCCTGCGCGGCCGGGATCTGTTCTCCACCTTGCGCAGCCTGGCGGCCCACAGCCTGCGCAATCCGTTGCACAGTGCCCGGCATACCCTGGCCCTGGGCGGCCAGCTGGGGCGTGTGCTGCTGGGGGAAACCCTGCACAAGACCAACCCCAAGGACAACCGCTTCGCCGACCCGGCCTGGAGCCTCAACCCCTTCTACCGGCGCGGCCTGCAGGCCTACCTGAGCTGGCAGAAGCAGGTGCGCCACTGGATCGACGACAGCGGCATGAGCGAAGACGACCGGGCCCGGGCACACTTTGCCTTTTCCCTGCTCAATGATGCCGTTGCGCCTTCCAATACCCTGCTCAACCCCCTGGCCCTCAAGGAGATCTTCAACACCGGGGGCAACAGCGTGGTGCGGGGCATCGGCAACCTGCTGGATGACCTGCTGCACAACAACGGGTTGCCCAGCCAGGTGACCAAGCACGCCTTCGAGGTGGGCAAGAACCTGGCGGTCACCCCGGGCTCAGTGGTGTTTCGCAATGAATTGCTGGAGCTGATCCAGTACAGCCCCATGAGCGAAAAACAGTACGCCAAGCCGCTGCTGATCGTGCCGCCGCAAATCAACAAGTACTACATTTTCGACCTGAGCCCGACCAACAGCTTCGTCCAGTACGCGCTGAAAAACGGCCTGCAGGTGTTCATGGTCAGCTGGCGCAACCCGGATGTGCGGCACCGCGAGTGGGGCCTGTCGACCTACGTCGAGGCGGCCGAAGAAGCGCTGAACGTCACCCGGGCGATTACCGGCAGTCGCGAAGTCAACCTGGTGGGAGCCTGTGCCGGAGGGCTGACCATCGCCGCCCTGCAAGGCCACCTGCAGGCCAAGCGCCAGCTGCGCCGGGTATCCAGCGCGACCTACATGGTGAGCCTGCTGGACAGCCAGATGGACAGCCCGGCAACGCTGTTCGCCGACGAGAAGACCCTCGAAGCGGCCAAGCGTCGCTCCTATCAGCAAGGGGTACTGGACGGTCGCGACATGGCCAAGGTGTTCGCCTGGATGCGCCCCAACGACCTGATCTGGAACTACTGGGTCAACAACTACCTGCTGGGCAAGGAGCCGCCGGTCTTCGACATTCTCTACTGGAACAACGACAGCACCCGGTTGCCGGCCGCACTGCACGGCGATCTGCTGGACTTCTTCAAGCACAACCCCCTGAGCCATGTCGGCGGGCTGGAAGTCTGCGGCACGCCGATCGACTTGCAGAAGGTCACGGTGGACAGCTTCAGCGTGGCCGGGATCAACGACCACATCACGCCCTGGGACGCGGTCTACCGCTCGACCCTGCTGCTGGGCGGCGAACGGCGCTTCGTGCTGTCCAACAGCGGCCACGTGCAGAGCATCCTCAACCCGCCGAGCAATCCCAAGGCCAACTACGTGGAGAACCGCAAGCTCAGCAGCGACCCGCGGGCCTGGTACTACGATGCCGAGCATGTGGACGGCAGCTGGTGGAGCCAGTGGCTGACCTGGGTCCAGGAGCGTTCGGGGGCGCAGCGGGAAACCCTCACCACCCTGGGCAACCAGAACTATCCGCCGATGGAGGCTGCGCCCGGCACCTACGTGCGCGTGCGCTGAAGACACTTTGCACCACGGTTCCACGCCGGAGCCGTGCCCCTTCAATGGACCGACAAGAAGTCAGGATGAAGACCCGCGACCGGATACTCGAATGTGCCCTGCAACTGTTCAATCAAAAGGGCGAGCCCAATGTCTCCACCATGGAGGTGGCCAATGAAATGGGGATCAGCCCCGGCAACCTCTACTACCACTTCCATGGCAAGGAGCCGCTGGTGCTCGGCCTGTTCGAGCGCTTTCAGAACGAACTGACGCCGTTGCTGGACCCACCGTCCGACGTCCAGCTGGCGGCGGAAGACTACTGGTTGTTCCTGCACCTGATCGTCGAGCGCCTGGCCCACTACCGCTTTCTGTTTCAGGACCTGTCCAACCTGGCCGGGCGCCTGCCAAAACTGGCCAAGGGCATTCGCAACCTGCTCAATGCCTTGAAACGCACCCTGGCCTCGTTGCTGGCCCGGCTCAAGGCTCAGGGGCAACTGGTCAGCGGCACCCAGGCCCTGGGGCAGCTGGTGGAACAGATCACCATGACCCTGCTGTTCTCTCTGGATTACCAGCGGATTCTCGATCGCGAAGGCGAAGTCCGACTGGTGGTCTACCAGATCATGATGCTGGTGGCGCCACACCTGCTGCCGCCGGCAAAGATGGCCACCGAACAGATGGCGCTGCGCTACCTGGATGAGCAGGGCTAGAACGCCTCAATAAAAAACGCCCGGCCTTCCCAGGCCGGGCGTTTTTTATTCCTGATGCGATCAGGACTGGCTGCTTGGCGTCGCTGGAGCTGGCGCGGCAGTCGGGGTTGCAGCCGGGCTCGGGGCTGCGGCGGAGTTCGCCGAGCTGGCCGGGGCCGGGGCTGCAGGCTTGGCCGCAACAGCGGGCTTGGCTGCTGGTTTGGCCGCTGGCTTGGCAGCCACAGGCTTCTTGGCCACAGGCTTTTTCGCCACTGCAGGCTTGGCGGCCGGTTTGGCCGCTGGCTTGGCCGCTGCGGTTTTCGCCGCGGGCTTGGCTGCTGGCTTGGCAGTGGGCTTGGCCGCTACAGGCTTGGCAGCCGGTTTGGCCGCTGGTTTGGCGGCTGCGGTTTTCGCGGCCGGCTTGGCTGCGGGTTTAGCGGCGGCCTTGGCGACAGGCTTAGCGGCAGGCTTGGCCAGAGGCTTGGCTGCGGGTTTTGCAGCAGGCTTGGCAGCTGCAGTTTTGGCTGCAACCGGCGCAACCTTGGCACCTGTGAGTTTTTCAATCTGCTTGGTCAGGGTATCGACCTTGTCGTGCAGGGCCTTGACTTCGTTGCGGCTAGGCACGCCCAGACGCGAGATGGCGCTGTTCAAGCGCTTGTCGAAAGCGCCTTCCAGTTCATCCCACTTACCCAGGGCGCGATCCTTGACGTCGCTGATACGCGACTTGGCCGAAGTTGCGGAATCTTTGGCCGCATCAACTTTCTTGCCGACTACGCTCTTAGTCAGTTTCTCGGCTTTCTCACCATCTTTGACCAATGTCTCGAAAAGCTTGCTGCCGTCAGAGTCGATTTTCGAGTACACGCCTAAACCAGCAAGCCAAATTTTACGGGAGTACTCTTCGACTTTCCCGATCCACGAGCTGCCTTCTTTTTCAGTATTCTTTTTACCAGCCATCCCGTTCTCCTTAATGTTTACGCGCGACACGTTCGAGCAACGCCGTCAGCTCATCGAGCTTAGCAGAGAGTGTCTCAACGTCATGTTTAGACGGAATGCCGATACGATTCAAGGCACTGGCGACGCGCGTGTCAAAAGCCTTCTCGACCTTGTCCAGCTGCACTTCGACTTTGCCTTTAAGAGTGCTGACATCCCCTTTAACGCCATCTATCTGACTGTTGGCTGCTTCAAGTTGTTCAGTGACAACTTTTTTGCCTTTCTTTTCAACGGATTGACCAGCCTTGATCAACTCCTGGAAGTACTCGCTGCCTTCCTGACCGACTTTGGCGTAGGCCCCCAGGCCTGCCAGCCAGATCTTGCGGGCATAGGATTTGACTTCACTCAGAGCAGTCGATTGGGCATCAACTTTTTTCTTCAGAATTACTTTGGCCATGGTGCACCTCACGCGCAGAAGGTTTGAGGAACTGCCCTCGGAAAGAGGACCTGAGGCACAACCTAGAGAGAAAAATTAGAATCGGCACCCTAACGACTGTCATGAATTCATGTAGGAGCCGGTTCAGACCAGAGCCTTGTCCAGAGCCTTTTCGATTTCCGACTTGATGGTGCCGCTCATGGCCGACATCAACATCCCCAGTTCCACGTCGATGCGGATCGACTCTTCACCCACATGCACCGCGCCTTTGACGCCCGAGCGCTTGAGGTTCAGGGTATCGCCTGCCCACTGTGGCTCCAGGCCATATTGATCGGCGAGTTTCTGCGCCAGTTTGTCGGCCTTTTCACGGGCTGCCTGCTTGCCCAGGCCATGGGCACGTTCAACACTAATACGGGCCATTGAAGGTCTCCTGCTGTTTCGGGACTTGCCTGAAGCATCTTGACCCTGCGTGCGTCAAAACGTCCCGGCGGATCGCTATCTTACATTCAGCCTTGCCAAGACAAAGACCGCCACCGGCATTAGAATGTCCCGCATTCTCTTTTGGTGACAGCGATATGACTGATCAGCGCAAAGGCAGCGATGCCGAACCCACCACTCACTTCGGCTTCAAGAATGTTCCTGAAAGCCAGAAAGCGGAAAAAGTCGCTGAGGTGTTCCACTCGGTAGCGGCCAAGTACGACTTGATGAACGACGTGCTGTCCGGTGGCATGCACCGCCTGTGGAAACGCTTCACGATCGAGCTGTCCGGCGTGCGCGCCGGCAATCGCGTACTGGACATCGCCGGCGGCACGGGTGACTTGACCAAGCGTTTCTCCCACCTGGTGGGCCCGACCGGCCAAGTGGTACTGGCCGACATCAACGAATCCATGCTCAAGGTCGGTCGTGACCGCCTGCTGGACCTGGGTGTGGCCGGCAACGTCGAGTTCGTCCAGGCCGATGCGGAAAAACTGCCGTTCCCGGACAACCATTTCGACTGCGTGACCATTGCCTTCGGCCTGCGCAACGTGACCCACAAGGAAGACGCCCTGCGCTCCATGCTGCGGGTGCTCAAGCCCGGCGGTCGCCTGCTGGTGCTGGAGTTCTCCAAGCCCACCAACGCGCTGATGTCCAAGGTCTACGACGCCTACTCGTTCGCCTTCATGCCCCTGGCCGGCAAGCTGATCACCAACGACTCGGAAAGCTACCGCTACCTGGCCGAATCGATCCGCATGCACCCCAACCAGGAAACCCTGAAGTCGATGATGGTCGAGGCCGGTTTCGACCGCGTGACCTATCACAACATGACCGCAGGCATCGTCGCCCTGCACCGCGGCATCAAGCCCTGATGTTGCTCAGCGGCCTGCTCGCCAGCGTCGAGACCGGCATCAATCGGGTGCTGCGTCTGGACAGCACGGCGCTGCCGCGCCTGCAGCACCTCAATGGCAAGGTGATCGCCGTGGAATGCCGCAACCCGGCGCTGCAGCTGTTCATCCTGCCCAGCGATGAAGGCCTGATGCTCGCCAGCCAGTGGGCCACGGACCCGGACTGCACCCTGCGCGCACCGGCCTCGAGCCTGCTGCGCCTGGCCCTGAGCAAGGACAAGACCGCGGTCCTGCACGGCCCCGAAGTGGAGCTGGAAGGCGATAGCGGCGTGCTGCTGGACCTGGCAGCAACCCTTCAGGACCTGGAGCTGGACTGGGAATACGAACTCTCGCGCTGGCTGGGCCCCGTGGCCACCCAGCTGTTCAGTGGCCATGTGCGCAGCCGCGCCCGCTGGTATCAGCAAGGATTTGCCAGCCTCAACCAGAACCTCGCCGAATTCCTCGCCGAAGAATCGCGGACCCTGGTGGGTCAGCGTGAAGCCGAAGCGCGCTTTCGCGAGCTGGATCAGGCCAAACTCGACCTGGAACGTCTCGAGGCGCGCTTGGAGCGCCTTTCCCGATCCCTTGACCCAAGCGATAACGCATGAAGCTGCTTGCCGTCCGCCGTCTGTTGCGCATCCAGCGCGTCGTGATCCGCTACCGCCTCGATGACCTGCTGTTCGACCTGCCCCTGCCCTGGTTCCTCCTGGCCCTGCGCTTCGCCCTGCCCTGGCGCTGGTTCCCGCGCAAGCCGCTGGACCTGAGCCGCGGTGCACGCCTGCGCCTGGCGTTGCAGGACCTGGGGCCGATCTTCATCAAGTTCGGGCAGATCCTCTCGACCCGCCGCGACCTGCTGCCGGAAGACATTGCCGACGAGCTGATGCTGCTGCAGGACCGGGTGCCGCCGTTCGACTCGCAAAAGTCCGTGGCCCTGATCGAAGCGCAGCTGGGCAAGAAGATCAGCGACGTGTTCAGCCGCTTCGACATCGAGCCCCTGGCGTCGGCGTCGGTGGCCCAGGTGCACGCCGCCAAGCTCAAGACCGGCGAAGAAGTGGTGGTCAAGGTGATCCGCCCAGGGCTCAAGCCGATCATCGCCCAGGACCTGGCGTGGCTGTTCATCCTCGCCCGGGCCGCGGAAAAGCTCTCAGCCGACGCGCGCCTGCTGCACCCGGTGGACGTGGTCAGCGACTACGAAAAAACCATCTACGACGAGCTCGACCTGCTGCGCGAGGCGGCCAACGCCAGCCAGCTCAAGCGCAACTTCGAAGGCTCGCCGCTGCTCTACGTGCCCCAGGTCTACTGGGACTGGTGCCGGCCCAAAGTGCTGGTGATGGAGCGCATCTACGGCATTCAGGTCACCGACCTGGCCACCCTGGCCGACCAGCGTACCGACATGAAGATGCTCGCCGAGCGTGGCGTGGAGATCTTCTTCACCCAGGTGTTCCGCGACAGCTTCTTCCACGCCGACATGCACCCGGGCAACATCTTCGTCAGCACCGTGCAGCCCTGGAGCCCGCAGTACATCGCCATCGACTGCGGCATCGTCGGCAGCCTGACCCCGGAAGACCAGGACTACCTGGCCCGCAACCTGTTTGCCTTCTTCAAGCGCGACTACCGCCGCGTGGCCCAGTTGCACATTGATTCCGGCTGGGTCCCGGCGGAAACCAAGCTCAACGAATTCGAGGCGGCGATTCGCACCGTGTGCGAGCCGATCTTCGAAAAACCGCTGAAGGACATTTCCTTCGGCCAGGTGCTGATGCGCCTGTTCCAGACCGCTCGGCGCTTCAACATGGAAGTGCAGCCGCAACTGGTGCTGCTGCAGAAGACCCTGCTCAACATCGAGGGCCTGGGCCGCCAGCTGTACCCGGACCTGGACCTGTGGAACACCGCGCAACCCTTCCTCGAACGCTGGATGCGCGAACGGGTCAGCCCCAAGGCCGTGCTCGGCAACATCCACAGCCAGATCGAACAGTTGCCGCACCTGGCCAACATGACCCGCGACCTGCTGGAGCGCATGTCCCAGCCCCATGCCGCCGATCCGCCGGCGCCCTGGCACAAGCGCAAGGACGACTGGTTCCTGCGCCTGCTGGGCACTGCCCACCTGGGCGGTGGCGCGGTCCTGGCCGCCGGCGGTCCATTGCATGAGCTGGGGCACTGGCCTGCTGGCATCATGATTGCGGTCGGTTTGTATCTGATCGTTCGCCGATAGCCAGTGGCGCGACCTGCTGGCAAACTGTCGAAATCGCCGAGGCGTCACCAGCGGGTAGAGCCCGGTTGTCGGAGTCGAAAATGAAAGATTGGCTGGACCAGATCAAATGGGATGCGGACGGCCTGGTGCCGGCCATCGCCCAGGATCACAAGACCGGGCGCGTACTGATGATGGCCTGGATGAACCGCGAGGCCCTGAGCCTGACCGCTGCCGAGAATCGCGCCATCTACTGGTCACGTTCCCGTGGCAAGCTGTGGCGCAAGGGCGAAGAATCCGGGCACGTGCAGAAGCTTCATGAAATGCGCCTGGACTGCGACGCCGATGTGATCATCCTGATGGTTGAGCAGATCGGCGACATCGCCTGCCATACCGGCCGCCACAGCTGTTTCTACCGCGTCTATGAAGATGGCGAGTGGAAAACCGTCGAACCGGTCCTCAAGGACCCGCACGCGATCTATTCTGCAGGACACTGACATGAGCGATACCCTCACCCGTCTGGCCCAGGTGCTGGAAGAGCGTAAAGACGCCGCAGCCGACAGCTCCTACGTCGCCAGCCTGTACCACAAGGGCCTGAACAAGATTCTGGAAAAAGTCGGCGAAGAATCGGTGGAAACCATCATCGCCGCCAAGGACGCTGCCATCAGCGGCGACTGCAGCGATGTGATCTACGAAACCGCGGACCTGTGGTTCCACACCCTGGTCATGCTGGCGCAGCTGGGGCAGCATCCCCAGGCCGTGCTCGATGAGCTGGACCGCCGCTTCGGTTTGTCCGGACACGCCGAGAAAGCCTCGCGTCCGTCCGCCTGAACAACTTTCTAAGAGGAAACGCAGCATGGGCATTTTTGACTGGAAACACTGGATCGTCATCCTGGTGGTCGTGGTACTGGTATTCGGCACCAAGAAGCTCAAGAACCTGGGCACCGACGTCGGCGAATCGATCAAGGGCTTTCGCAAGGCCATGAATGACGACGAAAAGCCTGCCGAACCCGTGGTCCCGCCAGCAGCGCAGCCTGTGCCACCGGTTCAGCCGCAGCAGAGCGCGCCGTTGAACCAGCCGCACACCATCGACGTGCAGGCGCAGAAAGTCGAAGAGCCGACCCGCAAAGACTCGTGAGCACTGACTAATGTTTGGTATCAGCTTCTCTGAACTGCTGCTGGTGGGCCTGGTGGCCCTGCTGGTGCTCGGCCCCGAGCGCCTGCCCGGCGCTGCGCGCACCGCCGGCCTGTGGGTCGGGCGCCTCAAGCGCAGCTTCAACGCGATAAAACAGGAAGTTGAACGTGAAATCGGTGCCGACGAGATCCGCCGGCAACTGCACAACGAGCACATTCTGTCCCTGGAGCAGGAAGCGCGGAAAATCCTCGCCCCGACCCAGCAGCAACCGACTCCGGTAGAGCCTGTGGCCGAGCAGACGATTCACGCGCCAGGCGCCGCTACGGTCGCCGAAGCGCCGCCAGCCAGCGAAGTGCCCGCGCCCCTGCCATCGACACCAGCACCGGCACCGACCGCAGAGCCCGCAGCCCCAGTGGCAACACCCGCCACCACGGCCCCCCACGACTCCACCTTGCCGCCGCGAGCACCATGAGCGATATCCCAGAGAACGACCAACACATGCCGCTGGTGTCGCACCTCACCGAGCTGCGCACCCGCCTGCTGCGCTGCGTAGCGGCGATCTTCATCATCTTCGCCGGGCTGTTCGCCTTCACCCAGCAGATCTACACCATCGTCTCCACGCCGCTGCGCCAGTACCTGCCGGTCGGCGCGACGATGATCGCCACCGACGTCGCCTCGCCGTTCCTCACGCCGCTGAAGCTGACCATGATGGTCTCGCTGTTCCTGGCGATCCCGGTGATCCTGCACCAGATCTGGGGCTTTATCGCACCCGGCCTGTACAAGCATGAAAAGCGCATTGCCGTGCCCTTGCTGGTGTCGAGCATCCTGCTGTTCTACATCGGCATGGCGTTCGCCTACTTCCTGGTGTTCCCGCTGATCTTCAAGTTCTTCGCCGCCGCCACCCCGGCCGGCGTGGAGATGATGACCGATATCACCAGCTACCTCGATTTCGTCATGACCCTGTTCTTCGCCTTCGGCGTGGCCTTCGAGATCCCGGTGGCCGTGGTCCTGCTGGTGTGGATAGGCGTGGTCAACGTGGCGTACCTGCGCAAGATCCGCCCTTACGTGATCATCGGCTGCTTCGTGGTAGGCATGATCCTCACCCCGCCGGACATTTTCTCCCAGACCCTGCTGGCCGTGCCCATGTGGCTGCTGTTCGAGATCGGCGTGCTGTTCGGCGGGCTGATCAGCAAACGTGGCGAGCACCCGGACGATGAACCGGCCGACGACCACAACGACCAGCCGCCAGCGACCCAAGCGTGAACCTGCTGCTTCTGGAAGAGGCCGATTTCATTGCGGCCGACCGGGTAGTGCTGCGCGACCGACGCCTGACCCACATGCAGGACGTGCATCGGGTGGCGGTCGGCGACAGCCTGCGGGTCGGGCGCATTGGCGGCTTGATGGGCAGTGCCCAGGTACTGCGCCTGGAGCCTGCTGAAGCCGAACTGCAAGTGAGCCTCGATCAGCCGCCACCGGCCAAGCTGCCGTTGACCCTGGTGCTGGCCCTGCCGCGCCCGAAAATGCTTCGCCGGGTGTTCCAGACCATAGCGACCATGGGCGTGCCGCGGCTGGTGCTGGTGAACAGCTACCGGGTAGAAAAGAGCTTCTGGCAGACCCCGTTCCTGGAGCCCGAAACGATTCGCGAACACCTGGTGCTCGGCCTGGAACAGGCCCGTGACACCGTGCTGCCCGACGTCCTGATCGAAAAACGCTTCAAGCCCTTCGTCGAAGACCGCCTGCCGGCCCTCAGCGCTGGCACCCTGGGGCTGGTGGGCCACCCTGGCCCATATCCGCCCTGCCCTCGCGGGCTGGACCAGGCCGTCACCCTGGCCATTGGCCCGGAAGGCGGCTGGATTCCCTACGAGATCGATCTTCTGGGCAAGGCCGGCCTGCAACCGGTGCAACTGGGCGAACGCATCCTGCGGGTCGAAACCGCGGTCACCGCCCTGCTTTCGCGCCTGTTCTGAGCCCCCATGTGCGTGCTGGCCAAGTGGCCAGCCGGACCTCACGGTCGTAATGGCAACTAGCCATTCAAGCTACAGAATCCCCCACTCCCGCCGATAGCCTATGGTTAAGCGCACATTGCTAAAAGGGAGTTCGCAGAATGTACCGTTGGCTAGCCAGAAACCTGGGAAACGTAAGCGTCAGCCTCAAGCTGGGTATCGGCTTCGGCCTGGTACTGCTCCTGACCCTGCTGATCACCGCCACCGGCTGGACCGGCCTGGGCCGGGTGATCGACCGGGGCGACAAACTGGGCAATATTTCCGTTATCTACGCCCTGACCAAGGACCTGCGCATCGCCCGCCTCAACTACGAGATGAGCCGCGGTGAACACGGCCCGGCAGCGGTCAACGACTTCCTCAAGCAACTCAACGACGGCCTGCAGGACGCTCGCGCGCAGCTGCAGCAACCGGAAAGCATCACCATGGTCGACCAGCAACTGGACGCCGTGGCCGAATACCAGAAAGCCTTTGCCGACATGACTCGCGCCACCGCCAACCGCGAGGCCGCGAGGTCCCAGCTTGGCGCCACCGCGGACAATGCCGTGGCCCGGGTCGCGGAGGTTGAGAACTCACTGCTGCAAGGCGACAGCGTGGCGCAGTTCAATAGCGTGATCGACCTGTCCAAGCTGATCCAGCAGGCACGCTTCCAGGTACGCGGCTACACCTACAGCGCCAAGCCCGAGGCCAAGCAGCCGGCGCTGGACGCCATCGACAACGCCCTGAACAACCTCACCAGCCTGCCTTCGCGCCTGCCCGAGCAGCACGTTGCCAACCTGCAACAGGCCAGCGACTCGCTGAAGGCCTACCGGATGGCCGTCAGCGCCTACAGCGACGCCGAAGAAGCCAGCGCGGCTGCGCTCAAGCGCATGGCCGCCCAGGGCGACCGGCTGATGGACCTGAGCAAGCAGCTGACCGTGGCCCAGACCACCAAGCGTGACAGCGACGCCGCGCAGGCCAAGAGCACCCTGCTGATTGCCACCTTGCTGGCCATGCTGTTCGGCCTGATCGCCGCCTGGGCCATCACCCGGCAGATCACCCAGCCGCTGCAGCAGACCCTCAAGGCCGCCGAGCGCGTGGCTTCCGGGGACCTGAGCCAGAACCTCGCCGTAGAGCGCCGCGACGAACTGGGCCAACTGCAGAAAGCCATGCAGCGCATGACGGTGAGCCTGCGGGAACTGATCGGCGGCATCAGCGACGGCGTGACCCAGATCGCCAGCGCCGCCGAGCAACTGTCCGCGGTGACCGAGCAGACCAGCGCCGGGGTCAACAGCCAGAAAGTCGAGACCGACCAGGTGGCCACGGCCATGAACGAAATGGCCGCCACCGTGCAGGAAGTGGCGCGCAACGCCGAGGAGGCCTCCGAGGCCGCTGTGGCGGCCGACCAGCAGGCCCGCGAGGGTGACCGGGTGGTGAACGAAGCCATCGCCCAGATCGAGCGCCTGGCCAGCGAGGTGGGCCATTCCACCGAGGCCATGGGCCATCTCAAGCAGGAAAGCGACAAGATCGGCAGCGTCCTGGATGTGATCAAGTCGGTGGCCCAGCAGACCAACCTGCTGGCCCTGAACGCCGCCATCGAGGCCGCCCGGGCCGGTGAAGCCGGGCGGGGTTTTGCCGTGGT
This sequence comes from Pseudomonas sp. GW823-FHT03E05, assembly GCF_058796855.1. Lineage (NCBI taxonomy): Bacteria > Pseudomonadati > Pseudomonadota > Gammaproteobacteria > Pseudomonadales > Pseudomonadaceae > Pseudomonas > Pseudomonas sp. GW823-FHT03E05. Next base: position 369,631 of record NZ_JBXAJB010000005.1, read on the forward strand.
GGCGGATGAAGTCCGCAGCCTGGCGCAACGTACCCAGCAATCCACCGAAGAAATCGCTGAACTCATCGTTGGCCTGCAAAGCGGCACCCAGCAGGTGGCCAGCACCCTGGATACCAGCCGCAGCCTGACCGACAGCAGTGTCGAGCTGACACGCCGGGCTGGTGGTTCCCTGGAAAACATCACCCGTACCGTGTCGGCGATCCAGGCGATGAACCAGCAGATCGCCGCGGCAGCAGAGCAGCAGAGCGCGGTGGCGGAAGAGATCAACCGCAGCGTGTTGAATGTGCGGGATGTGTCTGAACAGACGTCATCGGCCAGCGAGGAAACCGCCGCGTCCAGCGCCGAGCTGGCGCGGCTGGGGATTCACCTGCAAACCCTGGTGGGGCGTTTCCGGGTCTGAGCCGCTTCGCCGGCAAGCCGGCTCCTACCGGGAAATGCAGGAGCCGGCCTTACAGCACCTGGCGCAGGAAAGCCTGGGCCCGCGGGTCTTGCGGCGCGTCGAAGAACACCTGCGGCGCCGCGTCTTCCAGCAGTTTGCCGTGATCGAAGAACAGCACCCGATCCGCCACTTCCCGGGCAAAGCCCATCTCGTGGGTCACGCAGACCATGGTCATGCCTTCCAGGGCCAGGGTCTTCATCACATCCAGCACCTCGCCGACCATTTCCGGGTCCAGGGCCGAGGTCGGCTCGTCGAACAGCATCACCTTGGGTTCCATGGCCAGGGCCCGGGCGATGGCCACACGCTGCTGCTGGCCTCCGGAAAGCCGCGAAGGAAACTCGTGGGCCTTCTGGGCGATCCCGACCTTTTCCAGCAACGCCAGGGCCTTGGCCTCGCGCTCCTGCTTGCCGCGCTTGCGTACCACCTTCTGCGCCAGGCAGAGGTTTTCCAGCACGGTCATGTGCGGGAACAGGTTGAAGTGCTGGAACACCATGCCGACTTCCCGGCGGTAGGCGTTCACATCGGTCCTCGGGTCGGCCAGTTGCAGACCGTCGATGCTCACCGAGCCGGAATCGAACTCTTCAAGGCCATTGAGGCAACGCAGGAAGGTCGACTTGCCGGAGCCGGACGGGCCGATCACCACCAGCACCTCGCCCTTGGCCACCTGGGTGGTGACGTTATCCACCGCGCGCACCACCTGGCCGCGGGTGTCGAAGACTTTTACCAGATCGCGGACTTCAATCACTTTGCGCGAGCCTCCGCTCAAGCCGGCTGGCCATCTTCGACAGCGGCAGGTTGATCAACAAATACAGGCCTGCCACGCAGAACAGGATCTCGAATGGCGAGAACGACGTGGTGATGACTTCCCGGCCGCTCTTGAGCAGTTCGGTAATGGCGATCACCGACACCAGGGAGGTGTCCTTGACCAGGCTGATGAACTGCCCGGCCAGCGGCGGCAGCACCCGCTTGAAGGCTTGGGGCAGCACCACATGGCGCATCGACTGGCCGGCGCTGAGCCCCAGGGAGCGAGCGGCTTCGTTCTGCCCGCGGGCGATGGACTGCACCCCTGCGCGAACGATTTCCGCCACATAGGCCCCGGTAAACAGCGACAACGCGGCGATCCCGGCGAACTCCCGGGACAGATTGAGCACCGTGCCAATAAAGAAATAGAAGATGAAGATCTGCACCAGCAGCGGCGTGCCCCGCACCAGTTCGACATAGATCGTCGACAGGTCGCGCAGGGTCGGGTTGCTGGACAACCGGCACAGGCCGGTACCCAGGCCGATCAGCAGCCCCAGCACGCCGGACACCACCGACAGCCACAAGGTGGTCCACAGGCCCCACAACAGCGGGCCCGCGGCCCAGTGCCGGGTCACGCCGATGACATCGCCTTCGGCCACGTCATCGCCGCTAGCCACCTGCAAGCTGCTTTCATCGACGCTCAGATGCTGCTCGGCACCCGAGTCACCGCGCAGCGTGACTTGTGCCTTGCCGCCCTGGCGCACCACCTCGGCGACGGTGGAGATTTCCGCCGCCCTCTGGGACTCTTCGGCCTGATAGGCGAAGTACTGGGGGACACGGTTCCAGCGCCACTCGTAGGACATCAACGAGGTGGCGTAGTACAGCGCGCCAGCCAGACCGATCAGCACCAGCACGGTCAGCACGTGCCAGGGCCATTGGGCTTTCTTGTGTTTGTTCACTTTGCAGGTTCCAGCGATTTGAAGCGGGGAGGTTCGGCAGAGCCCGGGGGGGCATCGTCGCGAGCAGGCTCGCTCCTACAAAAACGCTATGCGCCCTGTAGGAGCGAGCTTGCTCGCGATCAACCACAAGTCAGTTGCCTGACACCTATTCCATGTCCTTGAGCCACTCGGTGCTCTTGAACCACTTGTCATGGATGCGATCGTAGGTGCCGTCTTCGTGGATCTGGTGCAGGAAGTTGTTGATGAAGTTGATGCTGTCGTAATCGCCCTTCTTCAAACCGAAGGCCAGGGGCTCGTAGGTGAACGGCTTGTCGAGGAATACCAGCTTGCCATTGCCCACTTTGTTGACGGCCACCACGTTGTACGGGGCGTCGTAGATGAAGGCGTCGGCCTTGCCGTTGACCACGTCCAGCACCGCTTCCTGCTCGTTGTCGTAGCCGTGGTACTTGGCCTTGGCGATCAGCTTCTTGGCGACCATCTCACCGGTGGTGCCCAGCTTGGAGGTGATGCGGTAGTCGGCGCTGTTCAGGTCCTTGTAGGACTTGATGGTGCCTTCCAGGTCCTTGCGAATCAGCAGGGTCTGGCCCACCACGATGAAGGGTTCGCTGAAATTCAGGCGCAGGTTGCGTTCCTGGGTCAGGGTCATGCCGCTGCCGATCATGTCGAACTTGTCGGTCAGCAGGGCCGGGATGATGCCGTCGTAGCCAGTGGAAACCATCTCCAGCTTGACCCCCATGGACTTGGCCATGGCCTTGAGCAGGTCGACTTCGAAACCGATGATTTCGCCACGCTTGTTGGTCATCTCGAACGGCATGTAGGTCGGGTCCATGCCGACTTTCAGCGTGCCGCGCTTGACCGCGTCGTCGATAGCGCCGGCCTGGGCCGTGTTGACCGCCAGCAGGGCTGCGGCACCCGCCAGCAGCAGCGAAAGATACTTCTTCATCTCAAGTCCCCTGAAGCCATTTTATTGTGGTGTCTGCGCACGGCGGTCATCTGCTTGAGTGCTTCGAATGGCAGGCCGTTGTCGATTGCGCGCAGAAATTTGCGGGTGCGATGCTAACGCACTCGGCCATTTGCACAAGGATTTTTGTTGTTTCAGGGGGAGCGACCGGTGGCCGCTGCCACAGCCTCCGGCAAGGCGTAGGCGGCCATTGGCGCCATAAAGCAAAACGCCCTTGAGCAAGAGCTCAAGGGCGTTGGCTTCAGGCCGGTTGCGGCGCCGCGTTCAGCGGCTGCAACGGCAGCAGCGGTGCATGGGGATCGGCATCCACCGACTGGCGCCAGGCGCTCAGCCATTCGCTGTGCCCCTCGCTCCAGACCTGCTCGTGCAGGCGTCCCAGGGCTACCGGGTCGCTCAACAGCGCCAGCCGCTCGCTGTTGTTCAGGGCCGCCGGGCCGACTTTCAGGGCATGCCGTACACGCTCCTGGCGCAGCCACTCGATGGGCTCGGCCTGGGTGTGGCGCGAGGTCGCCAGGGCACAGGCCAGGGCGTTCTGCTGCGGATCCACCACGGCCCGGACAAAGCCGTCGTTGAGCGCATGCCAGCGGTTTTCATGGGTGTACTGGTCGGTTGCCAGCAGCGCCTGTGGCGGAGCGTATTCCTCGGGGATCAGGAACAGGCTTTCGTCACGGGACTTCAGGCCCAGGCCCACACGACTGGAGATCACCGACACCGGGATCGACAGCATCAACGAACCGACGATCGGTACCAGCCACCAGAGGAAGCTCGGATTCAACCAGATCACCAGCAGCGCCCAGCAGAAGCCCAGCAGGGTCTGCGGACCGTGGCGCTTGACCGCTTCGCTCCACGGCGTGGAGTCGTCGTCACGCTGTGGCGAGTTCCAGGTCGCGGCCCAGCCCAGGAATGCGGCCAGTACGAAACGGGTGTGGAAAATCATCCGCACCGGCGCCAGCAACATGGAGAACAGCATCTCCAGGAGCATCGACAGGGTCACCTTGAACTTGCCACCGAACTCTTTCGCACCCTTGGCCCAGATCAGGATGATGCTCAAGAGCTTGGGCAGGAACAGCAGCACGATGGTGGTGGAGAACAGCGCGATGGCCTTGTCCGGATGCCACTGCGGCCACAGCGGATACAGCTGCCGCGGCTCGAGGAAGTACTGCGGCTCCATCAGGGTGTTGACCGCCAGCAGGGCCGTGGACAGCACCAGGAAGAAGAACCACAGCGGCGCCGACAGGTAGGACATCACCCCGGTGAGGAACACCGCGCGGTGCACCGGGTGCATGCCCTTGACCAGGAACAGGCGGAAGTTCATCAGGTTGCCGTGGCACCAGCGCCGGTCACGCTTGAGTTCGTCCAGCAGGTTCGGCGGCAGCTCTTCGTAGCTGCCCGGCAGGTCGTAGGCAATCCACACGCCCCAGCCGGCACGGCGCATCAGCGCGGCTTCGACGAAGTCGTGGGAGAGAATCGCACCGGCGAAGGCACCCTTGCCCGGCAACGGCGCCAGGGCACAGTGCTCGATGAACGGCTGCATGCGGATGATCGCGTTGTGCCCCCAGTAGTGGGATTCCCCCAACTGCCAGAAGTGCAGGCCGGCGGTGAACAGCGGGCCGTAGACCCGGGTGGCGAACTGCTGCATGCGCGCATACAGGGTGTCCATGCCCGAGGCCCGTGGCGCGGTCTGGATGATCCCCGCGTCCGGCGTGGCTTCCATCAGGCGTACCAGGCTGGTCAGGCATTCGCCGCTCATCACGCTGTCAGCGTCGAGCACGACCATGTACTTGTAGTCACCGCCCCAGCGACGGCAGAAGTCGTCGAGGTTGCCGCTCTTGCGCTTCACTCGGCGGCGACGGCGGCGATAGAAGATCTTGCCGAAGCCCTTGGCTTCGCGGCAGACATCCAGCCAGGCCTGCTGCTCGGCCACGCAGATATCGCTGTCGTTGCTGTCGCTGAGGACGAAGAAGTCGAAGCGGTCCAGGTCACCGGTGGCCGCCACCGACTCGAAGGTCGCGCGCAGGCCGGCAAACACCCGGGGCACGTCTTCATTGCAGATCGGCATTACCAGTGCGGTGCGCGCATCCTTGGGAATCGGCTCGTTGCCGGCGCTGGCCCCAGAGATGCGGTACTTGTCGTGGCCGGTCAGCAGTTCCAGGAAGCCCATCAGCGCGGTCCAGAAACCTGCCGAGACCCAGCAGAACAGGATCCCGAACAGAATCAGGATGCTGGTCTGCAGGGCATAGGGCAGCACTTGCTGGGCGGTCTGCATCAGCGGCTGGTGCATGACCTCTTCCAGGTCGACGAAGGACCAGCCCTGGTACGGCATGATGCCTTTCATGTACCAGCCGGCGACGATGGTCTGGCCGAGCATCAGCACCAGCAGGATGTAGCGGCGGATAGAACCGACGGTACGCCAGCGAGCGGCCGGCAGTACCCGTTCGTCCTTCTTCGGCGCTGGCGGGTTGGTACGCCCGGTCAGGCGCCGCCAGCCGCGCACCAGAATATTGGTGCGCCACGGCTCCGGGACCACCTTGGTGCGGCGGATCGGTGGCGTGGCCTTGAGGCAGACCCGGCCCTCGGCGTCCACCGCGAGCATTTCCGCTTCTTCCAGCTCAGCGGCGGTGCTCAGGGTCAGGCGCTGGCCCACCGAGGCCTGGGCGGCATCGGTGGGGCCATCGAAGGTGCTGGACGACAGGCGTTGGTGCAATTCGCTGAAGGACTGGCAGCCCGCGAGTTCCGCGCGCTGCTGGTCCGACATCGGCAAATGCGCCAGGTACTCGGCAAGAGACTCTGGCTGTAGTTGAGAGTTACTCATCGGCAGGCAACTGATAGCTCCAGGTCTCGGTCAGGACTTGCTCCGTTTTAACCGGTTCCGGTGTGGCTGGGGCCGCGTCCGCAGCAGCAGGCTGCTTGGCGTCTTTGTGGTCCTTGTCCTTGGCGTTCTTGGCGTCTTTAGCCTCTTTGCCCGGCTGGGCTTGCGCCTGCTTGGCGGCTGCCGCTGCGGCTTCCTTCTCTTTCTTCTCCTGCTGCTTGGCGGCGATCTTGTCGGCCTTGGCGATGGAGGAGTTGGAGTTCGGCGTCGAGGCCTTGGCCGGCTCGGGCTGCGCAATGTCGCGGACCAGAGCGGCACGCATCTCGGTGGACTTGCTCGCGTCCTTGATCTTCATCCGCAGGGTCAGGCGCCAGCCCTTGGTTTCCGGGTTGTAGCGAACGCTGTTTTCCACCAGCTCGGCGTTGTCACCCACGCTGACCTGGCTGCGAACGTCGGCGTTTTCCGGCAATGCCGCCAGGGACGGGCCTTCGAAGTCCACCAGGTAGGCCACGCTGCCGTCGGGCTGACGGATCAGGTTGGACTGCTTGACGTCACCGGTGGAGCGCAGGGTCTGCTGTACCCAGGCGCTGTCAGGGGAATGCAGGGCGGCTTCGTCGATGGTCCAGTGCAGGCGATAGGCGAAATCCAGCGGCTGGCCTGGCTCAGGCTGCTTTTCCGGGTTCCAGAACGCCACGATGTTGTCGTTGGTTTCGTCCGCGGTCGGGATCTCTACCAGGTCGACGGTGCCCTTGCCCCAGTCGCCCTTGGGCTCGATCCAGGCGCTTGGGCGCTTGTCGTAGCGGTCGTCGAGGTCTTCATAGTGGCTGAAGTCGCGGCCACGCTGGAGCAGGCCGAAACCACGCGGGTTCTCCACCGAGAAGTTGCTCACGGCCAGATGTTTCGGGTTGTTCAGCGGGCGCCAGATCCATTCGCCATTGCCGGCGTGGATCGACAGGCCGCTGGAGTCATGCAGTTCGCGACGGTAGTTGAGGACCTTCGACGGCTGGTTGGCGCCGAACAGGTACATGCTGGTCAGCGGGGCCAGGCCCAGCTTGCCGACCTTGTCACGCAGGAACACCCGGGCCTTGACGTCGACAATGGTGTCGGCGCCCGGCCGCAGGGTCAGGCGATAGGCGCCGGTGGCCCGTGGCGAATCCAGCAGGGCGTAGATCACCAGGTGCTTGTCGGTAGCCTTGGGCTGCTGGATCCAGAACTCGCTGAAACGCGGGAATTCCTCGCCGGATGGCAGGGCGGTGTCGATTGCCAGGCCCCGGGCGGACAGGCCATAGGTATGGCCCTTGCCAACGACGCGGAAATAGCTCGCGCCGAGCATGGTCATGATCTCGTCTTGCTTGTCAGCCTTGTTGATCGGGTACAGAACGCGGAAACCGGCGTAGCCGAGCTTCTCGGTGGCCTTGGGATCGAACTTCACGTCGCCGAAATCGAAACGGTTCGGGTCGTACTTGATCTCGGTAACGGTGTTGGCGCTGATCTCGTTGATCTTCACCGGCGTGTCGAAGTGCATGCCCTGGTGGTAGAACGACAGCTTGAACGGGGTCTTCTGGTCGGCCCATTCGGCTTTTTCGGTGAGGAAGCGGATTTTTTGGTAATCCGCGAACTTCATCTCACGGAACTCGTTCGGCAGGTTACTGCGCGGGGCCTCGTACTTCTGCCCGGCCAGGTCCTTGGCCTTGACCGATACATCATCCAGATTGAATGCCATGAGTTGACCGGCGCCGAGCAGGCAGACCAGCGCAGAGCCCGTCACCAGTGCGTTTCGTAACCGTTTGGCAAACAAGTTTGGTGCATTACAGGGACTAACAATCACGAGCAACCCTCGCCGAAAACAGATCAAAAAACCAACGGCCAGCTATCTATATGCCAGGTTGGCGAGCATTGTTCCGACTCCGATGGGGCTAAATGATTCCCCAAACGGCCGTGGACAAGTCTCTACTTAAGTCAAAATGGACCAACGAACGCTGATCCCCGTAGCGCGCGATTATCTAGTAGCCCGCGTTACAACGCATCAGGGGTAACAAAGTATTTATCGCGAAAAACAGCAGTTTCCGGCCCAAATCGGTGGAAAAAGCTGTTTCAGGCGTTTTCAGGTCTGTAACAGGAAGGTTACCGGGCCATCATTGACCAGGTGCACCTGCATGTCCGCGCCAAAACGCCCTGATGCCACTTTGCCATGCAACTGTTGCGCCTTCACTACCAGGTAGTCAAAAAGCTCTTCGCCAAGGGCCGGCGGCGCGGCTGTGGAAAAGCTCGGGCGCAGCCCGCTCTTGGTGTCCGCCGCCAGGGTGAATTGCGACACCAGCAGCAAGCCGCCCTGCACATCCGCCAGGGACAGGTTCATCTTGCCCTCGGCATCACTGAACACCCGATAGTTAAGCAGCTTATGCAGGAGTTTGTCGGCACTGGCCCGGGTGTCCTCGGGCTCCACCGCCACCAGTACCAGCAATCCCTGGTCCACCGCGCCGACTATGTCCCCGGCGACTTCCACCCGCGCGCCACGCACGCGCTGCAACAGGCCCTTCATGCTTCTTCGGGCGGCAGGTCGAGCAGACGGCGCGCCATCTGGTCGGTGGCGCGTACCAGAGCATCGGTGATGCCCGGCTCGGAGGCGGCGTGGCCAGCGTCGCGGATCACCTGCAGCTCGCTGTTGGGCCAGGCCTGATGCAGCTCCCAGGCGTTGTCCAGCGGGCAGATCACATCGTAGCGGCCATGGACGATGACCCCGGGCAGATGGGCGATCTTGCCCATGTCGCGGATCAGCTGGTCAGGTTCGAGGAAGGCGTTGTTGGTGAAGTAATGGCATTCGATCCGGGCAATCGACAGCGCCCGCTGCGGCTCGGAGAAACGGTCCACCACCAACGGGTTGGGGCGCAGGGTCGCGGTGCGCCCTTCCCAGCCCGACCAGGCCTTGGCCGCATGCATCTGGGCGATCTGGTCGGTGCCGGTCAGGCGCTTGTGGAAGGCGCTGACCAGGTCATGCCGCTCTTCCAGGGGAATCGGCGCCACATAGTCCTGCCAGTAGTCGGGGAACAGGCGGCTGGCGCCACACTGGTAGTACCACTGGATCTCCTGGGGCCGGGCAAGGAAGATGCCCCGCACGATCAGGCCGAGCACGCGCTCCGGGTGGGTCTGGGCATAGGCCAGGGCCAGGGTCGAACCCCAGGAGCCGCCAAACAGCACCCACTTGTCGATGCCCAGGTGCTGGCGAATGCGCTCAAGGTCCGCCACCAGGTCCCAGGTGGTGTTGTTTTCCAGGCTGGCGTGGGGGGTGGAACGCCCGCAACCGCGCTGGTCGAACGTGACGATGCGATACAGATTCGGGTCGAAGTAGCAGCGGCTGGCCCCATCGCAGCCCGCCCCCGGCCCGCCATGAATGAACACCACCGGCAAACCTTCCGGTGAACCACTTTCGTCGACATACAGCACGTGCGGCTCGTCGACGGCCAGATCGTGCCGGGCATAGGGTTTGATCTGCGGGTACAAAGTCTGCATTACGCGCTCCGTGGAGGTCGGGTTCATCCCTGGCGGGGACTACATTTATTCTGCCGTCCGGCATCATAAACCCGAATTACGCAATGAGCATGTCCTTGGAGAAAACAGGGTTGTTTGCAGGTTTTGCGCGGGGGTCGAAGGCGCTTCGCGAGCAAGCGCGCTCCTACACAAAGGCGTGTACCCGCTGTAGGAGCGCTTGCTGTCAGGCGTAACGTTCCTGCCCCCAGGCCAGCAGCCCCTGGAGCAATTCCTTGAGCACCACCTGGGTCGGTGCTGCCAGGTCCTCGCGATAGCGGAACGGTTCGAACTCTTCCATGTAGGCGCTCTGTGCCAGTTCCAGTTGCACGGCATGGATATGCTCGTCCGGGTTGCCGTAGTGGCGGGTGATATGCCCGCCCTTGAAGCGCCCGTTGAGCACATGGGTGTAGTCGCCGTGGCCGGCGCAGATCGCCTCCAGCCGGCCGGCCAGTTGCGGATCGCAGCTGGCGCCATTGAAAGTGCCGAGGTTGAAGTCCGGCAGCTTGCCTTCGAACAGGTGCGGGATCAGCGAGCGGATGGAGTGGGCATCGAACAGCAGGGCATAGCCGAATTCGGCCTTGAGCCGCGCCAGCTCTTCCTGGAGGGTGCGGTGGTAAGGCCCCCACACCTCGTGCAGGTACTGCTCGCGCTCCTCACTGGACGGCGCCTGACCTTCGACGAACAAGGGCTCGCCGTCGAACAGGGTGGCCGGGTACAGGCCAGTGGTGGCCCCCACGTACAGGGGCTTGTCATCGGACGGGCGGTTCAGGTCGATGACAAAACGCGAATATTCGGCCGCCAGGGTACTGGCCCCCAGCTCCTGGGCGAACTGGTACAGCCGTGGAATGTGCCAGTCGGTGTCCGGCAGGCTCTGCGCCTGGGGCACCAGCCCGGCCGCCACCGCCGGGGTCAGGCGCGTACCGGCGTGGGGCATGCTGATCAGCAGCGGCACCCGGCCTTGTTTGAAATTCAGAACCTTATCCACAACCCTTCTCCTACACAGTCACTTCAACGCCGTGTCGCACGACGCGCTTTTCCAGATCGCCGCCCAGCCAGTAGGCCAGGTCGGCAGGACGATCGATCTGCCAGGCGACGAAGTCCGCCACCTTGCCCACCTCCAGCGAACCATGGGTCTTTTCCATGCCCAGGGCCTGGGCCGCATGCAGGGTAACCCCGGCCAGGGCCTCCTCGGGGGTCATACGGAAACAGGTACAGGCCATGTTCAGCATCAGCCGCAGCGACAACGCCGGTGACGTACCGGGATTGAGGTCGCTGGCCACGGCGATCTTCACCCCGTGCTTGCGCAGGGCTTCCATTGGCGGCAGCTGGGTTTCCCGGAGGAAATAGAAGGCCCCCGGCAGCAACACCGCCACGGTCCCGGACGCCGCCATGGCTATTGCATCCTCCTCGGTCATGAACTCCAGGTGATCGGCAGACAGCGCATGGTAGCGGGCCGCCAGGCTCGAACCATGCAGCGACGACAGTTGCTCGGCGTGCAGCTTGACCGGCAGGCCGAGCTGTTGCGCGACAATGAACACCCGCTCCACCTGCTCCGGGGAGAACGCCAGGTATTCACAGAAGGCATCCACCGCGTCCACCAGCCCCTCGGCCGCCAGGGCCGGGAGCATCTCGCTGCAGATATGCTCGATGTAGGCATCGCTGCGCTCGGCGTATTCCGGCGGCAGGGCGTGGGCCGCCAGGCAGGTGCTGCGCACGCTGACCGGCAACTCTTCGCCCAGGCGACGGATCACCCGCAGGATCTTGCGCTCGCTGGCCAGGTCCAGGCCGTAGCCGGACTTGATCTCGACGCTGGTCACGCCATCGCGCAACAGGCTCAGCAGACGCTTGCGGGCGCTGCTGAACAGTTCCTCCTCGGTGGCGGCCCGAGTAGCCCGTACGGTACTGGCGATACCACCGCCGGCAGCGGCGATCTCGGCATAGCTCACCCCTTGCAGACGCTGCTCGAACTCACCACTGCGGTTGCCGCCAAATACCGTGTGGGTGTGGCAATCGATAAAGCCCGGGGTTACCCAGGCTCCAGCCAGGTCATTGACCTGGGCGTAGTCGCCGGCCGGCGCCTCCGAGCGCCGGCCGATCCACTCGATGTGCGCCCCTGACGTCACCATGGCCGCATCCTCGATGATCGAGTAAACACCCGAGGCCATGCTGGCGACGTTGCAGTGTTGCCAAAGAGTTTTCATCCAACCTCCATTAATGGTCAGTAGGTAAAGGAGCGTCGCTCATGATCGCCTGGGCCTGCCCCGCCATGGGCTTGACCCACAGCATATAGGCCACGATCAGTAGAGCGATCCACACTACGCCGACGATCAGCGCTCCCTGGGTTTTCGGGAAATAGCCCAGCACGCCGAAGATGAATAGCATGAAGGCAATGGCCGCCGCCGGGGCCCAAGGCCAGAATGGCACCTTGAACTGCAACTGGGCCACCTGCTCGGCGGTCATCGAACGGCGCATGGCCACGTGAGTCAGGAGAATCATCAGCCACACCCAGACCGTGGCGAACGTGGCCAGGGACGCGATCAGCAGGAAGATGTTTTCCGGGATCAGGTAGTTCAGCACCACCCCGATCAACAGAGTCACGGCCATCACCACCACGGTCATCCACGGCACCCCGTGCTTGGACACCTGGGCAAAGCCCTTGGGCGCCTGCCCTTGCCGGGCCAGGCCATACATCATCCGGCCGGCGCCGAAGATGTCGCTGTTGATGGCCGATACCGCCGCCGAAATCACCACGATATTGAGGATAGTGGCGGCCGAGCTGATGCCCAGGCTGTCAAAGATCTGCACGAACGGGCTGCCCTGGGTACCGATCTGTGGCCAGGGGAAAATCGACATCAGCACGAACAGGGTCAGCACGTAGAACAGCAGGATACGCAGCGGCACGGCATTGATCGCCTTGGGAATGACCCGCTTCGGATCCTGGGCCTCGCCCGCAGTGACCCCGATGATCTCGATGCCGCCAAAGGCAAACATCACCACGGCAAACGAGGCGATCACCCCACTGATGCCATTGGGCATGAAGCCACCGTGGGCCCAGAGGTTGGCGGCGCCAGTGGCCTGGTCCTGCGCGGCGCTGCTGATACCGAAGAGCATGATGCCCAAGCCCCCCAGGATCATCGCGACGATCGCCCCGACCTTGAGCAGCGACAGCCAGAACTCCATCTCGCCGAACACCTTGACGTTGCACAGGTTCAGGCCGCCGATGAACAGCACGATGCCCAGCACCCAGATCCAGCGCGCCACTTCGGGAAACCAGAAGCCCATGTAGATGCCAAAGGCAGTCACGTCCGCCAGGCACACGATCAACATCTCGAAGGCGTAGGTCCACCCCAGGATGAAGCCCGGCAACGGCCCCAGGTACTGGCTGGCGTAATGCCCGAACGAACCGGACACCGGGTTGTGCACGGCCATCTCCCCGAGGGCGCGCATCACCATGAAAACCGCCGCGCCACCGATCAGGTAGGCCAGCAACACGGCGGGCCCGGCCATCTGGATGGCCGAGGCCGAACCGTAGAACAATCCTGTACCGATGGCCGACCCCAAGGCCATGAAGCGTATATGGCGGGCTGTCAGCCCTCGGCGTAGTCCACTGTCTTGCGATTGCATGTCATCGTCCCTTTTATTGTTATCGGACAAGTCCGCCCCGCGCAGGGGTGCGGGGCGGAGGAAGCAGACGCTCCGCGCCTGTCTTGCAGGTAAAGCCAACCAGCACGGGCCGCAGCTCCACGCCGAGCGCGAAGCTGCCTGGCGGCCCGGCGTGCATTACAGGCTCGGCAACAACCGGGCTGGCAGCAGCCCGTTCAGGCAACGCGAAGCCAGCAACTCACTGGCGGCGTTGATGTCCGGTGCAAAGAAGCGGTCCTTCTCGTAGTACGCCACTTTCTCGCGCAAGGTGGCACGGGCCTTTTCCAGGGTCGGCGAGGTTTTCAGGCCTTCGCGCAGGTCCAGCCCCTGGCAGGCCGCCAGCCATTCCACAGCCAGGACACCACGGGTGTTCTCGGCCATTTCCCACAAGCGCTTGCCGGCGGCCGGGGCCATGGAGACGTGGTCTTCCTGGTTGGCAGAGGTAGGGATGCTATCCACCGAGTGCGGGTGGGCCAGGGCCTTGTTCTCGCTGGCCAGGGCCGCGGCGGTGACCTGGGCGATCATGAAGCCGGAGTTGACCCCGCCATTGGCCACCAGGAACGGCGGCAGCTGGGACATGTGCTTGTCCATCATCAGCGAGATCCGCCGTTCGCTCAGGGAGGCGATCTCGGCGATGGCCAGGGCCATGTTGTCGGCGGCCATGGCCACCGGCTCGGCGTGGAAGTTGCCACCGGAAATCACGTCACCTTCGGCGGCGAACACCAGCGGGTTGTCCGACACGGCGTTGGCTTCCACCACCAGCACTTCGGCAGCCTGGCGCAACTGGGTCAGGCAGGCGCCCATCACTTGTGGCTGGCAACGCAGGGAATACGGGTCCTGGACCTTGTCGCAGTTCTTGTGCGACGCGGATACCTCGGTGCTGTCCCCCAGCAACGCGCGATAGGCCGCAGCGGTATCGATCTGCCCGCGCTGACCACGAGCGGCGTGAATCCGCGGGTCGAATGGCGAGCGCGAACCCAGCACCGCTTCCACGGTCAGGCCGCCGCACACCAGGGCGCCGGCGAACAGGTCTTCGCCTTCGAACAGACCACGCAAGGCGTATGCGGTGGAAACCTGGGTGCCGTTGAGCAGCGCCAGACCTTCCTTGGCGGCCAGGGTCAACGGCTTGAGGCCGGCCACTTCCAGGGCCGCTGTCGCTTCCAGCCACTGCCCCTTGTAGCGCGCCTTGCCCTCGCCCAGCAGCACCAGGGACATGTGGGCCAAAGGCGCCAGGTCGCCGGAAGCACCCACCGAGCCCTTGAGCGGGATGTGCGGGTAGACCTCGGCGTTGATCAGGGCGATCAAGGCGTCGATCACCTGGCGGCGGATCCCGGAGAAGCCACGGCTCAGGCTGTTGACCTTGAGCACCATGATCAGGCGTACCAGGTCATCGCTGATAGGCTCGCCAACACCGGCGGCGTGGGACAGCACCAGCGAGCGCTGGAGGTTTTCCAGGTCGGCGCTGGCAATGCGGGTCGAGGCCAGCAGGCCAAAACCGGTGTTGATGCCATAGGCAGTACGATTCTCGGCGAGGATCTGCTCGACACAGGCGACGCTGGCGTCGATCTGCGCCGAGGCGCTGCCATCCAGGGTCAGGGTCAGCGGCTGCTGATAGATGGCCCGCAGTTGGGCCAGGGTCAGTTGGCCGGGAATCAGGTTTAGCGCAGTCACATTCATGCTCCTTTTGAGAGTTTTGTAATAACTAGCCAGTCGCTCCGGAAGCTTCCGTTGTCCGTCGCCACCCGCAGCTTGAGCAGGTGGCGCCTTGGCACGCTGGCGATGGGGAAATCCGTTTTATTGCACCTTGGAAAAGCGTTTGTTGAGCAATCGCGGGTCCTTGAGCAAGGCCGCCACGCTGGCGATATCCGGGGCCAGCCAGCGGTCCTGGTCGTAGGCCGGAACCCGCTCGCGCAGCAGGCACCAGGCAATGCCGGTGCCGGTGCCGAAGCGCTGCTCCTTGAGAAATTCGAATGCCTGGGCCGCCAGCAGGTACTCGATGGCGAGGATCTGGGTGCAGTTTTCCAGCACCTGCAGCAGCTTCAGGGCGGCGTTGGTGCCCAGGCTCAGGTGGTCTTCCTGCAGGCCCGAGGTGACGAAGTTGTCGAGCACCGCCGGCTGTGCCAACTGGCGGTTCTGCGCGCACAGCGAGGCCGCCACGTACTGCATGATCATCATCCCGGAGTTGACCCCGGGCTCGGCCACCAGGAACGCCGGCAGGCCACTGACATGGGGGTTGATCAGGCGGTCCAGGCGGCGCTCGGCGATGGAGCCGATCTCGGCCATGGCAATCGCCAGCACGTCCGCCGCCAGGGCCACCGATTGGCCGTGGGGGTTGGCCTGGGACACCACCCGATAGTTGTCCGGGGTGCCCAGCAGCAACGGATTGTCGGTGGCGGCATTGAGCTCGGTTTCCACCTGCCTGGCCGCGTGGGCCAGTTGATCCCGGGCAGCACCGTGCACCTGGGGAATCGAGCGGATGCTCAGGGCGTCCTGGGTACGGATGCCCTTGCTGGAAGCGATCACCTCGCTGCGGTCGAGCAAGGCCCGCAGGTTGCTGCCCACCACCTGCATGCCGGGGTGCGCCTTGAGGGCGATGATCTCGGCATCAAAGGCGGCGATCTGGCCGCGCAGGGCCTCGAAGCTCATGGCGCCGATCACGTCGGCCCACTGCAACAGGCGGCTGGCATCGGCCAGGGCCAGGCAACCGAGGCCGGTCATGCACGGCGTGCCGTTGACCAGGCACAGACCATCCTTGGCCCCCAGTTGCACCGCTTGCAGCCCTTCCTCGGCCAGGGCCTGCTCGGCGCTGACGATGTGCCCGCGATAGCTGACCTGACCGACGCCGAGCAGCGCCACGCCGATATGGGCCATGTGGGTCAGGTAGCCCACCGAACCCTGCGACGGCACCTGCGGGGTGATCCCGCGATTGAGCAGCGCCAGCAGCGCCTGGACCACCTGCCGGTGGATCCCGGACTTGCCGTGGCTGTAGTTGATGATGGCCGCACAGATGATCGCCCGGGTCTGTTCGTCGGCCAGCACCGGGCCAACTCCGCAGGCATGGCTGAGCAGGGTATTGCGCGACAGCTGGCTGAGCTGCTCGCCGGCCAGCAACACATTGCACAAGGCCCCAAGGCCGGTGCTGATGCCATAGGCGCGCTCGCCGCTGTCCACCACTTTGCGCACGATGGCCTGGGCATTGTCGATCCGCGCCCAGGCCTGCTCCGAGAGTTCGAGCTCAGCACCGTGGCGGGCGACGGCGACAACATCCTGCCAACCCAGGGGGGCGTCGGCGATTACGATCTTTTCAGCCTGGAACATCGTTAACCTCGTGGTGGAATCCGGGGGCCTCTTCGCTGGCAAGCCAGCTCCTACGGGCCCGGGGCTTGTGGGCTGTTGAATTACACCGTCGCGGCACGACGCTGGACGAAACGGTCGACGTACTCATCCGCCGGTGAATGCAGGATTTCCCTGGGCGTGCCCACCTGGATCAGGCGGCCGTCCTTGAGGATCGCGATGCGGTTGCCGATGCGCACGGCCTCGTCCAGGTCATGTGTGATGAAGACGATGGTCTTGTGCAGCGTCTTCTGCAGCTCCAGCAACTGGTCCTGCATTTCTGCGCGGATCAGCGGGTCGAGGGCGCTGAAGGCCTCGTCCATGAGAATGATGTCGGTGTCCGCCGCCAGGGCCCGGGCCAGGCCGACCCGCTGGCGCATGCCGCCGGACAGCTGGTGCGGGTACTTGTTCTCGTAGCCCTTGAGGCCCACGGTGTTGATCCAGTGCAAGGCACGCTCGGCACACAGTGCCTTGCTCTCGCCGCGCACCTTGAGGCCGTAGGCAACATTGTCCTGCACGTTGCGGTGGGGCAGCAGGCCGAAGCTCTGGAACACCATGCTGATCTTGTGCCGGCGAAACTGGCGCAGGGCCTCCATGTCGTATTGCAGGATGTCCTCGCCGTCCACCAGGATCGCGCCGCTGGTGGGGTCGATCAGGCGGTTGAAGTGGCGCACCAGGGTCGACTTGCCAGAGCCGGACAGGCCCATGATGACGAAGATCTCGCCGGTGCCGATGCTCAGGGACAGGTCGTTGACCCCGACCACACAGCCGGTCTCGGCCAGCACCTGGTCCTTGCCCTTGCCTTGGTGGATCATCGCCAGGGCATCGGCAGGGCGACTGCCGAAAATCTTGAAGACGTTCCTCACTTCGATCTTGCTGATGGCAGCGCTGCTCATTTGCTCACCTCATGGCGCGGACGACCGTAGGCCTGGGTAATGCGGTCGATCACCACCGCCAGAATCACGATCGCCAGCCCCGCTTCCAGGCCGCGCCCGACGTTGAGGGTCTGGATCCCCACCAACACATCCTCGCCCAGGCCACGGGCACCGATCATCGAGGCGATCACCACCATCGACAGGGCCATCATCGTGGTCTGGTTGATCCCGGCCATGATGCTCGGCAGGGCCAGGGGCAGTTGCACACCGAACAGCTGCTGCCAGCGGTTGGCGCCGAAGGCGTTGATCGCCTCCATCACCTCGCCGTCCACCTGGCGGATCCCCAGGTCGGTGAGGCGGATCAAGGGCGGCGCGGCGTAGATCACCGTAGCGAAGATCGCCGGCACCTTGCCCAGGCCGAACAGCATCAGCACCGGGATCAGGTACACGAAGCTGGGCATGGTCTGCATGATGTCCAAGAGCGGCATCAGCACTGAGCGCAGGCGGTTGCTGCGGGCCGAGAGGATCCCCAGGGGGATGCCGATCAGCACCGAGATCAGGGTGGCCACCAGCATCAGCGCCAGGGTCTGCATCAGCTTGTCCCACAGCCCCACCGCGCCCACCAGGAACAGCAGGCCGACGATCACCGCGGTGGTCAGCAGCTTGCGGGTGGCGTGCCAGGCGATACCGCCGACAATCGCCAGCATCAGCCACCAGGGCGCCATGCGCAGCAGGCCTTCGAGGTTGACGATGGCCCACAGCAGGGTGTCGGAAATGTGCCTGAACACATCGCCATAATGGGTCACCAGGGCGTCGACCCAGCCGTTGACCCAATCGGCGATGGAAAACGTGAAGCTTTCTGGAAACATAGGAAACTCTCGCTCAAAGGAGGTTGCTGTCCGGTTCCCGACGGCCCTTGGAGCCGCCGGAAAAGCCCGGGCTACAGGGCCGCGTCGATTTTCCCGGCGGCCTCTTCACTGACCCATGGGTGCCAGACTTCAGGATGTTCCTTGAGAAAGAGTTTCGCCAGTTTCGGCGACTCGATGCGCTCACGGCTCATGCGCGCCAGATTCTGGTTGAGCAGATCGATCGGCAGGTTGACCTTTTCCAGTACCGCCACCAGCTCCGGGGCCTCGTCGTGGAAGACTCTGGACAAGCCGACCTTGATGCTCACGCTCTTGTCGACGCCAGGTTTCTCATCGAGCTTGACCAGGTCCACCTGGCCCATCAGCGGGGTCGGCGACCAGTAGTAGAAGAGGATCGGCTCGCCGCGCTTGTAGCTCGACAGTACCGCCGCATCCAGGGCCGGGCCGGTGCCCGGGCGGAAGTTGGTGTAGCTGCTTTCCAGGCCGTAGCTCTTGAGCATCTCGCTGTTGTCCAGCTCGCAGGTCCAGCCCGCCGGGCAGTTGTAGAAACGCCCCTTGCTCGGTTCTTCCGGGTCCTTGAACACGCTGGCGTACTTGCCCAGGTCGGCAATGTTCTTCAGGTCCGGGGCCTTGGCTTCGAGCTTGCGCTTGGCGTCGCCTTCGATCACGTAGCGCGGGACGTACCAGCCTTCGACAGCACCCACCACCGGGGCGCCGACGCCCACCACCTTGCCGGCCTTCTCGGCCTTGTTCCACACCTCGCTGCGGCCCACCCACTCTTCGGCGAAGATCTGGATGTCATTGCTGCCCAGAGCGTTTTCCATGGTGATGGAGTTGCCCGGCAGGCTGTCGGTCTTGCAGCCGTAGCCCTTCTCCAGGACCAGTTGCAGCACGTCGGTCAGCAACATGCCGCTTTCCCAGTTCAGGCCGGCGAACTTCACCGCCTTGCCCGACTCGCACCAGCCCGCGGCCTGGGCGCCGGAAGCGGCCAGCAGGCCCATGGACAGCAACGTGGTCAGCAGGGTCTTATGCATTTTCATTGTGTGACGCTCCTAATCATGAGTTGGCTTACGGCAGTTAAGAGGCATCCAGCCCTGTCCACGTCCAATCAAGACTCATACCGCTGCAGCGCGGGTGGTCCCACTCGTTTTTTGTTCGGTGGGCGCGCCCTGCTCTATTGGCAGGATCAGGTGCTCGGGCACCGCGCCATGCCACTTCTTCGCACAGGCGTAGTACAACGCCGCGGGCACCACCAGGCCGATGATCCAGGAGATGTCGGTATCTCCGAGGCTCGCCACCAGGGGGCCGGTGTAGAAGTGGGTGGAAATGAACGGCATCTGAATCAGCACGCCGAACACATAGATACTGATGCCCATGACATTCCAGCGGCCGTAGCGACCGTCCGGATTGGACAGCGCGGGGATGTCATAGCGCTCCTTGGTAATGCAGTAGAAATCCACCAGGTTGATCGCACTCCAGGGCGTGAAGAACGCCAGCAGGAACAGGATGAAGGCGGAGAAATCCTTGAGGAACGAATCCTTGCCCAACAGTGCCAGGGTGGCGGCAAGCGAGACCATGATGAAGATGTAGAACAGGCGCACACCGCTGCCGATATGCCGGCTGCCGCGAAAGCCGCTGATGATGGTGGCGATCGACATGAAGCTGCCGTAGGCATTCAACGTGGTCACCGTGACCTTGCCGAAGGCCACGGCGAAATACAGCAGGCCGGCGACGATACCGGTACCGCCGAGGCTGACGATGAACGACACCTCGTGGTGGGCGAACTGGGACCCGGCCAGGGCCGCCGCGAAGACCCCGAAGACCATCGCGGCCTGGGCCCCGATCACCGAACCCAGGCCTACGGCCCAGAAGGTTTTCGCCGCCGAGGTGCTGCGCGGCAGGTAACGCGAGTAGTCCGCCACATAAGGGCCGAAGGCGATCTGCCAGGAGGCCGACAGCGATACCGCCAGCAGGAAGCTGGCCAGGGAAAAATGCTTGTTGCCGAGCAGGGCCGCGATGTCGTTGCCTGCCAGCAGCTTGTAGAACAGGTAGATGAAGGCCACCACGCCAAGCACGCTGGCGATCCGCCCGATGCCGTGGATGACCCGGTAGCCGAAAATGGTGAAGACCATGATCGAGCCGGCGAACAGCAGGATGCCGGCCCAGTCTTCGACGTGCAGCAGTTGCGCCACCGCCTGCCCCGCCAGCAGCGAACCGCTGGCGGAAAAGCCGACGTACATCAGGCACACCAGCACCAGGGGAATCACCGCACCGTACACGCCGAACTGCACGCGGCTGGAGATCATCTGCGGCAGCCCCAGTTGCGGGCCCTGGGCGGCATGCAGGGCCATGACCCCGCCCCCCAGCAACTGACCGACCAGCAAGCCGATCAGCGACCAGAACACATCACCGCCCAGGACCACTGCCAGGGCGCCGGTGACAATGGCGGTGATCTGCAGGTTGGCGCCCAACCACAGGGTGAATTGACTCAAGAGACGACCGTGTCTTTCCGCTTCCGGGATGTAGTCGATCGAACGCCTTTCGATCAACGGTTTGTTGCTTGCACGATCATTCGCTAAAGCCATGGACGTCGAACCTCTAGTGGGCACTGCAGACGATTTCCCCTGTAGGAGCGAGCGGGCTCGCGAGGCGGTGTGCCTGATGCACCGCGGTGCATGCTTGGCCAGCAAGCTGGCTCCTACAGAGGGCGGTGGTTACTTGCCGGTGATCATCGGCAGATTCAGGCCCTGTTCCTTGGCGCAATCGATGGCGATCTGGTAGCCGGCATCGGCGTGACGCATCACCCCCGTGGCCGGGTCGTTGTGCAGCACCCGGGCAATACGCTCGGCAGCTTCATCGGTGCCGTCGCAGACGATCACCATCCCCGAATGCTGGGAGAAGCCCATGCCGACGCCGCCGCCGTGGTGCAGGGAAACCCAGGTCGCGCCACTGGCGGTGTTCAACAGGGCATTGAGCAGCGGCCAGTCGGACACGGCATCGGAACCGTCCTGCATGGATTCGGTTTCACGGTTCGGGCTGGCCACGGAACCGGAGTCCAGGTGGTCGCGACCGATGACGATCGGTGCCGACAGCTCGCCGCTGCGGACCATTTCGTTGAAGGCCAGGCCGAGCTTGGCGCGCAGGCCCAGGCCAACCCAGCAGATCCGTGCCGGCAAGCCCTGGAAGCTGATGCGCTCGCGCGCCATGTCCAGCCAGTTGTGCAGGTGGGCGTCGTCGGGGATCAGTTCCTTGACCTTGGCGTCGGTCTTGTAGATGTCCTGCGGGTCGCCGGACAGCGCCGCCCAGCGGAACGGGCCGATGCCACGGCAGAACAGCGGACGGATATAGGCCGGGACGAAGCCGGGGAAGTCGAAAGCGTTTTCCACGCCCTCTTCCTGGGCCATCTGGCGGATGTTGTTGCCGTAGTCGAAGGTCGGAACCCCCATTTTCTGGAAGTCCAGCATGGCTTGGACGTGCACGGCCATGGACTGCTTGGCCGCCTTGATCACCGCCGCCGGCTCGGTCTGGGCGCGGTCACGGTACTGCTCCCAGGTCCAGCCCTTGGGCAGGTAGCCGTTCAGCGGGTCGTGGGCGCTGGTCTGGTCGGTGACCATGTCCGGGCGCACGCCGCGGCGTACCAGTTCCGGCAGGATCTCGGCAGCGTTGCCGCACAGGGCAATGGAGATGGCACGGCCTTCGGCGGTGTATTTCTTGATCCGCGCCAGGGCGTCGTCCAGGTCAGTGGCCTGCTCGTCGACGTAGCGGGTCTTGAGGCGGAAGTCGATGCTGGTCTGCTGGCACTCGATGTTCAGCGAGCAGGCCCCGGCCAGGGTCGCGGCCAGTGGCTGGGCGCCGCCCATGCCGCCCAGACCGGCAGTCAGTACCCAACGGCCCTTGAGGTTGGAATCGTAATGCTGGCGGCCGGCTTCGACGAAGGTTTCATAGGTGCCCTGGACGATGCCCTGGCTGCCGATGTAGATCCAGCTGCCGGCGGTCATCTGGCCGTACATGGCCAGGCCCTTGGCATCCAGTTCGTTGAAGTGTTCCCAGCTGGCCCAGTGCGGCACCAGGTTGGAGTTGGCGATCAGTACCCGCGGGGCATTGCTGTGGGTCTTGAACACGCCCACCGGCTTGCCGGACTGCACCAGCAGGGTTTCGTCGTCGTTCAGATGAGTCAGGGCCTCGACGATCTTGTCGTAGCACTCCCAGTTGCGCGCCGCGCGGCCGATGCCGCCGTACACCACCAGCTCCTTGGGGTTCTCGGCAACTTCCGGGTCGAGGTTGTTCATCAGCATGCGCAGCGGCGCTTCGGTCAGCCAGCTCTTGGCGGTCAGCTTGTTGCCGCGTGCAGCACGGATTTCGACGTTACGGTATTTAGTTGGCTTGCTGTCGGTCACGGAAAAACTCCTCGGCGATGAGTCCAAGGTGCGAAGAGGATTCCATCGACTCTTACGCACACATATTTACTTGTACATACAAGCATATGCAATCAAGCGGCCAACTCCCTTGAGATCATTCTCATAAACCTGACGAACACATCGCAGGCCTTGTAGAACGGGGCTCTCAACCAAAGATAAATTTTCAGCGAAGGTTTTTTGCCACGCGCGCGGCTGTTACCAGGATGGGCTTTTGCGCCGAGCTGGGGCGTTCGGTAACAAATGAGTGCGCGCAAGAAACAGCAGGCGCGCCGGCGCAGGCACGCAGGACCCCGCACGAAGCCGAGGGCAACCAAGCACGAATAAAGAAAGGAGGTTTGCAGCATCCGCAGGCCGTATCCCGGCCTGCGGCAAGACGCGATGAATCAGCGGGCGGTGAGTTCGATCACGCAGCACAGCCCGTCCAGGGCGACTTCCAGCAGCCCGCGATTGCCTTCCAGGCGCAGGCAGTCATAACGCCCCAGTGCTTGCACCGGTGCGCTACCGGTATCCACCCAGGCTTGCTCGGCAGCACTGAACAACAACAAGGTGTGCGCCTGGGTGAAAAACCGCTGCTGGCCATCGAGCCACTGCAAACGGGCGACGTAGCGCTGTGGGCAATAGATCAGGTTGAAGTCGCGGATCGCCCCCTCCAGCAATGTGCAATCGACCTGGCTGGCGCCGCTGAAGGCAAAGGCGTCCAGAGGCAACAGCGGCCGCACATCCTCGCCATCGATGGTCAGTTGCATGCCCGCGCCCTGGAGCACGGTGATGACCCGCTGGTAACCGGCAAAACTGGAAAACCCGCCGGACTCGGCGATATCGGCAATCGACAGGCGCCAGCCGAAACCGTCCAGGCCGTCACCGGTATCCCGGGCAATCTCTTCGGTGCTGCCTCCACCATTTTTCCAGGGCATGCGTGGGTAGTCGGCGGCACGCAGATGGGTGAGCTGGATCATTTGTGAAAGCGCCCTTCCAGACGATGACGGGAACCGGGGTGGATCAGCCGCGCGGCGGTCACCGGCTGGCGCCCGGACCAGGTGCGACGGCGAATCAGCAGGCAAGGCTCGCCCCGCTCGATCTGCAGCAGCCGGCATTCTTCGGCTTCGGCGAGAATCGCCTCCACCACATGCTCGCCCTCGGTCAGGGGCGCGACCTGGGACAGATAGGCGTAGGGGGTCTGCAGGGTGAAGTCCTGCTTGAGGTACTCCGGCGCCACCAGGGCGTTGACGAAACGGTCCTCGATCTGCACCGGGATGTCGTTCTCGAAATGCACGATCAGCGAGTGGAAGACCTTCTGCCCTTCACGCATGTCCAGGGCCAGGGCACGCTCGGAACCGGCGGCCTCCTCGCCCAGGGTGATCACCTGGCAGGTGTGGCGATGACCGCGAGACGCGATCTCGTCGGCAATGTTGTGCACTTCGAACAGGGCGGACTGGCTCTTGGGTTCGGCGACGAAGGTGCCCACGCCCTGCATCCGCACCAGCATGCCTTCGGCCGTCATCTCGCGCAGCGCGCGGTTGATGGTCATGCGGCTGAAACCCAGCTGATTGACCAGCTCGCTTTCCGAGGGAACACGGTAGTGCGGCGGCCAGTTTCCGCTCTCGATCTGCTGGGTGATCATCTGTTTGACGCGGGCGTACAAGGGCGCCGGACTATCGCCCAAGTGGGCAGCCAGCGGCGATTTGGCAGGCGGAGTCGGCACAGGAAATCCTTGTTGATCGATAAAGGTGGCTAGCTTGCCGGAGTTTACCGGGCAGGCAAACGTCTGTATATGTATATACAAATAACAAACGATAGGGTGCTTGAACCATGTCCGCCTTTTTCGCCGAACGTGCACTGCTGCCTGATGGCTGGGCCAACCATGTACGCCTTGAAGTCAGCGCTAACGGCCAACTGACACAGATCCAGGCCAACGCCAGCGCAGACGGCGCGGAACGGCTCAAGGGCCCGCTGCTGCCGGGCATGCCCAACCTGCACTCCCATGCATTCCAGCGGGCCATGGCCGGGCTGGCGGAAGTGGCCGGCAACCCCAATGACAGCTTCTGGACCTGGCGCGACCTGATGTACCGCCTGGTGGGCAAGATCAATCCCGAGCAGTTGGAAGTCATCGCCCGGCAGCTGTATATCGAAATGCTCAAGGCCGGCTACACCTCGGTAGCTGAATTCCACTACGTGCATCACGACAGCGACGGCAAGCCCTACGCCGACCCCGCCGAACTGTCCCGACGCATCAGCCAGGCCGCCGCCGGCAGCGGTATCGGCCTGACCCTGCTGCCAGTGCTCTACAGCCACGCAGGCTTTGGTGGCCAGGCACCGAATGACGGCCAGCGCCGCTTCATCAACAGCACGGAAAACTACCTCAAGCTGCAACAGCACTTGCAGCCGCTGCTGGCGCAGCAGGCCAACCAGCAACTGGGCCTGTGCTTTCACTCGTTGCGAGCGGTCACGCCACAACAGATCAGCGAAGTGCTGGCTGCCAGTGATCGCCATTGCCCGGTGCATATCCACATCGCCGAGCAGCAGAAGGAAGTCGACGACTGCCTGAGCTGGAGCGGCCGGCGTCCATTGCAGTGGCTGTATGAAAACGTCGCGGTGGATCAGCGCTGGTGCCTGGTCCACGCCACCCACGCCAACCCCGAGGAAGTCAGCCTCATGGCCAGAAGCCGGGCCATCGCCGGCCTGTGCCTGACCACCGAGGCCAACCTGGGCGACGGTATTTTCCCGGCGGTGGACTTCCTGGCCCAGGGCGGGCGCCTGGGCATCGGCTCCGACAGCCATGTGTCCTTGAGCGTGGTGGAAGAGCTGCGCTGGCTGGAGTACGGCCAGCGCCTGCGGGACCAGCGCCGCAACCGCCTGTACCGCGCCGACCAGCCCATGGTCGGCCGGACCCTGTACGACGCCGCGCTGGATGGCGGTGCCCAGGCCCTGGGACAAGGCATTGGCGCCCTGGCCGTGGGTACCCGCGCCGACTGGCTGGTGCTGGATGGCAACGACCCCTACCTGGCCACCGCCGACGGCGACGGGATTCTCAACCGCTGGCTGTTCGCCGGCGGCGACCGTCAGGTGCGCGATGTGATGGTGGGTGGGCAGTGGGTCGTGCGCGACGGGCGTCACGCCGCCGAAGAAGACAGCAGCCGGGCCTTCACCCAGGTCCTGCGTGACCTGCTCAACTAACCCCGACCTGTAGGAGCCGGCTGGCCGGCGAAAGCATTCTCACGAGCGCCTTCGCCGGCCAGCCGGCTCCTGCGGATGAGCTTATTTCGAGGTCTTGGCCATGGCCGAGTCCGACACCCGCCAGATCAGCCGCGTGGTGTCATACCCCTGCTGGCGAGCCTTGCTCAGCAGCTCCTCGCGCACCGTTTCGTTGACCTCCTTGGTCCGCGACAGCAGCCACAGGTAACGGCGGTTCGGGTTGCCGACAATCGCGGTCTTGTAGTCATCGCTGACGTACAACACCCAGTAGTCGCCCTTGGTAGCGCCCGGCAGCAGCCGCGAGAACCAGTTATCGAACTCCACCCACAGCTTGTCGGTCTTGCCCGGCACTTGAGGCGTGGCCGTACCACGGGCCTCTTCCCATTTCCATTCCGGCGTCAGGCAGCGATTGAGCACCGCCACGTTGCCCTCCGGCAGCAGGGTATAGCGAGCCTCGGATTGCGCACAGTTGCGCTGGAAGTACATGGGCAACCGCGCCAGCTCGTACCAGGTGCCCTGATAACGCTTGAGATCGACGTGGTTGACGGTCTTGGGCGCCAGCGAATCGTCCCGGGACGTGGCGCAGCCGGCCAAGAGCAGGCCGACCAGAAGAGTGACAGCAAAACGCATCATTATTTTTCTCCCGTGGGCCCGAAGCCCCGGTTTTTTTTACTTCAGGCCTTGCCCGGAAAACATCAGAACCTTGTCACCGGCGTACTGCACGCTGATAAAGCTGTTCTTGTCACCCCAGGTGCAGCTGGACATGCCCAGCGCGCCCGAACAGTCAGTCGGCTTGCCCAGGAGTTGTTCGACCTCGGCCTTGGGCATACCCGCCGACAGCTTGGAATAGTTTTCCTGATTGACCTTGCTGCACGCGGCCAGCAGCACGCAGAACGACAACAAAGCGAGAGAACGCAGGGACATGGTGAACTCCTGAACAAAAGGGGGAAGGCCTGTCAGCCAACCAGAAGCTTAGAAGAGAAAACCCCCTTCTGGTTCCCCGGGGAGACGGGTATTTCTTGCCTGGCAAACCGGGCAATTGCCTCGTAAATCAAGGACCTTTTTGCCGCACCTGACAGTTCGTCGGCTTTGTGTATCTGCCCCTCATTTTCAGTGGTGGCCAGTCGACATAAGATGCAGCGCAAAGCCCTCCACTGTGGCAAATTGACGCCCCTCGTTGACCAGCCCCTCGCGGTAGTTCATTTAATGACCAGAAATATGAAGTTCAGCCACAAGATCCTGCTCGCCGCCGCCCTTGTGGTTGCCGTTGCGTTCGCCTGTTTTATTCTGTTCAACGACTATCGACAGCGAGAGGCCCTGCGCAGCAGCACCGAAGCCTCGATGCAGGAACTGGGCAGCCTGACCACCAGCAACATCCAGACCTGGCTGGAGAGCCGCATCCAGCTCCTGCAATCCCTGGCCCAGCAGATCGCCGTGGACGGCAGCGGCGCCGATAGCCTGAAACGCAGCGTCGGCCTGCCCGCCTACACCGGCAACTTCCAGCTCAGCTACTTCGGGGGCCAGGACGGCGTGATGTTCTCGGTACCGGCCGGCAACCGCGCCGCCGATTACGACCCCCGTGCCCGCGGCTGGTACAAGGCAGCCACCGGCGCCCAGCGGACCATCGTCACCGAACCCTACATCGCCGCCTCGTCGGGCAAGCTGGTGATCACCGTCGCCACCCCGGTACAGCACCAGAACCAGATGATCGGCGTGGCCGGTGCCGACATCGACCTGTCGAGCGTCAGCGCCATCATCAACTCACTGAACTTCGGCGGCCACGGCCATGCCTTCATCGTCAGTGCCGAGGGCAAGATCCTCATCCACCCTGACAGCAAGCTGGTGCTCAAGAACCTGAGCGAGGCCTACCCCAACGCAGCGCCGAACGTCAGCCCGGGCCTGAAAGAAGTGCAGCAGGGCGGCAAGACCCAGTTCATTTCCTTCACCCACGTCAATGGCGTGCCCTCGGCCGACTGGTACGTGGCCCTGGTCCTGGACCAGGACACCGCCTTCGCCATGCTCAGCGAGTTCCGCACCTCGGCCATCATCGCCATGGCCATTGCCGTGGTGATCATCATCAGCCTGCTGGGCATGCTGATCCGCATGCTGATGCAGCCCCTGCACCTGATGGGCCGGGCCATGCACGATATCGCCGAAGGTGAAGGCGACCTGACCAAACGCCTGGTGATCCACGGCCACGACGAATTCGGCACCCTGGGAGTGTCGTTCAACCGTTTCGTCGAACGCATCCACAGCTCGATCCGCGAAGTGTCCTCGGCCACCGGCCAGGTCAACGAAGTGGCCCTGCGGGTCGTGGCTGCCTCCAATTCGTCGATGTTCAACTCCGACCAGCAGGCCTCGCGCACCAGCAGCGTGGCCGCAGCCATCAACCAGCTGGGCGCCGCCGCCCAGGAAATCGCCCAGAACGCAGCCCTGGCCTCGCAGCACTCCAGCGACGCCCGCAGCCTGGCGGAAGACGGCCAGCAGGTAGTGGACAAGACCATCGCCGCGATGCACCAGCTGTCGGCCAAGATCAGCAGCTCCTGCGACAACATCGAAACCCTCAACAGCAGCACGGTGAACATCGGGCAGATTCTGGAAGTGATCACCAGCATCTCCCAGCAGACCAACCTGCTGGCCCTCAACGCCGCCATCGAAGCCGCCCGCGCCGGTGAAGCCGGGCGCGGCTTCGCAGTGGTAGCGGACGAGGTGCGCAACCTCGCCCACCGCACCCAGGATTCGGCGCAGCAAGTGCAGAAGATGATCGAGGAACTGCAGGTAGGCGCCCGTGAAGCGGTGGGCACCATGACCGAAAGCCAGCGCGAGAGCGAGAACAGCGTGGGCATTGCCAACCAGGCCGGCGAGCGCCTGGGCAGCGTGACCCAGCGCATCGGCGAGATCGACGGCATGAACCAGTCGGTGGCCACCGCCACCGAGGAGCAGACCGCCGTGGTGGAGTCGATCAACGTCGACATCACCGAGATCAACACCCTCAACCAGGAAGGCGTGGAAAACCTCCAGGCCACCTTGCGCGCCTGCGCCGACCTGGAGCAGCAGGCCAAGCGCCTGCAGCATCTGGTGGGCAGTTTCCGTATTTAAAGGAACGGCTTCGCCGGCTTGCCGGCGAAAGCGCTCTTAAAAACGCGAACCGGGCTCGCGCAGGAAAGCCAGTTCCTCGGCCGTGGATTCGCGGCCCAGGATGGCATTGCGATGGGGGAAGCGCCCAAAGCGGGCAATGACTTTCTGGTGCCGTTCGGCGTAGTCCAGGTTGTCGGCAAACACTGCACGCTCGTCCGCTGGCTGTTCATCGTGCAGGGCGGTAAAGCGTGAAACGCTCTCATTCTGCACTGCCAGGTTTTCGCAGTGCTCGAACACCAGGTAGATGAAGCAGCGCTGCATGGCCGGCAGGCGCCGGTCAAAATCCGCGGCGATACCCTGGGCCACCAGTGCCTGGGCACGCAGGTCGCCGGCAAATGCCTTGGGAGTGTCGCGATAGATCATCCGTGGCAGTTGGTCGAGCAACAGCACCATGGCCAGCCAACCTTGGGGGCTTTGCGCCCATTCGGTCAAACCGCCAGCCAGGGCCTGCTCCACCAGGCCGGCGAAACGCTGACGCGCTTCAAGGTCCTGGCTGTCGCGCTTGCCGAACCACAACCGGCCCTTGGCAGCGACAATCTCCGCCGGCTTTTCGGCTGAACCGAACCACCAATCAAGCAGAGGCTGCCAGGGCGCGCTCATGATTTATTCCTTGTGGTAGCCGGTCACGCGGGCCACTTCTTCCTTCGAGCCGAGGAACACCGCCACACGCTGGTGCAGGCCTTCAGGCTGAATGTCGAGAATGCGCTTGTGACCATCGGTGGACGCGCCGCCGGCCTGTTCCACCAGGAACGACATCGGATTGGCTTCGTACATCAGGCGCAACTTGCCCGGTTTTTCCGGCTCGCGGCTGTCCCGTGGGTACATGAACAGACCGCCCCGGGTCAGGATACGGTGCACGTCAGCCACCATCGCCGCGACCCAGCGCATGTTGTAGTTCTTTTTCAGCGGGCCGGTGTCGCCCGCCAGCAGTTCTTCCACGTAGCGCTTGACCGGGGCTTCCCAGTGACGCTCGTTGGACATGTTGATGGCGAATTCCTGGGTGGATTCCGGAATCTTGATGTCTTCGTGGGTCAGGACGAAGCTGCCCATTTCGCGGTCCAGGGTGAAGCCTTTGACGCCGTCGCCCAGGGTCAGCACCAGCATGGTCTGCGGGCCGTAGATGGCGTAACCGGCGGCGACCTGCTGGGTGCCCGGCTGCAGGAAGGCCTTTTCATTCAGGGCTTCGTTCTGGCTCAGGTACTCGTTGGGGCAGCGCAGTACCGAGAAAATGGTGCCGACCGGTGCGTTGATATCGATGTTCGAGGAGCCGTCCAGCGGGTCGAATACCAGCAGGTAGGCGCCTTTGGGGTACTTGCCCGGGATCTGGTAGGCATTGTCCATTTCCTCGGACGCCATGCCGGCCAGGTGGCCGCCCCATTCGTTGGCTTCAAGCAGGATCTCGTTGGAGATCACGTCGAGCTTCTTCTGCACTTCGCCCTGCACGTTTTCCGTGCCCATGCTGCCCAGGACACCGCCCAGGGCGCCCTTGGAAACGGCGTGGCTGATCTCCTTGCAAGCACGCGCCACCACTTCGATCAGGAAGCGCAGATCGGCAGGAGTGTTGTTGCTGCGGGTCTGCTCAATCAAATAGCGACTCAGGGTAACGCGGGACATGGAAGGCTCCGGAGGAATGGGGGGCTAAAAACCCGCGCAGTTTAACGCGAGTCGAGGCGCATTTCCTCCTCTCAGACAGGGAACCGCCAGTTAGAGTTCAGGCGCCGGTTTCAGCGTAGTCAAAAACCCCGGGCACGATGGACCTTGGTGGCGAGGGAGCTTGGTCCCTCGCCACACCTGCCCGCCTCAGGCCGCGGGTTTGCGCAACATGCTGAAGGCCATGCCGGCCAGGGCCAGCACCCCGAGAAGCAATACGGCCCACAGGCCGATCTTCTTCCAGTCCGGCCCGCCTGCCGCCACGGCAGCGGCAGGAGCGACAGTGGCCGAGGCCAGTTGCGCCGCGCCCTCGACCTTGGCCTGGCCCAACTGCTTGAGGCGTTGCGCACTGTAGTCGGGGATCAGGGTCGCCAGCGGCAGGTTGGCCGCGCTCGCGGTGGGGTTGCCCAGGGCCAGGGTGTAAGGGCCGGCTCCCCGAGCCAGGAACACCAGTTGGGTGCCACGCACGGCGAACTCCAGGCTCGGGGCCTCGGCGCCCAGGCCGCCACCACGCTCATCCACCACCAGCCTGAGTTGCTGCACGGTCTGCCCCGGCAGTTGCAGTTCGTTCTGCTGCACGTCCTGGCCATTCTGGGTCAGGCGGTACAGCAGGCCATTGCCCAGGGGCTGCCACGGCAGGCTGCTTTCTCGGCGCCCATAAAGCGTGGCCGGAGCCAGGCTGTTGGCCTGGGTCAGGGCAATGCGCACTCGCTCCAGGTTCAAACCCATGGGCAACTGCCAGGTGTACTCGCCGGCCTTGGCACTGCTGCCCTTCAGGGGCTGCGACCACACCAGCGGCGATGGCAGGCTGCTGGTGGTACTGCTTTGCAATTGCGCCGAAGTCAGCACCGGCGCCGTTTGCGGGGTGTTCCACAAGAGGCGCAGGTAGCGCGCCGTCTGCCCGGGCAAGGCCACTTCATGCTGTTCGACCCGTTCGTCGGCGAACGACAGGCGCGCCACCTGGCCTTCGCCCCAGGGCTGCCAGTGCTGCAGGTCGTCGCTGGCTTCGATGCTGAACCGCTGGAAGCCGTCGCGTTCGCTGGTCCAGTCCAGCACCAGTTGCTGCAACGGTGCCTTGATTGCGCTGGCATCCAGCAACCAGCCACGCAGGACCTCCTCGCCGGCCTCCAGTTGAGTGGAGGGCTGAACCTCCACCAGCGTGCCATTGGTGGTGGATTGCACCCGCACGCTGGGGGTGCTGTCGGCGGCATCTGCCGAGCTGTACAACGGGAACCACTTCACATCGCTGAGCGTGTGCTGCTCGGTGGTCTGCGCCTGCTGGCGCGCCAGGGCATAGGCCTGGGGCTCACCGGCAGCGTTGAACACACGGATATCCCGCAGGTCGGTCTGGCTGGCGTGCAGTTGCACCGCCAACGGCAGTTCCAGGCGATACCAGGGCCCCTCGCCGCTCAGGCTCAGGGGTGCCAGGGACTTGAAGTCCCCCGGTTTGTCCTGGGCCACGGCGGACAACGCCACACACAGGCCCACAGCCCCCAACCAGCCCAGGCTCAGCTTCGCACTCACGATGACACTCCTTCATTCAACGGTTTGCCGGGCTCGGCTTGCGCCTCGGCGCGCTTGGGCGGCAATGGGGCGAAATAGCCCACCACCAGCAGCAATACTCCCACCCCGATGAACGAGACGATCCGCGCCAGCCCGCCACGGTTGCTCAACTCCACCAGGAACAGCTTGGCCACCACCACGGCAATCAGCACTGCGCCGATCAGCCAGACTTCACGGCGATGACGCAGGTGGCCGCCGATCATCAGGCTCAGGGCAATCAGGGTCCAGACGATGGACAGCCCGGCCTGGACCATCATCGATTCCAGCAACGCATCCGCCTGGAACGGCACGCCGCTCCAATGGTGGGCCGCCCGCATCACCAGCACGGTGAAGAAGGCGAACAGCGACAGCCCCGCCACCAGTTGCGTGGCACGCTCGGCGTAGTCGGCACGGATCGCCAGTTCCCGCACCGCGCTGCGCGACCAGACATAGACGCCGAACAGCGCGAACAGCAGCCCCAGTTCCAGCGGGTTGAGCAGCGGCAGGTAAGGCAGTGGTTCGGCCCGGCCATCGCTGAAGATATTCGCCAGCCAGAACCAGCCGAGCATCAGCACCGCCAGGGGCAGCGCGGCATACAGGCGGTACTCGCGGGAGTGGGCAGAAACCGGCCACGGCCAGGCGCGCGGCGCGGCCATCGCCACCAGGTACAGGCTCGGCAGGATCGCCCAGCCCAGCCAGCGCCAGGCGTTGTACTGCTCGGACAACAGCAGCAGGCCATAACGCAGCTCCAGCGCCAGCACGCCGATCAGCAACCAGCAGCCCAGCACATGGGCGATGCTCGCCACCCGTGCCGGCAGCTGCGACACCAGGCGCCGCTGGCTGAAGAAGTGCACGGCGAACAACAGGGTCCAGGCCAGCCAGCCGAAATCCGCCGCCGGGTGATAGCGCGGAGCCCAGGAAGCCAGGAGCACCAGACCCGCGGCTGGTATCAACAGGCTGCACAACAGGCCCAGGGACGACCATTTCAAACGTACCGCCAGCAGCGCCCAGAGCAACACGCTAGCCGCGCTGATCAGCAACAGCAGGCTGGCCTGCCAATGGGCCGGGGCGAAGCGCAGCACTTCCTTGAGCCAGGTAAAGGCCCACCAGCAGGCGCCCCAGGCCAGCAACAGATCGGACAGATGGCCCAGGCTCAAGGTATCGAAGGCCGAACCATGGTTGCCCCGCTGCAGGCGCCAGGCGCCCACCAGGGCCGCCAGGGCCAGGACCATCGGCGTCCAGAAATCGCCATTGGCCAGAGGCCGCGCAGCGTCCGTCGCCACGAAATACCAACCCGAACCGGCCAGCAGGAAAGTGCTGCCGCCAATCACCTGGAGCACCAGGCCGAAGACAAAGCTGGCCCGCTGCTGCAGATACAGGCTGAGCCAGATGATCAGCAGGCCACTGGCGGCCCAGACGCCACTGGCCGTGCTCCAGGGCAGGACGAACAGCACCGCCAGGTTGATCATCATCAGGCCGGCCAGCAGTACCAGGGACAAGCCCCGCAGCAGCCGCGGATCACTGTGCACCATGTCATTGCGGGCTGCCAGGAGCATGCCGCCGATCAGCGCCAGGCCAATCAGCGAAGCGCTCATCAGCCCGCTCCAGCCGGCGTTGAACACCGCACCGGCATCGCCGTCCGCACCTTGCAGGCGCATCAGGAACAGCGCACCGCCCAACAGCTGCACGGCGAAGGCGGTGAACAGGAACGTCCGCGATTGCAGGCGCAGGCCGACAAACAGCGTCGCCAACCCGGCCACCGCCCAGCTGATGGCGGTGCCCTGGGTGAACAGGAACAACGGCGCCAGCAGGTACAGGAAAGCCAGCCCGGCCACCGCCAGGATCGGCGCAATGCCCTGCTCCCAGCTCGCTACCTGGGTCTTCCGCGCCCGCCGCAACTGGTCGAAGCTGAACAGCAGCGCGACGCCCAGCAGCAACGCCCCCAGCGGCGCGCCATCCAGCAGGCTGGTAGCGCCAGGCTGCAGCTTACTGAGGAAGGCCAGGGCCGACCCCAGTTGCAGCAGCAGGGCGAACGCCCGGGCCAGCGGCCGTTGCTGGCGCAGGCCGAGCCAGAAGATTCCCGCCCCTTCCACGGCCCAGGCAGCGCAGGTCCAGCGCGCATCCAGGCCTAGAGGGATCGCCAGGCTGGCGAAGATCACGCCCAGGGCCAGGCAGGTTTCACCCAGCAACAGGGCGCGGCCGCCCATCAGTAGCCGGGCCAGGACCATGTAGGTCAGGCCCAGGGCCAGGGCACTGAAGGAAGCGGCGAACTCCAGGTGCTGGACCAGCGCCAGTTGCAGGCCGAAGCCCACCAGGGGCGGGCCGAAGAGCATGCTGCCGTCGACGTAGTCACCCTTGCGCGCAGACCAGTGCAGCAGCGCCTGGCGGCTGTCATCCGCCGGTGCGTCGGGCATTTCCAGCAGCTTGCGCCGGGTGAACAGCAGGCCGATGGCCAGGTACATGACAAAGAACAGGATCAGGAAGGGCTCGGTGCTCCACAGCAGCTCCGGCGTGTAGGAGCGCAGGCCCCAGGCAAAGCCGATACCGAAGGTGCCGACAAAGCCGATCAGGTTCAGCAGGCGCCAGGCCTTGAACCAGGCAATGGCCAGGATGCCGGCATTGAGCAGGGCGAAGTAACTGAACAGTGCCACATGGCTGCCGGCGCCGGTGGACGTCAGGATCGGTGCGGCAAAGCCGCCCAGGGCTGCAGCGGCCGCCAGACTGAGGGCGTCCTGGGTAATGGCCAGGATCGCCGAAAACACGGTGACCGCCACCAACAGGCCAAGGGCCGCGGAAGGGTCGAGCAACGGATGCAGGCGCATCGCCGCGAACACCGTCAGGTACAGCACGGCGATACCGGTGCCCTGGAGCATCAGGGCGTAGCTGCTGTTGCGCCGCCGCAACCACCAGCCCAGGCCCAGCAGGCCCAGGGAACAGGCCGCAACCCCGGCGTAGCGCAGCTCCAGCGGCACCACCATGCCTTCGGTGGCGTAGCGCAGAAGGAAAGCCAGGCCAAGGAACAACAGCACCACGCCGACCCGCAGCACGGTGTTGCCGCCAAACAGCCAGGTGCGCGCGCCGCTCAGGGCACGCTCGATCAGGTTGGGTTCCCGAGGCGCAGCTACGGACTCACGGGCCGGCGCCTGGGGCTGGGGTTGCCATACCGACTCCGGCACCGGCTGGCTGGCCTCCACGGAGGCGGCAGGGCTCGCTGCCGCGGGCAACTCCCAGACCAGCTCGGGGGCAGCCGGCGCCGGCTCCACGGGCTGGACTTCCTCAAGAATGAATTCGGGAAGGTCTGCAAGTTCCGGCGCGGCGCTCATGCCGCTGCCTGCCTCGGCCAGCGGGGCGCTGGCCTGGGGTTCTGAGGCGGGCTCGGCAGCGGGGCCGCCGGTGCTTTCCAGCAGGGCAAGGCGCTGGCCCAGGGTAGCGAGGGCCTTCTTTGCCTTCTCCAGCTCACGATGCTGGTCGACAACTTGTCGATGCAAGGCGTCGGAACGAATCGCCAGGCCGATGGCCAAGCCCGAGACCGCGCCAATCAGGGCGTCGCTGAAGGACTCGTCAAGGAACCAGCCCAGTCCCCCTCCCAGCAGCATGAATATCCATTGCATGTGTCGATATCCCTAAGCAGTCCATTGACGGACGGGTGCAACCGTATGGGTGCCCGCGCCGGCAAACCGGTAAAGGCCCCTCCCCGCTTGGAAGCCGGACACCAGACAAAAGACACCGCCGGGGAGGCAAAACGCTGCCCAGTATATCGGCAAGGCCCAACAAACGCTGGGCCTTGTACACACTTCTAGAATTTTCTCAGGGGCCTCATTCCAGGGCCTTCCAGATCTCTGTGGCGTATTCACGGATGGTCCGGTCCGAAGAGAACCAGCCCATGCGCGCAGTGTTGAGCACCGCCGAACGCCACCATTCCTTGGAGTCGTGCCAGCGCTCCTCGACCCGAGCCTGGGCGTTCCAGTAAGCGTCGAAATCGGCGCAGACCAGGAACCGGTCGTAATCGATCAGCGAATCGATCAGCGCGGTATAGCGCGACGGATCGTCCGGGGAGAACACCCCGCCGCGAATCGCCTGCAGCACATCGTTCAGCCGATGGGAGGCGGCGATGTCCGGCACCGCGCTGAACTCGCCATTGCGTTTGCGCGCCTCCACCTGCTGGGCACTGAGGCCGAAGATGAACATGTGCTCCGCGCCAACCTGCTCGCACATCTCGACGTTGGCGCCGTCCAGGGTGCCGATGGTCAACGCGCCATTGAGGCCGAACTTCATGTTGCTGGTGCCCGAGGCCTCGAACCCGGCGGTGGAGATCTGCTCCGACAGGTCGGCGGCAGGAATGATGCTTTCCGCCAGGCTGACGTTGTAGTTGGGCAGGAACACCACCTTGAGCAAACCGCGCACCGTGGGGTCATTGTTCACCGTACGGGCGATGTCGTTGGTCAGCTTGATGATCAGCTTGGCCTGGTGATAGCTGGCGGCAGCCTTGCCGGCGAAGATCTTCACCCGCGGCACCCAGTCGGTTTCCGGCTCGGCGCGGATCGCCTGGTACAACGCCACGGTGTGCAACAGGTTGAGCAACTGGCGCTTGTATTCGTGGATGCGCTTGACCTGCACATCGAACATTGCCGCCGGGTTGATCGCGATTCCCAGGCGCTCATGGATGATCGCCGCGAGGGCGCGCTTGCTGTGCAGGCGCTGCTCGGCGAACTGTTTGCGAAAGGCCGGTTTCTCGGCAAAGGGTTCGAGCCCCCTGAGCAGTTCCTCGGGGCTGTCCAGCAGCTCGGGACCCAGGGCCTCTACCAGCATTTCAGTGAGTTGCGGGTTGGCCTGGTACAGCCAGCGGCGGAAGGTGATGCCGTTGGTCTTGTTGTTGATGCGCTCGGGGTACAGCTTGTGCAGCTCGGAGAACACCGTGCTGCGCATCAACTGGGTGTGCAGCCCGGACACGCCGTTGACGCTGTGGGAGCCGAGAAACGCCAGGTTGCCCATGCGCACCCGGCGGCCGTTGTCTTCCTCGATCAGCGACACCGCCCGCAGCACGTCGAAATCGTGCAGGCCCTTGGCCCGCAGCGAGTCGATGTGCTGGGCGTTGATCAGGTAGATGATCTGCATGTGCCGCGGCAGCATGCGCTCCATCAGGCCCACCGGCCAGGTTTCCAGGGCTTCGGGCAGCAAGGTGTGGTTGGTGTAGGAGAGGGTTTCCACGGTGATCTGCCACGCCGCGTCCCAGGCGATGCCGTGCAGGTCGACCAATTGGCGCATCAGCTCGGCCACGGCGATCGACGGGTGGGTGTCATTGAGCTGGATCGCCGCGTGCTCGCCGAGGCTGAGCACCGAGTCGTGCATGTTCTTGTGGCGGCGCAGCAGGTCCTGCAGCGACGCCGAGACGAAGAAATATTCCTGGCGCAGGCGCAGCTCCTGGCCGGCCTCGGTGCTGTCGGCCGGGTACAGCACCCGGGAAATGCTCTCGGCCCGGGCCACTTCGGCTACCGCGCCCAGGTGGTCACCGGCATTGAAGCGCTCCAGGTGCAGGTCTTCCATGGCCCGTGCCCGCCACAGGCGCAAGGTGTTGACGCTGGCCCCGCGCCAGCCCACCACCGGGGTGTCGTAGGCCACCGCGCGCACCGTTTCCGCCGGCCACCAGACCTGCCGGGTGTTGCCCGCCTCGTCGGTCACGGTGTCGACACTGCCGCCAAAGCCGATGGAGTAGATCACCTCGGGGCGCTCGAACTCCCAGGGGTTGCCGAAATCCAGCCAGTGCTCGGTCTGCTCCTGCTGCCAGCCATCGACGATGGCCTGGCGGAACAGCCCGTGTTCGTAGCGGATGCCGTAGCCGTGGCCGGCGATGCCCAGGGTCGACATGCTTTCCATGAAGCATGCCGCCAGGCGCCCCAGGCCACCGTTGCCCAAGGCCGCATCGGGCTCCAGCAGGCGGATGCGCTCCAGGTCCACCCCCAGGTCGGTGAGGGCCTCGCGGGCCACCTCCAGCAGCCCGAGGTTGCTCAGGCTGTCGAACAGCAGGCGGCCGATAAGGAACTCCAGGGACAGGTAGTACACCCGCTTCTGGCCCTTGCGGTAGATCTGCCGCGTGTGATCCATCCAGTGGTCGACCATGTGGTCCCGCGCGGCCAGGGCAATGGCTTCGAACCAGTCGTGGTCGAAGGCGTGATCCGGGTCTTTGCCTACCGCGTAGGTGAGTTTGGTCAAGACGGCTTCGCGAAAAGCGGCCACCTCAGCGTCGCGAACAAGGGGTTCCTGAGTCATCGATACGACCTCTGACGAGATACACAGTGAGCATGGAATTGTCTGAGCCTAGTCGGTCTGACACGAGGCGAAGGCTCTGGTTCGGCGCTATTTCAAATGGCTCGGCTAAACAGGGAGTCTTCTGCGCCAGCGGGAGAAAAGGATGCAGTTGCCGTGCCGCCAGGTATTGTTCGGCGCCACATGAAGAAAAATCCGACCTAAAGTCGTTCAAAAATCCACCAGTCCCGGTATGATCGCGCGCCCTGGAACACCTGCCGGAAATGACCTTGATGAAGTCCAACCTGATCGCCGCCGCGGAAATCGATCGTCTCGATACCTGGGCCAAGTACACCGCCCCCATGTGCGGCTCCTGCATGTCCAGCTGCTGCACACTGCCGGTGGAAGTGAAGATCAAGGACCTGATCCGCATCGGCATCGTCGATGAATTCGAACGCGGCGAGCCGGCGAAGAACATCGCCAAGCGCCTGCAGAAGGAAGGCATCGTCGAGCGCTACAACCAGAAGTCGGAAATCTTCACCCTGCAGCGCATGAGCAACAACGACTGCCTGTATCTGGATCGTAAAAGCCGCCTGTGCACCATTTATGACAAGCGCCCGGATACCTGCCGCAACCATCCGAAGATCGGCCCGCGCCCCGGTTACTGCGCCTACAAGCCCAAGCCTCAGGTGCGCCCGACCAATACCAGCAGCCGGACCCTGGAACGCTTCTGAGCCCCGGCCTGCGCCTGCAACCCCGTTCCCCATGTAACCCTGCCGCCCTGTAGCCGCTGCCGAGCCTTCGAGGCTGCGAACGGCTGCAAAGCCGCCGCAGTACGGGCCACTGCAGAGTTCCAGATACACCGTTTTACGACCGCTACGCGGTCGAGCGCAGCCTTGCAGGCTCGGCAGCGGCGACAGGACCCGAGCTTTTTCACAGATCAAAAAAAACGCCCCCGGCCGCAAGGCCGGGGGCGTTTTCATTCAGCCGGAACTAAAGACTCAGTTCTTGGCTTTCTTGGCAGCGCGAGTACGCTCGCCTTCGTCCAGGATCTTCTTGCGAAGACGGATGGACTTAGGAGTCACTTCACACAGCTCGTCGTCCTGGATGAATTCCAGAGCCTGTTCCAGGGTGAAACGGACCGGTGGAACCAGGGCGATGGTTTCGTCCTTGCCCGAAGCACGCATGTTGTCGAGCTTCTTGCCTTTGGTTGGGTTCACACCCAGGTCGTTGTCACGGCTGTTCAGACCAACGATCTGACCGTTGTAGATTTCCTGGCCGTGCTCGACGAACAGCTTGCCGCGCGCCTGCAGGGTTTCCAGGGAGTAGGTCAGGGCCTTGCCGGTTTCTACCGATACCAGTACGCCGTTCTGACGGCCGGACATGTGGCCGGACTTCATCGGAGCGTAGCGATCGAAGATCGAGGTCAGGATGCCTGCACCGTTGGTCAGGGTCAGGAACTGGTTACGGAAACCGATCAGACCACGGGCTGGAATGTTGTATTCCAGGCGTACACGGCCCTTGCCATCCGGAACCATGTTGCTCAGGTCGCCCTTACGCAGGCCCATTTCTTCCATGACCTTGCCCTGGGAATCTTCAGGGATGTCGATGGTGACGTTTTCGAACGGTTCCTGCTTCACGCCGTCAACTTCACGGATGATCACTTCAGGACGGCCAACGCCCATTTCGAAACCTTCGCGACGCATGGTTTCGATCAGTACCGACAGGTGCAGCTCACCACGGCCGGAAACCTTGAACTTGTCGGCCGAGTCGCCTTCTTCGACACGCAGAGCAACGTTGTACAGCAGCTCCTTGTCCAGACGCTCCTTGATGTTACGGGAGGTCACGAACTTGCCTTCTTTACCGCAGAATGGCGAGTCGTTGACCTGGAAGGTCATGGAAACGGTTGGCTCGTCGACGGTCAGCGGCTTCATCGCTTCAACAGCGGTCGGGTCGCACAGGGTGTCGGAGATGAACAGCTCGTCGAAACCGCTGATGCAGACGATGTCGCCGGCAGCGGCTTCTTCAACGTCTACGCGGTGCAGACCGTGGTGGCCCATCAGCTTGAGGATACGACCGTTGCGGCGCTTGCCGTCGACGTCGATGGCCACTACCGGGGTGTTGGGCTTGACGCGACCGCGAGCGATACGGCCAACGCCGATCACACCCAGGAAGCTGTTGTAGTCCAGAGCGGAGATCTGCATCTGGAACGGACCGTCACGGTCAACGCTTGGCGCTGGCACGTTGTCGACGATCGACTGGTAAAGCGGGGTCATGTCTTCGGCCATTTCGGTGTGGTCCAGACCGGCGATGCCGTTCAGGGCCGAGGCGTAGACGACTTTGAAGTCCAGCTGTTCTTCGGTGGCGCCCAGGTTGTCGAACAGGTCGAAGATCTGGTCCAGAACCCAGTCAGGACGCGCGCCCGGACGGTCGACCTTGTTGATCACCACGATTGGACGCAGGCCGGCTTCGAAAGCCTTCTTGGTCACGAAACGGGTTTGCGGCATAGGGCCGTCTTGAGCGTCGACCAGCAGCAGCACGGAGTCGACCATGGACATTACGCGCTCAACTTCGCCGCCGAAGTCGGCGTGGCCCGGGGTGTCCACGATGTTGATGTGGTAGCCGTTCCAGTTGATGGCGGTGTTTTTCGCCAGGATGGTAATGCCGCGCTCTTTTTCCTGGTCGTTGGAGTCCATCACGCGCTCGTCGTTGAGCTCGTTGCGTTCCAGGGTGCCGGATTGACGCAGGAGTTTGTCTACCAGGGTGGTCTTACCATGGTCAACGTGGGCAATGATGGCGATGTTGCGTAGATTTTCGATCACTTGTGTATCTCGATCAGAGGATTCGGTGTGCTGACAAATGCTGGCAGCGATTAACAATAGATTCAGGCCTGGCCGTTACAGCTGGACGGCGGCGTCGGGGGGCCGGTGACGCAAGCCACAGGCGAACATCCCCGGGCACTTAGCTCGGTCTATAAACGCGCACATTGGCATGTCCCTCACTGAGCAGATGGTGAGCATGCAGGCGACTCATGACGCCTTTGTCGCAATACAGCAGGTACTGGCGCGTAGGGTCCAGTTCCTTGAAGCGGGCGTTCAATGCATAGAACGGCAGCGCTTTTACTTCGATGCCTGCGAGCTCCAGCGGCTGGTCTTCCTCGGCATCCGGATGACGGATGTCGATGACGATCTGACCGGCCAGCGCCTCACTGACTTCTTCAATCTGTACATCCTGGCCCAACTCGTCGATCACCCGATCGATCGGCACCAGTTTGGCCCGCTCGATCGCACGCTCGAGCACCGCCATATCGAATTCTTTCTCTTCATGCTCGACGCGATGGCGCTTGGCATGGGTCTTGGGGTTCACCGAGATGACCCCGCAGTACTCCGGCATGTGCTTGGCGAAGTCGGCGGTGCCGATCTCCACGGCCAGGTCGATGATGTCCTGCTTGTGGCTGGCAATCAGGGGGCGCAGTACCAGTTTCTCGGTCACGCAGTCGATCACCGACAGGTTCGGCAGGGTCTGGCTGGACACCTGGGAAATCGCCTCGCCGGTCACCAGCGCGTCGATGTGCAGGCGGTCGGCGATGCTCGACGCGGCACGCAACATCATACGCTTCAAAATGACGCCCATATGACTGTTGTCGACTTTGCCGAGGATTTCCCCGAGCACTTCCTCGAACGGCACGCTGACGAACAGCACGCGCTGGGAGCTGCCGTACTTCTTCCATATATAGTGCGCGACTTCCATCACGCCCAGTTCATGGGCACGCCCGCCCAGGTTGAAGAAGCAGAAATGCCCCATCAGGCCGCGGCGCATGATCTGGTACGCCGCCACCGTGGAATCGAAACCGCCGGACATCAGGACCAGGGTCTGTTCCAGGGCGCCCAGCGGGTAGCCGCCGATGCCGTTGTGCTGGCTGTGGATCACGAACAACCGTTGGTCGCGAATTTCCATCCGCACTTCGATTTCAGGCTCTTTCAGGGAAATTCCGGCGGCACCGCACTGCCGACGCAGTTGGCTGCCGACGTATTTTTCCACGTCCATGGAGCTGAATTCATGCTTGCCGGCACGCTTGCAGCGCACGGCAAAAACCTTCCCCGGGAGGGCTTCGCCAAAGTGCTGCTTGCACTTGGCGACGATGTCGTCGAAGTCGCCCAGAGGGTACTCGTCGACCTGCAGGAAATGCGCGATGCCGGGCATGCAGCTCAGGCGCTCGGTCATGTCCTTCAGGGCCTTGGGCTCGCTGACGGCGGTTTCCAG
Source organism: Pseudomonas sp. GW823-FHT03E05 (assembly GCF_058796855.1). Classification (NCBI taxonomy): domain Bacteria; kingdom Pseudomonadati; phylum Pseudomonadota; class Gammaproteobacteria; order Pseudomonadales; family Pseudomonadaceae; genus Pseudomonas; species Pseudomonas sp. GW823-FHT03E05. The sequence goes on from NZ_JBXAJB010000005.1 coordinate 412,230, forward strand.
CTCGAGGTTGTCCCACACACCATTGACCACCACGGCCGGGTCCAGGTCGCGGAGCACAGCACGGATGTTCTTCGCCAACTGACGGATGAAACGCGTCCGAACCGGGCGGCTCTTGATGGTGATTTCCGGGAAAACTTTAACGATTAGTTTCATGAAAACAGCGCGCGCTGGGCCAGCCGAAAAAGGGGGGCGCGGATTATAGCGGAAATTGCTCAAGGTTTAACCAGTTTATGTGCAGAAGGTTTTCGATGCACCAAAACGGGTCATTTATTGGCAAAGACGCTACATTGCAGTGCGCCGAATGCCGGCATTCAACCCAATACGTCGCAGAAAGCGTGATTTTGGGGCAGAAAACCCATCTCGGGGCACTGGCATGCAATTTGCTCCCTTGTGAGGCAGGTTGCCATGGCAGAGTATTCGCGCCGGCATCACCCACATTCTAAGGGCACTCCAACACCAAGCCCGAAGCCACCCGGAGGACACTATGTCGAAGTCGGTTCAACTCATCAAAGATCATGACGTCAAATGGATTGATCTGCGCTTCACTGACACCAAGGGCACTCAACATCACGTGACCATGCCGGCTCGTGATGCGCTGGATGAAGACTTCTTCGAAGCTGGCAAGATGTTCGACGGCTCCTCCATCGCTGGCTGGAAAGGCATCGAAGCCTCCGACATGATCCTGATGCCGGACGACGAAACCGCCGTACTGGACCCGTTCACCGAAGAACCGACCCTGATCCTGGTGTGCGACATCATCGAACCTTCGAGCATGCAGGGTTACGATCGTGACCCACGTGCCATCGCCAAGCGCGCCGAAGAGCACCTGAAAGCCACCGGTATCGGCGACACCGTATTCGCCGGCCCAGAGCCAGAGTTCTTCATCTTCGACCAGGTGAAATTCAAGTCCGACATCTCCGGCTCCATGTTCAAGATCTACTCCGAACAAGGTTCGTGGATGTCCGACCAGGACATCGAAGGCGGTAACAAGGGCCACCGTCCAGGCGTCAAGGGCGGCTACTTCCCGGTTCCACCGTTCGACCACGACCACGAAATCCGTACCTCCATGTGCAACGCACTGGAAGAAATGGGCCTGACCGTCGAAGTTCACCACCACGAAGTGGCGACTGCGGGCCAGAACGAAATCGGCGTCAAGTTCAACACCCTGGTGAAGAAGGCCGACGAAACCCAGACCCTGAAGTACGTGGTGCACAACGTGGCTGACGCCTACGGCCGCACTGCCACCTTCATGCCCAAGCCTCTGTACGGCGACAACGGCTCGGGCATGCACGTCCACATGTCGATCTGGAAAGACGGCAAGAACACCTTCGCAGGTGAAGGCTATGCCGGCCTGTCCGATACCGCCCTGTACTTCATCGGCGGCATCATCAAGCACGGTAAGGCCCTGAACGGCTTCACCAACCCGGCGACCAACTCCTACAAGCGTCTGGTGCCAGGCTTCGAAGCCCCGGTCATGCTGGCCTACTCGGCGCGCAACCGCTCCGCTTCGATCCGTATTCCTTACGTGTCGAGCCCTAAGGCCCGCCGTATCGAAGCCCGTTTCCCGGACCCGGCTGCCAACCCGTACCTGGCCTTCGCTGCCCTGCTGATGGCCGGCCTGGACGGCATCCAGAACAAGATCCACCCTGGCGACGCTGCTGACAAAAACCTGTACGACCTGCCGCCTGAAGAGGCCAAAGAGATCCCACAAGTTTGCGGCAGCCTGAAGGAAGCCCTGGAAGAGCTGGACAAAGGTCGTGCGTTCCTGACCAAAGGCGGCGTTTTCAGCGACGACTTCATCGACGCCTACATCGCCCTGAAAAGCGAAGAAGAAATCAAGGTACGTACCTTCGTACACCCACTGGAATACGAGCTGTACTACAGCTGCTGATCCGGTAGCGCCGGCGCAAGCCGCGTGATCAAGGGGCCTCCTTCGGGAGGCCTTTTTTTATGCCCGCGCATTTGCCCTGCCCGGGGTGGTTGCGTGCATCATGGGAGCCGTCTCCCCATCAGCAGCCGAGCCCGCCCATGACTTCGCGCCTCAACCTGTGCCTCGCCCTGACTTGCAGCCTGTTCGCCACCGCCGCCTGCGCCAGTGACGCCCCGCCCGCCCTCGCCCCGCTGCTGCAGAGCATCGGCGAACGCCTGGCGATTGCCGATCAGGTGGCCCTGAGCAAATGGGACAGCCACAAGGCCGTGGAAGACCGCCCGCGGGAACAACAGGTGATCGCCGGGGCAACCGCCCAGGCCGCAACCTATCACTTGAGCGAAGAAACGGTTGGGCAGTTCTTCGCCGCCCAGATCGAAGCCAACAAGCTGGTGCAATACGCCCGACTCTCGACCTGGCACTTGCAAGGCCGGGCACCGGACACTCCGCGCCAGGACCTGGCCGGGCAGATCCGCCCCCAACTTGATCAGTTACAAAAACGCCTGCTGCAGCAACTGGCCGACTTCAGCCCGCAGCGCACCGACCGCCAATGCCCGCAATGGCTGGCCCGGGCCAATCAGGCCAGCAGCAGCGACCCACTGCGACGACTGGCGATGGTTCGTGCCACGGCAGAGTTATGTGTGTTCAAAGGTTAACCACGCCTGTGCCACGCGCAGCAGCACCCTATGCTGGAGCCTTTCAGGCACCCGCCAGGATCAGCGAGATGCACCTCGTCATTGCTTGCCTGCTGTGGATCAGCGCATTGCCAGCCGGCGCGCAGATCTACCAGTACACCGACTCGGCCGGTAATCGCGCCTATAGCGACCAGCCGCCGGGAACCTCGTACCGGCAGATTGAAACGCCCGCGCCGAATCGCCTCCCCAGCCCGGCCACACCGGCGCCACATACGCCGGCAGCACAACCTGCCAGCACCCTTCTGGCCTACGAACGGCTGCAACTGAGCGGCGTACCGGAGCACGGTGCCTTGCGCGCCAACAACGGCAGTTTCAGCGTGCAGGTGGAGTTGCAGCCCAGCCTGCGGCCCGGCCACCGTCTGCGCCTGCTGCTGGATGGCCAGCCCTATGGCCAGGCCGGCCAGGGGCCCGAGCTGCAACTGGTGAATATCGACCGTGGCCAGCACCGGTTGGCGGTGCAGGTGCTGGCTGGCGACAAGGTCCTGCAACAGAGCCCGGCCATCAGCTTCACTCTGCTGCGGGCCCGCCGCCCCTGAGCCTCAACCGTGCACCACGCCGCTGGCCAGCAGTGCGGCGATGGTCGGTTCATCCAGGCCCAGCCCCTGCAATACCGCCCGGGTGTCCTGCCCCAGGCTCGGCGGCGCCGTACGGTAGCTGGCCGGCGTGCGCGACAACTTCACCGGCGAACCTATGCCCCGGTAGCCATCGAGTTCCACCAGCAGCCCGCGATGCCGGGTGTGGGGATGAGCCACCACCTGGTCGACGGTGGCGATCGAACCACAAGGCACCCCCAGGCCGATCAGCCGCGGGGCCAGCAACGCGCAGTCGTGTGCCGACAGGTAATGCTCCAGTTGCTGCTTCAAGGCCTCGCGGTTGACCGAGCGCTGGCCGTTGTCGGTAAAACGCGGGTCCTCCAGCAACGCGCCGGCCCCCAGTTCCTGGCACAGCCGGGCGAACTGGCGGTCGTTGCCCACCGCCAGGAAAATCGGCTCGCCAGCAGTGCGGTAGCTGTCGTAGGGAGCAATGTTGGGATGGGCGTTGCCCGTGCGTCTGGGCGTCTTGCCGGCGGCGAAGTAGTTCGGCAGGTGCGGGTGCAGCAGGGACACGCCGCAGTCGTACAGGGAGATGTCCAGTGACTGCCCGAGGCCGCTGCGCTGGCGCTCGTTGAGGGCCAGGAGAATCCCCGCCAGGGCATTCAGGCCGGTGACCATATCGACAATCGGCAGGCCGATGCGCAACGGCCCGCCGTCGCCTTCGCCGTTGACGCTCATCAGCCCGGCCATGGCCTGGATCACCGCGTCGTAACCCGGCAGCCCGCCCAGCGGGCCATCGGCGCCAAAGCCGGAAATCCCGCAGTGGATCAACGCCGGAAAACGCTGGCTCAGCACCTCCTGGTAACCGATGCCCCAACGCTGCAGGGTGCCCGGCTTGAAGTTCTCGATCAGCACGTCGGCGCCTTCCAGCAACTGCATCAGCAGTTCCAGGCCTTCAGGGCGCGACAGGTCGACGGCGATCCCCTGCTTGTTACGGTTGATGCCGCGAAAATACGCCGCGTCATCACCTTCGAAAGGCGGCCCCCAGCCCCGGGTCTCATCACCGCTCAAAGGTTCCAGCTTGATCACCTCGGCGCCGTGGTCGGCCAGGGCCTGGGAGCAGTAGGGGCCGCCCAGCACACGGCTGAGATCGATGATTTTCACGCCCGCCAGGGCGCCTTGGGCAAACGTCATGGATGTACTCCGGCAGATCGGACAAGGACGGCCATTCAGGCCGGCAGCAATTGCATGGCTTGGGCCTGGGACAGCGGGCTTTCATTGGCCAGGCGCGCCAGCAGCTCGGCATCGATCACCGGCTCCAGGCCCAACGGATCGCGCGGCAATACCTTGTGCACCAGCACCAGGTGAGCCAGGGCCAGGCGCCGATGGTCCGCACCCTGGCGCGCGGCCTCCCAGGCCATGAAGATGGCGCTGGCCAGGTGATAGAGAACGCTGCCCACCTGCCGTACCTGCTCGTCCCGGCGCTGCTGCGCCACGGCATGGAAGCCGGTCACGGTGCGCAACAGGGCCGAATCGAACAGCCGGCGGCTCGCCGGTGGCAAATCGGCCTCGGCCAGCAGCCCGGCCAGATAGCCCTGCAACGGCTCCAGCGCCTGCTCCCGAGTCACCGCCCGGGCAATGTCCAGGGCGACGATGTTGCTGGTGCCCTCCCAGATCGACCCCAGGTGCGCATCGCGCACCAGCCGGGCATCGCTCCACTCCTCGATATAGCCAACCCCGCCGCGTACTTCCATGGCATCGCCGGTCACCCGGCGTGCATCACGGCAGGCGCGGAACTTGATCAGCGGCGTGAGGATCCGCACGCACTTGCGCGCCGTCTCATCGCCGCCATCGGCCCGGGGCAGCAAGCTGGCGATCTGCATGAACATCGAGCGCGCCTGTTCGGCGGGCAGCACCATCTTCAGCAACTGGCGCTGCATCAGCGGCATTTCGATCAGGTGCTTGCCGAAGGCCCGGCGCTGGCGGGCGATGTACAACGCCTCGCTCAGCCCCCGGCGCATCAGCCCCGCCGCGCGCACGCCATTGGACAGGCGGGACATGTTGATCATGTCGGCCATCTGCTGAAAACCGCGGCCGACCTCACCGATCAGGTAGGCCGTGGCGCCTTCCAGGGTGATCTCGCCACTGGCCATCGAGCGGCTGCCCAGCTTGTCCTTCAGGCGCTGGATCCGGTAGTGGTTGCGCGAGCCGTCGGGCAGCACCTTGGGCAACAGGAACAGGGTCACCCCGGCCATGCCCGGTGGTGCGTCTTCCGGGCGCGCCAGGACCATGGCCAGGTCGGCATCCGGGTTGGAGCAGAACCACTTCTCACCGAACAGGCGCCATTGGCCATCTTCCAGCCGGGCCCGGGTTTCGGTGCGTGACACGTCGGAACCGGCGGCCTGTTCGGTCATGAACATCGCCCCCTGGAACAGCGTCTCGAAATCCTGGGACTGCAACTGCGGCAGGTAGCGCGCCACCAGTTCCGGCGTACCGAACTTGCACAGGGTGCGGGTCAGGGAGTCGGTCATGCTCACCGGGCAGCACAGGCCGAACTCGGCCTGGACGAACAGGTAGGTCAGGGCGTACTTGATCAGCGGCGGCGGGCCTCCGGGCTGGTGGCTCATGGCAGCCAGCCCCAGTTCGGCAAAGGCCACCCGTTCCAGGGTGACGTAGTCCGGATGCTTGGCAATGCTTTGCAGGTTCTCGCCGCGGCGGGTACGCGGTTGCAGCACCGGGGGATTCTTGTCGGCGCTCAGGGCCAGCACATCCAGCTCGCCACCGGCCCGGGCGCCCAGGTGCTGCAAGGTGGGCAACCACTGCTGGTAGACCGCCGAGGGCAGGTAGACCTGGAGCAGCGCGGCCAGGCCGGCGTCGCACTCGAACAGGTTGATGCCGCGGCTGTCGGGGATGTTGAGGCTGTCTTCAATGGGGCGGGGCTCGGCGGTCATGGCGCGTCTCCTGTTTTTTGTAGGCCGAGACTAGAGCCGCCATCGATAAGTATCTAATACAAAATCAATCAACTACGATAAGAAATCCATATCGTAGAGCCGGAGTCGCCATGGACCTCAAACAGTTGCGCTACTTCGTCGCGGTAGCCGAAGAACTGCATTTCGGGCGGGCCGCGAACCGTCTGTGCATTTCCCAGCCGGCCCTGAGTTTCGACATCAAGAAGCTTGAGGGGCAACTGGAAGTCCAACTGCTCAATCGCAACAACAAGTCGGTGAGCCTGACCAACGCCGGCCAGGTTCTGCTGGACGAGGCCCGCTACCTGCTGCTGCGTGCCGACCAGGCGCGGCACCTGACCCAGCGCTCGGCAGAAGGCTTTGCCGGGCGCCTGAGCCTGGGTTTCGTCAATTCGATCCTGCACCGCGGGCTGCCCGAGGCGGTCAAGGCCTTCGAACAGCAATCCCCGGAAACCGAAGTGGTGCTGATGGAAATGAACAGTGCCGACCAGACCCAGGCCCTGCAACGCGGCCAGATCGACATCGGCTTCGTCCATGGCAGCACCTTCGCCGCCGGCATCCACAGCGAACCGCTGCTGGCCGAGCCGTTCCTCTGCTGCCTGCCCCAGAGCCACTCGCTGGCCACCCAGGCGCGGATCGACCTGGCGCAACTGGCCAATGACGATTTCATCCTGTTTCCGCGGGCGGTCTCGCCGCACTACCACGACCTGATCATTTCCCGCTGCGTGGCGGCCGGGTTCAGCCCGCGCATTCGCCACGAGACGCGGCTATGGCAAACGGTGGTGGCAATGGTGGCCCACGAGATGGGCGTGGCGCTGGTGCCCCAGACCCTGGCCATGCTCGGCCAGCCGGGCGTGCATTACGGCGAGCTCGAAGGCTCCGGCGCGCCTTCGCAGATCCAGGCGATCCGCCTGGAGGACAAGCCTTCGGCGGCGGCCGAAAGCTTTCTCGGGCTGCTCAAGTCCCTGATCAAACCGGCCGCCGGAGGGCGCTGAGCGTTGGGGCGCGATACGCAATCACGTATCAAACCATAAGATTTAATCATTATATTTTTCGATTCCTGCCTGTATAGGCTCCCAGCGGTCGGACCTTGCCAGAGGTCCATGCGCCCGATCAGGGGCGCATATAACAATAAAAACGCAGGAATTGAACATGAACGCTGCCCAGGATGCCGCTGCCCACAAGAAAGCCCGCAAGGCGGGTATCGCCTCATTCATCGGCACCACCATCGAGTGGTATGACTTCTACGCCTACGGCATCGCCGCCGCCCTGGTGTTCGGCAAGGTGTTCTTTCCCGCCGACCTGCCCCCCGGCACGGCCACCCTGCTGTCCTTCCTGACCCTGTGGGCCGGGTTCATCGCCCGCCCCGTCGGCGGCATCATCTTCGGCCACATGGGCGACAAGATCGGCCGCAAGACCACCCTGGTGATCACCCTGATCATGATGGGCCTGGCCACCACCTGCATCGGCCTGCTGCCCAGCTACCTGCAGATCGGCGTCTGGGCCCCCATTGCCCTGGTGACCCTGCGCATCATCCAGGGCATCGCGGTGGGCGGCGAATGGGGCGGGGCGATCCTCATCGCCAGCGAAAGCGCGCCCAAGGGCAAGGGCATTCTCTATGCCGCCTTCGCCCAGCAGGGTTCGCCGGCCGGCAACCTGCTGGCAACCCTGGTGTTCTTCGGCCTCAGCGCCCTGCCGACTCCGGACTTTCTGCTCTGGGGCTGGCGCATTCCGTTCCTGCTGTCGGCGGTGCTGGTGATCATCGGCATGGTCATCCGCCTCAAGCTGGAAGAATCCGATGACATGAAGCGCCTGATGGAGCAGAAAAAGACCGTCAAGCTGCCGATTCTCGAAGTCCTGCGCGACCACTGGCGCCTGGTACTGCTGGGGGCCGGGGTGCTGCCGATCATCCACGTCACCTATTTCAAGAGCACCTTCGCCCTGTCCTGGGCCACCAAGGAGCTGGGCTACAGCCAGGGCAGCTTCCTCAGCGTGATCGTCATCGCCCTGGTGGTGCAGTTCATCACCCAGCCCCTGGGTGCGGTGCTGGTTTCACGCATGGACATGCGCAAGGCCATGGTGCTGATGGTGGTGCCCGAGCTGCTGCTGATGCCGGCGATGTTCTTCGCCGTGGAGACCGGTCACTACTGGATCGCGGTGCTGGGCATGTGCCTGGCCACGGTGCCGCACTCGATGTTCTATGGCGCGGTGGGCGGCATCCTGGCGCGGGCGTTTCCGACCCGGGTGCGCTACAGCGGGCTGTCGATCTCCTATCAGCTGTGTTCACTGCTGGTAGGCGGCGCCACGCCGGTGCTGGCCCAGAGCATCCTCAATGGCACCGGCAGCATCATCGGCGTGGCCATCGCCTCGGCCTGCTACGCCCTGGTCTCGCTGGCATGCATGCTGGCCCTGCTCAAGCGCATCGGCCATAACGCCGCCGAGCTGTCCACGGCGGAACAGGCGGATGCCGACGAATTGGCGCGCCAGACTGGCGCCCAGCCACCTGTGGATAAGGTTTCCCGGCTCGACCCGGTGCCCGGCAGCGAGCTACAGCCCGCTCGCTGATGCACCCTGCAAGTGGTGCAGGCGCCGCTCATGCTCCAGCAACCAGCGCTTGCGCCACAGACCACCGCCATAGCCGGTCAGGGAGCCATCGGCGCCAATCACCCGGTGGCAGGCAATGACAATGGAAATCTGGTTGGCGGCATTGGCCCGGGCCACCGCGCGCACCGCTGAGGGCGAGCCGACCTGCCGCGCCACCTCGGCGTAGCTGCAGGTGGTACCCAGGGGAATGGCCCGCAGCGCCTGCCAGACGGTACGGGTAAAGGGCGAGGCGCTCATCGCCAGCGGTGTGGCGAAGTGCACCGCCTCACCGGCGAAGTAACGCTGCAGTTCGGCCTCGATCTGGTCGATGGGGGCAAAACGCCCGAAACCTATGCTCGAACCGCTGCTCTTCTGCAGGTTCTGCAACTCATTGGCCAGTGCCGGGCGGTCGAAGAATTCCAGCAGATGCAGGACCTGGGCGTCGGCCACCGCCAGCATCACGCCGATCGGGGTCTGCAACCAATCGACCTTGAGCAGTTCCCGCCCCCGCAGGTTGGACGGCGGCTGGCCCGCCAGGCGGCTGAAGGCGTGGCGAAAGCCGCTGTCGGAGTCGAAGCCGGCGCTGATCTGCGCCTCGATCACCGGCTCTCCCGAGGCCAGTTGCTGCATGCCCTGGCCCATGCGACGCAGGCGCGCCATTTCCAGGAAGGTGACGCCGAAATAGCGCTTGAACGCACGGCGCACGGTGGATGGGTCCAGCCCCTGGGCGACCAGGTCGTCCTCGTACCAACGGCGTTCCGGGTCGCGGCCCAACTGCTCGAGCAAGGTCTGCACCCAGGGCTCCTGGACCCCGGCCCGCTCCAGCGGACGACAGCGCAGGCAGGCGCGGAACCCTGCTTCGACACAACCCTTGATGGAGCCGAAGAACACCGTGTTCTCGCGCTTGGGCTTGCGTGCAGCGCAGGTCAGGCGGCAGAACACGCCGGTGCTCTTCACCCCGACAAAGGCAAAGCCTTCATAGGCCGGGTCCCGGGCCAGCAGCGCCTGGTACAGGGTGTCGTCATCGGGAAGCTGGAACAGCAGAGGGGCATTTTCCATGGCCGCATCCTAAACCTTGAAGCATCGGGTTCGAGCACTCTAAACCCGCCCTTTGCCCCGCGCCGCTGAAAAACGGGCGTTGATTCTCCTATCAAGGCACGCCCATCGAGCGCCGTTCAGATTCATGCACTATATTGGTGCAATGCCTTGCACTCAGGTGCCAATACCAGCCCATTATGGTTCGAAAATACCCGCCAGAGCTGGCAAAACGCCACAGAACCAGGCTTCAAACGCCTGTTTCAGGGCATGCGCGCTTCTTTTCGGAGCCTTGGTTTGGTTTTTGCATTTTCTCCACCACAGCGCCTTAGCCGCGCGCGCACTTCGGGACCGGCCCCGGATTGTCTTGCTTCAAAAGAGGTCACCATCTACCCATGACCATCAGCGACCCACTGCACCGCCTGCTTCTGGACAACCTGACCACCGCCACCATCCTGCTCAATGCCGACCTGCGCCTTGAGTACATGAACCCGGCGGCGGAAATGCTCCTGGCCATCAGCGGCCAGCGCAGCCATGGGCAATTCATCAGCGAGCTGTTCACCGAATCCGCCGAGGCCCTGAGCTCCCTGCGCCAGGCGGTGGAGCAGGCGCACCCCTTCACCAAGCGCGAAGCCATGCTCACCGCACTGACCGGCCAGACCCTGACCGTCGACTACGCGGTGACGCCGATCCTCAGCAACGGCGACACCTTGCTGCTGCTGGAAGTCCACCCCCGGGACCGGCTGCTTCGGATCACCAAGGAAGAGGCCCAGTTGTCCAAGCAGGAAACCAGCAAGATGCTGGTGCGCGGCCTGGCCCATGAAATCAAGAACCCCTTGGGGGGCATTCGCGGCGCCGCACAGTTGCTGGCCCGGGAGCTGCCCGAGGAAAGCCTCAAGGACTACACCAACGTCATCATCGAAGAAGCCGACCGCCTGCGGAACCTGGTGGACCGCATGCTCGGCTCGAACAAGCTGCCATCCCTGGCCCTGACCAACATCCATGAAGTGCTGGAGCGGGTCAGCAGCCTGGTGGAAGCCGAAAGCCAGGGCTGTATCACCCTGGTGCGCGATTACGACCCGAGCATTCCCGACGTGCTGATCGACCGCGAACAGATGATCCAGGCGGTGCTCAACATCGTGCGCAACGCCATGCAGGCCATCAGCAGCCAGAATGAAATGCGCCTGGGGCGCATCACCCTGCGCAGCCGCACCATGCGCCAGTTCACCATCGGCCACGTGCGCCATCGCCTGGTGAGCAAGATCGAAATCATCGACAACGGCCCGGGCATCCCCGCGGAACTGCAGGACACCCTCTTCTTCCCCATGGTCAGCGGCCGCCCGGACGGTACCGGGCTGGGCCTGGCCATCACCCAGAACATCATCAGCCAGCACCAGGGTCTGATCGAATGTGACAGCCATCCCGGCCACACCACGTTCTCGATCTTTCTGCCACTGGAACAAGGAGCCCCATCGACATGAGCCGTAGTGAAACCGTGTGGATCGTCGATGACGACCGTTCTATCCGTTGGGTCCTGGAAAAAGCCCTGCAGCAGGAAGGGATGACCACCCAGAGCTTCGACAGCGCCGACGGGGTGATGAGCCGCCTGGCCCGCCAGGCCCCGGACGTGATCATTTCCGACATTCGCATGCCCGGCGCCAGTGGCCTGGACCTGCTGGCACGGATTCGCGAGCAGCACCCGCGCCTGCCGGTGATCATCATGACCGCGCATTCGGACCTGGATAGCGCTGTCGCTTCCTACCAGGGCGGCGCCTTCGAATACCTGCCCAAGCCGTTCGATGTCGATGAAGCGGTGTCGCTGGTCAAGCGCGCCAATCAGCACGCCCAGGAACAGCAAGGCCTGGAAGTGCCGCCGACCCTGACTCGCACCCCGGAAATCATTGGTGAGGCGCCGGCCATGCAGGAGGTGTTCCGAGCCATCGGGCGCCTGAGCCATTCCAACATCACAGTGCTGATCAACGGCGAATCCGGTACCGGCAAGGAACTGGTAGCCCATGCCCTGCATCGCCACAGCCCGCGGGCGGCTTCGCCGTTCATCGCCCTGAACATGGCGGCGATCCCCAAGGACCTGATGGAATCCGAGCTGTTCGGCCATGAAAAGGGCGCCTTCACCGGCGCGGCCAACCTGCGGCGCGGGCGCTTCGAGCAGGCCGACGGCGGCACCCTGTTTCTCGACGAGATCGGCGACATGCCAGCCGACACCCAGACCCGCCTGCTGCGGGTCCTGGCCGATGGCGAGTTCTATCGGGTCGGTGGCCATACCCCGGTCAAGGTCGATGTACGCATCATCGCCGCGACCCACCAGAACCTGGAAACCCTGGTGCACGCCGGCAAGTTCCGTGAGGACCTGTTCCACCGCCTCAACGTGATCCGCATCCATATCCCGCGCCTGTCGGACCGTCGCGAAGACATCCCGACCCTGGCCAGGCACTTCCTCAGCCGCGCCGCCCAGGAACTGGCGGTGGAACCCAAGTTGCTGAAAAACGAAACCGAGGAATACCTGAAGAACCTGCCGTGGCCGGGCAACGTGCGCCAGCTGGAGAACACCTGCCGCTGGATCACCGTCATGGCCTCGGGTCGCGAGGTGCATATCAGCGACCTGCCACCGGAGTTGCTGAGCCTGCCCCAGGATTCAGCGCCGGTCACCAACTGGGAACAGGCCCTGCGCCAATGGGCCGACCAGGCCCTGGCCCGCGGGCAATCGAACCTGCTGAACAGCGCGGTACCGAGTTTCGAGCGGATCATGATCGAGACCGCCCTCAAGCACACCGCCGGCCGCCGCCGCGATGCCGCGGTCCTGTTGGGCTGGGGGCGCAATACCCTGACCCGCAAGATCAAGGAGCTGGGGATGAAGGTCGACGGTGGCGACGAGGATGAAGGCGAGGAAGGCTGAAGCCCCGGCCGCGGCATGTAGGAGCTGGCTTGCCAGCGAAGAGGCCCTTGAGCCTTGCAGTGCGCCCACAGGCGCTTTCGCCGGCAAGCCGGCTCCTACGATGAGGAAGTGCGTGCACCAGGATGGGGTGCATGCACTGCCCGAAGGCGCGCTGCAGTGCCATCCAGCCCGGGTACAACCCGGGCCTCAGCTCTGAAAAGCCCTCCGTCGAAAACGCAAAAGCCCCGGATTACGGGGCTTTCGGCCTTTTATCCCAGCAATCAACGCCTCTGCAGCCAAAACTGGCACGCCACCTGCAATAACCCAGTCACTACCCAGTTTCGGGGACCTTGGTACAGGCAGGCCGGGGATTCCCCTCTTTAACACCTGGCTCGGCACGCACATCGCGACGGCCAAAGGTTTCGGGAACCCCAGTACAGGCAGGCTGGGACTTCCCTCTTTAACACCAGGCCCACCCCGCTCACAGCGACGGGCCAGGCTTTCGGGAACCCCGGTACAGGCAGGCCGGGACTTCCCTCTTTAACACCAGGCCCACCCCGCTCACAGCGACGGGCCAGGCTTTCGGGAACCCCGGTACAGGCAGGGCCGGGACTTCCCTCTTTAATACCCGGCCCATCCCGCGCATCGCGACGGGCCACGCTTTTGGGGACCCTGGTACAGGCAGGCCGGGAATCCCCTTCTTTACACCGGGACTCATCGCCCTCGTGGCGCTCAGCCCCTCCCGCTTTTGGGGGCCTTGGTACAGGCAGGCCGGGGTTTCCCTCTTTTATTCCTCCCGCAGGTGGATCGCCAGGCGCCAGCGCCCCTCCACCTCGCTCCCGTCCCACTGGCCCCGCAGCGGCCGCGCGGCCACCAGGTTCAGCAGCAGGCCCTGGTCCGCCCGGCGCACCCGCCAGTTCACATTGCGCTGATTGACCTGCAACTGGCCCTTCTGTGCCTGCCCCTGGGCATCGAACAGCAGCGCCACGGTGCCATCGATGTGTTCCCCATGGAGCTTGGGCTCATGGTTGAACCACAGCACCAGCCCATCGGGCGCCACCTCGACCTGCTGCAACGCCACCGGATCAGGCTGGGTCAGGCGGCCGATCATCAGCCCTACCATCACCCCGACAATCGCCAGGGAGCCGAACACCCGCAGCATTAGCTTCGGTCGCGAGTACGCTTCAGGCGTAGAATGCAGCCTGTCTTTCTCTTCGGAGCCGTGCATGTTTCACGTCATCCTCTTTCAACCAGAAATTCCGCCGAATACCGGCAACGTTATCAGGCTGTGCGCCAACAGCGGCTGCCACCTGCATTTGATCGAGCCGCTGGGTTTCGAAATGGACGACAAGCGCCTGCGCCGCGCCGGCCTCGACTATCACGAATACGCCACCCTGCAACGCCATGCCGACCTTGCCAGTTGCCTGGAAAGCCTCGGCCAGCCGCGCCTGTTCGCCTTCACCACCAAGGGCTCGCGCCCCTTCCATGACGCCAGCTTCCAGGAGGGCGACGCCTTCCTGTTCGGCCCCGAGAGCCGGGGCCTGCCGGCGGACGTGCTGGACGCCCTGCCCGGCGAACAGCGCCTGCGCCTGCCCATGCGCGAAGGCTGCCGCAGCCTGAACCTGTCCAACACCGTGGCCGTTGCGGTCTATGAAGGCTGGAGACAGTTGGGGTTCAAGTAGAGCCGGGGGTTCGCGGGCAAGCCCGCTCCTACAGGTTTTGCCCGAGCATGAAAAAAGCGCCGTTACAGGCGCTTTTTTCGTACCGCAACCCGCACTTACTGAACGGTGTTTTCGCCAGCGGACTGCAGGCGTTGCAGCTCTTGGGCGTACAGCGCATCGAAGTTCACCGGGGCCAGCATCAGCGCCGGGAACGAACCGCGGGTCACCAGGCTGTCCAGCGCTTCACGAGCGTAAGGGAACAGGATGTTCGGGCAGAAAGCACCCAGGGTGTGGCTCATGGAAGCCTCATCCAGGTTCTTGATCAGGAAGATACCGGCCTGCTGGACTTCAGCGATGAAGGCCACTTCGTCGCCGTTCTTCACGGTCACGGACAGGGTCAGCACCACTTCGTGGAAGTCGGCTTCCAACGCTGTCTGGCGGGTATTGAGGTCCAGGCCGACGCTAGGTTCCCACTGCTGACGGAAGATCGCCGGGCTTTTCGGCGCTTCGAAGGACAGGTCACGCACGTAGATACGCTGCAGGGAGAATTGCGGTGCGCTTTCGTCGTCGGCAACGGTGTTCTGTTGGTCAGTCATCTCAGAGTCCTTCTTGATCTTGGGTCTATAGGGTTGGGAATTTCAGGCCGCTAGCAGCGCGTCGAGCTTGCCGGCACGCTCCAGGGCGAACAAATCATCACAGCCACCTACGTGGGTGGCGCCGATCCAGATCTGCGGCACGGACGTACGCCCGGCCTTCTGGGCCATCTCGGCGCGTACCTGGGGCTTGCCATCGACCTTGATCTCTTCGAAGGCTACGCCTTTGCTCGCCAGCAGATGCTTGGCGCGCGAGCAGTAAGGGCAGTAATCACTGGAGTAGACGATGACCTTGGACATTACTTCACCAATGGCAGGTTATCGGCCTTCCAGCTGGCCACGCCGCCGGACAGCTTGGCCGCGGTGAAACCGGACTTGAGCAGCTCGCGGGCGTGGGTGCCGGCGTGCTGGCCCTGGGCGTCCACCAGGATGATGGTCTTGGACTTGTGCTTCTCCAGCTCGCCGACACGGGCGGCCAGCTTGTCCTGGGGAATGTTCAGTGCACCGACGATATGGCCGGCGGCATAGTCCTTGGATGGACGGATATCGATCACGACGCCCTGCTCGCTGTTGACCAGCGCGGTCAGTTCACGGGTGCTGAGGCTGCGGCCACCGCGGCTCAATTCATGAGCGATCAACAGAGCCAGCAGGATGGCGAAGGCGCCGACGAGCAAGTAGTGTTCAGTGGCGAATTGAATCAGGTGAGCAACCATCTAAGGAGGTTCCAGGGCGTTAAAATGTCGGCCAGTATACACAGCCCTCCGGGTCGACCAAACCCCGCCCGGCGGTGACTCCACCGGAACTTCGCTTTAAACTGCCACTCCCTTTTTCAACACCTCCCTTTCATCTCTTTCCTATCCAGCCACGAGTGGACGCCATGACTACCACGCCTAAACCTTTGGTCCTGATGATTCTGGATGGCTTCGGTCACAGCGAAAGCCACGAATCCAACGCCGTCTATGCGGCCAAGAAGCCGGTCCTGGACCGCTTGTGCGCCAGCATGCCCAACGGCCTGATCTCGGGTTCGGGCATGGATGTCGGCCTGCCGGACGGGCAGATGGGCAACTCCGAAGTCGGCCACATGAACCTCGGCGCCGGCCGCGTGGTGTACCAGGACTTCACCCGGGTGACCAAGGCCATCCGTGACGGTGAGTTCTTCGAGAACCCGACCATTTGCGCGGCCGTGGACAAGGCCGTGGATGCCGGCAAGGCGGTGCACATCCTCGGCCTGCTGTCCGACGGCGGCGTGCACAGCCACCAGGACCACCTGATCGCCATGGCCGAACTGGCCTTCAAGCGCGGCGCCGAGAAGATCTACCTGCATGCCTTCCTCGATGGCCGCGACACCCCGCCCAAAAGCGCCCAGTCGTCCATCGAACTGCTGGACGAAACCTTCAAGACCCTGGGCAAGGGCCGCATCGCCAGCCTGATCGGCCGTTACTTCGCCATGGACCGCGACAACCGCTGGGACCGTGTGGCCCAGGCCTACAACCTGATCGTCGACGGCCAGGGCCAGTTCAACGCCGCCACCGCCCAGGAAGGCCTGCAAGCCGCCTACGCACGTGAAGAGAGCGACGAATTCGTCAAGGCCACCACCATCGGCGAACCGGTCAAGGTCGAGGACGGCGATGCCGTGGTGTTCATGAACTTCCGCGCCGACCGTGCACGGGAGCTGACCCGGGTCTTCGTCGAAGACGGCTTCAAGGACTTCGAACGCCCACGCCAGCCTAAGCTGGCCGGCTTCGTCATGCTCACCCAGTACGCCGCCAGCATCCCCGCGCCATCGGCCTTTGCCCCGGGCAGCCTGGAGAACGTGCTGGGCGACTATTTGGCGAAAAACGGCAAGACCCAACTGCGCATCGCCGAGACCGAGAAGTATGCCCACGTCACCTTCTTCTTCTCCGGTGGCCGCGAAGAGCCGTTCCCGGGCGAGGAGCGCATCCTGATCCCGTCGCCGAAAGTCGCCACCTACGACCTGCAGCCGGAAATGAGTGCCCCGGAAGTCACCGACAAGATCGTCGACGCCATCGAGTACCAGCGTTATGACGTGATCATCGTCAACTACGCCAACGGCGACATGGTCGGTCACAGCGGCGTGTTCGAGGCGGCGGTCAAAGCCGTGGAATGCCTGGACCTGTGCGTCGGACGTATCGTCGACGCCCTGGAAAAGGTCGGCGGCGAAGCCCTGATCACCGCCGACCACGGCAACGTCGAGCAGATGTCCGACGAATCCACCGGCCAGGCCCACACCGCCCACACCACCGAGCCGGTGCCATTCATCTATGTCGGCAAACGCGCCTTGAAAGTCCGTGAAGGTGGGGTTCTGGCGGACGTGGCGCCCACCATGCTCAAGTTGCTGGGCCTGCCCAAGCCCGCGGAAATGACCGGCACGTCGATCCTGGTGGACCCGGCGCACTGATCCCTCCAGCTCGCCATTGCAGGCAAAAACGCCCGATGCAACCGTCGGGCGTTTTTCATGGTGGCCTTGCACAGGGCGAATCAGGGCCATGGAAGTAAAAGCAGACAAGCGCCGGGCACTTATTGAATAATGATTATCGTTATCAATAACAGCAGAGAGAATCTCCATGAACAAGACGGCTACGCTGCTTCTGGCCTCCCTCCTGTCAGGCTGTGCAAGCCAGATTCCTGCTCAACAGCCGGTGGATGCCAGTGCCCTCGCGCAGCAACACAGCCCGGTGGAAATGGATGCTCAGACCGCCAATAAATTGAAAGCACTGCTGAAGATCCAGCCTCCTCGGGGCTCTACCGACATAGGCCAGATGAACGACCTGATTTCCCGGGAGTTCCTGCACACGCCTTACGCGGCAAACCGGCTGCACGGCTCCGCAACCCTGGCCGAGAAGCTGGTGGTCGACTTCAGGGGCCTGGACTGCTTCACCTACCTGGATTACGTCGAGGCCTTGCGCCAGTCCAGCGACGAGGCCGGCTTCATCAACAACCTGGTGCAGATTCGCTACGTGAACGGCGATATCAACTTCCTCAACCGCCGCCACTTCTTCACCGATTGGGCCCATGCCGGGCAACCCATGGCCGAGGATGTGACCGCCCAGCTGAGTGCGAACGCGGTGACCGTGGCCAAGCGCCTCAATCAAAAGGCCGATGGCGGCCGCTACCTGCCCGGCCTGCCCGTGGCCGAACGCGACATCACCTACATTCCCAGCGCATTGATTGACCAGCATCTGCTCAGCCACCTGCGAACCGGCGACTACATCGGCATCTATACCCACCTCTCGGGCCTGGACGTCACCCATACCGGGCTGTTCATCCAGACGGCCCAGGGCCCGGTCCTGCGCAACGCCTCCTCGAAAAAGGACCAGGGCGCGGTGATCGACTCGCCCTTCATGGAGTACGTTCACAACGTCCCGGGAATCGTGGTCCTGCGGGCCCGGCAAGACAGCCAGGCCGGCCAGGATGCCTCGGCCGCGAAGGCCGGCACCCAGGCACTGCAGCATCAGGCTCGCTCGCCCGCACAAGGTTGATCGGCGCCGCCGCCCCAGGCCACGGCGGCGGCACGCTGATAGCAAATGGCCCAATAACGGCCCGGAAACGGCTTTTTATGACGAACGCCTCAAAGCAGTTGGCTTTGAGGCGTTTTTTTTGCAGCGATGGGCGGGCATACTAGGCCGTCCCTTTCCCTGGTGTCGCCCGCCTCTATGCTTCGCGCCCTGATTACCCTTGCTCTGATCTGCCTGCTCCAACCGGCTTTCGCCGACGAGCGCGCGCAAACCCAACAACAGTTGGACGCCACGCGTCAGGACATTGCCGAGCTGAAAAAGCTGCTGGGCAAGCTGCAGGAAGAGAAGTCCGGGGTGCAGAAAGAACTGCGCGGCACCGAAACCGAGATGGGCAAGCTGGAGAAGCAGGTCGAGGCCCTGCAAAAAGAGCTGAAGAAAAGCGAATCCGAGCTGCAGCGACTCGATGAGGAGAAAAAAAAACTCCAGAGCGCGCGCACTGAACAGCAGCGACTGATCGCCATCCAGGCCCGCGCGGCCTACCAGAACGGGCGCCAGGAATACCTCAAGCTGCTGCTCAACCAGCAGAACCCGGAAAAATTCGCCCGCACCCTGACCTATTACGACTACCTGAGCCAGGCACGCCTGGAGCAGTTGAAGAATTTCAACGAGACCCTGCGCCAGCTGGCCAATGTGGAAAAGGACATCTCCCTGCAGCAGGCCCAGTTGCTGGTGCAGAAAAGCAGCCTCGACACCCAGCGCGAAGAACTCGACAAGGTGCGCAAGGAGCGCCAGCTGGCCCTGGCCAAGCTGAACAACGATGTGAAGGCCCGTGACGACAAGCTCAAGGCCCGCGAACAGGACCAGGCCGACCTGGCCAAGGTCCTGAAAACCATCGAGGAAACCCTGGCACGCCAGGCTCGCGAGGCAGAAGAAGCGCGGCAGAAAGCGCTGATCGCCCAGCAGGAAGCCGAAAAAAAGCGCTTGCGTGAGGCTCAGGCCGACGCCAGCGATGAGCCGCGCAAACCCGCAAGATCAAGCCCTGGAGCCCTGGTTTCCAGCGCCGGCCCTTCCTATGGCGGGGCATTTGCTTCAGCCCGGGGAAAACTTCCATGGCCCGTTGATGGTCGACTACTGGCACGCTTTGGTGAAACCCGTGGCGACGACTCCCGCTCCAAGTGGGACGGCGTGATGATCAGCGCCGCCGCCGGCAGCCAGGTGCATGCCGTGCACGGTGGCCGGGTAGTGTTCGCCGACTGGCTGCGCGGCGCCGGCCTGCTGGTGATCCTCGATCACGGCAACGGTTACCTGAGCCTCTACGGACACAACCAGACGCTGCTCAAGGAAGCCGGCGACGTGGTCAAGGCCGGAGAGTCCATCTCCACCGTCGGTAATAGTGGCGGACAGGACACTCCTGCGCTGTACTTTGCAATTCGTCAGCAGGGCCGCCCCAGCGACCCGGCACAGTGGTGCCACGCGCAAGGATAAGCGCTGCATCTAAATTAGGAGTTCGTTCGACATGCTGCATTTGTCCCGCCTTACCTCGCTGGCCCTGACGATCGCCCTGGTGATCGGAGCGCCTCAGGCGTTTGCCGCCGAAACCGCTCAAGCAGCAACCGCCGCGACCACCAAGGCGCCCTTGCCGCTGGAAGAGCTGCGCACCTTCGCCGAGGTCATGGACCGCATCAAGGCCGCGTATGTCGAACCCGTAGACGACAAGACCCTGCTGGAGAATGCCATCAAGGGCATGCTCAGCAACCTCGACCCGCACTCTGCCTATCTGGGCCCGGAAGACTTCGCCGAACTGCAGGAAAGCACCAGCGGCGAATTCGGCGGCCTGGGCATCGAAGTCGGCGCCGAGGACGGCTTCATCAAGGTGGTCTCGCCCATCGACGACACCCCGGCATCCAAGGCCGGGATCCAGGCCGGCGACCTGATCGTCAAGATCAACGGCCAGCCGACCCGTGGCCAGACCATGACCGAAGCCGTGGACAAGATGCGCGGCAAGATCGGCCAGAAGATCACCCTGACCCTGGTGCGCGACGGCGGCACGCCGTTCGACGTGACCCTGGCCCGCGCCACCATCCAGGTGAAAAGCGTGAAGAGCCAGCTGCTGGAGTCGGGCTACGGCTACATCCGCATCACCCAGTTCCAGGTCAAGACCGGCGAGGAAGTCTCCAAGGCCCTGGCCAAGCTGCGCAAGGACAACGGCAAGAAGCTCAACGGCATCATCCTCGACCTGCGCAACAACCCGGGCGGCGTGCTGCAAGCCGCGGTGGAGGTGGTGGACCACTTCATCACCAAGGGCCTGATCGTCTACACCAAGGGCCGCATCGCCAACTCCGAGCTGCGCTTCTCCGCCACCGGCAAGGACGAAAGCGAAGCCGTGCCGATGGTGGTACTGATCAACGGCGGCAGCGCCTCGGCTTCGGAGATCGTCGCCGGTGCCCTGCAGGATCAGAAGCGCGCAGTACTGATGGGCACTACCAGCTTCGGCAAGGGCTCGGTGCAGACCGTGCTGCCGCTGAACAACGACCGGGCGCTGAAGATCACCACCGCGCTGTACTTCACCCCCAACGGGCGTTCGATCCAGGCCCAGGGCATCGTTCCGGACATCGAAGTGCGCCGCGCCAAGATCACCAGCGAGTCCCAGGACGGCGAGTACTTCAAGGAAGCCGACCTGCAGGGTCACCTGGGCAATGGCAACGGCGGCGCCGACAAGCCCAGTGGTGCAGCGAGCAAGGCCAAGCCGATGCCGCAGGACGACGACTACCAGTTGGCCCAGGCCCTGAGCCTGCTCAAAGGGCTGAGCATCACCCGCGGCAAATGATTGAACCCTTCGCCGGCAAGCCGGCTCCTACAGGAGCCGGCTTGCGTAGGAGCTGGCTCGCCAGCCAAGCGCCCGCCAGGGTGCCCATTCCCCTAAAGGCCTGATCCCGATCCCCATGATTTCCCGCTGCTCACTGCTGTTGCGCTCGCTCCAGGCCACGCTGCTCACCCTGCTGTGCCTCTTGCCCCTCGCGACCCAAGCCGCCGAACCCACAGCCGTCGCGCCCAAGGCCTACCTGAGCCTGATCATCGACGACCTGGGCCAGAACCTGCCCCGTGACCGCCGCGTACTGGCCCTGCCCGGCCCGGTCACCACGGCGATCATGCCCGACACGCCCCACGCTGCCGAATTCGCTCGCGAGGCCCATCGCGCCGGCAAGATCGTCATCCTGCACATGCCCATGGACCCGGCCACCGGGCCGTTTGCCTGGCACCCCGAGTTGCCCATCGAAGAGCTGCAAAAACGCCTGGAAGCCGCCTTCCAGGCCGTGCCCTACACCAGCGGCATCAACAATCACATGGGCAGCCGCATGACCGCCCAACCCCAGGCCATGGCATGGCTGATGGCCGACTTGCAGCGGCGACACAAATTCTTCGTCGACAGCCGCACCAGCGCCCAGACGGTGGCCGCCGCCGAAGCGCAGAAGATCGGCCTGGCCAGTGTTTCCCGGGATGTGTTCCTGGATGACGAACGTACCGAAGCGGCGATCAGCCAACAGTTGCAGACCGCGATCAAACTGGCGCGCAAACAGGGTTCGGCGGTGATGATCGGCCACCCTTATCCACAGACCCTGGCAGTGCTCGAACGTGAGCTGCCCAGGCTCAAGGCCCAGGGCATCGAGTGGATCGATATCAAGTCGATGATCAGCCTGCGCAGTAACAAGGCCATGGCCGGGCATGGCAAGAACGGGGTTTATCGCTAGAGGCCTTCGCCACAGGAGCTGGCTTGCCAGCGAAGCGCCTACAGGTAACGCCCCATGATCTCTTCCACCAGCCCCTCTTGGCGCATCTGGTCCAGGGCCGCCTGGAGCTTGGCCACCACCTCATCGGAGACATCCTTGTTCAGGGCCAGGTACAGCTCGGCGCTGTTGAAGCGCAGCACGGTCTTGAGGCCGCTGATGCCCTCCTGCTTGGCCAGGTAGCGCCCGGCCGGGTCGCCGGTGGCCCAGAGGTCGATCTGCCCCGCCACCAGCTTCTTGGCATTGTCCTGGTCCCGCAGCACCACCTGGGGTGCCAGGCCCTGCTTGGTCAGGGTCTCGGCAATGGCATCGCCCTTGTAGGCGCCGATCTTGTACTTGCGCGCCTGCTCCAGGGATTCGAGGCTGATGGTGCTGCCGGCCTTGGCCAGCATGATCCAGTCATCCGGGCCAATGGGGCCGACCCACTTGAACAGCGGCTCGCGGTCCGGCAGGCGCGCCATGACGAACACACCATAGCCCGGCTGTTCCAGCGCCATCTTGTAGATACGCTCCCAGGGGAAACGCAGGGTCAGGCTGTAATTGATTCCGGCACGCTTGAACATTTCGCGGACGATATCCACGGCGATGCCGTCGATATTCTCGCCCTGGGCGAAGTTCTTGCCGTTCTTGGCCATGTTGTAGGGAGGGAAGTTTTCCGTCAGCAACACCAGGGAGGTGTCGGCGGGTTCATCAGCGCGGGCGAGGCCGCAAAGAACAAGCGAAGCGCTGGCGACAACCACTAGAAGACGTTTGAACATGACGGGCTACCGGAATCCATGGCGTGCTCAAGAGTGCCGTGAGCACGCCATGCTGTCCAGTGGCTACCGCACAACAATCCCGCGCTGAGCCATATAGGCCTTGGCCTCGGGAACCGTGTATTCGCCGAAGTGGAAAATGCTCGCCGCCAGCACTGCGCTGGCATGGCCTTCAATGATGCCGTCGGCCAGGTGCTGGAGGTTGCCGACACCGCCGGAGGCGATCACCGGAATCCCCAGGGCATCGCTGATGGCCCGGGTCACGCCCAGGTCGAAGCCGTTTTTCATGCCGTCCTGATCCATGCTGGTGAGCAGGATCTCGCCGGCACCCAGGCCTTCCATCTTCTTCGCCCACTCCACCGCGTCCAGCCCGGTGGGCTTGCGCCCGCCATGGGTGAAGATTTCCCAGCGCGGGGTTTCACCCGGGCCGGAGACCTTCTTGGCGTCGATGGCGACCACGATGCACTGAGAACCAAAGTGCTGCGCCGCTTCGCCGACGAACTCGGGATTGAACACTGCTGCGGTGTTGATCGAAACCTTGTCCGCGCCGGCATTGAGCAGGTTGCGGATGTCCTGCACGGTGCGCACGCCACCGCCCACGGTCAGCGGGATGAACACCTGGCTGGCCATGCGCTCGACGGTATGGAGGGTGGTATCACGCCCATCGACGCTGGCGGTGATGTCGAGGAAAGTGATTTCGTCGGCACCCTGCTCGTCATAGCGACGGGCAATTTCCACCGGGTCACCGGCGTCGCGGATGTTCTCGAACTTGACGCCCTTGACCACCCGGCCGTTGTCCACGTCCAGGCAAGGGATGATGCGTTTGGCCAGTGCCATGGCGAGTCCTCAGCCTTGGTACGAATCGCAGAAAGCCTGGGCTTCTGCGACATCGAGGGTGCCTTCATAGATCGCGCGGCCAGTAATGGCGCCGATGATTCCTGGAGCCTTGGCATCCAGCAGGGCCTTGATGTCGCCCAGGTTGTGGATACCGCCGGAAGCGATCACCGGGATCCGGGTAGCGGCCGCCAGGGCTGCGGTGAACGGCACGTTGCAGCCCTGCATCATGCCGTCTTTGGCGATGTCGGTATAAACGATGGCGGACACGCCGTCGGCTTCGAAACGCTTGGCCAGGTCGATCACTTGCACGCTGCTGACTTCAGCCCAGCCGTCGGTGGCGACGAAACCGTCCTTGGCGTCCAGGCCGACAATCACCTTGCCGGGGAACGCGCGACAGGCCTCGGCGACGAACTCCGGCTCCTTGACCGCCTTGGTGCCGATGATCACGTAGCTCACGCCAGCCTTGACGTAGTGCTCGATGGTTTCCAGGGAACGGATGCCGCCGCCGATCTGGATCGGCAGGTTCGGGTAGCGCTTGGCGATTGCGGTGACCACCTCGCCGTTGACCGGCTGGCCTTCGAAGGCACCGTTCAGGTCCACCAGATGCAAGCGCCGGCAACCCCCTTCAACCCACTTGGCAGCCATGCTCACCGGGTCATCGGAGAACACCGTGGAGTCTTCCATGCGGCCTTGGCGCAGACGCACACAGGCGCCGTCCTTGAGATCGATAGCGGGAATAATCAGCATCTGGCAAACCTTCAAGTTCGATTGTTCAGCTTCACTCGGAAATCAGTTTTTCTCGAGCGCCCACAGGTCGCTTTCGATGCTTTCGAACCTCTCCTTGAGGTGCGCCTGCACATCGAAAATCGCCCGGTTGTAATAGTGCGGAGCAATTTCGCGGGTAAACAGTTCAAGAACCTCCGCCGCTTCGAACGAGCCCAGCTCGAGCTCGAACCGATCCTCCAGGAAACGCTTGATCTTGTGCGTCGCCTCGCTCTCCTGTTCGGCAGTGAGGCTCAGGATCGGCGGCTTGGGTTTCTTGATCGCCATTTACCAGCGACCGTCCCAGGCGGCGAAATTCTGCAGCAGCTGCAGGCCGTGGGTATGGCTTTTCTCCGGGTGGAACTGCACGGCGAAACGCGAGCCGTCGGCCAGCGCCGCGGCGAAATCCACGCCATAGTGACCGCTGCCCACCACCTGCCGTGCGTTACCGGCATTGATGTAGTAGCTGTGCACGAAGTAGAAGCGCGCCAGGTCTGCAATGTTGTGCCATAGCGGGTGGTCCACCGCCTGCTTCACTTCGTTCCAGCCCATGTGCGGCACCTTCAGGTGCTCGCCATCCTCGATCAGGCCCTTGCCGAAGAACTTCACCTGGCCGGGAAACAGGCCGATGCAGTCCACGCCTTCGTTCTCTTCACTGTGGTCGAGCAGCGCCTGCATGCCCACGCAGATACCGAGGAACGGACGGTCCTGGCTGACCTCGCGCACCAGGGCATCGAAGCCCAGGCGGCGGATCTCGGCCATGCAGTCACGGATCGCGCCCACTCCGGGGAACACCACCCGGTCGGCTTCGCGAATCACGCTGGCATCGCTGGTGATCAGCACCTTGCCGGCGCCCACGTGCTCCAGGGCCTTGGCCACCGAGTGCAGGTTGCCCATGCCGTAGTCGATGACGGCGACGGTCTGCATTACAGCACGCCCTTGGTCGACGGCATCTGGCCGGCCATGCGCTCGTCCAGCTCCACCGCCATGCGCAGCGCGCGGCCGAAGGCCTTGAACACGGTCTCGATCTGGTGGTGAGTGTTGGTGCCGCGCAGGGTGTCGATGTGCAGGGTCACGTTGGCGTGGTTGACGAAGCCCTGGAAGAACTCCTGGAACAGGTCGACATCGAAACCACCGACGGTGGCGCGGGTGAACGGCACATGCATCTGCAGGCCAGGGCGGCCGGAGAAGTCGATCACCACGCGGGACAGGGCTTCATCCAGCGGCACATAGGCATGGCCGTAGCGACGGATGCCTTTCTTGTCGCCGATGGCCTTGCTGAACGCCTGGCCGAGGGTGATACCGACATCCTCCACGGTGTGGTGGTCGTCGATATGCAGGTCGCCCTTGCTTTCGATGTCCAGGTCGATCAGCCCGTGCCGGGCGATCTGGTCCAGCATGTGCTCAAGGAAGGGCACGCCGATATCGAATCGGGCCTTTCCGGTGCCATCCAGGTTGATCGAGGCTTTGATCTGGGTTTCCAGAGTGTCGCGCTCGACAGATGCCTTACGTTCGGCCATCACCAGCTCCGCAAAATCATTGGGCGAAAAAGGCGAATAGTATAGGCCCCACGGCGGCTAAACAGAAACACGATGGACAATATCCTGACGGGCGCCAGCCAATGGCTGCGGGGCTGTACCTGTCATGACAACTATAGAAAACGGCTTGCCGGTGAAGGCGCCAGGCCTGGCAGGCCCGGGCACCTTGTTCGCCGGCCAGCGGGCTCCTGCGCAGGAGCTGGCTGGCCGGCGAAGCCCTTAATGGAACAGCACCGCGGTCTTCTGCAGGGTGACCCACACGCCCCACGCCAGGGGAATGCCCACGGCCAGCCAGGCAGCGATCACCAGCGGCAGGGTGGCGGATGAGGCCTTCCACTCCAGCACGACGCTGTTGTCGGCGCCCTTGTCATGGCCCAGGGCCTGCTCGGCCGCCAGTTGCTCGTCGGTCATGAAGTACTTGTCGGCCACCGGGCGCACCAGCAGGTTGCACAAAAAGCCCAGCACCAGCAGGCCGGCGAGGATGTACAGGGTGATGTCGTAAGCCGCAGCGCGCTCGACGCCGATGCTCAGCTGGTACTCGCGCAGGTAGTTCACCAGCACCGGGCCCAGCACGCCCGCCGCGGCCCAGGCGGTCAGCAGGCGACCATGGATAGCGCCCACCATCTGGGTGCCGAACAGGTCCGCCAGGTAGGCCGGCACCGTGGCGAAACCGCCGCCGTACATCGACAGGATGATGCAGAACGCCGCCACGAACAGGGCGATATTGCCCAGGTGGCCGAGGTTCGGGATCAGCGCATAAAGGGCAAAGCCCAGGGCAAAGAACACGAAATAGGTGTTCTTGCGGCCCAGGTAGTCGGAGAACGACGCCCAGAAGAACCGCCCGCCGATGTTGAACAGGCTCAGCAAACCGGTGAAGCCGGCGGCAATCGCGGCAATCTGCGCCAGTTGCCCGGCGTCCAGCTGGCTGAAGGTCAGGCCATTGCCCAGCAGCTTGCCGGCAAACACTTCCTGCAGCAGGGGCGAGGCCATGCCGAGGATGCCGATACCGGCCGAAACGTTGAGGCACAGCACCAGCCACACCAGGCGGAACTGCGGGGTCTTCCAGGCCACGTTCACGTGCACGTGGCGGTGGGTGATCATCGCATTGGCGGCTTTCTTCGCCGGTGCGGTCCAGCCCTCAGGCTTCCAGCCGGTAGGCGGAACCCGGTAGGCCAGGGCGCCACCGATCATGAACACGAAGTAGATGGCCGCCATCACCAGGAAGCTCTGCCACACGCCAACGCTGGTCGGCGTTGCAAAGTGGCCCATCAGGGCCGCCGCCAGGGGCGCACCGACCATGGCGCCGCCGCCAAAGCCCATGATCGCCATGCCGGTGGCCATGCCGCGCTTGTCCGGGAACCACTTGATCAGGGTCGACACCGGGGAGATATAGCCCAGGCCCAGGCCGATACCGCCGATGACCCCGGAGCCTATCCACATCAGCCAGATCTGGTGGGTGTAGATCCCCAGCGCCGAGATCAGCAGGCCGCCGCACCAGCACAGTGCCGAAACCACACCGGCCTTGCGCGGGCCGGCATGTTCCAGCCAGCCGCCCCAGATCGCCGCCGAGCACCCCAGGAAGATGAAGAACAGGGTGTAGATCCAGCCGAGCATGGAGATCGGCCAGTCACACTGGGACGAAAAGATCTGCGCGATGAAGCCCATGCCGGGCTCGCAAGCCACGGGCGCACTGACGCCCAGGGCCTTGGACAGCGGCAGCCAGAACACCGAAAAGCCATAGGCCATGCCGATGCACAGGTGGATGGCCAGAGCGGCCGGTGGAACCAGCCAGCGGTTGAAACCGGGCTTGGCGATGATGCGTTCTTTGGACAAGAACGCTGGCTGAGCGGACGGACTGGCCGCCGCGTTGCTAGTGCTCATGGATGTTTCCCCCAATTATTAGAATTGTTCATCGGCCACTCTTCTGCGACGACCTTGGCACACCGGCGCGGTCGTTTTATTGAGTAAAGCTCCATTTGGGCAGACGCGACATTAAGTCGCACAAGGGCGGACGAACCGCGAGAGGTTACCATTTGCGACAAACTAAAAAACCAAACTGACATCACCTTTTTTCCCGCAGCTGTTTTGCCCACAGGCCCGGCCGCTGGCCAAAAAAAACCGCTACAACGAAAAAATCTCTAACTGCAATGGGTGACCAGTCGTCAGGTTCAGAGCGCTATACTCCCCCGCTAAATTTTGAATTCGACATACAAGGACTCGCCCATGAAAGCGTTCGGCAAAATCCTGGGTCTGGTAATTCTCGGGCTGTTGCTGATCATCGTGGCTCTGGGCTTCGCCCTGACCCACCTGTTTGATCCCAACGACTACAAAGACGAGATTCGCCAGATTGCCCGCGACAAGGCCCACATCGAGCTGACGCTCAATGGCGACATCGGCTGGAGCCTGTTCCCCTGGCTGGGCCTGGAACTGCACGATGCCGGCGTCGCCACCCTGGCCAACCCGACCCAACCTTTCGCCGACCTGCAGATGCTCGGCCTGTCGGTCCGGGTGTTGCCGCTGCTGCGCCGCGAAGTGCAGATGAGCGATGTGCGTGTCGAAGGCCTGAACCTGCGCCTGACCCGCAACAAGGACGGCCACGGCAACTGGCAGGACATTGGCAAGGCCGCACCGACCGACAAGCAGGCCGAGACTCCGGCCGCCAGTACCGGCGAAGCCAGCCAACCACCAGCCGGCGCGGACAAACCCGCGCAGCCGATCCGCCTGGATATCGACAGCCTGACCGTGAACAACGCCCGGGTTGAGTACAACGATGAACAGACCGACAAGCAGTTCACCGCCGAAAGCATCCAGCTGAGTACCGGGCCGATTCACGAAGCCACCAACACCCCGGTCAAGCTCACGGCCTTCCTCGCCAGCAGCCAACCCGCAGTGCGCGTGCGCACCGAACTCAATGGCGAACTGCGCTTCGACCGCGCCCTGAAGCGCTACCAGTTCGAAGACATGCGCCTGTCCGGCGAAGCCGCCGGCGACCCGTTGCAAGGCAAGACCCTGACCTTCGCAGCCCAGGGCCAGCTGCTGCTGGACCAGGCCGCCAACGTTGCCCAGTGGACCGGCCTGAAGGTCTCCCTCAATCAGTTGCGCGCCCTGGGTGAGCTCAAGGTCAACGACCTGGACAAAACCCCGCAGATCAGCGGCGGCATCTCCATTGCCCAGTTCGACCTGGCGAGATTCGTCGACAGCATCGGCCAGACCCTGCCCGCCATGGGTGAAGGCAGCCTGAGCAAGGTCGAGCTGGTCAGCCGCCTGCAAGGCACGCCCACCAGCCTGGCCCTGGAAGACCTGAACCTGAAGCTCGACGACAGCACCTTCAGCGGCCGCCTGGCCATCGAGGACTTCGACAAGCAATCCCTGCGCGCCCAGCTCAAGGCCGACACCTTTAATGTCGACCGCTACCTGCCGCCCAAGTCCGCCGAAGCCAACAGCGCGGCATCGGCACGCAAGGCCGAAGTGCAGAGCAGCGAAGCCGATGCCATGGCCGGAGCCGGCAGCACCCCGCTGCCCAACGCACCGACCAAGGGCGCCTGGAGCACTGACCGCCTGCTGCCGGTGGAGCGCCTGAGCAAACTCGACGTCGATGCCGACCTGAACTTCGGCCAACTGACCCTGGACAAGCTGCCGATCCAGAATGCCGCACTCAAGGCCTCCGGCCAGGGTGGCCTGCTCAAGCTTTCCAGCCTGCGCGGCGAGCTGTACAACGGCAGCTTCGATGCCAGCGGCAACCTCGATGTGCGCCAGAGCACACCGCAGTTGAGCTTGCAGACCAAGATCAACCGGGTGCCGGTGGAACGCATCCTCGAAAGCCAGGGCCAGAATCCTCCGGTCAAGGGCCTGGTGACCCTGAACAGCAACCTCAGCGGCAGCGGCAACAGCCAGAAGGCACTGATCGACAGCCTCAACGGCACCGCCAGCTTCGTCATCAACAACGGCGTGCTGCTCAACGCCAATATCGAACAGCAGCTGTGCCAGGGCATCGCCGTGCTCAACCGCAAGAACCTCAGCAGCACGCCACGGGGCAAGGACACGCCCTTCCAGGAGCTCAAGGGCAACCTGACGCTGCACAATGGCGTGGCCAGCAACCCGGACCTGAAAGTGCGCATCCCCGGCATGACGGTGAACGGCAACGGCGACATCGACCTGCGAGTGCTGGGCATGGACTACCGGGTCGGCATCATTGTCGAAGGCGACCTGCGGGATAACCCGGACCCGGCCTGCCAGGTGGGCGAGCGCTTTACCGGCATCGAGCTGCCGCTGCGCTGCCGCGGCCCGCTGGAGCTGGGGGCCAAGGCCTGCCGCCTGGACAAGGACGGCCTGGGCCAGGTAGCGGCCAAGCTGGCCGGTGACCGCCTGCAGCAAAAGATCGACGAGAAACTGGGGGACAAGGTCAGCCCGGAACTGAAGAACGCGCTCAAGGGGCTGTTCAAGCGATGAGAGCCGAGGCGTTTTCAACGGCGGTGCTGGACTGGTACGACCGCCACGGCCGCCATGACCTGCCCTGGCAGCAGGACATCAACCCGTATCGGGTGTGGGTCTCGGAGATCATGCTGCAACAGACCCAGGTCAGCACCGTGCTCAACTACTTCGACCGCTTCATGGCCTCGCTGCCCACGGTGCAGGCCCTGGCCGAAGCCCCGGAAGACGAAGTGCTGCACCTGTGGACCGGCCTGGGCTACTACACCCGGGCGCGCAACCTGCAGAAGACCGCGAAGATCGTCATGGCCGAATACGGCGGCGAGTTCCCCCGGGACGTGGAAAAGCTCACCGAACTGCCGGGCATCGGCCTGTCCACCGCCGGCGCCATCGCCAGCATCAGCATGGGCCTGCGGGCGCCGATCCTCGACGGCAACGTCAAGCGGGTGCTGGCACGCTTCACCGCCCAGGAGGGCTACCCCGGGGAGCCCAAGGTGGCCAGGCAGTTGTGGGCCGCCGCCGAGCGCTTCACCCCCCACAGCCGGGTCAACCACTACACCCAGGCGATGATGGACCTGGGGGCGACGCTCTGTACCCGGAGCAAGCCCAGCTGCCTGTTGTGCCCCCTGGAGCGCGGCTGCGAAGCCCACATGCTCGGCCTGGAAACCCGCTACCCGATCCCCAAGCCACGCAAGGAAGTGCCTCAGAAGCGCACCCTGATGCCGATGCTAGCCAACCGCGAAGGCGCCATCCTGCTTTACCGGCGGCCCTCCAGCGGCCTCTGGGGCGGGTTGTGGAGCCTGCCGGAGCTGGATGGCCTGGACGACATCCAGCACCTGGCCCTGCAGCACTCCCTGGAACTGGGCCAGCAACAGCAGATGCCCGGGCTGGTGCACACCTTCAGCCACTTCCAGCTGGCCATCGAACCCTGGCTGATCCGGGTCGAAGAGTCGGCCCTGCACGTCGCCGAGGCCGACTGGCTCTGGTATAACCTCGCCACCCCGCCGCGCCTGGGCCTTGCCGCCCCGGTGAAAACGCTGCTCAAACGCGCGGCCGAAGTCTTGAATGCAGGAGAGTCGTCATGACCCGCACCGTAATGTGCCGCAAGTACCAGGAAGAACTGCCGGGCCTGGAGCGCCCTCCCTACCCGGGGGCCAAGGGCCAGGATATTTTCGATCACGTCTCGGCCAAGGCCTGGGCCGACTGGCAGAAACACCAGACCCTGCTGATCAACGAAAAGCGCCTGAACATGATGAATGCCGACGATCGCAAATATCTGCAGGGCGAGATGGACAAGTTTTTCTCCGGCGAGGAATACGCCAAGGCCGACGGCTACGTGCCGCCGGCTGAGTAAAGCTGTTGAAAATCGGGGGTGGAACGTAAGCGACGGTAATAATTAAACATTTTTTTCAAAACTTGCTTGACGCCCCCCTGAAAAACCCGTTTAATGCGCCCCGTTGCCCAGATAGCTCAGTCGGTAGAGCAGGGGATTGAAAATCCCCGTGTCGGCGGTTCGATTCCGTCTCTGGGCACCACCTTCAGCTTTCAGGTGGTGTATGCATCACGTGAAAGCAACCAGAAAACCCGCCTAGTGCGGGTTTTTTGTTGCCTGAGATTTGGCCCTTCCCCGTATAACCTGCACCGCCAAGAGTGTTGCACCCCGGCAGAAATACCCCGCCCCCCATGACCCGACTCAAGTCGTGGCTTGCCGGCACTCTCTCAGTTTGCCAACCCTTCAGGCTGCCCCCCCCTGTGGGGACTTAAGGGCTGCGTCAGGCCAGTTTGAAGGCAGCCCGAATCCTATCGATCCTGGCTGCCTTCACTCATTATCTGCCTGCGCCGATCAGCGGCCCCGTCTACAGCCTCCATCGCCTGCCCCTGGGCCACATCGAGCAAGGCCACGCCATCACCGAGCAGCAACGAGGCGATGTCGGCGATCTGGAACAGATCGCTGGCGTCGGCAGCTTGCGCGGTCATGCAGGACAGGCTGTTAACCAGCTTGTGGAGGACGCGTATGCGCTGATCGGCGCAGGCCAGAAGATCGAACAGCGGCACGCGGGGTAGGAAACGGTCACAAGATCCGGCCACGCCGAAGCGTGCCCGCGTACAGCTGCCATGACGCATAGACAGCAAACAACACCCAAAGCGCTGGGTGCTTCTTATGATCAGGTTCCTACACCCGGCCGCTGATTTGGCAGCGACCCGCAAAAACCCTGAATCACTCGATTCAGGGCTTTTCATGCGTGCAATTGGCCATTGCCCAGACTCAGCACCGGGCAACATTCCAGCCCTCTCTCAGTAACCGTTATTCCAGTGGACGTTGAGATCACGCATGGTCGCCACGCCCATGTCGACCATGCTGCGCTGTTCCAGCCCTTTGCGGGTGGTGATGACCTGGTATCTGCCGGCCGGCAACTGCACAAAGACGATCGGGCCCACTCCGCTCAGGCTCAACAGCTGATGCCCTTGCGGGTTCTGGATCAGCACATCGACATCCGAGGTGTATTCATTCCCTGAGCCGACGGAAAAGGTCATGTGCAGGTTGTAACCCTTGGCCTGCTGAATGGCCCGCGACTCGTCCAGGCCGATGCCGCCGCTGACATAGGAAATGCCGTTCTGTTGCAGCGGCTCCAATTGCACGCCAGCCGGGTCGATCGGCTCATTGCTGGTAGAGGCGGAGCGCACGCTCACTGGTGCGGCCAATAGCAGCACCGCGATAACACCTGACAGGACACTCATAGAAAAGGACTTCATGATGACCACTCCCGGGTTCGTCTCGAACCACTGAATGGGACGCCACCGTCAGGCCTCTGGCCCCGGGACGGCAGCGCCCGGGTCTCCCCTGCTTCATCTTGAATGGCCAGGCCATGTCTCAGGCCAGAAGCCGAATGAAAACCCTCGCTCGCCTTGTGCAACCAGGCTCGCCCATAGCTCCTGCTATTGAGTGTAAAACCTGACACAGGGCGGTTTAGATCGATTCGGCGTGAGGCCTTTAACCAAAGGTACCTAGGCTAGGGGACCAGCCCCTCGGCTCGGAGCCTGCGCCGCCTGCCAATGCCTCATCTCCTCGGCGATGAAGTGCTGCACCAGATCGCTGTACATCTTCTCGATGGCATCCGGGTTCAGGCCTTCGGCCGCCGCCCAATCGCGACGAGTGGCCAACATGGCTTTGAAACGCTCCTCGGCGCGCACGGTGGCCGCCGAGGTCTTGAATTTCGATGCCGCCAGTACGTACTGGAAGCGCGCGCCGAGCAAGGCGATGACCGCTCGATCCAGGGCATCGATTTCCCGGCGGATATCGTCCATGCCCTGGCATTGTTCCGGGCTCATCTGGTTCTTCACTTCCATGCTCAAGGCTCCATCGACGAATAGGGATACCCGGGCTCGACCGGGCCCGGATTATTCCCATGGGCCCGCCTGGGAGTAAAGTTGCAGGCATCCGCCCATCCGGGCGCAAAGGAAATGCTCTCGTGAACCAGAAACGAACCCGAGTCCGCCTGCCCCATCCCCAGCCCGGCAAGACCCGCAGCGGGGCCTGGTTTTTTTTGCTGATCGGCAGCGTGCTGCTGGCACTGACTGCGCTGCTGGGCTGGACCCTGGTAAGCGCGCTGCTGGACGGGCAGATCGTCACCAGCAACCGTGCCGGGCCGAAGCTCGCCTACAGCCAGGCGTTGCAGCCCACCCAGTTTTATATCGAGCTGCTCTGGCAGGGCACCAGCACCCTGTTGCTGGGTGCCCTGGCAGTTGCCGCGCTGTGGATCGCCCGGGTATTAATGGGCGCACAAAAAAATCGTCGCTGAACGCCAGGGGTCGCTCCGGCCCGTTACAGCCGCCAAGGAACAACCGCCCATGTCCCTGCTGTCCTCGCCCGACCTGCCGGCCGCCGGCCCCGCCACTGCCGAGCCGGCGCCCGGCCCCAGTGAACGCTTCAGCGAAGTGGCGGCGGACGGTTTCCGCCTTGGCGGCTTCAGCTGGCGCCACGCGCAAGCCGATCCGGCGCGCGCAGTGGTGATCATCAACGCCGCGACCTCGGTGCGCTGCCGCTATTACTTTCGCTTCGCCGACTACCTGTTCGCCAACGGCTTCGACGTGATGACCTACGACTACCGCGGCATCGGCGAGTCGCGCCCGGCCTCGCTCAAGGGGCTCAAGGCATCCTGGTCGGATTGGGGCGCGCTGGATTTCGAAGCCATGCTGCAACGCGCCCGGCGCGAGTTTCCCGGGCAACCGATCGACGTGGTGGGCCACAGCTTCGGCGGCTGCGCCCTGGGCCTGGCGGCCTCCGCCGGGGTGATCCGCCGCGCGGCCACCATGGGGGCGCAGTTCGCCTACTGGCGCGACTACGTGCCCGCCCAGCGCTGGCGCATGCTGGGCAAGTGGCATGTGCTGATGCCCCTGCTGACCCGCCTGTACGGCTACTTCCCCGGCAAGCGCCTGGGCTGGATGGAAGACACCCCCGCCGGGGTGGTCCGCGACTGGGCCACCCCGCACCCACGCTACGAAGGCCGCCCCAGCGGCCGCAGGCTGGCCGCAGAGCGCAGTGGGCAGCCCTTCGCCCAGGTCAGCGCCCCGATCCTCGCCATCAGCGTCAGCGACGACCCCTTTGGCACCGTGGCAGCCATCGAGCGGCTACTGGGCTACTTCGACAACAGCACGCGCACCCATTGGCGCATTCGCCCCGAGGACATCGGTGAGGTCGAGATCGGCCACTTCGCCTTCTTCCACAGCCGCTTCGAAAGCCGGCTCTGGCCGCTGCTGCTGCACTGGCTGCAGCACGCAAGCCCGGCCCCGAACAGCCCGGGGCAAGAGCTGACGCCGGGGCGCTGATCAGGCAAAGGCGTTGATGAACCAGGTGATCAGCGGGATCGCCACGATGTCGATCAATACCGCACCGCACAGCGGCACGATGATGAAGGCCTTGTAGGAAAAGACCTTGTAGTGATCACAGATCGCGCCCATGTTGGCCACCGCATTGGGCGTGGCCCCCAGGCCGTGGCCCATGAAGCCGGCACACAACACCGCCGCGTCGTAGTTGCCGCCAAACAGGCGGAACAGCAGGAACACGCACAGCAGCACCATCACCAGCACCTGCACCACCAGGATCACCAGCAGCGGCAGGCCGAGCTGTTCCAGTTCCCAGAACTTCAGGCTCATCATGGCCATGGTCAGGAACACCCCCAGGCATACGTCGCCCAGGGTGCTCACGGCGCTGTCGGGGATGTCGATGATCCGCGCCCGGTCATTGAGATTGCGCAGGATGATCGCCACGAACATCGCCCCCACGTAGCTTGGCAGGACGATGCCCAGGTGCTCGTTCAGCGCGCTGCCGATCCAGAAACCCAGCACCATGATCAGCAGAATGCAGGTCAGCAGGCGCAGCAGGGTCGGCGCATCCAAAGGCGCCACCGAACCCTGGGCAGCGTTTTCCAGGTGCTGCAGGGTACTGACCTGATCGGCCTGGATCTGCAGGCGGTTGCGCTCGATCAGCCAGCGCGCCAGCGGGCTGCCCAGCAAGCCGCCGGCAACCATGCCGAAGGTGGCCGAGGCCAGGGCCGCCGTGGTGGCCCCCACCGCCCCGAGGTTTTCCGCGATCGGGCCAAAGGCCGCCGCCGCGCCAAAGCCACCCTCCAGGGACACCGCACCGGCCATGATGCCCAGCAGCGGATCGATGCCCAGCGCCTTGGCGGCACCGACCCCCACCAGGTTCTGCAGCAGCGCCAGGGACCAGCAGGCCCCCAGATAGACGAACAGGATCTTGCCGCCACGACGCAGCAGGCCGAGGCTGCCCCCCAGGCCCACGGTGGTGAAGAACGCCACCATCAAGGGCGTCTGGATCGCGGTGTCGAGCTTGATCGCCAGCAGTTGCTGATCGCGCAGCAGCCAGACGATCAGGGCAAAGCCGAAACCGCCGATCACCGGCGCCGGGACACAGAGCTGGGTCAGCCAGCGGCTGCGTTTCTTCAGCTGGGCTCCCACCCCCAGCAGGATCAGGGCCAGCGCCAGGGTGGTCAGCGCGTCCAATTCAAAAGTCGGCATGGCAAACATCTCTTCTTGTCATTGTGGTGTTGCGCGGCGAGGGGCATGCCCCTCAGTGAATCAGGCTGGCCAGCAGACGCGCGGCCACGCGGGCGGTGCGCTGGTCCTGGTCGAGCCCGGGATTGAGTTCGGCAATGTCGGCCACGCGCAATTTGCCGCTGGCCCGAGCACGGCGTACCAGGTGCTCGACCACCTGCACATCCACCCCGTGGGCCGAGGGCGCGCTGACGCCGGGAGCCTGGCTGGCTGGCAGCACATCCAGGCACAGGGTCATGTAGAGCACGTCGATACCGTCGAGAAAAGCGTCCAGGCAGGCCTCGACTGCCGGCAGGTTCCAGCCTTGCATCTGCCGGTCCAGCAGGTAGCGCACATCGAGCTCCCGGGCTTGCTCGAACAGCGCCTGGGTGTTGCTCAACTCGCTGACCCCCAGGCAGCAATACTCGAAAGGCATGCCGGCCTGCCGGCAGTACTCGGCGATCTGCCGGAACGGCGTGCCCGAACTGCTTTGCGGCGCATGGCGCAGATCGAAGTGGGCATCGAAATTGAGAATGCCGATGCGCGGGCAGGGCTGTTGGCGGCGCAGGTGATCGGCCAGGCCACTGAAGCTGGCAAAGGCGATTTCATGACCACCGCCCAGCCCCAGGGCCAGGTGCCCCTGTTCGAGCAACAGGCCGAGGCGCTCGGCGTAGCGCTGCTGGGCGCTTTCCAGGTGGTGGTCGGTGCAGGTCACGTCCCCTGCGTCGTACAGCGGGCCGGTGCCGTGCCAGGCCAGGTTGGCCAGGGCCGCGCGCAAGGCTGCCGGGCCCTGGCTGGCACCGGTGCGCCCCTGGTTGCGCTTGACCCCCTCGTCACAGGCCAGCCCGAGCAAGGCGATACCCGCCGGCTGCTGTTCGGCCCAGGGCTGCACCCACTGGTGCCAGCGCCGGGCGGCAAGGCCTTCGGCCAGGTCGATACGACCCTGCCACAGGTGCATGGGGGCGGTGCTGATCATGGTCTTGCTCCAGTCAATTCAATCCAGTCGGGCGCTCAGGCGCTGGGCCGCTTCGCGGGTCCAGCGGATCAGCCGCTCACTGCGCTGTTCGGCGCGGAACGCCGGGGCCATGAGGCTGATGGCGCCTTGCAAGCGGTCACGGCTGTCCAGCAAGGGCGCGCTGACACCCCAGATGCCCAGATCGATCTCGCTCAGGCTCACCGCATGCCCGGCGGCGCGAATGGCCCCGTAGCTGTCCAGGTGCGCGGCGAAATCCGCCTCCTCGACGCCCTGCTGGCGCAGGATCGACAAGCACAGCTCAGGCTCCATGTAGGCCAGCAACACCTTGGCCGAGGCGCCCAGCAGCAGCGGCTGCGCCAGGCCTTTCTGGTAGCAGCAGCGCAAGGGCTGCGGGCTGTCCACCAGCTCGATGCAGATCGCCTGCCCGTTGCTTGGCACCATCAGCGCGACGCTTTCCTGGCTGAGTTCGGCCAGACGGTTGAGCTCCGGCTTGGCCAGGGTCACCAGCAGGCCTTCGCGGTCGAACTTCTTCGCCAGTTGCAGGCAAGCGGGCCCTGGCAGGTAACGGCCCTGGCCATTGTCCTGGGCCAGCCCCCAGCGCAGCAGGGTCTTGAGGTGGCGATAGGTGCTGCTCAGGGGCTGCTGCAGGTTCAGCGACAGCTCCTTGGCAGACATGGCCTCCGGGGATTGCCCCAGGGCCACGAGTATTTGCAGCAGACGGTCAGTGGGCGTGTGGTAGTGCATAGCGGCCTCTTGCAGCCATGGTGCATGGAGTTTCCCGGCAAATGAAATCAGATTCCCAGGCAGTGGGAAAAGGCTGCAAAAAACCTTTGGCACAGGTGCTGCGCCGCAATGGACCTCGGCCCATGCAGGATCGTCGGTACCCGCCTTGAGGCCTTGGCGGGTGCCAGCGCAGCGATTTGCTGGCATCCTTTCCCGCCTGACCGGCCGTTCGCCCCGAATCCGCGAGCGCCGCCCCTTTGCGCAACAAGGTAAGACGCCCATGGCATCGATCGACAAACAACACAAACGTGCCGCCCGGGCAAAGGCCAAGGCCAAGCAGAACCGCGCCAAGCGCACTGCACCGACCTCGGAGCTGGAACTGGACCCCAACGACAGCCGCATCGACTTCGAATCGGTGGACCTGACCGAGCTGTTCGTGAAGATGCGCGACGCCGAGAAAACCAGCCAGCAGGCGCTGTGCACGGTCTTCCTCTCGGACCCGCTGCTGGAACTGGTCTATGAGCAGGAGGGCGAACAGGGCGCCACGGACTTCATCCTTGCGGCGCTGATCGAATACCGTAACTGGTCCACCGAGGCCGACGAGGCCACGGCCCTGGCCTGGATCGAGTCCGAGGCCTTCCAGGCCGACTACATGGCCGCATCCCAGGCACTGTTCAGCGCCGAAGGCTGAGTTTCTTCCGGGCATGAAAAAAGGGCGCATTCAGCAATGAATGCGCCCTTTTCCGTTTCAGCCAAACAGCCTGGCGTGATGCTCAGGCAGCTTCCAGCCGAGGGATTTCCATGCCGATGCGCGAGCTGGCGAAGCTGAGGTCGCCGCTGGCGATGGACTGGGCCTTGAAGCCTGCGCCGATCAGGTCGCGTACATACAGCTTGTTGTAGATGAACATGAACACCAGGTTGCTCAGGCCGAAGGTGAACATGGCCAGCAGGAACATGATGGCGGCCCATTTCCAGTCGGCGCGGAACAGCGCCGGGATGAAGCCGAAGAAGAACACGGTCCAGGAGAAACCGACTGGCGCTTCCTTGATGGCTCCGGTGTTCGGGTTTTTGAAGATGATTTTAGTGAACGCCATGCGCGTCTCCTTGCCGCCCTTTCTTTAAGGGACCAATGGCCGGGCGATCACCATTGAACCCTGAATGCTCGTTCTTCGAGCCGGGACTGTCAGGCAGGCGCTGACACTCAGGAACCATGGCGGCTACGCAGGGAACAAGGGACAGAGGCAGAAGGCGGATTCAGGGCCCCGACAAGCATTCAATCCCTTGCAATACAGCGCTATTCCATAGCTCCTCTCACGCTGGCACGCAAGAGCTCTTATCGAAGAGCGCGCAGGCTACTATTTCGCCAGCGGGCTGTCCATGAAACG
The DNA here is from genome assembly GCF_058796855.1 of Pseudomonas sp. GW823-FHT03E05. Lineage (NCBI taxonomy): Bacteria > Pseudomonadati > Pseudomonadota > Gammaproteobacteria > Pseudomonadales > Pseudomonadaceae > Pseudomonas > Pseudomonas sp. GW823-FHT03E05. The sequence goes on from NZ_JBXAJB010000005.1 coordinate 451,832, forward strand.
CCATGTAACAAGTCACAAATCCAGCAAAAAGGCCACCGTCAATGCTGACGGCAGCCTTTTTTGCCTTTCAGAACGCCAAACTCTCAGAGCCGGCGTCCCCTGCCGGGGCCTTCTTCAGTGCCTGGTGGTACTGCTCGGCGCTGATTTCGCTGAGTGTCGCGTAGCCGTCGTACTGGTAGAAACGCTGTTTGTCGCGAGCATAGCGGTCCGCGACAAACTCCAGGCTGGCCAGGTCGATGCGCTTGGCACTCACCGGCCGCCGGCCACAGAACAGCTTGCGCGTGCCCAATTGCAGAAAGTCCGGATGAGGAACCCTCACTTCCTCCGGGCTGAATTCCACCTCCAGCGGTTTGCCGGCAGCAAACATCAGTGTCGCGGTGAAGGCGTAGCTGCCCATGACGCGAGTGTGCGCCGGGTCGAGGGGCTTCTTTCTTGCGCCGTAGTAATACACCGCCCCCTTGTCCCGGGCCCAGCCATGCCCGCATGACTCGAAGCTGGCCAGATCCGCTTTGGCCATAGGCTCGGGCACCTGATAAAAGACACTGTGGCAAAAAACCCTCTGGCCATCGGTCAGGTACGGGCCGCCCAGGGCACGGTAATGATCGGCGCAGGCCGAAGAGAATCGCTCCGGCACCCGGGTCTCGGCGCGATGAAAGGGGATCAGATACAAGCCATTGGCGTCGCCACACAGGTGTGTGTCCAGCAGCTTGAAACTGCCGGCATCCAGACCATTGATGGGGCGGCCATGGAAGTGCACCTGGCTCCCCAGCTCGAACCCGGAGCCGATGGAACGCAAGGCCTGGGCTGTTGACGCCGATGGTGCCTGCAAGCGATGCCACCAATAATCTTGCAACTGCGGATGCGCCTCGAAGTACGCCGACCACTCTTGCAGCATGGTGTCATCGATCACCCCATCCGAACCGAGCGGGCCGTGCCTGTCACCCACCAGCAACGGCGAATAGTTGCCTTCGCCACGCTCCAGCTGGGCCACTACAAAACTCTCTACATCCACGTCCAGCGGCTTGCTGCGCCGGTAGACGCGATGCCGGTCAGCGTAGTAATCGAATCCCAGGTGACGGAAACTCGGGCCATCGGCACCACGCAGGCGGGTGCCATTGCAGTAGACGAACTGATCGTCCACGGCAAAGTACGGGTCCGCCGCTTCACTCTGGCTCAAGATCCGGCCACCGGCATCGAACACCGACTGAACACGGTTCAGCAGGCGGAAGTCACCGACATAGCGCAGGGTTTTTCCGGTCAGGTAATAAGCCCGCCGTGCGTCCTTGGCGTAGCGCTCGTTGAGCACGCTGAAAGTCGCCAGATCGACGTTGTCGATGCGGTAGAAATACTCATAGGCGATGCTCGAGCCCTGCTGCGCCTGGACAATCACCGAATGCCCATCCGTACCCCAGCGCCAGGCCAGCATCTGGAAGCCATCCGGATTGGCAATCGGCAACGCCGAACCGTCCTTCTGATGCAGCACAACGCCGCCCCGGCAGACTTGGCCGCTGATCACTTGATAAGCCGGATGGTTGGTACCGCGTACCTGCTGCTCCGCGCTGGCGATCGCCCGGGCGCCGAGGAAGACCTTGTCCCCGTCACTGAACAGCACCGACCCCGCAGGCCAGTTTTCTGGCACCGGGTGCACAAGCGCCAGGCGCTCAGGCTGCGCGCCGTCGATCACCTCCTGCCCGTAGTCATGACAGAAGTAGGCACGGCACTGATCACGCCAATGGTCATGGCCCAGGCTCTGCAAGCCCCGACACACACGCACCGGCAAGGCTTGCAACGGGTGGTAGCCATAACGCGCGAAGTAACGGGGCAACGCATAATAATCGGCCCGCGCATCACGCAGCAGGTGCCGATGAACACGATGTCGCCAGAGCGGCTCGCCCTCTACCAGGGGGGAAGCCGGGAATTGCTCGGTCGCGGCCTGGCAAGCCTGCTCAGCCGGGGTCCGCCCTTCACGCTGCAGCATGAGGTAGACGTCCCGGGCTCGCTCCTCCACCAACAGGGCCCCTTCCACGAAGGCGAACCCTTGATGCCATTCGAGGTCGAGCAGTTCCCACTCGGCATCATCCATATCCAGGTCTTTCATCGCTGCATCCCAAGCTAACCGAGTGGCGGATTATCAGCAGGCGCCCCGGGTGGGTAAAGCGCCCCGTCGCCAGGCCGCGAGCGAGCCTCTGCCCGCCACCAGCAGCCCCCCCCAAGTTGCATCCGGACATGAAAAAGGCCGCGGTCATTTCTGAGCGCGGCCTTTTCATAAAGAGCGGAGCAAACCGTCAGTTCAGTGCCAGGGCACCATTGCGCTCGGCCTTGCGCCGACGGGCCACCATCAGGCCGGCAGCGATGACGATGACACTCAGCAGGCCAGTGGCGAGGATCTCCACCCGGTGCTCTTCCTGGAACAGCATGATGCCCAGCACCGCGACGATGAACACGATCACAGCGTAAGTCAGGCCCGGGAACAGCCACATGCGGAAGGCGATCTTCTCGCCGGCAGCCATGCGCTTGTGGCGCATGCGCAGTTGCGAGACGGCAATCACCAGGTACACCAGCAAGGCGATGGCGCCGGAGCTGGCCAGGAGGAATTCGAACACCGCCGCCGGAGCGACATAGTTGGCGAACACCGCGAGGAAGGCCGCAGCGGTGGACAGGATCACCGCCCAATAAGGCGTGCCGCTGGCGTTGGTGCGCTTGGCGGCGGCCGGGGCATCGCCACGCTTGCCCAAGGAGAACAGCATGCGCGAGGCAGTGTAGAGCGCCGAGTTCAGGCAACTGGTCACGGCCACCAGCACCACCAGGTCAACGATCAGCTTGGCATTGGGGATGCCCATGCGGTCGAGCACGGTCTGGTAGGAGCCGACCTGGGCCAGGCTCGGGTCGTTCCACGGCACCAGGGCCACAACGATAAAGATCGATACCAGGTAGAACAGGCCGATCCGCCAGATCACCGAATTGGTGGCCTTGGAGATCTGCTTGCCCGGGTTGTGGGATTCCGCCGCGGCGATGGTGACGATCTCGGTGCCCATGAAGGAGAACATGGTGGTCAGCATGGCGGCCAGTACCGCGCCCATGCCGTTGGGCATGAAGCCCTGGGTGTCCACCAGATGCGATACGCCGCTGACCTGGCTGTTGGGGAGCAGGCCGCAGATGGCGGCGAGGCCGAGGATCACGAAGCCGATGATGGCTACCACCTTGATCAGGGCGAACCAGAACTCGAACTCACCGTAGTTCTTCACGCTGAACAGGTTGGTGGCGGTCAGCAGCAGGGTGATCACCAGAGTGAAGACCCAGATCGCCACGTTGGGGAACCAGGCATGCAGGATGGTCGCGGCAGCGTTGGCTTCCAGGGGAATCACCAGCACCCAGAACCACCAGTACAGCCAACCGATGGTGAAACCGGCCCAGTGGCCGATGGCGCGGTCCGCGTAGGTGGAGAACGATCCGGTGTCCGGCGAAGCCACGGCCATTTCCGCCAGCATGCGCATCACCAGCACCACCAGGGTGCCGGCGGCGGCATAGGCCAGCAGCACGGCGGGGCCGGCTTCGGCAATGGCGTGGCCGGAGCCGACGAAGAGGCCTGCGCCGATCACGCCGGCAATCGACAGCATGGTCACATGCCGCGGTTTGAGCCCCTGTTCGAGGTCATTGGAGAGTTGCGTACCGCTCATGAAAAGCACCTTTGCAACGAAAAAAGAGTAACTCCACCCGGTCTGCATTCGTTCTCGTAAAAAGAATCCAACAGGGCGTTCTTTATATCGCACGCAAGAATTGCGCCAAAATGTTACAGAACCCCGGGCAACAAGGGTTGGCGAGCCGACCGATGGAAATCCCAAGTCATTGAGAACAATGGCATTTCGCCATTTCGTTACCGGCCGACTCAATTGCAGGACGAAATGACGCACCAAAAACACACCCGAAAAGCAGCCGATGAGCGATTAGAGTGCAGATCCATGACCTTTGGCCCGTTAACCCTTCCAACACCCGGCCAAAGCTGGCACCATCGCGCCTTTTTTTACGCGACACCTACCGGATTTCAGGCGGATACAGGGTTCAAACAGGCGTTCGGTTGTTGATGGGGCGACAGTCTTCTGTGCTGATGCGACAACCTGCCACACACCGTCTGTTTACCTCCGGTAGCGCTGTTGGCTGCGCTTGGAACCCTATGCTAGCTTGGCGCCTCGCCAGGAAGGCCGCCCAACAGCAGGAGCACAATGAACTCAATGAGGACCGCACATGGCTGAGGCCACGCCCGCGCTTGAAATCCGCAACTTGCACAAACGCTACGGCACTCAGGAGGTACTCAAGGGTATCTCGCTGACCGCACGCGACGGTGACGTGATATCGATCCTGGGTTCCTCCGGCTCCGGCAAGTCCACTTTCCTGCGTTGCATCAACCTGCTGGAAAACCCGCACCAGGGCCAGATCCTGGTGGCCGGCGAAGAGCTCAAGCTCAAGGCCGCGAAAAACGGCGAGCTGGTAGCCGCCGACGGCAAGCAGATCAACCGCCTGCGCAGCGAAATCGGGTTCGTCTTCCAGAATTTCAATCTCTGGCCGCACATGAGCGTGCTCGACAACATCATCGAGGCGCCACGCCGGGTGCTGGGCCAGAGCAAGGCCGAGGCCATCGAAGTGGCCGAGGCGCTGCTGGCCAAGGTCGGCATCGCCGACAAGCGCCACGCCTACCCGGCACAGCTGTCCGGCGGCCAGCAGCAGCGCGCCGCCATCGCCCGGACCCTGGCGATGCAACCCAAAGTCATCCTGTTCGACGAGCCGACCTCGGCCCTGGACCCGGAAATGGTCCAGGAAGTCCTCAACGTGATCCGCGCCCTCGCCGAAGAAGGCCGCACCATGCTGCTGGTCACCCACGAAATGAGCTTTGCCCGTCAGGTCTCCAGCGAAGTGGTGTTTCTGCACCAGGGTCTGGTAGAAGAGCAAGGATCGCCACAGCAGGTCTTCGAGAACCCGCTTTCGGCACGCTGCAAACAATTCATGTCCAGCAACCGCTAACGGAGCTACACGCATGCAGAGCTATAAGAAAATCCTCCTGGCCGCTGCCGTCACCCTGGCCTTCAGCGCCAGCGCTGCCGCCGAGACCCTGAAGATGGGCATCGAAGCAGCCTACCCACCGTTCAACAACAAGGACGCCAGCGGCCAGGTCGTGGGCTTCGACAAGGACATCGGCGACGCCCTGTGCGCCAAGATGAAAGTCGAGTGCACCGTGGTCACCTCCGACTGGGACGGCATCATCCCGGCCCTGAACGCGAAGAAGTTCGACTTCCTGATCTCCTCGCTGTCGATCACCGATGAGCGCAAGCAGGCGGTGGACTTCACCGACCCGTACTACTCCAACAAGCTGCAGTTCATCGCGCCCAAGGCCAACACCGACTTCAAGACCGACAAGGCCTCGCTCAAGGGCAAGATCATCGGCGCGCAACGGGCGACCCTGGCCGGCACCTGGCTGGAAGACAACCTGGGCGACGACATCACCATCAAGCTTTACGACACCCAGGAAAACGCTTACCTGGACCTGACCTCCGGCCGCCTGGACGCGATCCTGGCCGACAAGTACGTCAACTACGAGTGGCTCAAGAGCGACGCGGGCAAGCCTTATGAGTTCAAGGGCGAGCCAATGGTGGAAAGCGACAAGATCGGGATTGCCGTGCGCAAGAAAGATCCACTGCGCGAGAGGCTGAACGCCGCCCTGAAGGAAATCGTGGCCGACGGCACCTACAAGAAGATCAACGACAAGTACTTCCCGTTCAGCATCTATTGATACTGACTTGCCTGACCGGCGCTCACCCCCTGGGCGCCGGTCCTTAGCAAAGCCATCCAGACCCCATGAATATCGATCTCTTCGGATTCGGCCCGGCGCTCGCCGCCGGCGCGCTGATGACCGTCAAGCTGGCCCTCTCGGCGTTATGCCTGGGGCTGGTGCTCGGTCTGCTCGGCGCCTTGGCCAAGACTTCCCCGTACAAGCCGCTGCGCTGGCTTGGCGAAACCTATTCGACCATCGTGCGCGGCGTCCCGGAACTGCTGTGGGTGCTGCTGATCTACCTGGGCACGGTGAATACGATGAACGCGCTGGGGGAGCATTTCGGCAACCCCGACCTGGCCCTCAGCCCGTTCCTTGCCGGGGTGATCGCCCTCGGGCTGTGCTTCGGCGCCTATGCCACGGAAGTGTTTCGCGGCGCGATACTGGCCATCCCCAAGGGCCACCGCGAGGCCGGCACCGCGCTGGGCCTTTCCAAGTGGCGGATTTTCAGCCGCCTGATCCTGCCGCAGATGTGGCGCATCGCCCTGCCGGGCCTGGGCAACCTGTTCATGATCCTGATGAAGGACACCGCGCTGGTGTCGGTGATCGGTCTTGAAGAAATCATGCGCAACGCGCAGAACGCCGTGACCTTCGCCAAGCACCCGTTCACCTTCTACATGGTCGCGGCCGTCATGTACCTGGGCCTGACCGTGCTGGCCATGATCGGCATGCACTTCCTGGAAAAACGCGCCGCCCGCGGCTTTGTGAGGACGACGTAATGGAATGGGAAGTCATCTACAAATGGCTGCCGAAGTTCATCCAGGGCGCGACACTGACCCTGGAGCTGGTGGGCATCGCGGTGATTCTCGGCCTGCTGCTGGCCATCCCGCTGGGCATCGCCCGCTCGTCCAAGCTCTGGTACGTGCGCGCCCTGCCCTACGCCTACATCTTCTTCTTTCGCGGTACGCCGCTGCTGGTGCAGCTGTTCCTGGTGTATTACGGCCTGGCGCAGTTCGACGCGGTGCGCGAGAGCTTCATGTGGCCCTACCTGCGCGACCCGTTCTGGTGTGCCACCGCCACCATGACCCTGCACACCGCGGCCTATATCGCCGAGATCCTGCGTGGCGCAATCCAGGCCATTCCGCCCGGTGAAATCGAAGCGGCGCGGGCCCTGGGCATGTCCAGGCCCAAGGCGCTGTTCTACATCGTCCTGCCACGGGCGGCACGCATCGGCCTGCCGGCCTACAGCAACGAAGTCATCCTGATGCTCAAGGCCAGCTCCCTGGCCAGCACCGTGACCCTGCTGGAGCTGACCGGCATGGCGCGCACCATCATCGCCCGCAACTACCTGACGGTGGACATGTTCTTCACCGCCGGGGTGTTCTACCTGTTGATGTCGTTCATCCTGGTCCAGGCCTTCCGCCAACTGGAACGCTGGCTGCGGGTCGACGCCTGCCAGGGACGCTGACCCTCTCCCGCTCCCGCCAGGGAGCGGGCCTGCCCCGGACTCGACACCATGCCCGTCATCCTCCAAGGCCCCGCGCTGCTCGATCGCTTCCAGGCCCTGGACGGCTTCCTGCTTGAACACCAGGATCTCTGGCGGCCCCGTCCGTTCCAGTATCTGCAGCTGCCCTGGGAAACCTCCTACCCGGAACTCGCCCAGTGGCTGCGCCAGCGCACCCTGGAAGACGCCGAGGCTGCCCACAACCACCCGGAACACCTCCAGGCACCCGCCCCCTTCGGCGAATTGGCCGCGCGCTCCGGGGCCCTGTCTGCCGTGGCCGAATGGTCCGGCCAGGCATTGCCGCCCCTGCGCCAGCGCCTCAGTGTCGACGTCCCCGGGCGCAAATGGCAGCAGATCGAAGCCTTCGCCGGCCGCCTGCACTTCACCCGGGCAACCGAGCACTGGCTCGACTGGTGTTCGGGCAAGGGCCACCTGGGGCGGCGCCTGCTGCAGCCCGGGCAACAACTGACCTGCCTGGAATACGATCCGGCGCTGGTGACCAGCGGCGCGCAGCTGAGCCAGCACCACGGCCTGCCTGCCCGGCACCTGCACCAGGATGTACTGGCCGCCGACGCCGACCGCCACCTCGATGCCCGACACACCCCAGTGGCCCTGCACGCCTGCGGCGACCTGCATGTGCGCCTGATCCAGCTGGCCAGCCAGAACGGCTGCCAACAACTGGCCATTGCCCCTTGTTGCTACAACCGCACCAGCGCCAGCCACTATCAGGGGTTATCCACAGCGGCCCAGGCATCACACCTGCAACTGTCCCTGGAGGACCTGGCCCTGCCCATGAGCGAAACCGTCACCGCCGGCGCCCGGGTGCGGCGCCAGCGCGACAGCTCCATGGCCCGCCGCCTGGCTTTCGACCTGCTGCAGCGGCAAGTGCGCGGGGTCGATGAATACCTGTCTACCCCGTCGCTGCCCAGCCACTGGCTGGACAAGCCCTTCGCCGACTACTGCCGCGACCTTGCCGCGCTCAAGGAGTTATCCACAGTGGGCCAGCCAGACTGGCCGGCACTGGAAGCCGCCGGCTGGCAGCGCCTGGCCCAGGTGCGCAACCTGGAACTGCTGCGCGGCCTGTTCCGCCGGCCATTGGAACTGTGGCTGGTGCTGGACCGGGCATTGTTTCTGCAACAGCAGGGCTACCAGGTACGCCTGGGCACCTTCTGCCCTGCGCACCTGACCCCGCGCAATCTGCTGCTTCTGGCGGAGCGTTGAGAGCCTGCGACGGCCTGTCGCGACCTGTGGATAAGTCTGTTGATGGAATTCAATGAAAGCCCATGAAAGCCTGGCCTGGAGCCAAAAACATAGGCTGGTCATTTTTTGTTCACAAAATAAACCGTCGAAAAAACAGCCAGTTGCGCAAAAAATGAGAAACGGTCCACAAAACCGGTCCATCCAGGCCCTGGCAACCCATCCGTTGTGCATAAAGCCTTGGGCAAAGGGCATAAACAATGCGCTGTTCAGTCTATGTCGCGCAGCTTATGCCCTACCCCGTAGCCCTCAACTGTCCTTGATCAAGCCCTTGAACAACCCTCTGAGCAACTGGTTTCCGGAGTCGACCAAATGGTTGTCATCGAAGTACAGCGGCACACCATCCTGGGAGCCCATGCAACGGCCATTGGGACACAGATAAGGCGTGGGATCGAGGATCTGGGCGTTGCACGCTTGAGCGGCCACTTCAATGGCCTGGATCGCCAGGTGATTGCGGCGCTGGTAGTCCTCAAGAGAGGTGCTGATGTCAGAGGTCCGCCCAAAGATACGAGTATGCAGATTCAGGCCTTTGTAGACGCTGAAAGGCATCTCGGGAATAGGCTTGACGATGTAGACAGGGTGATCCTGGGCAATCGAACACACGGTTCGTGTGTACTCGGCCATGTAATCGCGAGCAAAGGCTGCCTGGTCCTGACGCTCATTGCCATTGAAGAACGCTCGGTAGCTATTGTCCCGATTGGTATCGGAATACATCGCGGCGCGACTGAAGAGAATGACCGGCACACCGTGATACTCCTCTTTCAGGCGCGTCAGGAACTCATTGTTAAACCCCAGGCACTGGCTCTGCTGCTTCTTGTCCCGCATCTCAAAGTGCTGAAGGGTTGGACAGCCGCCACGCGCCCAGGATATCGCCGCCTGCTTGTTCTCCAACTGCACCGCAGCACCGGTGGACTGAGCATGACTATCGCCAAAGAGAATGACCGAGACCCTGCCGGAGCCAAACTTGCAGGTGGCGGCACTGTAGTCATTGGGACTGCACTCTTGGGTGTAAAGCTTGCTCGTATATTGCGGCTGGCCCAGATCGACAAATGCAAATCGGACTTGAGGATAGTCTTTGACCACGGACGCGGTAATCGCCGAAACAGCAACTACCGCGACAGTAACACCGGCATATTTGAACAGTGTGTTTCGCGCTGAAGTGCTCTTACTGACTTTCGACTCCACCAGATAATAAGAGAACGCGCCCAACACAAAAGAAAGAACAATGGCGAACACAACCGCTTCCCACTGAATCAACAGCCCGCAGGTGTACAGAAACACCACAATTGGCCAGTGCCACAAGTAAGTTGAATAAGAAGTGCTCCCAAAAAACTGCAAGAACTTATTATTACTGAATAACGACTGGGTATTGCCGTAGATCACCAATACTGTCCCGAGCACAGGTACCAGGGCCAGGTAGCCTGGCCATAGATCACCCTCGGAGAAACCCAGGACACTGCCCAGAATCAACCCCAGACCCAGTAGCTCGAACACTTGCCCATGGCGTTTGCTCAGATGCAGCGGGAACAGGAATACCAGGCCGCCAGCGATCATTTCCCAGGCCCGGGTGGGCAACATATAGAAGGCAAAGACTGGATGGGTCTGGGTAACGATGGCAGAGGCCACCAGAGAAGCGGCAGCGCTGAACAGCAGCACCCACTTGGCTTTCTGCAAACTTAGGTACTTGCCGATGGCCATCAACAGCAACGGATAGATCAGATAGAACTGCCACTCCACAGACAACGACCAGGTATGCAGCAACCAGTTTTCGTGCAAGGGGGCATCAAAGTAGTTACCGCTCTTGGCGAAGTCGAAGTTGGAACTGAACAGCAAACTGCTCTTGATGGTTCTGATGGTGTCGCGATAGTCATCCAGAGGCAGAAATATAAAACCGAAGGCCAACAGCGCCAGACACAGTATCGCCAGAGCAGGAATGATCCGACGCGCCCTGGCAGCATAGAATCCGACCAAGGAGAAACGCTGCTCCCGTAGCCCGGAAAAGATAATTCCAGTCATCAAGTAGCCGGAAATTACAAAAAAGATATCGACCCCGGCAAAGCCTCCAGAAAACCCTGAAACTTTGAAGTGGAACAACACAACTGAAATAACGGCTATTGCCCGTAAGGCATTTATATTCTTTCTGAACTGCATCTGCCAATCCGTGATCAGGTCCTTCGTTCGCGGTCGGCATGGTATCCGAGAAGACACAATAGGACTACGAAAGATAAATAAATCGGCAGCTCATGTATGAGCTGCCTCGACCTTCATCCTTCATCCCGACGCAAACTGACGCGCCTACTCATCCGCTCGCGCCGGGATCCACCATTCTTCGCCCCGGGCGGTACTGATGTACTCCGGCCAACGGAAATCGTGGGGCACCTTGAAGTCCTCGGGCAGCAGTGGCGCCTGCCAGCGAGTGCCGCCGATACCGCCACCGGTGCGCTCCACGAACTCGGCCTTGGCCGCACTCAACAGGGCTTCGTCGGTCAGCAGGTCCACCAGGGTCGCGGCAATGGTCTTGGCCGCCACTTCGATCATCGGGTCGATGGTCTGGCGGATGCCGCCCAGGGCGTTGGACACCCAGTCCGGATAGACCGTGCCAGCTGGCGCGCTGAGCATCGGCCGGGCCACCAGCAGGCGCACGGTGGGGCAGTGCCAGGTGTATTCCGGGTAGTCATCGGAGGTCAGGTAGTTCTGCCAGGCGGGCATTTGCAGGCGCATCTGGCGCTCGCATTCCTGGGGTTCGATCAAGGCTTCGGTGGCCGGCAGAAATGGCCGTTCCATGGCTTCGAGGCCAAGGTTGCGCTGGATTTCCCGAGCGATCTCCCGGGCTTCTTCGTCCCACTGTGGAGCGCCCACCGCCGCCAGGTTGTCGTAGGTGGCCTGGGCCATGACGTGGTTGGGCAGGCCGCCCCGGGACTTGCACACCCAGGTCTTTTTCCAGCGGCAGCCGGTGGCCATGGCCGCCGCTGCGGCGTTGTTGTCCATGACCTGGGAGATGGTCTCGGCCTGCTCGATGGAATCGCAGCGCAGCAGGTACTGGATCTGCGACAGGTGCGGCGGCAGGTTGTCCGCGGTGGCCTGGCCGGCGGTGAGAATCGCCTCGTTGTAGCTCCACAGGCCGGTGAACGGCAGGGTCGAACGGCGCAGGCTTTCGTTCAGGGTGTAGAAATGCACCAGGGCGTCGTTGGCCCCCGGCGCCCGGGCCGCCAGATGGTTCTGCGGGATCGGGCTGTAGCGATCGGCGGCGATCCAGTTCTGCGGATCCTCGCAGGTAAAGCTGTAGATGTAGGCGTAGGCGATGCCGCAGTGGGTGTCCCAGGTGGTGGTGTTGTTCAGCGGCAGCATGTAGGTGGGGTGAAAGCTGATGGCGGCATCCAGGTCATCGTAGTAGCCCTTGGCGGCGTGGACCGGCTTGGAGGCGCGGAGCTTTTCCGCCGGCTCGCCGAAGAACCTGATGCTGCCCTGCAGGCCGAATTCCACCATGGTCGCCTTGGCCGCCAGGGCCCCGCCGAGGGCGCTGATGCCCAGGGCCGAGTGCGGGTCGGTGTGCCCCGGAGCGAAGCGCGACAGGCCATCGCGCGGCTGCTTGCGCGTAGTGGCCGCCTGGCAGTTGCCGGGCACCGCGTCGTATTCGCCGTAGGTGGCCAGCAGCGGTCCCTGGCCCTGGGTGAAGGTGGCGCAGAAGGCCGTGGGCATGCCGCCGCTGGCACGCTCGACGGTGAAGCCCTCGGCTTCCAGCAGTTGCACGTACCAGGCGCTGGACTTGTATTCACGAAAGGCCGGCTCGGCGTAATGCCAGATGATCTGGTGCCAGTCCGACAGTTGCTGGCGGTGGCGTTCAACCCAATCAATGGCGAATTCTTTGTAACGGGACATCCGCGGCACTCCTGGTTATCCAGGTTCCGGCCGGCCGGCGCCAGGGCGCCACAGCGCCCCCACTCGGCCTGCGGGACCTCTTGTTGTTATTAGGCTTGTCCGGTCGGCTAAAGGCCGGATCGAGGCTCAGTATTGGTGAAGCGCCGATTACATCAATCGAATTTTTTAGGCGGCAATGTCAAAGTAAATTGACCAGTTTGCCGAGAGGTCGGCCCATACTGCGCCGCACTATGTGCGGAATACGAACGCCGTCGAACACAGGTTCCCTTGACCCGGAGGTTGTATGCGCTACCCCTCGATCACCGCCCTGCGCGCCCTCGACGCGGTCGCCCGGCTGGGCAGCGTCACTGCTGCCGCCCAGCAACTGAGCCTGACCCGCAGCGCCATCAGCCACCAGATCATCAGCCTGGAACAGAGCCTGGGTTTTGCCCTCACCGAACGGGTTGGGCGCGGCATCGGCCTGACCTACCAGGGCCAGTGCTATGCCCGGGAGGTGCGGCGCATCCTGGCCGACATCCAGGACGCCGGGAGGCGTTTCGACGGCCTGTCGGTGTCCGGAAAACTGCGCATCAGCTGCAACCCGGGGTTCGCCAGTTTCTGGCTGTGCAATCACATCAACGGTTTCCTGCGCCAGTACCCCCAGGTGCAGTTGCAGGTGGTCAGCCCGCGCTCCCAGGACGACACCAGCGATGCCGAAGCCGACCTGTTCATCGCCTATGGCATCGGCGACTGGCCGGGGCTGCTGGTGGAGCAGATCGTTACCCTGCGCTTCTCGCCGGTGTGCAGCCCGCGCCTGATCAATGCCATCGGCGGCCTGAAGACCCCACTGGACCTCAAGGACTTCCCGCTGATCCACATGAGCGACACCAGCGACTGGCGGGTCTGGCTGGCAGCGGCGGGCGCCAGCCAGGTCAACGCCGACAGCGGCATCACCTTCTCCGATGCGCACTGTGCCCAGTCGGCCTGCATCGCCGCCCAGGGCGTGGCGATTGGCGACAACCTGCTCAGTGGCGACGCCCTGGCCCGGGGCCTGCTGGTGCGCCCGTTCGACATCAGCATCAGCGCCTTGCGCGGCTACTTCCTGGTGATCGACCCGGCCAAGGCCGAGCGCTCGGTGGTCCAGGCCTTCAGCGCCTGGTTGAAGAACCAGTTGCAGACCAGCGCCCAGCACATCTCGGACGCCCCCTCCGGCGAACCCTGAGGCGCTCGCGACTGGGAAATTTCACTCACCAATGAGACAAAAATTATTCCATTGATGTGGCGTTGCTTTTCACAATAATGAGCCGACCGCCTGCTGTTCCGACAATAAAAATTCCATAGCGCAGGCCGGCTTTGCGGGAGATCTCCGTAGTGTCCAGCAGTCCCTCGACTCAACTCAGCGCCCAAGGAATCAGCCAGTTCTACGGCAACTTCACTGCCCTGGACGGCATCGACCTCGACGTTCGCCAAGGCGAATTCCTCACCCTGCTCGGCCCCTCGGGCTCAGGCAAGACCACCCTGTTGATGATCCTCGCGGGCTTCCTCACCCCCAGCGCCGGCAAGCTGCTGGAGCGCGGTGTGGACATCAGCCGGCGGCCGGCGGAAAAACGCAACTACGGCATGGTGTTCCAGGGCTACGCGCTGTTTCCCCACATGAGCGTGGCCGACAACGTCGCCTACCCGTTGCGCATCCGAGGCGTGAAAGCCGAGGAGCGCCAGCGCCGGGTCAAGCACATCCTCGAAGTGGTGGGCCTGGGCGCCCACCTGAACAAGAAGCCGTCCGAACTTTCCGGTGGCCAGCAACAGCGCGTCGCCATCGCCCGGGCCCTGGTGTTCGAGCCGGACATGCTGCTGCTGGACGAGCCGCTCTCGGCCCTGGACAAGAACCTGCGCGAGCAACTGCAGACCGAGCTGCAACGCATTCATCGCCAGGTCGGCACCAGCTTCGTCTTCGTCACCCATGACCAGGGTGAAGCCCTGGCGCTGTCGACCCGCATCGCCATCTTCGACCAGGGGCGGTTGGCACAGATCGACACCCCGGAAACCATCTACGACCGCCCGCGCAACCGCTTCGTCGCCGAGTTCCTGGGCAAGATGAACCTGTTCCCGCTGCAAGGCATTTCCCGCAACGGCAGCCAGGCCAGCGGACGCTTTGGCGACAGCCCGCTGCAGGCCACCACGTCCGGGGAAATCAGCAGCCAGCCGCAATTGCTGGCGGTACGCCCGGAACACATGACCCTGCACACCGAGCGCCCGCAAGCCGGCGAGCACAACGTGCTGCCCGCCTGCCTCGGCGAGCGGGTGTACCAGGGCTCCAGCACCCACCTGGCGCTGAACATCAGCCCGGAACTGGCACCGGTGAACCTCTCGGTGCCCGGCGACCACCCCGGCGCCCGATTGCCCAGCGGCACCCCGGTGTGGCTGAGCTGGCCGGTACGCCACAGCTTCCTGCTGGAAGCCTGAGCCGGCCGCTCCCCCATCGCGCACAGCTCTCCCATAACAATAATCGGCCGGCGCGCCCTGCACCGGCCTCGCGAGGACTTGCCCCATGAGCCAGCACCATCAACGCGACTGCATTGAAATCCTCATCGAAAAAGCCCGCGGCGGGCAGGTCAGCCGCCGCACCTTCCTCCAGGCCATGGGCCTGCTGGCGGCGGTGCCCCTGGCATTGCGCAGCGGTATCAGCTGGGCCGCCGACAAGCCCCTGGTGGTGGTCAACTGGGGCGGCGACGCACTCAATGCCTTTCGCAGCGCCTGGACCGACAGCTTCACCAAGAGCACCGGCATCCCGGTGCGCATCGACGGCGCCGGCCCCACCGAAGGGGCCATCCGTTCGCAGCTGGCCAGCGGCCGGCCGAGCTGGGACGTGGTCGACGTGGACAGCTATAGCGCCATGACCCTGGGCCGCGACAAGGTCCTGCAACCCCTGGACTACAGCGTGGTGCAGCGGGACCTGGTGGCGCCGTCGCTGTCCCACGAGCACGGCATCGCCGGCTACCTGTTCAGCTACGTGATCGCCTGGGACAGCCAGAAGTTCGGCGACACCGGCCCCAAGGACTGGGCGGATTTCTGGAACGTGGAGAAATTCCCCGGCAAGCGCACCCTCTACAAGTGGATGAACGGCATGCTCGAAGCCGCGCTGCTGGCCGATGGCGTGGCCGCCGAGCAGTTGTACCCGCTGGACGTGCCCCGCGCCTTGCGCAAGATCGATGAGCTCAAGCCCCATGTCCTGTCGTTCTGGGGGTCGGGTGCGGAAAGCCAGCAGTTGATGATCGAAGGCGAAGCCTCCATGGGCGCCATCTGGCACACCCGCGCCACCCTGCTCCACGAAGACAGCGGCGGCCGCATCAAGTGGGGCTTCGACCATGCCTTCCTCAACGCCAGCAGCTGGGGCGTGCTCAAGGACAACCCCGCGGGCACCGCACCGGCCATGCAGTTCATCCAGCACGCCTTGCAGCCGGCCGGGCAACTGAAGCTGTTCGAGGCCCTGGGCAACGGCCCGTCCAACGCCGCCACCCAGCAACTGATGAGCGCCGAACAGCGGGAGATCAACTGCGCCTCCGAAGCCAACATGAAGAAGCAGATCTTCCTCGACACCCAGTGGTACGCCGACCACTACTCCAGCACCCTGGAGCAGTACCTGACCCACCTGTCCAAATGAGCCGCCAACCATGAGTGCAACCCGAACCGCACGCCTGGAACGCAGCCTGCTGCTGTTCCCGCTGCCGCTGCTGCTGGTGGTGTTCTATCTGTTGCCGTTCTTCGGCGTGGTGAGCTGGAGCTTCACCCTGCCGGAGACGGGCTTGGGGCAGTACCAGCGCATCGCAACCGACCCGGCGATCCACGACATGCTCCTGCGCACCCTGCGCCTGTGCCTGACCGTGAGCCTCTTGGCCCTGGTGATCGGCTACCTGCTGGCCTACTGCTGGGTGTTCAGCCCGCCGTTCTGGCAACGCATGGTGGAGATCTGCGTGTTCATCCCGTTCTGGATCTCGGTGCTGGTGCGGGCCTTCGGCTGGCTGATCGCCCTGCGCAGCAACGGCGTGGTCAACGACAGCCTGCTGTCCCTGGGCTGGATCGATCACCCCTTGCAACTGACCCGCAACGAACTGGGGGTGGTGATCGGCATGCTGCACTTCATGATCCCCTATGCCCTGTTCCCGCTGCTGTCGAGCATGCGCCAGCTGGATCAACGGGTGCTGCTGGCCTCACGCGGCCTGGGGGCCGGCGCCCTGCGCACCTTCTGGCAGGTGCTGCTGCCGCAGACCCTGCCGGGGCTGCTGGGGGCCTTCATCATGGTCTTCGTGTTCTGCCTGGGCTTCTTCATCACCCCGGTGCTGCTAGGCGGTGGGCAGACGGTGATGATTGCCGAATACGTGTTCCTGCAGATGTTCCAGACCAGCAACTGGGGCCTGGGCGCGGCCCTGAGCCTGGTGCTGCTGACCCTGGTCAGCGCGCTGATCTGGCTGCTGATGCGCATCACCCGTGTCAATCGACTGGTGGGTTGAGGTCACTATGAATACACATCGCACTGCCCTGAGTACCCGGCTGATCGCCGTGGTCGCCATGGCCTTCATGCTGTTCCCGCTGCTGACGGTGATCCCGGTTTCCTTCACCGCCAAACGCTACCTGTCGATGCCCGACGGCCACTGGTCGCTGCGCCACTACGAGGCGCTGTTGAGCAACCCCGACTGGCTGTCGAGCATCGGCCAGAGCCTGGCCATCGCCAGCGCCACCAGCCTGATCGCCACCCTGCTGGCGGTGAGTTTCAGCCTCGGCATCTGGTACCTGCGTTCGCGCCTGGCAACCCTGCTGATCGGCCTGGTGCTGCTGCCCATGGCCATTCCGCCGGTGATCTCGGCGCTGGTGCTGTACTTCATGGAAACCAACCTCGGGCGCATCGCCCCGGGCTGGGGCTACGACACCCTGCCCGGGGTGGTGATCGCCCATGTGGTGATGGTGGTGCCCTACGGCGTGGTGACCATGCTGGTGGCGCTGAGCCAGGTGGACCGGCGCATCGAACTGGCCTCGCGCAACCTGGGGGCGAGCCTGATGCAGACCACCTTCCTGGTGATGTTGCCGAACCTCAAGCTGGGGATCTTCTCCACCGCGCTGCTGAGCTTTGCCCTGTCCTGGGAGGAAGTGGCGGTGACCCTGTTCATCACCAGTGTCGACGTCAACACCCTGCCGCGGCGGATCTGGAGCGGCCTGCGCGATAACGTCGACCCCAGCGTGGCGGCGATCTCGGTGCTGCTGATCGGCCTGACCCTGCTGGTACTCATGGGCCGCCTGGCCTTGCAGTACGCCGCCCAGCGCCGCGCCCGCTCCTAGCGCCTGTGGCGAGGGAGCTTGCTCCCTCGCCACAGGGCCCACCCTACTCCCTGGCTATTCGCTTCCGAGCTGACCGAAGTCATCCCTCACTCCCCGCGTTTTATCCGATAGTGCCCCGCTCGCCCACCCGGTTGCCCAGGCTCTTCTAGACTCAATGGGTGGTCGTAGATGGAACCGAACAAGTCGCTTTCGTGCAGATGAACCAGAAGCAGCGTGTCAAGCTGCCCTTTATGCCCTGAACAGGTGCGGCAACGACCGCGCCGGGTACAACAAGATGCCCATTCAGGGTGCATGGCCAACGGCCTGAAACGCCGCGCTACCGTGACGTGGCAACCAGCGCCGCAGCCGACACTTTCGGACAGCCGACAACCACCAGGTGTGTCCGTGACCGTGAGGAATGCTGTATGCCTGATGAAACACTGCACCTGCCTCTGATCCACCGCCTGCTGGAGCGCCACAAAGACTCCCCGGGCGCGCTGCTGCCGATCCTCCACCAGATCCAGGAAGAGCTCGGCTACATCCCCGATCCCGCCATCCCGGAAATAGCCCACAGCCTCAACCTGAGCCAGGCCGAAGTTCGCGGGGTAATCAGCTTCTACCATGACTTTCGCAGCGCACCGCCGGCGCGGCACATCCTGCGCCTGTGCCGCGCCGAATCCTGCCAGAGCCGCGGCGCCGAGCAACTGGCGGCGCAACTGCGCGAGCGCCTGCAACTGGACGACCACGGCAGCAGCGCCGACGGCAACATCAGCCTGCGGCCGGTGTATTGCCTGGGGGCCTGCGCCTGCTCGCCAGCCCTGGAGCTGGATGGCCAGCTGCATGCACGCCTGAGCGCCGAGCGCCTGGACGCGCTGCTCGACAGCTGCCGGGAGGACGCGTGATGCCCAGCCTCTACCTGCCCTGTGATTCCCTGGCCCGCGCCGTGGGCGCCGATGAGGTGGCCAAGGCCATCGCCACCCAGGCCGAACAGCGCCAGCTGCCGCTGCAACTGCAACGCACCAGCTCCCGTGGCCTGTACTGGCTGGAGCCGCTGCTGGAAGTCGACACCCCGGACGGGCGCCTGGGCTTCGGCCCGGTGGGCGCCGCCGACGTACCGGCGCTGCTGGACGCCCTGCAAGGCGATGCCGCCAGCCATCCCCTGGCCCTGGGCCGGGTCGAAGACCTGCCCTACCTGAAGAACCAGCAACGCCTGCTGTTCGCCCGCGCCGGCATTACCCGGCCGCTGTCCCTGGCCGATTACCGGGCCCACGGCGGCTTCGAGGGCCTGACCCGCTCCATCGCCCTGGGCGGCGAGCAGACCGTGGCCGCGGTGCTCGATTCCGGCCTGCGCGGCCGTGGCGGCGCGGCCTTCCCCGCCGGGATCAAATGGCGCACGGTGCGCGACACGCCGCAGCAGCAGAAGTACGTGGTGTGCAACGCCGACGAAGGCGACTCCGGCACCTTCGCCGACCGCATGCTGATGGAGGGCGACCCGTTCCTGCTGATCGAAGGCATGGCCATTGCCGGCATCGCAGTCGGCGCCAGCTACGGCTATATCTACGTGCGCTCGGAATATCCCCAGGCGGTGGCCACCCTGCGCGAAGCCCTGGACATCGCCCGGGATGCCGGTTATCTCGGGGCCAATGCCGGCGGTAGCGGCCAGGCCTTCGACATGGAGGTGCGGGTCGGTGCCGGGGCCTATATCTGCGGCGAGGAAACCGCTCTGCTGGACTCCCTGGAAGGCAAGCGCGGCATCGTCCGCGCCAAGCCGCCGATCCCGGCGCTGCAAGGCCTGTTCGGCCAGCCGACCCTGGTGCACAACGTGCTGACCCTGGCCTCGGTACCGCTGATCCTGGCCAAGGGCGCGCCGTTCTATCGCGACTACGGCATGGGCCGGTCCCTGGGCACCATGCCCTTCCAACTGGCGGGCAACGTGCGCCATGGCGGCCTGGTGGAGCGGGCCTTCGGCCTGACCCTGCGCGAGCTGGTGGAAGGCTATGGCGGCGGCACCGCCAGTGGCCGGCCACTGAAGGCGGCGCAAGTCGGTGGCCCCCTGGGCGCCTGGGTACCGCCTTCGCAGTTCGATACGCCGCTGGATTACGAAGCCTTCGCCGCCATGGGTGCGATGCTCGGCCACGGTGGCGTGGTGGTGGCCGACGACAGCCTGGACCTGGCCCACATGGCGCGCTTCGCCCTGCAGTTCTGCGCCGAGGAATCCTGCGGCAAATGCACCCCGTGCCGCATCGGCTCGACCCGCGGCGTGGAGGTCATCGATCGCCTGCTGGCCGCTCCCGATCAAGGCCGCCGCGATGAGCAGGCGCTGATCCTCAAGGACCTGTGCGACACCCTGCAATACGGCTCGCTGTGCGCCCTGGGCGGGATGACCTCCTACCCGGTGGCCAGCGCCCTGAAGCACTTCCCCGCCGACTTCGGTCTGGCGCCCTCGGAGGCCGAGCAATGATCACTCTTTTCGACCCAGCCACAGATATCGATCTCAATGCCGTGGACTTCGGCACCCCGGCCCGCGACAGCCAGGTGCAGGTCAGCCTGAACATCGACGGGCGCAGCATCAGCGTGCCCCAGGGCACCTCGGTGATGCGCGCCGCGGCCCTGATGGGCACCACCATTCCCAAACTCTGCGCCACCGACAGCCTGGAAGCCTTCGGTTCGTGCCGCATGTGCCTGGTGGAGATCGACGGCATGCGCGGCTACCCGGCCTCCTGCACCACCCCGGTCAGCGAAGGCATGGTGGTGCATACGCAAACGCCGAAACTGGCGACCCTGCGCCGCAACGTGATGGAGCTGTACATCTCCGACCACCCCCTGGACTGCCTGACCTGCTCGGCCAACGGCAACTGCGAACTGCAGACCGTCGCCGGCCAGGTGGGCCTGCGGGAAGTGCGCTACGGCTATGACGGCGCCAACCACCTGCAGGATCAGAAAGACACCTCCAACCCTTACTTCGACTACGACCCGAGCAAGTGCATCGTCTGCAACCGCTGCGTGCGCGCCTGCGAGGAAACCCAGGGCACCTTCGCCCTGACCATCAGCGGCCGCGGCTTCGAATCCCGGGTTGCGGCGGCCGGTGGCGACAACTTCCTGGACTCCGAATGCGTGTCCTGCGGCGCCTGCGTGCAGGCCTGCCCCACCGCCACCCTGATGGAAAAGAGCGTGGTGCAGATGGGCCAGCCGGAGCGGGCGGTGATCACCACCTGCGCCTACTGCGGCGTGGGTTGCTCGTTCCGCGCCGAGATGAAGGGCGACCAGCTGGTGCGCATGGTTCCGGACAAGAACGGCCAGGCCAACCACGGCCACTCCTGCGTCAAGGGCCGCTTCGCCTGGGGCTACGCCACCCACCCGGACCGCATCACCAAGCCGATGATTCGCAAGCACATCAGCGACCCGTGGCAGGAAGTCAGCTGGGACGAAGCAGTGACCTACGCCGCCAGCGAACTGCGGCGCATCCAGTTCAAGTACGGCCGCGACTCCATCGGCGGCATCACCTCCAGCCGGTGCACCAACGAGGAAACCTACCTGGTGCAGAAGCTGGTGCGGGCGGCCTTCGGCAACAACAACGTCGACACCTGCGCCCGGGTCTGCCACTCGCCCACCGGCTACGGCCTCAAGCAGACCCTGGGAGAATCCGCCGGGACCCAGAGCTTCGACTCGGTGATGCAGGCCGACGTAATCCTGGTGATGGGCGCCAACCCCAGCGACGCGCACCCGGTGTTCGGTTCCCAGCTCAAACGGCGCCTGCGTGAAGGGGCCAAGCTGATCGTCATCGACCCGCGGCGCATCGACCTGGTGGACTCGGTGCACGCCCGCGCCGAGCTGCACCTGGCCCTGCGCCCGGGCACCAACGTGGCCATGCTCAATGCCCTGGCTCATGTGATAGTCACTGAAGGGCTGGTCGACCAGGAGTTCGTCAGCGCCCGCTGCGAGCCCGAGGCCTTCGCCCTGTGGAGCGCCTTCGTCAGCCGCGCGGACAACTCGCCGGAAGTGCTCGGCGCCATCTGCGGCGTGCCCGCCGCCGATATCCGTGCCGCTGCCCGCCTCTACGCCACTGGCGGCAACGCGGCGATCTACTACGGCCTGGGGGTCACTGAGCACAGCCAGGGCAGCACCTCGGTCATGGGCATCGCCAACCTGGCCATGGCCACCGGCAACATCGGCCGCGAAGGGGTGGGCGTGAACCCGCTGCGAGGGCAGAACAACGTCCAGGGTTCCTGCGACATGGGCTCCTTCCCCCACGAGCTGCCGGGCTATCGGCACATCTCCAACCAGGTGGTGCGCCAGCAGTTCGAGCAGGCCTGGAACGTCACCCTGCAGGCCGATCCCGGGCTGCGCATTCCCAACATGTTCGAAGCAGCCCTGGGCGGCAGCTTCAAGGGCCTGTACTGCCAGGGCGAGGACATCGCCCAGAGCGACCCCAACACCCAGCACGTGACCGCGGCCCTGTCGGCCATGGAATGCGTGGTGGTGCAGGACATCTTCCTCAACGAAACCGCCAAGTTCGCCCACGTGTTCCTGCCGGGCAGCTCGTTCCTGGAAAAGGACGGCACCTTCACCAACGCCGAACGGCGCATCTCCCGGGTGCGCAAGGTCATGGAACCGCTGGGCGGCAAGGCCGACTGGGAAGGCACCCTGGCCCTGGCCGCGGCCCTGGGCTACCCGATGCACTACAGCCATCCCTCGGAAATCATGGATGAGATCGCCCGCCTGACCCCGACCTTCACCGGCGTCAGCTACGCCAGCCTGGACCGCCACGGCAGCCTGCAATGGCCGTGCAACGACGCCGCGCCGGACGGCACGCCGACCATGCACATCGACGAGTTCGTGCGTGGCAAGGGGCGCTTCATGCTCACCGGCTACGTGCCCACCGACGAGAAGGTCAACGGTCGCTACCCGCTGCTGCTGACCACCGGCCGCATCCTCAGCCAGTACAACGTCGGCGCCCAGACCCGGCGTACCGACAACGTCGCCTGGCACGCCGAGGACCGACTGGAAATCCACCCCACCGATGCCGAGAGCCGGGGCATCAACGAAGGCGATTGGGTGGGCATCGGCAGCCGCGCCGGGCAGACCGTGCTGCGGGCCCGGGTCACCGAGCGGGTGGCACCGGGGGTGGTCTACACCACCTTCCACTTCCCCGAGTCGGGGGCCAACGTGATCACCACCGACAACTCCGACTGGGCCACCAACTGTCCGGAATACAAGGTCACCGCGGTGGAAGTCAGCCGCGTCTACCACCCTTCCGAATGGCAGAAGCGCTACCAGGCATTCAGCGAAGAGCAGCATCGCCTGCTGGACAAGCGTGGCCGCTCCCGGGGCGGCAAGGCGGAGGTGCGCCGATGAGCACCGCCAACCTGATCAAGATGGCCAACCAGATCGCCTCGTACTTCGCCAATGAGCCGGACCAGGTACAGGCCGTGCTCAGCGTGCGCAACCACATGCAGATGTTCTGGACCCCAGGCATGCGCAAGGAACTGCTGGCCTGGCAAACCGAGCAGCAAGGGGCCGAACTGCATCCACTCGTGCAGCAGGCGGTGCGCGACGCGGGCTGGGAGGCCTAGACCAGCCCTCACCCCCGGCCTGCTACCCCAGGCCGGGGCTACCCTCCAACGGCTCAGCTACCCGGGCACTTGCTGTCCACCGGCGGCTTGGCCTGGACCGCCATCGGCATGACCGCTCCCGGCTTGCCCAGGGGCAACAACTGGTACACCGCAAAGGCACACATGGCTGCGGTTTCGCCGTTCGCCTGGGGGATGTAGTTCAGGCCGACATAGGCCTCGTAACTCTTGCCCGGCTCGAACAGCACCACCTTCCTCACCTCGGGGCAGGTGCTGTAGGTGCTGCCATAGCCACCCGCCGCCACGCCCCCGCCTTCCAGCAGGAAAGGCCGGCCCGCCGGTACCCGGTACTCGGTGGCGATCTCGTTGTAGGCGCCCTCGCCCCTGCGGATTGCCCCTGCGTAGGCCGGCAGTTTCGGCGCGAACCTGGGCAGCATGTCGATCTGCCGGGGCTGCACCGGGAACTGCGGGTAGTTGATGTTGGCCTGTTGATCGCTGCCGAAACGCCCGGCCTTGGCCAGGCGCTTGCTGTCCCCCAGGCACCCGGCATAGGCGTCCCCGCGCACCTCGCCGTTGGTGATCACCCGCAACTGCGCGGTCGGCACGCTCAGGGGCGGTTCCGAATAGGGCTGTACCGGTTTGACACTGCAAGCGCTGAGCAACGCCAACGCGGCCAGCAGGGTGGGAGTTGCGAGATTCATCACTGAAGTTTCCTTTGACTGAGGCGGCCACCGGGCCCGCACAGGCTATCGGCCGAGTGCCCGCAGCCTTCACTGCCACCCGGGCACTTTCCACAAAACACAAGCCAGCTTGTGCCCGCCGGGATGTACCCGGCAACCCCTGCCACCTACGCTGCCCCGACCTGCCTTCAACAACAAAAACAAAAGGAAGCGACGGTTATGGCACTCGATTATCTGGTAATGGCGATCTACGTCCTGCTGATGGCCGGCCTCGGCTGGTGGGGCATGCGCAAAGTGAAAAGCCAGGATGACTTTCTGGTGGCCGGGCGCCGCCTGGGCCCGGCCCTGTACCTGGGCACGCTGTCGGCGGTGATGCTCGGCGGCGCTTCCACCATAGGCTCGGTGCGCCTGGGCTACAGCTACGGCATTTCCGGGCTGTGGCTGGTGTTCATGCTGGGTCTGGGGATCATCGTGCTGAGCCTGGTGTTCTCCCGGCAGATCGCCCAGTTGCGGGTCTTTACCGTGACCCAGATCCTGGAGCAGCGCTATCAGGCGTCCTCGCGGCTGATCGGTGGCTGCGTGATGGTGGCCTACGACCTGATGGTGGCGGTGACCGCCACCATCGCCATCGGCTCGATCACCGAAGTGGTGTTCGAGATCCCGCGGATCACAGCGATCCTCTGCGGCGGCGGCCTGGTGATCTTCTACTCGGTGATCGGCGGCATGTGGTCGCTGACCCTCACCGACATCATCCAGTTCGTGATCATGACCCTGGGGATCTTCGGCGTCCTGCTGCCCATGAGCCTGGGCCAGGCCGGCGGCCTGGAAGCCTTGCAGGCCAACCTGCCGGCGGGCTTCTTCGAGCTGGGCAATATCGGCCTGGACACCATCCTCACCTACTTCCTGCTGTACTTCTTCGGCGCCCTGATCGGCCAGGACATCTGGCAGCGTCTGTTCACCGCCCGCAGTGAAAGCGTGGTGCGCTACGCCGGGCTCGGCGCCGGGATCTACTGCATGTTCTATGGCGCCGCCTGCGCCCTGGTGGGGGCCGCCGCCAAGCTGCTGTTGCCGGACCTGGCGGTGGCGGAAAACGCCTTCGCCGAAGTCACCCGCAGCGTGTTGCCCGCCGGCCTGCGCGGCTTGGTGGTGGCCGCTGCCCTGGCCGCCATCATGTCTACCGCCAGCGCCTGCCTGCTGGCGTCGGCCACGGTGCTCAAGGAAGACATCTACAGCCGCTTCCTTACCCGGGGCGGGGAAAACCACCTGGCCAGCAGCCGCTGGATCACCCTCGGGCTGGGCGCGGCGATGCTGTTGATGGCGTGCCTGGTGAACGACGTGATCGCCGGGCTGAGCATCGCCTATAACCTGCTGGTGGGCGGCCTGCTGGTGCCGATTATGGGCGCGCTGCTGTGGCGCCGCGCCTCGGCCAGGGGCGCCATCGCCTGCATGCTCACCGGCAGCCTGACGGTGATCGCATTCATGGTCCGCGACGGCATTCTCGCCAACACCCCGATCTACTACGGGCTCGGGGTCAGCCTGCTGACCTTTGTCGGCGTTAGCCTGACAAGCCGGGCGGCACCGGCACTGCGCAGCGCCACCGAATAAATCCTTCACAGCGAACAAGGAACCCCGCCATGTCCAAGCCCTTTCCCCAACCCGTGGATGCCGCCCTGGTCCCACGCTTCGCCGGCATTCCAAGCTTCATGCGCCTGCCGCTGTTCAACGACCCGGCCCAGGTGCAGATCGCCCTGGTGGGCGTGCCCTGGGACGGCGGCACCACCAACCGTGCCGGTGCCCGCCACGGCCCGCGGGAGGTGCGCAACCAGTCGAGCCTGATGCGCAAGGTGCACCATGTCAGCCGCATCGCCCCCTATGACCTGGTCCGGGTCGGTGACCTGGGTGATGCACCGGTGAACCCCATCGACCTGCTGGATTCGCTGAAACAGATCGAAGGTTTCTTCAGCCAATTGCACCAGGCCGGCGCCGTGCCCCTGGCGGTGGGTGGCGACCACCTGGTGACCCTGCCGATCTTCCGCGCCCTGGCCCGCCACCGCCCCATCGGCATGGTGCACTTCGATGCCCACTCCGACACCAACGACCGCTACTTCGGCGACAACCTCTACACCCACGGCACGCCCTTTCGCCGCGCCATCGAAGAAGGCCTGCTGGACCCCAAGCGCACGGTGCAGATCGGCATTCGCGGTTCGATCTACAGCGCCGACGACGAGGCTTTCGCCCGGGACTGCGGGATTCGCGTGATCCACATGGAAGAGTTCGCCGACATCGGCGTCGAAGCCACCCTGGCCGAAGCCCGGCGCGTGGTGGGCGACGGCCCGACCTACATCAGCTTCGACGTCGACGTGCTCGACCCGGCCTTCGCCCCCGGCACCGGCACCCCGGAGATCGGCGGCATGACCACCCTCCAGGCCCAGCAGATGATCCGCGGCCTGCGCGGCCTGAACCTGGTCGGCGCCGACGTGGTGGAAGTCTCGCCGCCCTTCGACGTCGGCGGCGCCACCGCCCTGGTGGGCGCGACCCTGATGTTCGAGTTGCTGTGCATCCTCGCCGAATCGATAGCGCAAGGCTCCTGAGGAGGGCCAGCCAATCGTTTGCCAGCGAACACGGCCCTGAGCGCTTCGCAAAAATAGTCAGATTTCAGGGGTTTACAGAAGCCCGCCAATCGCTATAATCGTCGCCCTGACACGCCGGTATAGCTCAGTTGGTAGAGCAACTGACTTGTAATCAGTAGGTCCCGGGTTCGACTCCTGGTGCCGGCACCATACAAAACAAAGCCCTCGCAGCGATGCGAGGGCTTTGTTGTTTCCAGGGTCAAACAATCCTCTCCCGATGCCTTCAGCACCTTGCTGGACCCGGTATCGCCGCGCTTCAGCCCCCTTACCCTTCTTCGCAAGTCCCACAAGCACAATGTCCTTCGTGTTTAATGCACATCGCCAGCACGACTCCGGCAGGTGTTTTGCGCTAGTGTTTCCTGCGGACTCGGACGTTCCTCACGTGCACGGCCTTTGAACCAGGTGCAAACGCTCATGACCCATGCAACGCCCTCCATCAAACTCAGCACGCTTCAGCAAATAGCGCCCTACCTGAGCATGCGCGGGGTGTCGCCGCTGGAGTTCTTCCGGCGTTACGGGATTTCCCCGCAGGTTTTTCAATACCCGGATGCCTGGGTGCCGCGAGCGACCTGTTTTCACATCGCCAATGAAATGGCCGCGGTCGCACAGGACCCCTTCGCGGGTGCAACGGTGGGGCACCTGATCGAAGTACGCTCACTCGGCGCCTGGGGCGGGTTGATCCTGGGTTCAACCAACCTTGCCCAGGCGTGCGCAGTGGCAGCGATCCATACGGACTTACTGCATCAAGGAAGTGACGTAAGAATCGTTACCGAAGGCCGTACGACGAAGCTGATCCAGCAATTCACCGGGCAGCACGGGGCTGATCCGAAACAGGTCATTCTCGGCACTCTGGCGCTGCTGAGGAAAGTGCCGCTCATGTCCGGCGAGCCTTGCGCCATACGGGTGCATCTGCAAAACCCGCGGGAGCGAGGAGATGAGGCGCTGGAGGAGTACCTGGGGCCGAATCTGCACATGAACGCGAAGCACAACATGATCGAATTCGACCGTGAGCTGCTCGACACCCCACTGCAACCTGCCCGGGATGACGCCTGGAAAGTCACCGAGGCCTTGAAGTCGACCGCGCAAGCCGCCGGTGTGCTGATCGAAAGGATCGCGGATCAGGATCGATCCAAACTTACCGCTATTTCAAGAAACATCGGCTTGTCTTCCCGAACGCTACAGCGTCGCCTCAAGTACTGCGGCATCGACTTCGAAGACCTGCGTGACGAAACCCGTCGCAGCGAAGCACTGCAATTGATTGCCAGCGGCAAATACACCGCGACCGAGATTGCCTACATGGTGGGCTACAGTGATCAGGCGCACTTTACCCGAGCCTTCAAGCGCTGGACCGGAAGTTCGCCGTCGCGCTACCGCTCGCTCTTGAAAGATGATCGTTAACCTCTTCGCCTGACCCTCCCGCCCCACTATCGGGCGCCTTCAAATAACCCACTTCGCGGTACTTGCCTGGTGTGCTTTTGGCACCAAATGGCAAGTTTCCAGCAGGGTGTTCTTATAAAGTCTGAAAAGGTAATGCCCACTTAAAAGAGCTAGAGGTTTACATGCCCGATTCATCCACGGCCTGCATCGTCGCCCTGACGCTGGCCACTTTTGCCAGTGCACACGCTCAGTCATCCGCTGATGCGACGGTGCGGGTAAATGTCGATAACTTTGCTCGCGCCGAGTCCGACCTCTACATGGGCAAGAGTGTGAAGAGTGGAGGCTTGGGGCGGTTTGTTCACAGCCGCGAAGCGGTTGCCATCGACGCTCAGGATGTCATCCGCATGAACAGGGACACGCTTTACTCGTCAGCGGTGTTCGATCTCGATGCCGGCCCGGTGACTGTCACCTTGCCTGAAGCCGGTGAGAGGTTCATGTCGATGCAAGTGGTCAACGAAGATCACTACGTGCCGGCAGTCATTTATGGGCCCGGTCCCCATACGCTGGCGAAAGAGGACATCGGCACACGCTATGTATTTGTCGCTATCCGCCTGTTCTTCGACCCCACGGATCGCAAAGACCTCGAGCAGGTGCATGCGCTGCAGGACGCCATCCAGGTCAGCCAGGCCAGGCACGGGGAGTTCGTGGTTCCGAAGTGGGATCAGGCGAGCCAGAAAAAAGTGCGTGATGCCCTGGCTGTTCTGGGTTCGACCCTTCCCGACTACAACCAGTCCTTTGGCCCGAAAGGCAGGGTCGATCCGGTGCGCCACCTGATCGGAACCGCTACGGGCTGGGGCGGCAACCCGAGCAGGGACGCCATCTACCTCGGAGCAGTATTGCCGCACAACGATGGAAAAACCGTCTACCGGCTCAAGGTTGAACAGGTACCGGTCAAGAGTTTCTGGTCTGTGAGTGTTTACAACGCCGACGGGTACTTTCAGAAAAACCCCTATGACGCCTACTCGCTGAACAACCTCACTGCCAAGAAAAGTGCCGATGGTTCAATTGTCATCCAGTTCGGGGGTTGCGAGGCCAAGGTCGTCAATTGCCTGGTTACGACACCCGGCTGGAACTACACCGTCAGGCTCTATCGACCGAGTAACGAAATACTCAGTGGCCAATGGCGTTTTCCAACGCCCGAGCCCGTCGATTTGTAGATTCGATTATTCGAGCAAGTGCAAGTTTGTCGAAACGACGGACTCCTGCCATCGGTACTTGTAAACGCACTGGGGCGATCCATGAGGCCAGCGCTTGCGCCGGGGGTTTACCGGCCTGCACTCGCCTCGGATACCAGCACCTGCAAGTTGAATATTGGTGATCAACTCAGCAATGGCTCTGCACTACAGAGTTCACACCCAAGGAAATGAACAATGACACTCAAGGATCATTCACATTCTTTCAGGTCTCCCGTGGTGTTCTCCCTAGGTGCAGCCCTTGCATTGATGCTGGTGCCGCCTGCCCAGGCTGCCCCGGCCGATTCAGGCGGCACGCCATCGGTAACGGTAGGCGGCGGCTTGGCTGTTGGCCCGTTGTACCAGGGCTCTTCCCACTACGCCGCCTTCCCGTCACTGAAGCTCAAGGCGGTCATGCCGACCCAGGACTGGGGCACCTTTACCGCAGCCTTTCCGGAAGGGCTGCGATGGGATCTGCCGGGGCTGGCGCCTTTCGGCGTGGCCCTGCTGGTGGGTTATGACCCGGGGCGCAAGGAACGCATTCACACCCTGGACGGCCGTGATGACTACCTGCGGGGCATGGGCAACCTGGACAGCACCGCCCTGGTGGGGGCGGAAGCATACTGGGTCCTGCCCGCCGGCCGCTTGTTCGTACGCGGCCTGCAATCGAGCCAGAGGCGCAATTACGGTGGCGAAAGCCTGGGCCGTACGACGTACCTGGAAGCCGGGGTCGCCACCACCTACCCGCTGTCTTCGACCTTGACCCTGGACTCGACGCTGTACGGCACCTGGAGCAACGAGAACGACATGATGGCCCGCTTTGGCGTCACCGCCCAGCAAGCCGCACGCACCCGGTTCGATGAATACCACCCCGGTGGCGGGATGCGCGACGTGACCTTGAAGCTGGGCCTGACCTGGCAATGGCAGCCACAGCTGGCGCTGGAAGGTGGCATCAAGACCTACGCCCTGGTCTCCGACGCCCGTGACAGCCCGCTGACGGGGGAAAAGGTCGGTGCCGGAGCCTATCTGGACGCCTTGTACCGGTTCTGATCAGCCGTGGTCATGGATAGAAAAGAGAACGCACGATGAAAAAAATACCTGAACCCTTCGCGGTGACACTGTCCCTGGCCGGCCTGCTCTGGTCGGCATGGGCGCCGGCCGAGGACGCCGCCACGAAGGTCACCGACCCGCACTTCAAGCTGGCGCCAGGCTACCTTGAACCGGCTGACTTGCCTGTACGCCTGGCATTGCTCGGGGCCCCGCCAAAACCGGGCTCCGCGGCCCTCGCGCGGGATGAAGAAGCACGGCGTGCGGCGCTGGCGCTGCGTGGCTCGAGCCGGGAGAAACTCGCGGCAACCGATGCAGAACTGTCATTCCCCGGCCCGGCGAAAACCTTCTCTTGCGCGCTGGGCACGCAGATCAGCGAAAAGAGCACCCCCCATCTCTATACCTTGATGCAGCGCACCCTGACCGATGCGGGGGGCTCCACCTACGCCGGAAAGAATGCCTACAACCGTACTCGCCCCTTCGTGGTGCATGACGAAGGCACGTGCCGCAAGGACATGGAGCCACTGCTGCGCACGGATGGCTCCTGGCCCTCCGGCCACTCCGCAGCGGGCTGGGCCTGGGGCCTGGTCCTGGCCGAGATCAGCCCGGCCCGCGCCACCGAACTGATGACCCGTGGCCTGGCATACGGCCAGAGCCGGGTCATCTGCGATGCCCACTGGCAGAGCGACGTGGACGCTGGCCGCATCATGGGGGCCGCGACGGTCGCCAGCCTGCATGGCAATCCGGCATTCCTCGCCGATCTGGCGGCCGCGAAGGAGGAGGTCAAGGCGGCGCAGCAGGCCGGCCTGAAGCCTGCCGAGGACTGCGCAGCCGAAAGCGTGGCCCTTGGGCTGACCCAGCACTGATCGGAGAAACAGCATGATCCACCGTGACCATCCGCACTCACCGTTGCTGCACCGGCGTACCCGCCTGGCGCTGCTGCTGGGCGCCTTGACGACCGCCGGAACCAGCCTGCCGCCCGTGGCCATGGCGGCAGACGACGATGGCTGGCGGTTCAACGGCGGCCCGTACGTGTGGGGCGCCGGGATCCGCGGGCACGTAGGCCACCGCAGCACAGGGACCCAGTTCATCAAGTCCGACTTCTCGGACATCGCGCGCAGTGTCGACATGTCGGTGATGCTGATGGGCGAAGCGCGGCGCGGCCCCTACAGCGTGCTCGCCGACCTGATGTACATCGACACCGACACCCGCAACCGGCTGCCAGCCGGAGCGCTGGCGTCCAA
This sequence comes from Pseudomonas sp. GW823-FHT03E05, assembly GCF_058796855.1. Classification (NCBI taxonomy): domain Bacteria; kingdom Pseudomonadati; phylum Pseudomonadota; class Gammaproteobacteria; order Pseudomonadales; family Pseudomonadaceae; genus Pseudomonas; species Pseudomonas sp. GW823-FHT03E05. Next base: position 483,302 of record NZ_JBXAJB010000005.1, read on the forward strand.
GCTTGAGGTGCAGAGCAAGACCGCCTCGGGTTTCCTGGGGGGCGGCTACCAGGTGCTGGGGGATGACGATCATCGCCTGGACATCGCCGGCGGCGTGCGCGTCTGGTACAGCAGCACCAGCATCACCCTGCACGGTGGGCCGGCGGGGGGCCTGTCGGGCTCGGACAAGGCCACCTGGGCCGACGCGATGGCGGGGTTGCGCGGGCACTACGCCATGAACGAGCGGTTCTGGCTCTCCGCCTGGGGCATGGCGGGCGCCGGGCAGTCCCGGGAAGACTGGGACCTGGCCGCACTGGCGGGCTGGGAGTTCCTGCCGGGCTTTTCGGCGGTGGCCGGCTACCGGGCCATGGGGGTCGATTATCGCCATGACGGGTTTGTCTACGACATCGTCCAGAAGGGCCCGCTGCTGGGTATCAGTGGGCGCTTCTGAGCCTTGTATCGCAAGGCTCCCCCCAGGCATGCGCTTCATGCTCCAATAGCCGCCGATTCCAGCTGCACGCAGGCCGCCCATGAAGCCCATCGCCGTATCGATCCTGACCCTGTTGCTCCACTCCCTGCTATTCAGCGCCCCGGCCCTGGCCGGTGATGCCGAAGCCGGCGCCAAGCTGTTCAAGCGCCTGTGCAGCGGCTGCCATAACATCGGGCCTTCGGTGCGCAGTTCCTTCGGGCCGCAGCTCAATGGCATCATCGACCGCCCCGCCGGCAGCGCCGCGGACTACCAGTACTCGACGGCCATGAAGTCCTCGGGCATTGTCTGGAGCCGGGACAAGCTCATCCAGTACCTGGAAGACCCCAAGGCCGTGGTGCCCGGTACCCGGATGATTTTCTGGGGGCTGAGCGATGAGGAAAAAATCGATAATCTGCTGGCCTATCTGCAGACGTTCCAGACCCCCTGACCCGTTTTCGACAAGGATGTGTTGATGAAGCTCCCTTTGCTCTCGCTGGCGGCCATGAGCCTCGCCCTGGGCGCGCTGGCGCCCGATCTGCAGGCCGCCGGCTTCGACTGCGCCAAGGCCTCGACCCAAGTGGAAAAGACTGTCTGCGCCACGCCGACGCTGTCCGCCAAGGACGAGGAGATGACCCGCCGCTACCAGGCGCTGAAGCACTTGCAGGTGTTCCGCCTGCTGCAAGGCCACTGGTTGAAGAACACCCGCAATACCTGCCCCGACACCGATTGCCTGGAGTCGGTCTACCGGGCCCAGGTGAAAATGCTCACGTCGCTGCCGATTCCTCCCGAGCCCGCCCCGGACGCACTGCGCCCACTGGCTCCCGGCGAGGCGTACCTGGTCTATGACCCGGACGACTGGCAGAACTTCACCCTGGCCACCTTCAACAGCACCCTGCCCCAGGGCGACCAGCAGATCGTCGATGCCCAGGTGATAGCCGGGGTGCTGCATGTGGTGCTGTTTGTCGGGCGCTATCAGCAGGGCAAGCCGGTGTATGTCGGCACCCTGTATGAGTACGCCGATGACCAGCCGGGGCTGCATCCCATCGCCCAGGACATCGCCTTCGCCGGCTGGGCCAATCCCGGGGCCAACGACCAGGGGCCGCGCTACGCCGGGATAGTCGATGGCCAGTTCTACTACCGCGAGCAGCTGGCGGGCCAGTTGCAGCAAAGCATGGTCTACCGCCTGGGTTCGCGCAGCGCGCCCTCCAGCACCCAGCAGGTGTTCCAGGTTGGCTCCAACACCTTCATGCACGCCCGGGCGCGGGTGGAGCAGGACCTCAATCGCGACAGCAGCCAGCTGTCCCTGAACTATGAGCGCGCCAACGCGGGCAGCCATTCGGAGAACATCACCGAGCAGAAACAGCCCGATGCCGGATGGGCCATCGTCAACCCGACCTGGAGCACCACGCGCCCGGTGCTGTACTTCGATAACCAAGGGCCCCGGGCCTGTATCTGGCGGGTCGATATGCGGGGCAAGGAGTTGTCGAAGATAGTCACCGATCACGACGCGATGTCGGCCCGGCCGGTGGATATCCATGGCCGTGAAGCGGTGGTCTACCTGCAGGGCAACCAGCTGAAGTTCGCCATCAATCCGGACGACTGACGAACAGCGCTCGCGGATAAAAAAAGGCTCGCGATCAGGCGAGCCTTTTTTATTGCATCAACCACGCTGCATTCAAGGCAGCTTGATCTTGTACTCGGCCAGCTTGGCCTGGTGCTGCGGCTCGACGTACTTCTGGTTCACCAGCTTGGCGAACTGGGCAAAGTCGGCGCGAGCGTCGTCGGTCTGGCCCAGTTTGTCGTAGGCCAGGCCGCGGTGGTAGAAGGCCCAGGCATAGTCGGGCTGCTTCAACAGGCCGGTGCTGTAGGCTTCCGCGGCCTCGCGATAGCGACCCAGGTCGTACAGCGTCTGGCCCAGGTGGTAGTAGGTCGGCATGTTGAAACCGCTGCCCTTGCCCGCCTCGCCCAGGTTGTTGTCAAGGTTGGACTGCACCAGCTCCAGGGCCTTTTGCGGGTTGCCCGCTTCGCGATACAGACGGCTCAGGTCCAGCACCGCCCGAGCATCGGGCTTGGGGCCCAACTCGATGGATTTTTCCTTGGCGGCGATGGCTTCCGGGTAACGCTTGAAGCTGGCGTAGGCATCGGATTTGAGCCAGTACACCAGGCTCTGCATGGGCTGGCTCAGCTGGTTCTTCTCAAGGCACAGGTCGGCCTCTTGCAGCACCACGTCGAATTTTTCGGCCTTGGAAGCCTGGCCCACCATGCGGCAATGGGCGTAGTTGATCTGGTCCTGGCTCTGCAGGCTGGCGCAGCCAGTCACAGCAAGGGCACACACAAGCAGGAGCGACCCGCGTACAGACAATGAAGGCATGTTTTTCAATCCAGCAGATGGGCGTTGAGGTCAGGGCGATACACCTGCAGCAACGGCGCGGTGACCGTACCCTGCAAGCTGCAGAAGATCGTGGTGCGGCCGGCAATCGGTGCGTGGGTGGTACCGATGTCGATGCTCAGGATGCGTTCGACATAACCGAACGGCGTAGCCACGCCACCGCCCGCCAGGCCTTCGGTGCGCCACTGGTCGATGGGGTCGCCGACCCGGCGGATCTCCACCCGGCTCATGGCGCTGCGGTCTGCCTGCAGGCGGCTGTTGTCCACCAGCAGCGGCTTGAGCGCCGCGGCCACGTCCTTGGGCTGGCCCTCGGCGACAAAGCCCCAGAACAGCAGGTTGCCCACCGACTTCAGCGACTGAGCTTCGTTGTAGTAGCCCACCAGGCGCACGCCATTGACCAGCAGCGGCTGTTCGAAGGCCTGGTAGCGCCCGCCTTCCTGCAAAGGGTTCATGACCTTGGGCGCGCTTACCGCACCGTACCGGGCCAGGCTCAAGGTGCCGGTCGGCAGTCGGGCGGTATTCAGGTTCTGGAAGAACTGCGCATCGCAGCGGGAGAAGTCGCTCAGCAACTGCTCGGGCGCAGTCGCTTGCTGGCCGTGGGCGATGCTGGCGACGCTCAGCAGGCACAGGCCGGATAGCAGGGTACGGAACATCGAAATCATCCGTGACGAGACAGGGGGGGTGGACTGTAACAAGATTGATATGCGCCAACCACTGGCTGAAACAGACACCCGGGCGAAAACAGTCACCCGCCATCCCGGGCATTTCTGCAACCCGGATGCCCAGGCACAAAAAAGCCCCGAACCAGCCGGGGCTTCTTGCGTTGCAGCCACCTGCAATCAGGTGGTGATCAAACGCTCATCAGAACACGTTGATCGGGTAGTCGACGAACACACGCAGTTCGTTGCCACCTTTGTTGTACTCATACGACTTCTGCGACACGCGCAGAACCGAGCTGCGCACTTTGACGCTCAGGTCCTTGGCCGGGCCGCTCTGCACTACGTACTTGAGCTGGTTGAAGATTTCTCGCTCGCTGCCACCAGTGCTGTTGACGGTGGTGATGTTGTCGCCACGCACGTAGGCCACGTTGTAGGTCAGGCCCGGTACGCCGAAGGCGCCGAAGTCCAGACCGTAGCCCAGTTGCCAGCTGCGTTCGTCTTCCGCGTTGAAGTCGGACCAGTAGGAGTTAGCCAGGTAGATGGTGTTGCCGCCATCACCCACATAGCCGGACTTCTGATAACCGCCATAGGCGTAGCCCAGGTGGCTGTCGCCGGTGCTGCGCTGATGGGCGACGGTGAACGAGTGCGGGCCAGTGGCGAAGGTCGCCGCCAGGCTCCAGATCTTGTTGTCCTGGCCGCCGGCGTTGAGGTCCTTGGCGAAGGATTTGTCCAGCTTGGTGCGGTAACCGTTGAAGTCCAGGGTCAGGGACTGGTCGGTGGCCAGTGGGAACACGTAGTTGAGGTTCACGTATTGTTTCTTCAGCACGTCTTCGACGTCGGAAGCGTACAGCGCGCCCTTGAACTGTTCGGTGAACTGGTAGCTACCACCCAATACGTTGATCGACTTCAGGCCACCGCTGTCACGGCCTTCGGCGCTCTTGCGCGATTCGGCGGTGAAGTGACCGGCGTTCAGCTCCAGGCCCTTGATCTCCTTGGAGGTGATCAGGGTACCGGTGTAGCTTTCCGGCAGCAGGCGCGAGTTGTCGTAGTTCAGCACCGGCAGGGCCGGCATCTGGTCACCGTAGGTCAGCACAGTGTTGGAGAAACGGAACTTGACTGCAGCACCGGCCTTGGCCAGGTCGTCTGCAGCGCTACCGCTGTCACCCTGCTTGAAGAAGTCGATGCCGCCGGCACCGCTGCGACCCTTGCCGCCGTCCAGGCGCAGTGCGTACAGGCCGAAGGCGTCAACGCCCACGCCCACGGTGCCTTGGGTAAAACCGGAAGAAAAGGTGCCGATGGCAGCCTGGCCCCACTCGGCCTTGTCCTTGTTACGGTCTTTGTAGTCACGGTTGATGTAGGCGTTGCGCAGCAGCACTTTCAGGCTGCTGTCTTCAACAAAACCCTTGGCGTCGGCCTGGCCGTCGGCCATGGCCTGTGTAGCGCTCAAAATCCCCAGTGCAATCAAGCAGATCCGCTGTTTAAACATTTTATTTTCCTTATTACGGTTTGGTGACGCGCTGTGAGCTCCGCGGCTATGGCGATTGAACGCTCTTCTACCGTTGAAACAAAAAAGCCCGACCGCGGGTGAGCGCGACGGGCCTTTTATTATTCTGAAATATGGCTCCTGGCCACAGGCGTTGGGGCGAATCCTATCTGCGCCTTTAACAACGTGTCAATTTCGTGAATCGTCTTTGAATAGCTGAAAATATTCTAAGAACTGCGGGCTAGAGCATTGCCAGCTGCACACTGTGACTGTCCACGAATTGTTCGAAGTGGGTGACCTTGCCATCTTTAAGTGTCCACAAGTGAGCCACCCGTACATCGATCGGTTTGCCCGAGGCCTTGTAGACGCCCTGGTAATTGCCATAGGCGAACACCTTGTCGCCCTGGGCCACATAGTTCTCGACCTTGAAGGTGAAGTCCTGCCATTCCGAGCCCAGGCGCTTGAAGACGTGCTCCAGCACCGCCTCGAACCCTATATAGGTGCCGGCATAGGGAAAGCCCGCCGCCTCGGTCCAGCGGGCATCGGGGGCCAGGGCCGCTGCGGTGTTGCGCGCATTTTCCTGGGAGTTGGCACCTTCGTAGGTGCTCTTGATCAACGCTAGGTTATCCATGGGTGACTCCACGCAGGTCAGGTGAGTTCAGGGTGTGCAACCGTCCAGGCCACAGGCCTGGGCCACGCCATCGTGAGGGCCGCTATCGGCGCCCAGGGAGGTCTTCAGCCAGTCGGCGAAGGCCTCGGGTTTGCCCAGCCAGGGGCTGATGTCGAGCAGCTGGTAACGACCATCGCGCTCCAGCACCAGAGTCGGGAAGCCTTGCCCGCCGACCTTGGCCAACAGGGCCCGGCTGGCCTTTATATGGTTGTCCAGTTCATGGGCCACCGCCTGGTCGAAGGCCGCCTCGAAGGCAGCCGGGGCAAACCCCTGGGCCTGCGCCAGCTCCAGCAGCACCTGCCGGTCGGCGATCCTGCGCCCTTCCAGATAATGCGCCGTCTGCAACCGGCCCAGAAATTCCAGGCCCCGCCCTTCCATAGCCTGGGCCGCCAGTACGGCGGCAATCGGCGGCGCCGAGTCGAAGGTGGCCGTCTCATCCCGCAGCAGGCCCTCGAAATAGGCCTGGCCAAAAGGCTGCCCGGTGTACTCGGCGATCCGCCGGTCATGGGGCATGACGTAATCGCGCAGTTGCGGCGAGACCGGCTGGCGATTGCGCCCGGTCATCATGCCGCCGGCATGGGCCACCACCGGCACCACCGCCTGGGCGGCCTGCACCAGCGGCTTGGCACCGTAGCACCAGCCGCACAGGGGGTCATAAATATAGTGAAGGGTGGCCAAGGACATATCTGGGCTCCAGCAAGGTCTTGAAAATTCGATGTCACGCAGACTAGGCCGCGCGCGCCAAGGAAAAAACCTCGAATTGGCTTTTAGTCTGTTGCTGTAACCGGTCGAATCCGTCTGTTTAGCCTCAGTATGCGAACCGAAACCCGAAAGATACATTCAGAAACAAATAGCCCGGGGAACTTATTAGGGAATATTTAACATCTGTTAATGACAAGCATTACCATTCGCACCCTCGAATTTCCCCTTCTCGGATGCGTTTCAGATGCCTGCCCATTTCCGCCTCATGCCCCTGTCCCTGGGTCTTTGCACCCTGCTGGCCAGCGGTTTTGCCTGCGCTGCCAGCACTACCCTGCCGATGACCTCCATCAGTGCCGAGGCCGAAGCCGACCCCGATGACCCACGGGTCAAGGAAGTCAGCACTGCAACCCGTACCTCGACCCCGGCGCGCTACGTGCCCCAGGCCATCGACACAATCAAGACCGCCAACGTGCTGGACTACGGCGTCAACGACCTGGGCAGCGCCCTGAGTGGCATTCCCAACGTCAGCAGCGGCTCGGACACGCGCTTCGACAGCCTGCGGATCCGCGGCTTCGATGCCAGTAACGACTTCTACCTGGACGGCATCCGCGACGACAGCCAATACGTGCGCGACCTGCACAACATCGAGCGCATCGAAGTGCTCAAGGGCCCGGCGGCAGTGCTCTACGGCCGTGGCAGCCAGGGCGGGATCATCAACCGGGTGAGCAAGCTGCCGGAATTCGGCCGCCGCTCCAGCGTCGAAGTCCAGGGCGGCAGCCAGGACCTGCGCAGCCTGTATGCCGACCTCAGCGCCGACCCGACAGAGAACATCAGCCTGCGCCTGAACCTGGGCAACGAGGACCGGAACAGTTTCCGCAAAGGCGTCAGCGGCAACCGCCAATTGTTCGCCCCGTCCATGAGCTGGCAACTGACCCCGGACCTGAACTGGCTGGTGCAGTACGAATACAGCCGCTACAACCGCACCCCGGACCGCGGCATCCCCGGGGTCAACGGACGCCCGGCGGACGTCAGCCGCGACACCACCTACGGCGATCACCGCGACTACATCGACGACAAGTCCCAGTCCCTGCGCTCCAAGCTGAGCTACGAGCTCAGCGAGAACTGGCAACTGCGCCACACCCTGGGGGTATTCAAGCTCGACAGCGACTTCGACAACACCTACCAGACCGGCTACAACGCCACGACGGGCAAGGTCCAACGCCAACGCTGGCAGCAAGACCTGAAGACCCGCAACGTCTACAACAACACCGAACTGGAGGGCCGTTTCGACACCTTCGGCCTGGAACATCGCCTGCTCACCGGCCTGGAGCTCGGCAGCCAGCGCCGCGACCCGATCCTCTACAACGCCGCCACTTCCGGGCCGGGCAGCCAGGCGGTGCCCGCCGTCGACCTGTACAACCCCAACCCGTACCAGAGCCACACCGGCCGCATGCAGGTCTCCAGCAACAACCACACCGAGGTCGAAAGCCGGGCCCTCTATGTGCAGGACCAACTGCGCCTGAACGATCAATGGCAATTGCTCGCCGGCCTGCGCTACGACAACTTTGATGTGCAGACCAGCAACCGCAAGAACGGGCTCTCCGAAAGCCGCGAAAGCCACAGCGTCAGCCCGCGCCTGGGGGTGGTCTGGACGCCGCTGGAGCACCACTCGTTCTATGCCTCATGGAGCAAGTCGTTCTCACCGGTGGGCGGCGGCCTGATCGGCATCACCCCGAACGCCGCCGGTAACGGCAACGACCTGAGCCCCGAGCTCACCCGGCAGAAGGAAGTCGGAGTCAAGAGCGACTGGCTGGGCGAACGCCTGAGCACCACCCTGGCGGTGTATGAGCTGGAGCTCTACAACCGTCGCACCTCCGATCCGCAGGACCGCAGCATCACCCTGCTCACCGGGCTGCAACGCTCCCGCGGCATCGAGCTGACGGGCACCGGCAAGATCGTCGGCAACTGGTACCTGCGCGGCGGCATCGGCCTGCAGGACGCCGTGGTGGTCAAGGACAACAACGGCTTCGAAGACAAGCGCGTGAACAACGTCGCCAAGCGCAATGGCAGCCTGTTCATCACCTGGAAACCGGAACTGGGCTGGTACGCCGAGACCGGCCTGACCCTGGTCGGCGACCGCTTCGCCGATAGCAGCAACACCGTGGCGCTGCCCGGTTATGGCCGCTGGGACGCCCTGGCCGGTTACCGGCACAAGGACTGGGACGTACGCGCTGCGCTGAACAACATCGCCGACCGCGAGTACTACAGTTCCGCCACCAGCGCCTTCCAGATCCAGCCGGGCGACCCTCGCAGCCTGGTGGTCACCGGCAACTACCGCTTCTGACGCCCGGATGCCCGGATGCCCGGATGCCCGGACGCCCGGCATCTGAATGCCAGGCAAAAAAAAGCGCTGCCATCCCGGCAGCGCTTCGCACAATCCCTTGTTTGTCTATCCTTTCACCACATCCCACAACGCCTGCAGTTCCGCCTCGCTGAGCAATCCAGCGGGGTAACGCTCAAGGATGATCCGGCGCGGATCAGGTTCCCTGATCTGACGCGTTCCATTGGACTTCAACCACTGGGCCAGCACCTGCAGCGACTCGTTATTCATTGCCAAGGGATGGGACGCCCGCTCGCTGACCATGTTCATTCCAGCGCTCTCCTGGTATCTGAGCGGCCTAACTTATCCAAGCTTTATGACAGAACAACACCGTTCTCCATGTCTCAGAATCACGCCAGGAGAGATACAAGAGCTATGCCAATGTGCCACCCGTGCCGATATACGGCCATGAAAAAGCCCGCGGCCTGTCTAGGCTGCGGGCTGGCTGGTGAAGCTCAGGCCACGGGCCGGGCCGGCACCGGCAAACAACCGGCATCGGCTGTTACAACGGCACTCAAATCCGCTGTGGCGCGGGCTGTTGCTGGGTAAGGCAGTGGATATTGCCGCCCCCCAGTAACAGTTCACGGCCCGGCACCATCACCACTTCGTGCTCGGGAAACAGCTGCTGCAGGATGGCCTTGGCCTGGGCGTCCATCGGGTCGTCAAAGCTGGGCGCGATGATCCCGCCATTGACGATCAGGAAGTTCACGTAGGAACCCGCCAGCCGCACCGAAGGGTTGCGCTCCTGGCTGCCCTCTACCGCGTCGACCCCGGCGCATTCCTCTTCGGTGGCGTACAAGGGGCCGGGAATCGGCATCTTGTGCACCTTGAAGGTGCGACCCTTGGCGTCACGGGTGTTTTCCAGCACCTGCAGGGCGGCCTGGCAACGCGGGTAGTTCGGGTCCTGGGGGTCGTCGGTCCAGGCCAGCAGCACTTCGCCCGGGCGCACATAGCAGCAGAAGTTATCCACATGGCCGTCGGTTTCGTCGTTGTACAGGCCGTCCGGCAGCCAGACGATCTGCTCGACCGCTAGATGCTCGCGCAGTACCGCCTCGATCTCTTCGCGGGACAGGTGCGGGTTGCGGTTGTGGTTGAGCAGGCATTCCTCGGTGGTGATCAGGGTGCCTTCGCCATCGACGTGGATCGAGCCACCTTCGAGCACGAAGCCCTCGGTGCGGTACTCCTGGCAACGTTCGATTTCCAGCACCTTGCTGGCGACCTGCTCGTCACGGTTCCACGGCGAATACAGGCCGCCTTCGAAGCCGCCCCAGGCGTTGAAGCCCCAGTGCACGCCGCGCACTTCGCCGCTGGCGTTGATGACGAAAGTCGGGCCGGTGTCGCGGACCCAGGCGTCGTCGCTGGACATTTCCACCACACGGATATTGGGCACGTCCAGGCGTGCCCGGGCGTTTTCATACTGGGCCGCGGACACGGCCACTGTCACCGGTTCAAAGCGCGCGATGGCCTTGGCCACCGCGGCATGGGCGGCCTGCGCCGGCTTGCCGCCCAGGCGCCAGTTGTCCGGGCGCTCGGGCCAGATCATCCAGGCCTGGGTCTGGGTCGCCCATTCGGCGGGCATGTAGAAACCGTCGGCGCGCGGCGTGCTGTGCAAAGTGCTCATAGTGTTCAGGACTCCAGGGAACCGTCGAGGGTTTTCAGCGCGCCATAGAGGTTCGGACGACGGTCACGGAAACTGCCCCAGGCGCTGCGGATGTGCTCGAGCTCGTCGAGGTCGAAGCTGTGCACAAGGATACCTTCTTCAGTTTGGTTGAGCTCCTGAACCTTCTCGCCGAACTGATTGGCGATGAAGGACGAGCCGTAGAAGGTGATGTCGTAGCCGTCCTGCTCTTCGGTGCCGATGCGGTTGCTGGCGATCAGCGGCATCAGGTTGGCCCCGGCATGGCCCTGCTGCACCCGCTGCCAGTGGTCGCGGGAGGAAATTGTCTGGTCGTGGGGCTCGCTGCCGATGGCGGTGGGGTAGAAGAGAATCTCCGCGCCTTGCAGGGCCATGCTGCGGGCGCACTCGGGGAACCACTGGTCCCAGCAGATGCCCACGCCGATCTTCGCGTAGCGGGTGTTCCATACCTTGAAGCCAGTATCGCCCGGGTTGAAGTAGTACTTTTCGTGGTAGCCGGGGCCATCCGGGATGTGGCTTTTCCGATAAATCCCGAGGTTGCTGCCATCGGCATCGATGATCGCGATGCTGTTGAAACGCGCCCGCCCGGCCAGCTCGTAGAAGCTGATGGGCAGCACCACTTGCAGCTCCCTGGCGACTTTCTGGAAGTGCGCGATGGCGGCGTTGCTGTCCACCGTGGTGGCCAGTTGCAGGTAATCCGGGTTGGGCTTCTGGCAGAAGTAAGGCGCCTCGAACAGTTCCTGGATCAGGATGATCTGCGCCCCCTTGGCCGCGGCTTCGCGCACCAGTTTCTCAGCGGTTTCGAGGTTGGCCTCAAGGTCCCAGGAACAGGCCATCTGGGTAGCAGCGACGGTAACGGTACGGCTCATGGATCAACTCCTGGGCAAGGCGAAGCGGTCGATGACAACGGACACAAGGCACCGGGCACGGCGAGGCCGGGCCTGGATATGGCCACTTTATATCCGATAAATATCGACTTTAAAAGCTGAAAAACCATTAACCACGATAAATTACCGACAAAAAGCCGATAACAATCGAATTATCAAGAAACGCATTCGCCGGCAAGCCGGCTCCTACCAAGCGTTGCAGGAGCCGGCTTGCCGGCGAATGGAGGTCAACGCAAAGCAGAGCCCTGCGCCTACAGCTCTTCGCTCAACACCTTGGCCAGCATGTCGACGAAGAAATCCACGCTCTGGCGAGTCGTGACCATCGGCGGCTTGATCTTGAGGATGTTCAGGTGATCGCCGGTAGGTTGCATGAAAATCCCCAGCTCGCGCAGGCGTTCGCACAGCAGGGTGGTTTCCTCGGTGGCCGGTTCCAGGGTGGCGTGATCGCGGATCAGTTCCAGCCCAAGGTAGAAACCGGAACCATGCACCGCTCCCACCAGCGGGTGGTTTTCCTTGAGCGCCTCCAGGCGCTGCCGGAAGTGTTCACCGACCACCTGGGCGTTTTCCCAGAGTTTCTCTTCCTGCATCACGTCCAGCACCGCAATGCCGATGCGGCAACTGACCGGGCTGCCGCCGGACGAGGAGAAGAAATAGCCTTCGGCCTCCAGCGCTTCGGCGATTTCCCGCCGGGTGATCACCGCACCCAGGGGCTGGCCGTTGCCCATGCCCTTGGCCATGGTGATGATGTCCGGGGTCACGCCCTGCTCCTCGAAGCCCCAGAAGAACTGGCCCATGCGCCCGTAGCCGACCTGGATCTCGTCGGCGATGCACACCCCGCCCCGGGCCCGCACTCGCTCGTAGACCTGCTGCAGGTAGCCCGGTGGCAGCGAAATCCCTCCGGCGTTGCCATACACGGGTTCGCAGATGAAACCGGCCAGTTGGCGTTGCTGCTCATCCAGCTTGTGCAGTTGCTGGTCGACGCTGCGCAGGTAGTGCGGGGTGCTGTCCTGGCCGCGGAACTCGCCGCGATAGGTGTTGGGCGCGGCCACCGGGTGCACCCACTCCGGACGGCTGGTGAGCGCCTGGGGGTTGTCGGCGATGGAGGTGGACACTGCGTCAGCCGCCACCGACCAGCCGTGGTAGGCCTCCAGCACACTGAGCATGTCGCGCCCGCCGCTGTAGGCCCAGGCCAGGCGGATCGCCAGGTCATTGGCCTCGGTGCCGCTGTTGACCAGGAACACCCGGTCCATGGAATCCGGTGCCAGGGCCAGCAGGCGCTCGGAGAACTCGGCGATCGCCGCATAGTGGAAACGCGAGTTGGTGTTGAGCAGCGACCATTGCCGCGCCGCTTCAGCGGCCATGCGCGGGTGTCCGTGGCCCAGCACCGCGACGTTGTTGAGCATGTCCAGGTAGGAACGCCCCTGCATGTCGATCAAGTGGTTGCGCCAGCCGCGCTCGATCCGCGGCGGATCGAGGTAATAGTGTTTCTGCGAGCGGGCAAAACTGGCGTCACGACGCTCCAGCAGGGTTTGCGGATCCAGTTCCGGCTCGGCATCGCAGGCCAGCCCCAGCAGCGCCGCCGGCGAGGGGCAAAGGGCTTGCCAGGCCGGGGCTCGGGACGGTGTACAAAACAGCGGCGGATCCAGTTCGGCAGCGCGACACAGCTGCACCTTGAGCCGACCATCCGCCGCCACGGCGCCCAGCACCTGGCCCTTGACCAGCGCCGCTCCCGGCTGCAGCGAAGGCTCGACGCCCCACAGGTGCACACTCAGGGTCGGGCCATCGAGGCGCAACAGGCCTTGCTCGCCACGGTGCAGGACCCCGGCGAACGGCGCTTCCACAGCGGTGCCTGGCGGCACTTGCAGTTGTACATGCAAGGGGCAGGTCGAGGGTTCCTCGGCGCTATCGGGACGGGTCTGCGACAGGCGGTACTGTCCATAGCGGCTGGCGGCCAGGCCATGGGCGGCGCCAGCTTCGGCCAACAGGCGATCGTCGATCCCCGGCTGCTCCCAATTGCCCGCCTCGAAGTGCGGGCTGAGCACGCCCAGGTCGATCAGGGCGAATTCGCGCCCCACCAGGCTCGGCAACAGCGGGGCGAACCCTTCAGCGCCGATGGCAGGCAGTGCGTGCCCGACAGCGGTGAGAATCGCCGCCTCCATGAACTCGAACGACACCGAGTTGGCGACCTGGAAAATCTCCCACTCGTGGCTCAGGTTGGCACGGCTGTAGGCATTGCCCGGGTCGATGCTGACCTGCTGCTCGCCACTGAGCACCAGCACCGCCGCCCGGGCCACGATCAGAGGCCAGAGCGCCAGCAGCTCCGCCCGTTGCAACGGGTTGACCTGATGGTAGGCCTGGATCGCCGGGAGGATGCGCAGCGGGTCGCCCTCGGCGTGATGCAGCAGCGCCGCGCAGGTCACCGACAGGTCGGTGATGCGCCAGGTGCGGATCAGGTCGCCGAAATCGATCACCCCCTGCACCTGCCAATGCCGTGCTTCATCCCGCTGCCAGACCACGTTGTCATCGGTGATGTCCATATGGATGGCCTGCACCGGCAGTTGCTCCAGCAGCGGATGCAGGCGGCGCTCGGCGCGTTGCGCGGCGCTGGCGATCACCGCTCGTTGCTGCGGGTCGGCAATGACCGGCAGCAGATGCCCGATCAATGCCTGGGCATGCCGGGCGTCCCATTGCAGGGTGCGCTCCAGGCCCGGATGCTCGAAATCCGCCAGGGCCAGGTCCATCTGCCCGCACAGCCGGCCCAGGCCCGCCACCAGCTCGCCGCCCAGGTGCGGCAGGTGGGTCAGGGAGCGGCCTTCTATATAGTCCAGCAGGCGTACGTGCAGCGCTTGCCCGGCAATCTCCACGGACAGCAGGTCCGCGCCGTTTGTCGCCGGGATGACCCTGGGCACTCGCAGCTCCGGGCGCTGTTGCAGATGCTTGAGGCCGGCGTGCTGCGCCTGCAACTCCAGGACCGAGTAGTCGCCGCGGCAGATCTTCAGGACAAACCGCCCCTGGGGGCTGTCGACGCGGTAGTTGAGGTCTTGCTGACTGCCCAGCGAGTGCAGGGTACCGTGCAGGCCGTAGTGGCTTTCCAGCAACTCCAGCGCTTGCTGCGCTAAGACTTGCGGGCTGGGCAGACTGGCACGGTGGATCAAGGTGGCGAGCAACATACAACGACCCCTGGAATTGTTATAGGCCGCTTATATCGCCACTGCGCAAGGTAATGCGCAACCCCAAAGCGCGCAGGCAAGACCAGAGCCTTGCCTGCTGTAAACTTCACCCTTGAAATTTCCGACGGTTCGCAGAGCAATCAAGCGGTTGTTGCTATTGCACCCTAGGCTCCCTATCGACAAGCTATGCTGCATTCGTCGCAGCAAATGACCGTTTTCAAGGATACAGGCCCCCAACATGCGCATTCTCGTTACCGGCGGAGCCGGTTTTATTGGCTCGGCTCTTGTCCGCCACCTGATTCAGCACACGGAACACGAAGTGCTGAACCTGGACAAACTGACCTACGCAGGCAACCTGGAATCGCTGCACAGCATCGCCAGCAACAGCCGCTATGAGTTCGTCAAGGCCGATATCGTCGACCAGGCCACCGTCAGCGCCGTGCTGGCGCGCTTCCAGCCCCACGCGATCATGCACCTGGCTGCCGAGTCCCATGTCGACCGCTCCATCGACGGGCCGTCCGACTTCATCCAGACCAATATCGTCGGCACCTACAGCCTGCTGGAAGCGACCCGCGCCTACTGGCACACATTGCCCGAGGCGGAAAAAGCCGCTTTCCGTTTCCACCATATTTCCACCGATGAGGTCTATGGCGACCTGCATGGCGTCGATGACCTGTTCACCGAAACCACGCCCTACGCCCCCAGCTCTCCCTACTCCGCCAGCAAGGCCGCATCCGACCACCTGGTCCGCGCCTGGCAGCGTACCTATGGGCTGCCGGTGCTGATCACCAACTGCTCCAACAACTACGGCCCGTTCCACTTCCCCGAAAAGCTGATTCCGCTGGTGATCCTCAACGCCCTGGCAGGCAAGCCGCTGCCGGTGTACGGCAACGGCCTGCAGGTGCGCGACTGGCTGTATGTCGAGGATCACGCCCGGGCCCTGTTCAAGGTGATGACCGAAGGCGCGGTCGGCGAGACCTACAACATCGGCGGCCACAACGAGCAGAAGAACATCGACGTGGTACGCGGCATCTGCAGCCTGCTGGAAGAGCTGGCCCCGCAGAAACCCCAGGGCGTGGCTCACTACGCCGACCTCATCACCTTCGTCCAGGACCGCCCCGGCCACGACCTGCGCTACGCCATCGACGCCGGCAAGATCGAGCGCGAGCTGGGCTGGGTTCCGGAAGAAACCTTCACCAGTGGCCTGCGCAAGACCGTGCAGTGGTACCTGGAAAACCTCGAGTGGTGCCGCCGGGTACAAGACGGCAGCTACCAGGGCCAACGCCTGGGTTCCACCGACATCAAGGATCTGATTGCATGATCAAAGGCATTGTTCTGGCGGGCGGCTCCGGCACCCGTCTGCACCCCATCACCCTCGGTGTGTCCAAGCAGCTGCTGCCGATCTACGACAAGCCGATGATCTACTACCCGATCTCGGTACTGATGCTGGCCGGCATCCAGGACATCCTGATCATCTCCACCCCCCAGGACCTGCCGCAATACCGCAACCTGCTGGGTGACGGCAGCCAGTTCGGCGTGCGTTTTTGCTACGCCGAACAGCCTTCGCCGGATGGCCTGGCCCAGGCCTTCCTGATTGGCGAGGAGTTCATCGGCAATGACCCGGTGTGCCTGATCCTGGGCGACAACATCTTCCACGGCCAGTACTTCGGCGAACAGCTGCGCGATGCCGCCAAGCGCACCAGCGGCGCCACGGTGTTCGGCTACTGGGTCAAGGACCCGGAGCGTTTCGGGGTCATTGACTTCGACAGTGAGGGCCGTGCCCTGTCCATCGAAGAAAAACCCAAGAAGCCGAAGTCCAGCTACGCGGTCACCGGCCTGTATTTCTACGACAATGACGTGGTGCAGATTGCCAGGGACGTCAAGCCTTCGCCCCGGGGCGAACTGGAGATCACCGACGTCAACAACGCCTACCTCAAGCGTGGCGATCTGCACGTGGAGCGTTTTGGCCGGGGCTTTGCCTGGCTCGACACCGGCACCCACGACAGCCTGCTGGAGGCCTCGCAATACGTGCAGACCATCGAGCATCGCCAAGGCCTGAAAGTCGCCTGCCTGGAAGAGATCGCCTACGAGAACCACTGGATCAGCCGCGAGCACCTGCTGGAGCGCGCCGCTTATTTCGGCAAGACCGGCTATGGCCAGTACCTGTTCACTCTGGCGGGGGAAACCCAATGAACATCATTCAGACAGAGCTCCCCGGTGTACTGATTATCGAGCCCAAGGTCTTTGGCGACGAGCGTGGCTTCTTCTACGAGAGCTTCAATGCCAAGGCCTTTGAAGAGGCCACCGGCTTGCAGAAGAGCTTTGTACAGGACAATCACTCGCGATCCGTCAAGAATGTCCTGCGTGGTCTGCACTACCAGATTGAGCACCCGCAGGGAAAACTGGTCCGGGTGATTGCCGGCGAGGTTCTGGACGTAGCCGTCGATATCCGGCGCAGCTCCCCGAACTTTGGCCGTTGGGCAAGTGTTCGCCTGTCTGCACATAACAATCGCCAGCTATGGATTCCCGAAGGGTTCGCCCATGGCTTCGTAGTACTCAGCGACGCTGCCGAGTTTCTCTACAAGACCACCGATTACTACACGCCTTCTGCTGAGCGTTGCATCAGCTGGGACGATCCGACCCTGGCGATCAACTGGCAGTTGCAGGATATGCCAATGCTCTCGGCCAAGGACCAGAAAGGTAAAAGCCTTGAAGAGGCCGATCTGTTCCCATGAACGCTCCTCTGAAAATCCTTATCAGCGGCCAGCACGGCCAGCTCTCCCGGGAGCTGCAGCAGCGCCTCGGCGACCTGGGCGAGCTGGTGGTCCTGGGTCGTGAGCAACTGGACCTGAGCCACCCGGAACAGATCCGCCAGCAAGTGCGCGCCATTCGCCCGGACCTGATCATCAATGCCGCCGCCCACACCGCCGTCGACCAGGCCCAGAGCGAGCCGGAGCTGGCTTTTGCTATCAACGCCACGGCCCCCGGGATCTTCGCCCAGGAAGCCTTCGAGCTGGGTGTGCCGCTGATTCACTACTCCACCGACTACGTGTTCGATGGCAGCAAGGAAACGCCCTATGTTGAGGACGACGAGCCCAACCCGCTGAGTGTCTACGGCGAGAGCAAGCTGGCTGGCGAACGGGCGATCCGGCTGGTCCAGGGCCAGCATTTGATCCTGCGCACCAGCTGGGTCTATTCCAGCCATGGCAAGAACTTCCTGCTGACCATGCAGCGCCTGCTGCAGGAAAAACCCGAGCTGCGGGTGGTGGCCGACCAGATCGGCGCGCCCACCTGGGCCGGCACCATCGCCACCAGCACCCGGGCGCTGATCGAGCGTTGGCGAGCCGGGCAGCCCGGCGCATGGGGCACCTACCACCTCACCGCCCACGGCGAGACTTCCTGGTTCGGCTTTGCCCAGGCCATCGGCGAGCAGTTGCTGGCCATGGACAAACCCTGCGCCGTCCTTGAAGCCATCCCTTCCAGCGCTTACCCGACACCGGCGCCGCGGCCGTTGAACTCGCGTCTGGACTGCAGCCGCCTGGCACGGGAGTGGGGCGTGGTCCAGCCGGACTGGCACACCGCATTGCGCGAGTGTCTTGCCGAGCAGGGCTAGGCATAATGCGCCTGTATCCACAGGCGCCTTTTCCATGACCCCACCCCTTCCCCGTCGCCCTCGCTGGCGCAGCCTGGCCTTGCTGGCACTGTGCCTGGCGCCGTTGCTGTGGCCGCTGGAGCATCTGGCGGAGCGCTACTACCGCAACGAGCTGACCAGCCAGAACCGCCAGACCCTCGACCTGTACGTGGCCAACCTGCTGGGCACCCTGCACCGCTACGAAGTGCTGCCGCAGATCCTCGGCGACCTGCCAGCACTGCGCGCGGTACTCGGCGCCCCGGACGATGGCGTGACCCAGGGCAACGCCAACCGCCTGCTGAAGAACATCAGTGCCCAGACCGGCGCCGAGGTGATGTACCTGATGGACACCAGCGGCAAGACCCTGGCGGCCTCCAACTGGGACAAGCACGACAGCTTCGTCGGTCGCAATTTCGCCTTCCGCCCCTATTTCAGCGAGGCCATGGCCGGGCGCCTGGGGCGCTTCTTCGGCCTGGGCACCACCTCGGCCAAGCGCGGTTACTTCTTTGCTGCCGCGGTGCGCGATGGCGAGCGGATCCTTGGCGTGCTGGTGGTCAAGGTCGACCTGGACCACACCGAAAGCCTGTGGGGCAAGACCCCGGAACAGCTGCTGATGACCGACCACAATGGCGTGGTGATCCTCACCTCGCGCCCGGAATGGCGCTTTCGCGCGACCCGGCCGCTGAGCGACGAGGAACGCCAGGCGATCGTCGCCATCCAGCCCTATCCGACTCGCGACCCAAGGCCGCTGAACCTCAACCCCAATGCCTGGCTGACCCAGACCCAGCAGATCGACGAAACCCGCTGGGCCGTGAGCATCCTCGCACCGCGCACTCTGATCGACCGGCCGGTGCGCACGGTAGTGGCCGTGGGCGCCGCCGCGCTGCTGGTGCTGATGCTGTTGCTCGGCCTGATGATGCAGCGCCGCCGCCACTACCTGGAGCGGATCGCCTTCGAAGCCAAGGCGCGGCGCGAGCTGGAGATGCGTGTGGCCGAGCGCACCAGCGACCTGGAAAGCCTCAACCGGCGCCTGAAGCAGGAAGTGCTGGAGCGCGAAACCGCCCAGCAGGAACTGGTGCGGGCCCAGGACAACCTGGTCCAGGCCGGCAAGCTCTCGGCTCTGGGCACCATGTCGGCCAGCATCAGCCACGAGCTCAACCAGCCCCTGGCGGCGATCCGCAGCTATGCCGAGAACGCCGAAGTGCTGCTGGACCACCAGCGCACCGACGACGCCCGAGGCAACCTCAAACTGATCAGCGAACTGACCGGGCGCATGGCCTCGATCATTGCCCACCTGCGGGCCTTCGCCCGGCGCGATCACCACGCCCCGGAAAGCGTGGCCCTGCAACCGGCCCTGGACGACGCCCTGGCGCTGCTGGCCAAGCGCCGCCGGGCCATGGAAGTGGAACTGATCCGCGACCTGCCGGCCGCCACCCTGTGGGTCGAAGCCGGGGAAACCCGCCTGCGCCAGGTACTGGGCAACCTGCTGGCCAATGCCCTGGATGCCCTGACCGAAAAAGGCCCCCCGCGCAAACTCTGGCTGAGTGCCGAATCCACCGCCACCGGCGTCAACCTGTACATTCGCGACAACGGTCCGGGCTTCTGCATGGAAGCGCTGGGTCGCGCCGGAGAGCCGTTCTACACCACCAAGACCCGTACTCAGGGCCTGGGCCTGGGGCTGGCCATCTGCGACACCCTGATGCGTGCCTTCGGTGGTGAACTGTCATTCGCCAACCACCGCGAAGGCGGGGCCCTGATCACCCTGCGCCTGCGGGCCGGGGCCCCCGGAGTCAGCCTGCAGCCCTCCGAGGACCGCGGGGTATGAAGCAGAGCGGCAACCCGATATCAACCCTGTCCGGCCCGGCGCTCCCGGCCCCGACACGATCTGGAAAGTGAGCGATGAGCCATCCCGAGAGCCTCGATCCTCAGTTGCAAGTGGTGCTGATCGACGACGATCCCCACCTGCGCCAGGCCCTGAGCCAGACCCTGGACCTGGCGGGGCTCAAGGTGCTGTCCCTCGCCGAAGCCCAGGGCCTGGCGCCGCGCCTGGAGCGGGATTGGCCGGGGGTGGTGGTCAGCGACATCCGCATGCCCGGCATGGACGGCCTGGAGCTGCTCAACCAGCTGCATGCCCAGGACCCGGAACTGCCGGTGCTGCTGATCACCGGCCACGGCGACGTGCCCCTGGCCGTGCAGGCCATGCGTGCCGGCGCCTATGACTTTCTGGAAAAGCCCTTCGCCAGCGATGCCCTGCTGGACAGTGTGCGCCGCGCCCTGGACTGGCGGCGCCTGGTGCTGGACAACCGCAGCCTGCGCCTGGCCCTCAGCGACCGTCAGGAACTCAGTGCGCGGCTGGTAGGCCAGTCGCCGCCGATGCTGCGCCTGCGCCAGCAGATCGGCGCCCTGGCGGCGACCCGGGCCGATGTGCTGATCCTCGGCGAGACCGGCGCCGGCAAGGAAGTGGTGGCCCGTGCCCTGCACGATCTCTCCGGACGGCGCAACGGGCCGTTCGTGGCGATCAACGCCGGGGCCCTGGCGGAATCGGTGGTGGAAAGCGAGCTGTTCGGCCACGAGCCGGGGGCCTTCACCGGCGCGCAGAAACGCCGCATCGGCAAGTTCGAATTTGCCAACGGCGGCACCCTGTTCCTCGATGAGATCGAAAGCATGAGCCTGGATGTCCAGGTCAAGCTGCTGCGCCTGCTGCAGGAGCGGGTGGTGGAACGCCTGGGGGGCAATCAATTGATCCCGCTGGATATCCGCATCATCGCCGCCACCAAGGAAGACCTGCGCCAGGCCGCGGACCAGGGACGCTTTCGCGCCGACCTCTACTACCGCCTGAACGTCGCGCCGCTGCGCATTCCGCCGCTACGCGAGCGTGGCGAAGACGTGCTGATGCTGTTCCAGCACTTCGCCGACGAAGCCAGCACCCGCCACGGCCTGCCACCCCAGGAACTGCAACCCGGACACCGTGCCTTGCTGCTGCGCCACAGCTGGCCGGGCAACGTGCGCGAGCTGCAGAACGCCGCCGAACGCTTCGCCCTGGGCCTGGAACTGGCCCTGGACAACAGCGAGCCGGGTACTCCCGCGGCTGCGGCCCCGAGCCTGATCGAAGGAGGCTTGAGCGAGCAGGTGGAGCACTTCGAAAAGACCCTGATCGCCGCTGAAATGGCCCAGCCCCACAGCTCCATGCGCAGCCTCGCCGAAGCCCTGGGGATTCCACGCAAGACCTTGCACGACAAGCTGCGCAAACACGGTTTGAACTTCGCCGACGGCGGCGCCAACCAGCCCGGCGACGAATCAGAATGAAGCGCTCCGTTATTCCCTTGACCCCTGAGGCCCCGGCATGAATCGCGACAGTCGATACCTGGAATCCATCCTCCACCACGACATCCCCCTGACACGGGACATGGGTCTGCAGGTGCTCGACTGGCAGGGGCAAGAGTTGCGCCTGCACTTGCCCCTGGAGGCCAACGTCAACCACAAGAGCACCATGTTCGGCGGCAGCCTGTACTGCGGTGCGGTGCTCGCCGGCTGGGGCTGGCTGCACCTGCGGCTCAAGGAACAGGGCATCGATGACGGGCATATCGTCATCCAGGAAGGCCAGATCAGTTACCCGCTGCCGGTGACCGGCGACGCCGTGGCGATCTGCGCCGCACCGGATGACAAGGTCTGGAACAAATTCCTCGCCATGTATCAGCGCTACGGCCGTGCCCGGCTGACCTTGCACTCCCGGGTCGTCAATGCCGGCAGCGCAGAAGACGCCGTGCGTTTTACCGGCCAGTACGTCCTGCACCGCTAGCCCGTTTGCGACCCGGCTCAAATCTGTAGGAGCTGGCTTGCCAACGAAGAGGCCGGAAATGCTTGCACAGGGCCCAAGGGCCCCGTCGCCGGCAAGCCGGCTCCTGCACAAGGGTGGCAGCGGCAAGTCGCCGCGAGGTGATCAGGAGCGGGCCAGTTCCAGCAACTTGGCGCGCCAGGGCGCCTTGGCCGGCAGGGCCAGGAAGAAGCCGTTGAGCAACGACTCCCGAGGTGGATAGCAGAACGGCGCACCGCTGAGATCCAGCACCTCGCCGCCCGCGCCTTCGAGCACGCCCTGGGCCGCCGCGGTGTCCCACTGCGAGGTGGGCGCCAGGCGCGGATAGCAGTCTGCCGCGCCTTCGGCCAGCAGGCAGAACTTCAGCGAACTGCCGATATTGGCCAGTTGCAACTCACCCAGGGCAGCGCTCAAACCACTGAGCAGACGTTCCTGCTCCGGGCTCGAATGCCGGCGGCTGGCTACCACGGTAAACGCCTCGCCGGCCCCCGGTTGCTCACGCACCTGGATCACCTGCGGTGCCTGCCCGCGATCCACGCGCCAGGCCCCAAGGCCTGCGCCGCCCAGGTAGCAGCGGCCACTGGTGGGCATCGACACCACGCCGAACACCACCCGCCCCTGCTCGATCAGGGCGATATTGACGGTGAATTCTTCACTGCCGGAAATGAATTCCTTGGTGCCGTCCAGCGGGTCCACCAGCCACCAGCGCTGCCAGCTGGCGCGGGTGGCCTGGGGAATGTCCGCATCCTCTTCGGACAGCACCGGGATGCTCGGGTCCAGGGCCGTGAGGCCGGCCACGATCAGGTGATGGGCGGCCAGGTCGGCGGCGGTCACCGGCGACTCGTCGGCCTTGTGATTGACCGCCACATCGGCGCGCCAGAACGGCAGGATCGCTTCACCGGCACGCAGGGCCAGCTCGGCAACCGGCGCCAGCAAGGGATGGGGAAAATTCATTGACGTCTCGCTCATGCTTGAAAGACCCCGCGCTGGCTCAGCAGGTCGCGGGTCAGGTAAAGCGCAGCCAGGGCCCGGCCTTCGCTGAACTGAGGGTTCTGCGCCAGGCTCGCCAGTTCGCGCAGGTTGACCTTGTCGACCCGCATCGGCTCCGGCTCGTCGCCTTCCAGGCGCTCTTCATACAGATCGGTGGCCAGCACTACCTGGATCTTCTGGCTCATGTAGCCCGGGGACAGCGACAGCTCGGTCAGGTGCTCCAGTTGCCGCGCGCCAAACCCGGCCTCTTCCTTGAGCTCGCGCTCGGCCGCTGCCAGCACATCCTCCCCCGGCTCGATCAGGCCCTTGGGCAACGACAGCTCGTAGGCGTCGGTGCCGCCGCAGTATTCCTCCACCAACACTGCATGCTCGGCGTCGAGCATTGCCACGATCATCACCGCGCCATAGCCGGCGCCCTTGCCCACCAGGCGCTCATAGGTACGTTCGACGCCATTGGAAAACCGCAACTGCACCTCTTCGACACAGAACAGACGACTGGTGGCGACGATCTCGCGGGCGAGTACGGTGGGTTTCTGGCGCATAGCGGGCTCCTTGGCGATAGCGGGTTACTATACAGCCTGTTTTAAAGTGACTGGGTTGCAGATTGCCGGTGCACGGCACCACGGCGGAACCTATTGTTTACTGCGTGTGACCGTCCTCTTCGAGGCGGCTCCTTTCTATCCGTTCTAGTGACCGGGCCTCCCTGCCCCACTGGCCTTGTCGACCCCGCCGGTCGGCTGTTTTCTTACCACTGGAGAAGTGTTCGATGGCCCTACTGCCCTGGCACCAGATCGATACCGTCCTGCTGGACATGGACGGCACCTTGCTGGACCTGCACTACGACAACCATTTCTGGATGGAACACCTGCCCCAGCGCTACGCCGAGCTGCACGGGGTCAGCCGGGCCATGGCCGAGCTGGAGCTGGAGCCCCTGTTCGAACGCAACGCCGGCCAGTTGCAGTGGTATTGCCTGGACTTCTGGAGCGCCGAACTGCAACTGCCGGTGCGCGAGTTGAAGCTGGAAACCGCGCACCTGATCGCCCTGCGTCCGGACGCAGACACCTTTCTTGCAGCCATCAAGCAAGCCGGCAAGCGGGTGATCCTGATCACCAACGCCCATCGCGACTCCCTGTCATTGAAGCTGGAACGGATCGAACTGGCGCCATACTTCGAACGCCTGATCAGTTCCCACGACTATGGTTTCCCCAAGGAAAGCCCACAGTTCTGGGACGCCTTGCAGGCCGATATCCGCTTCGACCCGGCCCGCAGCCTGTTCATCGACGACACCCTGCCCATCCTGCGCAGTGCGCGAGACTTTGGTGTGGCGCAGTTGCTGGCGGTGAGCCAGCCGGACAGCCGCAGAGGGCCGAAAGACACCGCGGAGTTCGCGGCGGTGGGGGATTACCGGGCGCTGATCGAAGGCTTGTGACGCCCTTCGCGGGCAAGCTCGCTCCTACAGAAACTCGTGGGAGCGGGCTTGCCCGCGAAGAGAGCCGATCATTCGGGAATACGCAGCACCTGACCCGGGTAGATCTTGTCCGGGTGGGACAGCAGCGGCTTGTTGGCCTCGAAGATCTTGTTGTACTTGTTGGCATCGCCGTACTGCACCTTGGCGATGGCGCTCAGGGTGTCGCCTTTCTTCACGGTGACGAATACCGCAGAGACCACCGCCGGACCGGTCACGGTGATCTGGTCCTCGACACTGCCGACGCCGGAAATGTTGCCCAGGGCCAGCAGGATCTTCTCCTTCTCTTCCTGGCTCGCCACTTCACCGCTGACAATCACCTTGTCACCTTCCACCGTGGCATGAACATTGGGATTGCCCAGGCCAACCTTTTCGATGTGCTCCTTGAGTTGCTCACTGGCATTGGCGTTACCCGGGGTCAACAGGTCGATCAGTTTCTCACCGGCTTCCTTCACAAAGCTGAAAATGCTCATGTCGCACACTCCTTGGTTGATAGATCCAGACGCGAAAGACTAGACCAGCCTGGCCGGATGAGGTTCCCGGGCGACCAGTGACCCAAGGTCACAGGCCCGCGGTAGAATCCCGGCCTTTTGCCGCTCCGGAGCGAAGATGGACCTCAAGCAGCTGAAATTCCTCATCGCCCTCGACGAAACCCGGCATTTCGGCCAAGCCGCCGCGCGCTGCCACATCACCCAGCCGACCCTCTCCATGCGCCTGCGCAGCCTGGAAGAAGAGCTCGACTTGCCGCTGGTCAAGCGCGGCCAGCGTTTCGAAGGCTTCACCGCACCCGGCGAGCGGGTGCTGGCGTGGGCCCGCACCGTGCTCACCGCCCATGACGGGCTATTGGCCGAGGCCGCCGCCTGCCGCGGCAACCTGGTGGGCACCCTGCGCGTAGGGGTGGTGCCGCTGTCGAGTTTCAATCCCCAGCCACTGCTGCAGCGCCTGCATGCCGAGCACCCGAACCTGCGCTTCGAACTCTCGTCCCTGAGCTCGGAACAGATCCTCGAACAGTTGGCCAGCAATCGCCTGGACCTCGGGGTTTCCTACCTGGAGCGCCTGGACAGCGAGAATTTCGACTCCCTGCCCCTGGAACCGACCCACATGGGCCTGCTCTACGACCACCGGCACTTCAGCTTCGGCGAGCAGCCCCTGAGCTGGGAGGCGCTGATCGAACTGCCCCTGGGCCTACTCACCAGCGGCATGCACTTTCGCCAGTCCATCGACCACAACTTCCACATTCGCGGCCTGCAACCGCAGCCGGTGCTGCAGACCGACGCCGTCCATCAACTGGTGCAGATGGTCCATGGCGGCCTGTGCTGCGCCGTGATGCCTCTGGACAGCGGCCTGGAAACCCTCACCGAGCACCTGCGCCTGCAACCCATCGCCGATGCCCAGACCCTGGCCCGCCTGGGCCTGATCATGCGCCGCAGCGCGCCGCGCTCGGCCCTGGCGCAAGCCTGCTTCGCCCTCTACCAGCAATCCTTCGGCGATTCTTGATCGACGCCATCTATCAATAGATCAGTACTAGCAATTAGACGCGACAGATTGCCGCGCTTAGTCTTGGGAGCCGTTACGCCGCTGGTCACTCCGGCGCGGCGCCAGCCCCGGCGAAACGGGCACCCGCACTCGCTGCCAGCCAGCCCCACAGCATCCCTCGAACGCTAGTACGCGAAGGCATTTGCCCGGCCAGACGCCGGCCGCGCGAGCAGCGTCTCAACCTTGTCCACCTGCCGCCGAGCGTGCGCTGCGGGTCAGCAGCCTGCGATGGAGAGTCGCCCGTGAGTACACATAACCAAGCCGATCAGAAACCCGTAGCCCGCTACAAGCCCTACAAGGGACCCGCCGGCGGCTGGGGCGCCCTGATCAGCGTGGCCCAGGCGTGGCTGACCAGCGACAACGCGCTGAAGAACATCCGCATGATGCTCAAGACCAACCAGAACGGCGGCTTCGACTGCCCGGGCTGCGCCTGGGGCGACTCGCCGGAAAGCGGCATGGTCAAGTTCTGCGAGAACGGCGCCAAGGCGGTCAACTGGGAGGCCACCAAGCGCCGGGTGGACGCAGCGTTCTTCGCCAAGCACAGCGTCACTTCGCTGCTGGAGCAGAGCGACTACTGGCTGGAGTACCAGGGCCGGCTGACCGAGCCGATGAGCTACAACGCCGAGACCGACCGCTACCAGCCCATCAGTTGGGAAAATGCCTTCAGCCTGATCGCCAGGCACCTGCACAACCTGCCCAGCCCGGACATGGCCGAGTTCTACACCTCGGGCCGGGCCAGCAACGAAGCGGCCTACCTCTACCAGCTGTTCGTGCGCGCCTATGGCACCAACAACTTCCCCGACTGCTCGAACATGTGCCACGAGGCCAGCGGCGTGGCCCTGGCGCAGAGCGTCGGGGTCGGCAAAGGCACGGTGACCTTCGACGACTTCGAACACGCGGACGCCATCTTCGTCTGGGGCCAGAACCCCGGCACCAACCACCCACGCATGCTCGAACCGCTGCGTGAAGCAGTGAAGCGTGGCGCCCAGGTGGTGTGCATCAACCCGCTCAAGGAGCGCGGCCTGGAACGTTTCCAGCACCCGCAAAGCCCGATCGAGATGCTCACCAACGGCAACCGCCCAACCAATACCGCCTACTTCCGCCCGGCCCTGGGCGGCGACATGGCGCTGCTGCGGGGCATGGCCAAGTTCCTCCTGCAGTGGGAGCGCGATGCGCAGAAAGCCGGCGCGGCGTCGGTGTTCGACCACGACTTCCTCAATGCCCACACCGCCAACGTGCTCGACTACCTGGGCACCATCGACGACACCCCGTGGGAGCAGATCGTCGAGCAGTCCGGCCTGGCCCTGGTGGAGATCGAGCAAGCGGCGCGCATGTATGCCAAGGGCAAGAACGTCATCATGTGCTGGGCCATGGGCATCACCCAGCACCGCCACTCGGTGCCGACCATCCAGGAAATCGCCAACCTGATGCTGCTACGCGGCAACATCGGCAAGCCCGGCGCCGGGCTGTGCCCGGTGCGCGGCCACAGCAACGTGCAGGGCGACCGCACCATGGGCATCAACGAACGCCCGCCAGTGGCCTTCCTCGACTCCCTGGAGCGGCGCTTCCAGTTCAAGGTCCCCCGGGACAACGGCCACAACGTGGTCGAGGCGATCCACGCCATGCTCGAAGGCCGCTCCAAGGTATTCATCGGCCTGGGGGGCAACTTCGCCCAGGCTACCCCGGACAGCCCGCGCACCTTCCAGGCCCTGAGCAACTGCGACCTCACCGTGCAGATCAGCACCAAGCTCAACCGCAGCCACCTGGCCCACGGCAAGGACGCACTGATCCTGCCGTGCCTGGGACGTACCGATATCGACCAGCAGGCGGGCGGCCCGCAAGCGGTGACCGTGGAAGACTCCTTCAGCATGGTCCACGCCTCCAACGGCCAGTTGCAGCCGCTGTCGTCGCAGATGCGCTCCGAGCCGTGGATCCTCGCCGGTATCGCCGCTGCAACCCTGGGCAGCCGGCCGGTGGACTGGAACTGGCTGGCGGCCGACTACGGACGCATCCGCGACCTGATCGCCGACACCATTCCCGGCTTCAAGGACTTCAACGAACGGCTCAAGCATCCTGGCGGTTTCTACCTGGGCAACAGTGCCGGCGCCCGCCAGTGGAACACCCCGTCGGGGCGCGCCAACTTCCGCGCCAACTCGTTGCCCAAGGACCTGATCCACGAGCGCACCCGGGCCACCGGCCAACTGCCGGACCTGATCCTGCAATCGATGCGTTCCCACGACCAGTACAACACCACCATCTATGGGCTGGACGACCGCTACCGCGGGGTCAAGGGCCAGCGCGACGTGCTGTTCGCCAACGAGGCGGACATCATCCGCCTGGGCTTCAAGCCGGGGCAAAAGGCCGATATCGTCTCGCTCTGGGACGACGGCCGCGAGCGCCGGGTCAAGGGCTTCACCCTGCTGGCCTTCGACATTCCGGCCGGCCAGGCCGCGGCCTACTACCCGGAAGTGAACCCCCTGGTACCGCTGGAAAGCACCGGTGACGGTAGCCACACCCCGACTTCCAAGTTCATCGCCATTCGCCTGGAAGCGGCCAGCGACAGCGGCCTGATCATGGCTCGCTCGGCCTGATTCCTGGCTTGAGGGCCTCTTCGCTGGCAAGCCAGCTTCTACGGTTAGCGCGTGAACCGTAGGAGCCGGCCTGCCGGCGACAGCCGCTGCGCAGCCTTGAACCGCAGGCACAAAAAAGGCCGCTTTTGTATCAAAGCGGCCGTTCCGAAGTAGCTAAAGACCCGCAAAAACCACTTAAGTTCCGCATTAAAAACAATAAGTTACGAGATTGTGTACAATTCGTGCTATTCGTCGGATTTCGTTTGTAAGCCCCTCGATACAGCCTCAGGATCGCGCCGTCATCCCTTTGAGGCTCCTCTATGAAGTTCTCCTCGATTCTCTTGTTGTCCCTTGGCCTGGTCAGCGGCGTCGCCTCTGCCGGTGGCACCACTGAAGCAGGTGTGGGCGGCGCATTGGGCGGGGTTCTAGGCTCGGTGGTCGGTCAGCAGATCGGCGGCAATACCGGTTCCGCCATCGGTGCGGCCCTGGGCGGCGCCGGCGGTAGCGCAGTGGGCGCGGACAAACGCAGCCGTGGCCAGGCAGCCATTGGCGGCGCCCTGGGCGCAGCCGGCGGCAACGTGGTGGGCCGCAGCATGGGCGGCAACACCGGCAGCCTGATCGGCGCAGCGGCAGGCGGTGGCGCCGGCGGCGCGCTGGGCAACTACATGGGCAATGAAAGTGCCCGGGAAGATCGCGACTACCGCGGCCGCGACGACCGCCGCTACTACCGCGACGGCCACCGTGGCCGTGGCCATGCCTACGGGCATCGCAAGCACCGCCACTACCGCGACTGATCCCCTGTAGCCGCTGCCGCAGGCTGCGAACGAGGCCGCAGGACTCGCCAGAGCAGGCGCTGCGGTGTGTCAGGCGGCTCGTGGAGACAGGTTAGCGTCTCCTGCGGAGCCGATCGCAGCCTACGGCAGCGGCTACAGATTCCAGATTCCAGATTCCAGATTCCAGATTCCAGATTCCAGATTCCAGATCGATTATCGACGTTCACGCCACCAGCAGCTGTTCCAGCGCCACCCGCAATGCGGGCGGAATCGGCACCGGCTGGTTCGATGCCCGATCCACGAACACATGGACAAAACGCCCCGCTGCACAGGCATCCGCCTCTCCCGCCTTGAACACCGCCAGTTCGTACTGCACTGAACTGTTGCCCAGCTTGCCGACCCGCAAACCGATCTCGATGCGTTCGGGAAAGGCGATGGACGCAAAGTAATCGCAAGCCGAGCTGACCACGAATCCCACCACCTCGCCGTCATGGATATCCAGCCTGCCCCGTTCGATCAGGTAGGTGTTCACCGCCGTGTCGAAGAAGCTGTAGTAGGTGACATTGTTCACGTGGCCGTAGACATCGTTGTCATGCCAGCGGGTGATGATCGGCTGGAAATGGCGATAGTCGCCGCGTTGCGGCATAGGCTCGGACATCAGGGCTCTCTCCCATCGATTGAAGGCCGGGCGATCGGTTGATCGCCCGGCATTTCACCCCAGGCAGCTAAGCCTGGGCAAACCCTTTTCCGGCCGCGGCCAGTTCCTCGATCAACTGCGCCGGGCGCCAATGCGCCCCGTGTTCGGCTTGCAGGTGCTGCAAACGCTGGCGGACCTGCTCCAGCCCCTGGGCATCCGCCCAGCTCATCGGCCCACCCTGCTCCTTGGGAAAACCGTAGCCATTGAGATAGACCCGGTCGATGTCGGCGGCCGACTGGGCGATGCCCTCCTGGAGAATCTTCGCACCTTCGTTGACCAGCGCCAGCAGGCAGCGCTCGAGGATCTCCTCGGGGCCGATGTCCCGGCGCCGGTAACCCAGCTCCTCGCTGACCTGCAGCACCAGCGCATCCACCTGCAGGTCATGCTCGGCCTGGCGGCTGCCGGGTTCGTAGTGGTAGTAGCCGTCGCCACTCTTCTGGCCGAAACGACCCGACTCGCACAACCGGTTGTCGATCTGCACCTCGGGCGCATCCTGGCCCACACCGTCCAGTTGCCGGGCGCGCCAGCCCAGGTCGACGCCCACCACGTCATACATGCGGAACGGGCCCATGGCGAAACCGAACCCCTGCAAGGCGCCATCCACCTGATAGGGAAACGCCCCTTCCAGCAGCATCTTGCGCGCCTCGAGCACGTAGGTGTTGAGCATGCGATTGCCGATGAAGCCGAAGCAGTTGCCCGCCACCACACTGACCTTGCCCATGCGCTGCCCCAGGGCCAGGGCAGCGTCGAGCACCGCAGGCGCGGTCTTGGCCGCGCGCACCACCTCCAGCAGTTTCATGATGTGGGCCGGGCTGAAGAAGTGCAGGCCCAGTACCTGTGGCGCCCGCTGGGTGACTGCGGCAATCGCGTCGATATCCAGGGCCGAGGTGTTGCTGGCAAGGATCGCCTCGGGCTTGAGGGTCGCGTCCATCTGGCGAAAGATCTGCTGCTTGAGTTCGAGGTTTTCGTAGACCGCCTCGATCACCAGGTCCACGTCGGCGAGCTGTGGATAATCCGCCGCCGGCTTGATCCGCGCCACCCGCGCATCGGCCTCGGCCTGATCGATGCGCCCCTGGCGCACGTTGTGGGCATAGGTGTCCGCCACCGCCGCCAGGGCCTGCTGGAGCATCTGCGGGTTGTTGTCCAGCCACAGTACCGGCAGGCCGGCATTGGCCAGGCACATGACAATGCCACGGCCCATGGTGCCGGCACCGATCACGGCGGCGCGCTGAATATCGAAAGCTGTCTGGCTCATGTTGGCTCTCTTGTGGGCGATCCAAAGACAGCCCCCACCATAGTCAGGCCCTCATCATTTTTGAAATTTATTCCTGTGATGAGCAGCATTCAGCAGATGGATTTTCAGCCTGGCAAATGGGCCTCGCACCACGCCCGCACCGCGGCATAAGGGTAATCTTCCAGTGCCGCGAAACCGGGGATGCTCCGAGCCTTGAGCCGGGTGAACAACGGCACGCTGATACCACAGAGAAAACGGGTCAGGCGTTCCGCCCCGGGTACATCGCCGGTGTGCTGCTGGTGCCTGTGGATAAAGTGGCCACACAGCCCGTCGAAACTCTTATCCACAAGCGCGGGCAGAACCGGCGGCTCCGGCAGCCGCGCCACCTGGCCATGGCACACCGAACAATGCCCGCAACGCTGGGGTGCCTGCCGGTCGCCGAAATACTCCGCCAGGCGGTAACCCAGGCACTGCTCGGTGGCGAACAGGTCGAGCATGGCGTGGATCCGCGCAATTTCACTGCCCTCGTGGCGGGTGAAATAACCGTGCAGGTCGGCACTCAGTGCCGCCAGGTCAAAGTCCGTCTGCAACAGGCTGTAGACCTCGGTCATCTGCTTGCTTTCCAGCTCTACCCAGCCTTTTTCCTGGAAGTAGTCCAAGGCCTTGACCACCCGGTTGCGCGGCGCCTGGTACTGCTCGTAGAGCGCGTCGAAATTCACCGTGGCCCAGGTCCTGGCGCGGCTTGAAGTGTTGATCACGGCCTCGACGAAGTCCCTCCGCTCGCCTTCGAAACGCGCCAGCAGGGCCTCGGTTTCCAGCAGCAGTTTGAAGCGGTATTCCGCGAAATAGGCATAGCGCGGCGCGATCAGGCCCCGCAGTTCCAGCTGCACCAGCAAGGTCTTGAGTGGCAGTTGGCGAATGTTGCTCTGGTCCGCCAGGGGGCCGAGCAGGAACTCCCATTGCCCGTCCGCCGCCGATGCCTGCAACTCCTCCAGCACACAACGGATGCCACTCAATTCCGGGGTGTCGCCGTAGACGAAGTTTTCCAGCACGTTGAGGCTGTCGCGGTTGGCCAGCACCAGGCAATCCGAAGGCTGGCCGTCGCGCCCGGCACGACCGATTTCCTGGCTGTAGTTCTCGATGGACTTGGGCAGATCGAAGTGCACCACGTTGCGGATGTCGCTCTTGTCGATGCCCATGCCGAAGGCGATGGTGGCGACGATGCAGTGGCTGCGGCCCTCCATGAAGCGACGCTGGATCGACTCGCGCTGCTCGTGGGGCAGGCCGGCGTGGTAGGCCTCGGCGGCGATGCCTTGCTGGCTCAGGTGCTCGGCGATCTGCTCGGCGGTTTTCTGCAGGGTCACGTAGACAATGCTCGGCTGCCCGGCCCGGTCGCTCATCCACTGCACCAGCCGCCGACGCTTGTCGGCGC
Source organism: Pseudomonas sp. GW823-FHT03E05 (assembly GCF_058796855.1). NCBI lineage: Bacteria > Pseudomonadati > Pseudomonadota > Gammaproteobacteria > Pseudomonadales > Pseudomonadaceae > Pseudomonas > Pseudomonas sp. GW823-FHT03E05. Next base: position 515,868 of record NZ_JBXAJB010000005.1, read on the forward strand.
CCCGAACCGGCTCCACCAGCAGGTTGAGGTTGGGCCGGTAGAAACCGGTGGTTACTACGTCCTGCTGGGCGATGGCGAACTTGGCCTGCATGTCGACGATCACTTTGGGGGTCGCCGTGGCCGTCAGTAGCAGGGCCTGGGGGATGTTGAACTGGCGCTGGTAGTCCGGCAGTTTCAGGTAGTCGGGGCGGAAATTGTGGCCCCATTCGGAGATGCAGTGCGCCTCGTCCACCACCAGCAGGGAGATGGGCACCTGCTGCAGAAAGTTGCGAAAGCGTTCGTTCTTCAGCCGCTCCACCGAGATCATCAGGATCTTCAGCTCCCCGGAACGAGCCCGGGCCATGACCTCATTGGCTTCATCCCGGCCCTGGGCCGAGTCGATGCTGGCAGCGGCAATGCCGTGGCGCTGGAGGAAGGCCAACTGGTCCTGCATCAGCGCCAGCAGCGGCGAGACCACCAGGGTCAGGTGCGGCAGCAGCAGGGCCGGCAACTGGTAGCACAGGGACTTGCCCGAGCCGGTGGGAAAGATCGCTGCCGCCGAGCGCCCGGCGAGCACCGCGCTGACCGCGGCCTCCTGGCCCGGACGAAACTGTGGATAACCGAAGACCTGTTCCAGGGTGCTGTGCATAAGGGTCACTCCTTGGACCGCTGACCTGTCTTGAAGACTAGCGGGACAGGTCGGCAGGGCCAGAAAAGGTCGAAGGAAAAGCGCTACCGGATGATACCGGGCACAAGAAGCTTCATCGGCAAGCCAGCCCCAGCGCAGTAGCCGGCTTGCCGCTAAAAGAGGCCACCGCTAGCGCAAGGTCCGGCAATCCAGCCACTGCACGCCGTTGTGCTGATTGGCCTTGAGCAAGGCCGGCACCGTCTGGGCGGCCTTGGCATGGGTGTCATGGAACAGAATGATGCCCCGGCGCCAGAGCAGCATCAGTGTCTGCACCCGCTGCGCGGCCGCCTCGGCACTGACCTTCTTGCTCCAGTCCTGGGAGTCGATGTTCCACAGCATCACCTGCACCCCCTGGGCCTTGAAGAACCCGGCGCTGTCACTGCGACGCTGCCCGTAGGGCGGCCGGAACAGCGGCAGGTACTCATTGGTCAACGTGCGGTTGGCCAAGTTGGCGCTGCGAATCACCGAGCTTTGCCATTCGTTCCAGGATGAGTGGGACTTGTGCTCCCAGCCGTGTACGCCCACACACTGACCGTCGTACAACTCGCGCATTTTCCCTGCCGAAGACTGGCTCAGGCGCGCCTGAAACGAGTCCCCCAGGACAAAGAAAAGGCTATGCAGATCGTAGGCCCGCAGCACCTCGATCAACTGATCCGTAGGCCCGTCTCTCAGGCTCGGCCCATCGTCGAAGGTCAGCAGAAACTGCCGGTCTGCCAGTTCGTCGCCCAGGCGCTCTGCCGGGTCCATGCGCTGGATCTCACTGCTGACGGCGGGAAACAAGGCGGCCAGGCGCAGCTGTTCATTGAGGTACTGCTGATGAAACTGCCCACTGGCCTCACCCCAGGCGCCGTAGGCCGCCTTGCTGGCGCCGGTGAAACTGGCCGCCAGTTGCCGCAGCTCCCCAAGGTTGCGTACCTGCAGACAGAAAGGCTGGCCATCACAGCCCTGGCTGGCCTGCCGGTAGTTGCCCAGCAATTGCTCCCAAAAACGCTGGCGCAGTTGATCCACCGACTTGCGGTCAAGCTGCCGCACTCCAAGCCGCTGCTTGAGGGCCTTGTCATCCAAGGCCTCGGTGACCAGCAGGGCTTTGCTGAACATCAGAATCTCGGCCCGGGAGGCGGTATCGAAATCTGCGGCGCTGGTCAGCGGATTCGGCCAGCCACTGCGGTCGATGGTGGCGAACACCAGCGGCCCGGCCGCCTGGGCCACCCCTGTGGTCAGACACAGCGCCAGCAACCAGGGGAAAACACGAATTCGCATACCAACCTCCATAAATGCACAACGCGCCACTGCCGGCGCGTTGTGGAGATAACTTCTGCCTGTGTGATCAGCGGTTCTGCAACCGCTCTATCGCCTTGTCGTACACCGGGTTGGCCTTCTGCTCCCGGGCCTTGCGGTAGTGCTCCAGCGCCGTGACCAATTGCCCGGCATCTTCGTAGATGCGCCCCATGTCGTAGTAGGCGCTGGCGCGTATGGTGGGTGCCGACGGGCCACTGGCCAGGGCGATTGCCTGGCGATCGGCGGCCACGGCCTCGTCGGGGCGGCTGTTCTTGCGGTTGGACAGCGCCAGGTTGCTGTAGGCCTGGGCAAAGCCTGGATCCAGCTCGATGGCTTCGCGATAGTAGATACCCGCACTGCCGAAGTCGCCCTTGCGGTAGGAAGCCTCGCCTTTCTGGTTGAGGCTCTTGGCATCCACCGGCCCCTCGTCCCTGGCCAGCACTTCATCGATGGGCTTGCCATTGGCCAGTAGCAGCGGATCGAGGTCGCTCATCCGCGACTCCACTTCCTCGTTGCCTTGCAGCACCCGATCGATGTCCTGCAGTTGGCCATTGGCCGTCAGGCGAAACACTACCCAGAGGTTGCCCTGGCGGTTCTGTGGCACCCGGTAGCTGCGCATCAGCGTCGGGCCCTTATAGACAAAGACTTGCGCCTGGCTGCGGCCCAGGCGCAAGGATTCGGGGTTATTGCCGTTGGTAAAGTCGTGCACCGCATACACGTAGGCATCGCCCGGCACAGGCTGTTCGATGGTGAGGGTCTCCGGCCCGCGGCTGTCGGTGCTATCCACATTCATCCGCGCCCCCGGCCCGGTGCCGGTGGCGTAATACAGCAACCGGTGGGGATAGCTCAAATGCGCATCCAGGTCTTCCCCCGGTGCACTCCAGCTCAGCACCACGCGCAGGCTTTGCGGATCCTTGAGCACCGGGCTCATGGCGTAGCTCAGCCCCTGGCACGGGCACTTGGCCCGCAGGTCGGCATAACCGAGCTTGCGGATCAGCAGTTCACTGCCCGGCGAATCGGCGGCCTCCAGCGTCACTCGCCCCTGGGCATCGGTCCGCCCGGAAGCCTGCCCCAACTGCACTTCGGCATCGGCCAGTACCGCGTCCTTGACCACCGCATCCAGCACCTGGAGCGACAACGACTGAGCCTGCACCGGACTCATCAGCATCCCTAGCCACAACAACGCCGCCAGGCGGAAAAAAGCCATAACAAAATCCCTGTAGATAACGATGGCCGGACCTCTGTCCCGCCCCACCCATCAGCGGCGAACCATACACAGTTTTGCCCGCCAATGCTCGGCCTGGCGCCGTAAATACAGCGTAAAACGACAGTCTTGCCTACCCGGAGCAACGCCCCCCGTCCCGACCTCCGAGCACTTGCAAGCCAATCCCCAACTCGCCTTACACTGCAGCCCCTGGAAACCGCAAGTGAACCCCGACCATGCAACTGGCCCCCGGCTTTCCCGACGACGTCATCATGCGCCAGCTCATGCAACTGCTGCATGAGGAAATAGGCCTGCCCGAGCGCAAGACTCTTCGCCTGAACACCGCGATCAATCTCGACCTGGGTTGCGACGGCGCCGACGCCCGGCATTTACTCAACGCTCTGGAAGAACAGTTCGATATCGATTTTGTCGATTTCGACAGCTATCGCTACTTCCAGCCCGAAGGCTACGATGTGTCCCTCAAGCGTCGCGCCAAGGGTCGGGGAGACAAGCTCCCGCTGACCATCGGCATGCTGTACCGGGCGCTCAAGGAGCAACGCTGGGACACTCAGGAGCTGGAAGGCCTCTAAGGTCCACGGCAGTACATAAGGAAATGCCGTGGACGTACTGATGGGCTTGCTCGCCGCCCTGCTCTGGGGCGGCACCGATTTTCTCGTGGGGCTCAACGTGCGCGCCGTGGGTGTGAAACGTGCGGTGTTCTTCAGCCAGAGCCTGGGGTTCACCCTGATGAGCCTGCTGCTGGTGATCTTTCCCGCCTTCCTGCTCAAGGCCATGGCCGCGCCCCTGGAGGTCTGGCTGATGGGCATGGTCGCCGCGGCCTTCACCGTCTCCGGCGCCCTGGCCCTGGGCAAGGCCTTCGCCCTGGGCAAAGCCTCCATCGTCGCCCCATTGGTGACCTCCTACGGTGTGGTCACCACCTTGCTGTCCTGGGCCAGTGGCGAGCAGATCAGCCTGCTGCAGCTCATGTGCATCCTGTTGTGCGTGATCGGCGTGATCCTCTCCAGCCTGCACTCGGACTCCAAGCTGCCCCACAGCACCGCCGCCGGCCGCTCGATCTTCTTCGCCCTGCTCTCGGCCTTCCTCTATGGCACCAGCTTCTGGCTGCAGGGCCGCTACACCCTGCCGCAACTGGGGCCGATCAGCATGCTCTGGCTGGGTTACGCGGTGGGCAGCGGCGTAATGCTGCTGATGGTGCTGAAAGTCCCGGACGGGCTGAAGATTCCGCCACTGAAGAACTGCGGGCTACTGGCCTCCACCAGCCTGATGAACCTTGGCGCCTTCTTCGCCTTTTCCTGGGGTGCCATGAGCGGCTCGGTGTCGGTGGTGACGGTGATCAGCACCCTGTCCGGCGGCATCGCTGCGGTGCTGGGCTATGTGTTCTTCAAGGAGCGGCTGACGGCGGTGCAAGTGACGGGGGTGGTGCTGGTGTTACTGGGGGCGCTGGTGTTGCACTTGAAGACGTGAGGGTGTCTGGCTGGCCCAAGGGATGCCGCGCATCCCATCGCAGCCTGCGCCAGCGGCTACAGCTGCGCACAAAAAAGCCGCCCCGAAGGGCGGCTTTTTCATGGCAGGTCGAGGCTTACAGCTTTGGACCGGCTGCCTTGATCGCGTCGCTCACGTCGAACTTCTTGAAGTTCTCGATGAACAGGCCGGCCAGGGCCTTGGCGGCTTCGTCGTAGGCGGCTTTGTCAGCCCAGGTGTTGCGTGGGTTGAGCAGGCCGGTCTCGACGCCCGGTACGGCTTTGGGCACGTCCAGGTTGACGATGTCCAGGTGCTCGGTCTCGGCACCGATCAGCGCGCCGCTCTGGATCGCTGCAATCACGCCACGGGTGGTGGGGATGTTGAAGCGTTTGCCCACGCCGTAGCCACCGCCGGTCCAGCCGGTGTTGACCAGGTAGACCTTGGAGCCGAAACCGCGGATGCGCTTGATCAGCAGCTCGGCGTATTCGCCCGCCGGACGCGGGAAGAACGGTGCGCCGAAGCAGGTGGAGAAGGTCGACTTGATGCCCGAGCCCGAACCCATTTCAGTCGAGCCCACCAGAGCGGTGTAGCCGGACAGGAAGTGGTAGGCGGCTTGTTCTTCGCTGAGGATCGACACCGGCGGCAGTACGCCGGTCAGGTCGCAGGTCAGGAAGATCACGGCGTTAGGCTCGCCACCGAGGTTCTTCGGTGCGCGTTTTTCGATCAGCTCGCGCGGGTAGGCGGCGCGGCTGTTCTGGGTCAGGCTGTCGTCGGCGTAGTCGGCTTTCTTGGTGACCGGGTCGATCACCACGTTTTCCAGAACGGCACCGTGCTGGATGGCTTTCCAGATCACCGGCTCGTTCTTTTCCGACAGGTCGATGCACTTGGCATAGCAACCGCCTTCGATGTTGAACACCACGCCCACGCCCCAACCGTGTTCGTCGTCACCGATCAGGTAACGGCTTTCGTCAGCGGACAGGGTGGTCTTGCCGGTGCCCGACAGACCGAAGAACAGGGTCACGTCGCCTTCTTCACCCATGTTGGCGGCGCAGTGCATCGGCAGTACGTCGGCAGCCGGCAGCAGGAAGTTCTGCACGGAGAACAGGGCTTTCTTCATTTCACCGGCGTAGCGCATGCCGGCGATCAGCACTTTCTTGGCCGCGAAGTTGAGGATCACGGTGCCATCGGAGTTGGTGCCGTCGCGCTCTGGCTCGCAGACGAAGTTCGGCGCGTTGAGGATCTGCCACTCATCCTTGCCACCGGCGTTGTACTGCTCGGGGTTGATGAACAGGCAGCGGCCGAACAGGTTGTGCCAGGCGGTCTCGGTGGTCATTTTCACCGGCAGGTAGTGCGCCGGATCGGAACCTACATGCACATGGGAAACAAAACGCTCGCGCTCGCCCAGGTAGGCTTCAACGCGGTCCCACAGGGCGTCGAACTTGGCCGCCGGGAACTTGCGGTTGATCGGGCCCCAGGCGATAGCGTCCTGGGTGCTGGGCTCTTCTACGATGAAACGATCCACTGGCGAACGGCCGGTACGATGACCGGTGCGAACCACCAGAGCGCCGGTATCGGCAAGCTCGCCCTCACCGCGGTTCAGGGCTTCTTTGACCAGATCATCCACACTCAGATCGGTGTACACGGCGTTATTGGCTTGCGTCATGAGGTTCCCCGTCGGCCATTGGCCGAGTGCTCCAAACGTTTTGTAGTAGAAACTCGCGCACTACTACCGCGAAAAAAGTGCGCCGGATTATGCCAGAAAAGCCCCAAAATAGTAGGGCCCTCCCGTCAGCACGGCGTAATTCCGGCGTTTGCCAGGTGATTTACCTGCGCTGAATCGTTTTAGTGACGAGTATCTGACGGCGTGTCCACGCCCGCCCCCGCGAACAATTGCGCGATATCAGCGGCATCGAACAGGTAGCGTTCGTTGCAGAACTGGCAATCGATCTCGATGCTGCCGCCATGTTCGACCACCAGTTGCTGGGCATCTTCCAGACCCAGGCTGACCAGCGCATTGCCCGAGCGTTCCCGCGAGCAACTGCAGCGAAAACGCAGCGGCTGCACGTCGAACAGGCGCACGGCTTCTTCGTGGTACAGGCGGTGGAGCACGGTTTCGTTGTCCAGGCTCAGCAGCTCATCGGCGGTCAGGGTGCTGGCCAGGGCAGTGAGGTGCTGCCAGCTGGCGTCACGCTCTTCCTGATCACGCAGGCGGTCGGCGGGCAGTTGTTGCAGGAGCAGGCCACGGGCGCTGCGGCCGTCGGCATAGAGCCAGAAACGGGTGCCGGTCTGTTGCGACATGACGAAGTAGTTGGTGAAGCATTCCGCCAGGTTGGTGCCGTCCAGGTCGACGATGCCCTGGTAGCGCTGGCCATTGGTCGGGTCCACGGTCAGGGCCAGGACGCCGTTGGGCATCAGGTCGGCGAGGGTGGCATCAGGGGCGATCTGCTCCGCGTCGTAACGGGCCAGGCCACGAATCTCGCGCTCGCTGGAGCACTCGATCATCAGCAGCGGCACCGGGCCTTCGGAACGGGCCTGGAGAATCAGCAAGCCATCGAATTTTAGGGTGCCGACCAGCAACGATGCCGCCGCCATCAGTTCGCCGAGCAGCTGTGCCACCGGCTCGGGATAGGGGTGTTTGGCGAGGACTTCCGCGTAACTGCGCTCCAGCGCCACCAGCTCGCCGCGGGTGTCGCTCTCATCGAAGATGAAGCGTTGAGTGAAGTCGGTATCCGGCAAATCAGTCATAGGTCTGGGTATCTGAATGATGACAAAAAGGTGACAAGCACCGAAAATTGCGGCTTTGCACCATGAGGGTGCAGTTTTGCGGTGATTGGAGATATTTTATGAACAATCCGGGTTTGTTCCAAGCAAGGTGGAACCTCGGCAAGCTGGTTCTGTGCAATTTACTCCCTTTGGCCCTGCTGGGTTTCTGGTTGTGGCCCACCGGGCAGGCGCTCTGCACGGTCTTCGACGAATGGCTGTTCCACCACCTCAACGCCCCTCTGGCAAGCAACTCGACCTGGCTGCATATCTGGGCCGTGGCCAGCCTGCGGCCGTTCGATATCGTGGTGGGGCTGATCATGCTCGGCCTGCTGATTCGCGGTGACTGGGTGTTCAAGGCGGTGGACGTGCGCCGCGCCTTCTTCGGCTTTCTATCGATCCTGATTCTGATGGTGGTGATTCGCGCGCTGTTTTCCAAGCTGGTGGCCGTCATGAACTGGCAGCACAACAGCCCGTCCATGGTGCTGGAAGGCGCCGTGCACATGAGCGACTACTTCCCGGGCTGGGAAAAGACCTGGGAACTCAAGGACCGCTCCAGCCAGAGCTTCCCGGGCGACCACGCTTCGGTGCTGCTGATCTGGGGCCTGTTCATGGGGATCTTCAGCCGCAGCATCGGCCAGTTCCTGATCGTCTGGGGCCTGACCCTGCTGTTCATGATGCCGCGCCTGGTGGCAGGCGCCCACTGGGGCCAGGACGACTACATCGGCGGTGTGCTGCTGGCGGTGCTGGCCCTGGGCTGGGGCTACTACACCCCGTACGCGGCGCGGATGTCGAACTTCCTGCTGCGCCTGACCCACCCGCTGTTCAACCTGTTGAGCCGGATGCCCGTGCTCTCGCGCATGAGCGTGGTGCGCGCCAGCAGCCTGCTGCGCTAAGCAGCCCCGTAGGAGCCGGCTTGCCGGCTCCTACGGTTTCATTCGTGGTTGCTGCCGTGGAACTTGAACAGGTCCCGGCGCTGTTTCTTGCTCGGTTTACCGTCGGTGCTCACTCCTAGGGCACCAGCCTTGCGCTGGGCCGCAGCGGCTTCGCGCTTGGCGATGCTGGCCTCGGTTTCCGCGTACAGAGCCTGCGCTTCAGGAGCGCCACGGCGGACGATGGACAGGGCCTGGACCACCACGGTGCGTTCGTCGAAGCCGGCGCGAATCTGGTATTCATCGCCTACCCGCGGCTCCTTGCCCGGTTTGCAGCGCTCGCCCCGGTGATGCACCTTGCCGCTTTCAATCGCTGTCTTGGCCAGGGCCCGGGTCTTGTAGAAGCGCGCTGCCCAGAGCCATTTATCCAGACGAACCTTGTCCTCTTCTTCCTGCTTGTGCGCCACTGGAATTCCCCTCGCTGAAAAATGTCGCAACTTTACCGCCTGCAAGCGGGCTCTCATAAACCCTGCCGCTCACCTAAAATAACCCAGGTTGCGCCCTGATACGCGAGGAGTCCCCGTGACTGACTTCCCCACTTCCCTGACCTCGCCCGGCAACCGTTGCGAAGGTTGCCAGCAAAGCCAGCCACTGGACTTCGATTTTTCCTTCGCCTACCAGCCCATAGTCGATCTGCGGGACCACTCGGTCTTCGCCCATGAAGCCCTGGTGCGCGGGGTCAATGGCGAAGGGGCGGGAACGGTGCTGGGCCAGGTCAATGACAGCAATCGCTACCGTTTCGACCAGCGCTGCCGGACCCAGGCAATCACCCTCGCCGCCCAGTTGGGGATGCAAAGCCACCTGTCGATCAACTTCATGCCCAACGCCGTGTACCGGCCGGAACTGTGCATCCGCAGCACCCTGGAGGCAGCCCGGGCCCAGCGTTTTCCCCTGGACCGGCTGATTTTCGAAACCCTGGAAAGCCAGCACGTAGATAACTATCGCCATTTGACCAATATTCTGCGTGAATACCGCGAATTCGGCTTCAAGACCGCCATCGACGACTTCGGCTCGGGGTACTCGGGGCTGAACCTGCTGGCGGATTTCCAACCCGACCTGATCAAGCTCGACATGGCGCTGGTGCGCGATGTGGACCAGGATCGCGTACGCCAGGCGATCATCCGCGCGATTGTCACAATGTGTGCGGAGTTGGGGGTTACAGTCATCGCCGAAGGTATTGAAAGCGCCGGTGAACGGGACTTTCTCAGCGACTGTGGAATTTATCTGATGCAGGGCTACTGGTTCGCCAAGCCTGCATTCAAAGCCCTGGCCGAGGTTCCGGCCGCGGCCTGGAACAGCTAATTGCGGATTTTCCTTATTGAAGACTTTTGACCATTTGACCGTTGTCGGTCTGCGCGAGTGGGTGGCGCTCCCGGATCTGGGCGTGGCCGGCCTGCGCGCCAAGATCGACACCGGGGCCAGCACCTCCAGCCTGCATGCCACCGAGATCGAGCCCTTCGAGCGCGACGGTGAGCAGTGGGTGCGCTTCAATGCCCACCTGGGCAGTGTGGTGCAGTTGCGTCACCGGCGCTGCGAAGCACCGCTGGTGGCGATGAAAACCATTAAAAGCTCCAACGGCCAGGCCCAGGTGCGCTACGTGATCAGCACCACCCTGGCCCTGGGCGATCGGGTGTGGCGGGTGGAGTTCACCCTCGCCTGCCGCAAGGCCATGCGCTATCGCCTGCTGCTGGGTTCCAAGGCTCTGATCGACGGCCAACTGGTGGTCAATCCGGGCATCAAGTACGTACAAGACAAACCGGTGTTCCCGGTATCCACTACCTCTGCCACAGGTGTTGCATGAAGATCGCTGTGCTGTCGCGTAACCCGCGTCTGTATTCCACTCGTCGTCTGGTCGAGGCCGGCACCGAGCGTGGCCATGAAATGGTAGTGGTCGATACCCTGCGGGCCTACATGAACATCGCCAGTCACAAGCCGCAGATCCACTACCGCGGCAAGCCCCTCGAAGGCTTCGATGCGGTGATCCCGCGGATCGGTGCCTCGGTGACCTTCTATGGCTGCGCGGTGCTGCGCCAGTTCGAAATGATGGGGGTGTTCCCCCTCAACGAATCGGTGGCCATCGCCCGCTCGCGGGACAAGCTGCGCTCGCTGCAGTTGCTGTCGCGGCGTGGCATCGGCCTGCCGGTGACCGGCTTCGCCCATTCCCCGGACGACATTCCCGACCTGATCGAGATGGTCAACGGCGCGCCATTGGTGATCAAGGTGCTGGAAGGCACCCAGGGCATCGGCGTGGTGCTGTGTGAAACCGCCACGGCGGCGGAATCGGTGATCGAGGCCTTCATGGGCCTGAAGCAGAACATCATGGTCCAGGAGTACATCAAGGAGGCGGGCGGCGCCGACATTCGCTGCTTCGTGGTGGGGGACAAGGTGATCGCGGCAATGAAACGCCAGGCCAAGCCGGGGGAGTTCCGCTCCAACCTGCATCGCGGCGGCAGCGCCAGCCTGATCAAGATCACTCCCGAAGAACGCATGACCGCGCTGCGGGCGGCCAAGGTCATGGGCCTGAGCGTGGCGGGGGTGGATATCCTGCGTTCCAATCACGGGCCGCTGGTGATGGAAGTCAATTCCTCGCCGGGCCTGGAAGGCATCGAGACCACCACCGGCAAGAACGTGGCGGGAATCATCATCGAGCACATCGAGAAGAACGGCGGGCCGAACATGACCCGGACCAAGGGCAAGGGCTAGGGATCGCGTGGCCGGCCTTGCGCTGGCAAGCCAGCTCCTACGGGCTATGTGCTGCCTGCAGGAGCGAAGCCCTGATCAATCCGCATCACGGGGCAGCAGCAAGCCCAGCGGCAGGCGTACCCGCGCTTCCAGGCCACCATCGGGGCGGTTGCGCAGTTCGACATTGCCACCGTGCATGGCGGCAATCCGCTTGACGATGGCCAGCCCCAGCCCGGTGCCCTTGCCGCCCCGGGCACGGTCGCCACGGGTGAAGGGGTTGAAGATCGCTTCCAGTTCCGAAGGATCGATCCCCGCGCCACGGTCCATCACGCTGAGCACCACATAGGGCGCATTGGTGTCACCGGACACATAGGCCGCCACTTCCACTTCCGTACCCGCATGATTCAAGGCGTTACCGATCAGGTTGTTGAGCAGGCGCTTCATCGACACCCGTCGCAGCGGGAACGGCTGGATCGGCTCCAGGCGCAGGTGCACCCGTTCTTCGTTCTGGTTGTAGGGCGCCGCCACTTCCTGCACCAGATCGCCCAGGTCCACCTCTTCCACCGACTCGTCGCGCCCATCGCGAATGAAGGCCAGGAACTGGTCGAGAATGGCGTCCATGTCCTCGATATCCCGCACCATGTCGTCGGTCAGGTCAGTGTGATCGCCCATCAATTCCAGGGACAGGCGCAGCCGGGTCAGCGGCGTGCGCAGGTCGTGGGACACCCCGGCCAGCATCAACTCCCGTTCTCGCCCTGCCTGTTCCACGTCCTCGGCCATCTGGTTGAACGCGCGGTAGACCTCGGTCATCTCGCTGGGCGTATCGCTGATGGGCAGGCGCACGCTGCGTCCCTGGCCCAGTTGCCGGGCGGCATACACCAGGCGCTTGAGGGGCTGGTTGAGCTGGCTGACGAAAATCCAGGCCGAGGCGGTGGACAAGAGGCCAATGGCCAGGAACCAGCCCAGCACGCTCCAGATCTTCTGCCCCCGCAGCGGATGGGGGTACAGCGGCACCTTGAGCCAGCCGTCCCCCAGGCTCGGCGCCCGCACCCAGAGCGCCGGCGGCGCATGCATGCGCAGGCGCACTTCGGTGTCGGCGCCCAGTTCGGCCTGCATCTGCCGCTGGTAGATCTCGCTGTAGGGCCAATGCTGCTCGCCGGCCGGTACGCCGCTGCCCACCACCTTGATCAGGCCGGCAGCCTCGGCGATCTGGTCACGGTTGGATTCATCGGCGGCCCAGTAGGCGCGCAGGGTCAGGGCCACGCCGTGGCTGTACTGCCGGTCCACCAGCACGTCCTCGTTCATCAACAGATAAACCAAGGTCAATGCCTTGGAAAACAGCACCACGATCAGCACCAGCCACAGGGTGCGGGAGAAGAAACTCTGGGGGAACCACAGCGGGGTTTTCATAACAGCCACTACACACTTTGCAGGAGCGACTCGCGCTCGCACCGTTGCGGAATGCGAACGCCCGGGTCGTTACCGGCCCGGGCGTTGGCTCCTACAAATCAATGATCACTTGGTCGCGGTGCCATCCGGCACAAAGACATAACCCACGCCCCAGACGGTCTGGATGTAGCGCGGCTTGGAAGGATCGGGCTCGATCATCCGACGCAGGCGGGAGATCTGCACGTCAATGGAGCGCTCCAGGGCGTCCCATTCGCGACCACGGGCCAGGTTCATCAACTTGTCCCGGGTCAGCGGCTGGCGGGCGTTCATCACCAGCGCCTTGAGCACCGCGAATTCACCGGTGGTGAGCATGTGCACTTCATTGCCGCGCTTGAGCTCGCGGGTGGCCAGGGACAACTCGTAGTCGCCGAAGGTCACGCTTTCGTCTTCGCTGCCCGGCGCACCCGGCACCGGGGCGGACTGGCGACGCAATACGGCCTTGACCCGCGCCATCAGCTCGTCGGGGTTGAACGGCTTGGCCAGGTAATCGTCGGCGCCCAGTTCCAGGCCCTTGATGCGGCTCAGCTCGTCGCCCTTGGCGGTGAGCATGATGATCGGAATCTGGTTGTTCGCGCTGCGCAGGCGGCGGCATGCGGTCAAGCCGTCTTCGCCGGGCAGCATCAGGTCGAGTACCACCAGGTTGAACACTTCGCGACCCAGCAGGCGGTCCATTTGCTCGGTGTTCGGTACTGCGCGGGCACGGTAGCCCTTGCTGACGAAGAAACGCTCCAGCAGGCTGCTCAGCCCCGGGTCGTCGTCAACAATAAGAATTTTTTCGCCTTCAGCAGTTTGTACAGTGCTGCTCATTGGATGCTCCTCTAATCTCGGTGCGCATTATGGCGTAGCTGCCGTTATACGCACCGAGTGCATTGTTAGCAGATTTTTCCTCTATCGCCAGCAAACCCGCTGTCGGCCTGAGGCTGGCGATCACCCCGCAACGGCTAACGCTGGGTATAATGCGCCGCCTTTTGTGTTGGGCAATATCTGATCAGTACGCCTGCGGCCGGTTTATTTTTTTACCCGGGCCGGCAGTATTTTTTCGATTTCACGGGTCAACAGGCAGCCTTTTGATCCAGGTGGCGGCGCGTGCCAGGCCGCTCAACCAGACTCGCCGGGCCTTATTTTCGTGCCCGCGGGCCTGCTTTCACAATTTGTCAGGTGGTTTTATGGACAGCATCAACAGCCGCATTGCCGAGGAACTCGGCGTACGCCCACAACAGGTCGAAGCGGCCGTCGCTCTATTGGATGAAGGCTCCACCGTGCCCTTCATCGCCCGCTACCGGAAAGAAGTCACCGGCAGCCTCGATGACACCCAGCTGCGTCATCTGGAAGAGCGCCTGCGCTACCTGCGAGAACTCGACGAACGGCGGATCAGCATCCTGGCCAGCATCGAAGAGCAAGGCAAGCTGACCCCGGAGCTGGCCCGCGACATCAAGCTGGCCGACACCAAGACCCGCCTCGAAGACCTTTACCTGCCTTATAAGCAGAAGCGCCGCACCAAGGGCCAGATCGCCCTGGAAGCCGGCCTCGGCGAACTGGCCGACGGCCTGTTCAACGACCCGAACCTGGCTCCGGAAACCGAAGCCGCACGCTTCGTCGACGCCGAAAAAGGCGTGGCCGACGTCAAGGCCGCCCTGGAAGGCGCCAAGTACATCCTGATGGAGCGCTTCGCCGAAGACGCCAGCCTGCTGGAAAAGCTGCGCAATTTCCTCAAGCAGGAAGCGACCATCAGCGCCCGCGTGATCGCCGGCAAGGAAGAGGAAGGCGCCAAGTTCCGCGACTACTTCGAACACGATGAACCACTCAAAAGCATGCCATCGCACCGCGCCCTGGCAATTTTCCGTGGCCGCAACGAAGGCATTCTCAGCTCCGCGCTGAAAGTCGGTGACGAACTGCCGGGCACCATGCACCCGTGCGAAGGCATGATCGGCCAGCAATTCGGCATCCAGAACCAGAACCGCCCGGCCGACAAATGGCTCGGCGAAGTGGTGCGCTGGACCTGGAAGGTCAAGCTCTACACCCACCTGGAAACAGACCTGCTGGGCGAACTGCGCGATGGCGCGGAAACCGAGGCGATCAACGTCTTCGCCCACAACCTGCACGACCTGCTGCTGGCCGCTCCGGCCGGCCCGCGCGCCACCCTGGGCCTGGACCCGGGCCTGCGCACCGGCTGCAAGGTGGCGGTGGTGGATGCCACCGGCAAGCTGCTGGACCACGCCACCGTCTACCCCCATGTGCCGCATAACAAGTGGGACCAGACCCTGGGCATTCTGGCTGCCCTGTGCGCCAAGCACTCGGTGGACCTGATCGCCATCGGCAACGGCACCGCCAGCCGGGAAACCGACAAGCTGGCGGCCGAGCTGATCAAGAAATACCCGGCCATGAAGATGACCAAGGTCATGGTCTCCGAAGCCGGTGCATCGGTGTACTCGGCCTCGGAGCTGGCGGCCAAGGAATTCCCGGACCTGGACGTATCGATCCGTGGCGCGGTGTCCATCGCCCGCCGCCTGCAGGATCCACTGGCCGAGCTGGTGAAGATCGACCCGAAATCCATCGGTGTCGGCCAGTACCAGCACGATGTCTCGCAACTGAAACTGGCCCGTGGCCTGGACGCGGTGGTGGAAGACTGCGTGAACGCCGTGGGCGTCGACGTCAACACCGCCTCCGTGGCCCTGCTGGCGCGGATCTCCGGCCTCAACGCGACCCTGGCGCAGAACATCGTCAGCCACCGCGACGAACACGGTGCCTTCAAGACCCGCGCCGCGCTGAAAAAAGTCGCCCGCCTGGGTGAAAAGACCTTCGAACAGGCCGCCGGCTTCCTGCGTGTGATGAACGGCGACAACCCGCTGGACGCTTCCGCAGTGCACCCGGAAGCCTACCCGCTGGTACAACGCATCGCCGCCGACACCGGCCGCGACATCCGCTCGCTGATCGGCGACAGCGGCTTCCTCAAGCGCCTGGACCCGAAAAAGTTCACCGACGAAACCTTCGGCCTGCCCACCGTCACCGACATCCTCCAGGAACTGGACAAGCCCGGCCGCGACCCGCGCCCCGAGTTCAAGACCGCCGAGTTCCAGGACGGTGTCGAAGACCTCAAGGACCTGCAACTGGGGATGATCCTCGAAGGCGTGGTGACCAACGTCACCAATTTCGGGGCCTTCGTCGACATCGGCGTGCACCAGGACGGCCTGGTGCACATCTCGGCGCTGTCGGAGAAGTTCATCAAGGACCCACGCGAAGCGGTGAAGGCCGGTGACGTGGTGAAAGTGAAGGTCATGGAAGTCGATATCCCGCGCAAACGTGTCGGCCTGTCGATGCGCATGGGCGACACCCCGGGCGAGAAGATCGACGGTGCCCGCGGCTCCCGCCCCGGCTCGGCGCCACGCTCCTCCCAGGGCAATGCACCGCGCAAGGAGAGCGCCGCGCCCGCCCCGAGCAACAACGCCATGGCCTCGCTGTTCGCCAACGCCAAGCAGTTGAAGAAACGCTGATGCAGATCCCTGCCGGCCTGACCGAAAGCGCCTTCAGCCAATTGCTCGGCTGCCGTCTGCAACGCCTGGAAACCGGCGAAGCGGACGTCGCCCTGGAGCTGACCCCGCAACTGCGCAATCGCGGGCAGAAGCTGCACGGCGGGGCGATCTTCAGCCTGGTGGACATTGCCATGGGGCTGGCCTGCTCCAGCACCCACGGCTTCGACCAGCAGAGCGCCACCATCGAGTGCAAGATCAACTACATCCGCGCCGTGGCCGAGGGCGAGGTGCTGTGCCGGGCCAAGGTGATCCACCCCGGCCGCCGCACCCTGGTGGTGGAAGCGGATGTGATCCAGGGCGACAAACTGGTCGCAAAAGCACAAGGCACCTTCGCGGTCCTATAGCTCCCTGTCATGTATTTGGGTTAATTTCGGCGCTGCAAAAGCGGCGTCGGAGTTTTCTGCCCGCGCTAAAGCCAGATTCAGGGATGAAGGATTGGCGTTTTCAGGCGAGTCGGCTTGACTCAAAAACCAGGCGAAAACGCCAGTTTTAACTTCACCCTTGTAGACCGTCCTGCCCACCCCCATATTGGGGCGACTGACGCGTGAAGGAATCCAACTTGAGCGAACTTCTCAACCGCCGCCTGGCTCTGCTCGGCGAGCGCGCTAACCTCTCTCTGCTCGAGCAGTGCCTGCACGGCATCGAACGTGAATGCCTGCGTGTCACCGGCGAAGGCCGCCTGGCACAGACCCCGCACCCGGAAGAACTGGGTTCCGCGCTGACCAACGAACAGATCACCACGGACTACTCCGAGTCGCTGCTGGAGTTCATCACCCCGGCCCTCAAGGACCCGGCGGACACCCTGGCCAGCCTCGACAAGATTCATCGCTTCGCCTACAGCAAGCTCGGCAACGAGTACCTGTGGAGTCCATCGATGCCGTGCCCGTTGCCGGCCGAGGAAGATATCCCCATCGCCTACTACGGCACCTCCAACATCGGTCAGCTCAAGTACGTGTACCGCAAGGGCCTGGCCCTGCGCTACGGCAAGACCATGCAGTGCATTGCCGGGATCCACTACAACTTTTCCCTGCCGGAACAGCTATGGCCGCTGCTCAAGCAGGCCGAGGGCTTTGTCGGCACCGACCGTGACTACCAGTCCTCGGCCTACATCGCGCTGATCCGCAATTTCCGTCGCTACAGCTGGCTGCTGATGTACCTGTTCGGTGCCTCGCCGGCCCTGGACGCGGGCTTCCTGCGCGGCCGCTCGCACCAGCTGGAGCAGTTGGACGCCGAGACCCTGTACCTGCCCTACGCCACCAGCCTGCGCATGAGCGACCTGGGCTACCAGAGCAAGGCCCAGGCCGGCCTGACCCCTTGCTACAACGACCTGAACAGCTACACCGACAGCCTGCGCAAGGCCGTGGCCACGCCCTACGCGCCCTATGTGGAAGTCGGCACCCACAAGGATGGCGAGTGGGTGCAACTGAACACCAACATCCTGCAGATCGAAAACGAGTACTACTCCAACATCCGCCCCAAGCGCGTGACCTACACCGGCGAGCGGCCGATCCAGGCGCTGATGGCCCGGGGTATCCAGTACGTCGAAGTACGCTGCCTGGACATCAACCCGTTCCTGCCACTGGGCATCGACATCCAGGAAGCCCGCTTCCTCGACGCCTTCCTGCTGTATTGCGCACTCAACGACAGCCCGCTGTTCGAGAACAACGAGTGCGGCAATGCCACCTCGAACTTCCTCGCCGTGGTCAAGGAAGGCCGGCGCCCGGGCCTGCAGCTGCAACGCCAGGGCCAGCCGGTGGAAATGAAGGAGTGGGCCGCCCAACTGCTGGAGCAGATCGCCCCTCTGGCCGCCCTGCTCGACCAGAGCCATGGCAGCGACGTGCACAGCAAGGCCCTGGACGCCCAATTGGCCAAGGTCAAGGATTCGTCCCTGACCCCTTCGGCCCAGGTGCTGGCGGCCATGAGCGAGCACAAGGAGAGCTTCACCCAGTTCTCCCTGCGCCAGAGCCAGGCCCATGCCGAGTACTTCCGCAGCCAGGCCCTGAGCAAGGAAGAGCAAGCCGCGTTCGAAGAAGCGGCGCGCAAATCCCTGGAACAGCAGACCGAGCTTGAACAGAACGAGGTGGGTGATTTCGACGTGTTCGTCGGTGCCTACCAGGCCAGCATCCTGGCCATCAGCAACTGACGCTTCGCCGGCCAGCCGGCTCCTACACCCCTCCCGTAGGAGCCGGCTTGCCGGCGAACAGCACGCTGCATATTCCCCTCATAAGCTAATGCAAATAAGTTATTTATTTCTGCATTCTTAGATCATTTAGTCTCCTCCCACGCCGATCACCGGCCGCCTATGAGGAGCCTCCCATGAAACTGCATTTCCCCCTTCGCCTCCTGGCGGCCGCGTCCCTGGCCGCAGCGAGTTTCTTCGCCCAGGCGGCCGACGTCACCGTCGCCTACCAGACCACCGTCGACCCGGCCAAAGTGGCCCAGGCCGACGGCAGCTATGAAAAAGCCACCCAGGCCAAGATCAACTGGCGCAAATTCGATAACGGCGCCGACGTCATCGCCGCCATCGCCTCC
Organism: Pseudomonas sp. GW823-FHT03E05; assembly: GCF_058796855.1. NCBI lineage: Bacteria > Pseudomonadati > Pseudomonadota > Gammaproteobacteria > Pseudomonadales > Pseudomonadaceae > Pseudomonas > Pseudomonas sp. GW823-FHT03E05. The sequence goes on from NZ_JBXAJB010000005.1 coordinate 534,384, forward strand.
GGCGATGTGCAGATCGGCTACCTGGGCTCCAGTCCGCTGACCGCCGCCATCACCCGCAAGGTGCCGGTGCAGACCTTCCTCATCGCCACCCAGATCGGCGCCGCCGAAGCCCTGGTGGCCCGGGACGGTTCCGGGATCAACAGCCCTCAGGATCTGGTCGGCAAGAAGGTCGCCGTGCCCTTCGTTTCCACCGGCCACTACAGCCTGCTGGCAGCCCTGAAGCACTGGAACATCGACCCCTCGAAAGTGCAGATCCTCAACCTCGCGCCACCGGCGATCATCGCCGCCTGGAAGCGCGGCGATATCGACGCCACCTACGTCTGGGACCCGGCCCTGGGCGTGGCCAAGGAAAACGGCAAGGTGCTGATCACCTCCGGTGAACTGGCCAAGTTCGGCGCGCCGACCTTCGATGCCTGGATCGTGCGCAAGGATTTTGCCGAGAAGCACCCGGAAATTGTCAGCGCCTTCGCCAAGGTGACCCTGGATGCCTACGCCCAGTACCGCAAGGACCCGCAAGCCTGGCTGGCCAACCAGGGCAACGTCGACAAGCTGGTGAAACTCTCCGGGGCCAAGGCCAGCGATATCCCGCTGCTACTGCAGGGCAACGTCTACCCACTGGCCGCCGACCAGGTGGTCAGCCTCGGTGCGCCGACCACCAAGGCCATCACCGACACCGCCGCGTTCCTCAAGGAGCAGGGCAAGGTCGAGGCAGTGCTGCCGGACTACGCCCCCTACGTCAGCGCCAAGTTCATCCCTGAATAACCCGCGTCAGGACAGGAGATAGCCGTCATGGCCTTGCTACAACTGGAGCGCATCAGCGCACAGTACCCCGGCGCCGCCGAACCGGTGCTGGCGGATATTTCCCTGACCCTGGGGCCACAGCAACTGCTGGTCGCCCTGGGCCCTTCCGGCAGCGGCAAGACCTCGCTGCTGAACCTGATTGCCGGCTTCGTCGAACCCAGCGCCGGGCGCATCCAGCTCGATGGCGTACCGGTGCAGGGCCCCAGCGCCGAACGCGGCGTGGTGTTCCAGGACGATGCCCTGCTGCCCTGGCAGGACGTGCTGGGCAACGTCGCCTTCGGCCTGCAACTGGCCGGCGTGGCCCGCGACAAGCGCGAAGCCCGGGCTCGGGAAATGCTTGCCCTGGTGGACCTGGCCGGCTTCGACAAGCGCCGCATCTGGCAGCTCTCCGGTGGCCAGAAGCAGCGTGTGGGCCTGGCCCGCGCCCTGGCGGCCGACCCGCGGGTGCTGCTGATGGACGAACCCTTCGGTGCCCTGGATGCCTTCACTCGCGAGCAGATGCAGGAGCTGTTGCTGCAAGTCTGGCGGCGCACTGCCAAGCCGGTGTTCCTGATTACCCACGACATCGAGGAAGCGGTGTTCCTGGCCACCGACCTGATTCTCCTGGCACCCAACCCGGGGCAGATCGTCGAACGCCTGAACCTGGACTTCGGCCAGCGCTACGCCGCCGGCGAGTCGGCGCGGGCGATCAAGTCCGACCCGCGGTTCATCGAAACCCGCGAACACGTGCTGGCCCGGGTGTTCTCCCAGCGCAGCGCCACCCAGCAGCAGGAGCGGCCATGAGCAGCTACGAGATTCCCGCCACCGCCACCGGCGATGCCAACCCCAAAGCGCCACAAATCGCGCGCCGCAGCCTGAGCACCCGCTGGATCAGCGTGCTGACCCTGGTGGTCCTGCTGGCCTTGTGGTGGGCCGTCACCGCCACCGGCCTGATCGAGCCGCTGTTCCTGCCGCCCCCTTCTGCGGTGCTGCAAAAGGGCTGGTTGCTGGCCACCAGCGGCTACATGGATTCCACCCTATGGCAGCACCTGGCGGCGAGCCTGCAACGCATCGGCCTGGCCCTGGGCTTTGCCGTGCTGACGGCGATTCCGGTGGGCATCGCCATCGGCGCCAACCGCATCGCCCGTGGCGTGCTCGACCCTTTGATCGAGTTCTACCGGCCGATTCCGCCCCTGGCCTACCTGCCGCTGATCGTCATCTGGTGCGGCATTGGCGAGCTGTCCAAGGTGCTGCTGATCTACCTTGCGATCTTCGCCCCGATCGCCATCGCCACCGCCACCGGCGTGCGCACCGTGGACCCGGCGAAGCTGCGCGCCGCCCAGTCCCTGGGGGCTACCCGGGCCCAGCTGATTCGCCATGTGATCCTGCCCAGCGCCTTGCCGGACATCCTCACCGGCGTGCGCATCGGCCTGGGCGTGGGCTGGTCGACCCTGGTGGCGGCAGAGCTGATTGCCGCCACCAGCGGCCTGGGTTTCATGGTGCAGTCCGCCGCGCAATTCCTGGTCACCGATGTGGTGGTGCTGGGGATCCTGGTGATTGCCCTGATCGCCTTCGCCATGGAAATGGGCCTGCGCGCCCTGCAGCGCAAGCTGGTGCCCTGGCATGGCCAGAGCCACTGACTGGCGCCTGCCTTGCGTCGATTGCCCCGGTTGTCTGTAGCCGCTGCCGAGCCCCTGCGAGGCTGCGACCGAGCGCGCAGCGATCGACCAGGACGACCGCGCTGCAAGGGTTTGCGTCTGCTGCGCAGCCGTTCGCAGCCTCGCCAAGGCTCGGCAGCGGCTACAAGAGCCGTGCATGCCAGCGATTTCAAGATTGATGCAGATAAACCGAATCCGACCACGCCGACGTCCGGCGCCGTACAAGAGAACGACCATGAGCCTGACCATCACTCCTCTAAGCTCCGCCCTCGGCGCCCAGATCGGCGGCATCGATATCAGCCAGCCCTTGAGCATCGAACATCGTGACGCCATCGAGCAGGCGCTGCTCAAGCACCAGGTACTGTTCTTTCGCAACCAGCCGGTCACCCCGCAGCAGCAGGCGCGTTTCGCCGCCTGCTTCGGCGACCTGCACATCCACCCGATCTACCCCAATGTGCCGGAGCAGCCGGAGGTATTGATCCTCGATACCGCCGAGACCGACGTGCGCGACAACGCCATCTGGCACACCGACGTAACCTTTCTGCCGACCCCGGCCCTGGGCGCGGTGCTCAGCGCCAAGCTGCTGCCGGAGTTCGGCGGCGATACCCTGTGGGCCAGCGGCATTGCCGCCTACGAGGCGCTGTCGGAGCCGATGAAGAATCTGCTGCAGGGCCTGACCGCGACCCACGACTTCACCAAGTCCTTCCCTCTGGAGCGCTTCGGCAACACCCCCGAGGACCTGGCGCGCTGGGAAGAAACCCGACGCAAGAACCCGCCGCTGTCGCACCCGGTGATCCGTACGCACCCGGTGAGCGGGCGCAAGTCGCTGTTCGTCAACGACGGCTTCACCACCCGGATCAATGAGCTGTCGGAGAGCGAAAGCGCAGCCATCCTGCAACTGCTGTTCGCTCACGCCACCCGCCCGGAATTCACCATTCGCTGGCGCTGGCAGGAGAACGACATTGCCTTCTGGGACAACCGCGTGACCCAGCACTATGCGGTGGACGACTACCGTCCACAGCGCCGGGTGATGCAGCGCGCGACCATTCTTGGGGATGTGCCGTTCTTGCGCTGAAACGGGGGGATGCAGCAAACCCCGGCCGCGCTGCATGAGCGGGGCCGGGGCCACTGGCTATTTGACGCCGGCGGGGGCTTTCTTCTTGCGATTGCCGATATGGATCGCCTGGCCATTCACGGCCAGCGCGGCTTCATGCAGGGCTTCGGACAGGGTCGGATGGGAGAACACCATCATCCCCAGGTCCTCGGCGCTGGTGCCGAACTCCATGCCGATGGCCCCTTCCTGAACCAGCTCCGCCGCGCCCGGCCCGATCACATGCACGCCCAGCACGCGGTCGGTGCCTGCATCGGCAATCACCTTAACCAGCCCGGCGGTGTCGTTGGCCGCCATGGCCCGGCTGCTGGCAGCGAACGGGAAGGTGCCGATGTTCAACTCGACGCCCTCGGCCTTGAGGGCCTGCTCGGTCTGGCCGACCCAGGCGATTTCCGGGTGGGTGTAGATTACCGAGGGGATCAGGTCGTAGTTCAACGGGTGCCGATGCCCGGCAATCCCCTCGGCCACCATCACCCCCTCTTCAGAAGCCTTGTGCGCCAGCATCGGGCCGCGTACCACGTCGCCAATGGCGAACACCCCGGGAACGCTGGTGCAGCACTGGCCATCGACGTGGATAAAACCGCGTTCGTCCAGGTGCACGCCGCTGTCGGCGGCCAGCAGATCGGTGGTCAGGGGGCGGCGACCGACGGCGACGATCAGCCGGTCGAACACCTGCTGCTTGTCCTCGCCGGCCTCACTGAGGCTGACCTTGACGCTGTCGCCCTGCACTTCGCAGGCCGTCACCCGGGCGCCCAGGCGGATATCCAGGCCCTGCTTGCCGAGGATCTTCTGCGCCTCCTTGGCGATCTGCGCATCCACCGCCGGGAGGAAGCTGTCGAGGGCTTCCAGCACTGTGACTTCAGCCCCCAGGCGTGCCCAGACCGACCCCAGTTCCAGGCCGATGACGCCGGCACCGATCACCCCGAGGCGCTTGGGCACCTGGGTGAATTCCAGGGCGCCGGTGGAGTCCACTATCACCTCGCCGGCCAGGGGCGCCGCGGGAATGTCGATCGGCCGCGAGCCGGGAGCCAGGATGATATTGCCGGCGCTGATGCGTTGTGTGCTGCCATCGGCGGCGGTGACTTCCACTTCCTTGTTGGCCAGCAGCTTGCCGTGACCTTCCAGCAGGGCCACGCCATTGGCCTTGAACAGCGAGGCAATGCCGCCGTTGAAATTGCGCACCACGTTGTCCTTGCGCGCCAGCATGGCCGGCACATCCATCTGCGGATTGCTGATGCCGATGCCGTGCACTTCGAATCCGTTGCGCGCTTCGTAGTAGTGGTGGGAACTGTCCAGCAGTGCCTTGGAGGGAATGCAGCCAACGTTCAGGCACGTCCCGCCCAGGGCGGTCTTGCCATCCTTGCCCTTGTAGCGCTCGATGCAGACTGTCTTGAGCCCCAGTTGCGCGGCCCGGATGGCGGCGACATAGCCGCCGGGACCCGCACCAATAACGATCACATCGTAACTTTCACTCATAGATTGCCGTCCTTTGCACAGACAAACTCGACCACGGCCTCCATGGTCGCGCTGTCCTTGAGAATTTTCAGATGGCCCAACCCGCGAGTCTGCAAGACCCGCCGGTGTCGCAAGCCTTCGGCGAAGGATTGCAGGTCATCTGCCGGGACTTCCTGATCCTGCTGGTCATGCACCAGCAGCACCGGGACCTCCACCTGGCGCCCATAACGGCTGACCGCCAGGCTGGCCATGTCCTTCTGATAGCGTTGCTCAACCAGAAGTTGCATGCGTTGCCTGACGTCATCGTTGATCCACAAAAATGCGCCAAAGCGCCGGACCACGTTTTCGATATCGGCCGGCGCGGCCACCAGGACCGCCCGCTGGAAACCCTTGCCGACCGGAGTGCTCAAGGCATACCCGGCGGCAGCGCCGCCCAGGGAGTGACCAATCACGGTGTCGAAGGGCCCCAGTTGCTTTTGCACCTGGTCGAGCATGCTGACGAAGGTCGGCAGCGAGGCCTGCCGACCGCCGCTGCCGCCATGGCCGATGCAGTCGAAGGAGAGGACCTCGCAGCCCTCCTCCAGCAACAGCGGGATCAGGTACTGCCACTGGGTGCTGGCGCCACTCCAACCGTGCACCAGCACCACGCGGCGCCGGACCTGCGGTGGAGTCCAGCGAAAGCAGCGCAGGCGCCCCTGGTCGGTTTCCAGGTCCTGCACCGTGGCGCTGGGCAAGGTCTGCGGAAAATGCTGGCGCAGCCGTTGTGGCGTCGTGAACATCTTCAGCGCCCGTGCTGCAGCGCGCTGGGGAAAAAGCCGCGACTCGATCCAGAAGCTGCAGCGAAGCAGCCCCAGAACTCCGTTGTAAATGCCCTTGAAGAGCATCTTCCTGAAGCTGTTGCGCCGGCCCCTGGCAGGTGCCGGCCTTGGCTCTTGGGTCGCCATCTTCCTTCCTCATCGACTACAGAATTCAAGCGCTGGGCTACAGCTTCACCATGTTGAAGTCCAACTTGCTCACGCCGCATTCCGGGCAGGTCCAATCCTCGGCAATGTCGTCCCAGGCGGTGCCCGGAGGCACCCCCGAATCCGGATCGCCAAGGCGTTGATCGTAGATCCAGCCACAGATCAGGCACATCCACAGGCCGGATTCGGCCACAGCGTTTTCAGCGTAGGTGCTCATGGGTGGTCAACCATCATCAAAGGGTTATGCGTTGTTCTCATGCGCTGGCCTGGGCCACTTCGGCCACCTTGACGTTCTCCACGAGGAACTGCGCCACCTGCTCCAGCACCGCGGCATCGGAGAGGATCCGCACATGCCCGAGCCCGGACACCGGCTCCAGCTTGGCCCATGGCATCAGCGTGGTGATCTGCTGCGCTTCGCAGAACGGCACGATCGGGTCGTTGAGGTCATGCAGCACCAGGGTTGGCAGTTGCAGGGCGTTGCCCAGCGCCGGGATATCCCAGTGCTCCACCGGCACGCCGTTGCGTTTCCACAGTTCCCGGTGCATGGCCTGGACCACCGCCGGCTTGAGCTTCAGGTAGCCGTTGGCCCAGCGCTGGATCACCACCGGCAGGTTGGCCGGCGAACCCAGCAGGCACAGGGCCTTGATCCGATGAGTCTCGGCCAGTTCGGCCAGGGCTCCGGTGGCGGCGATCCCGCCCAGGGAATGGGCAACGATACCCACCACGTCACCGAGGGCGACAATCGCCGCTTTCACCGCGTCCTTGAACTCGGTCATGGTGCTCAGCGAGCCCGGCGAGATGCCGTGGGCCGGCGCATCGAAGGTCGCGACCTTGAAGCCCTGGCGCTGCAGGACCCGGGTGAAGGAATACAGGCTGCGGCTGTCCGCACCCCAGCCATGGACCAGCAGGATGGTCTGGTTGCCCGTGCCCCACTGATAGCCATGGGGAACGCCGGGGATACCCTTGATATGGAAACGCTGGGCGCCCAGGGGGCTCATTTCCTTGTCCGGCTGCTTGATGTATTCCCGGGTGTAGCCGAACAGGTCGGTGGCCTTGGCCCCGGCGGTCTCCAGCGACACCGATCCCAGCACGCCCATGTAGCTGCGCAGCATCTGCTGCTTCATGGTCAACGGGCCGTTGGCGGCCCGGGCTCCGGGGGTGCTCGGGTCACCGGCCGCCTGGGCTGGTTGGTCGAAGGACTCATAGAAACCGTTCACCGGGTCGTACAGGTGGCAGCTACGCGCCACGTGCCACACGTCCTGCACGGTCATGGGCTTTTCCCGGACCATGCCGGGGAAGGCCGTCTTCAACGCGGCCTGGGCTTCGGGCAGGTTGTAGTGGGGAATGATCGGCGCCACATGGTGCGCGGTGTGCACCGAAATGTAGTGGGTCAGGAACAGCAGCCACTTGGGGTACATGTAGTCGGTGGTCAGCAGCAGGCGGCTGCTGTTGAAGCTCCAGTGTTCCTTGGTGAGGAACGGGGTCTCGTCGCTGATGTGGTGCATCATGGTGGTCAGGCTGAACCAGGCATGGGTCGCCAGCCACGGGGCGATGAAGTACAGGAACAGACCGGTGAAGCCGGTGAAGTAGACCAGGGTCGGCAGGTAGATCAGCGCAGCCACCACCATGAACAGGATCGAGCGACGCACTTCGTTGCGCGCTTCGAGCTTGTGGAACATCGACGGACGGAAGCCCGAGTGACGCTGGTAGTTGACCGTGCCCAGCCAGAACAGCCAGGTGCGGGTGCTGCTGTAGACCAGCTTGTCCCACCAGGGCATGGCGTCATATTGCACGCGCAGCACCGGGCGCCAGTCGACGTCCATTTCCAGGTTGTTGGTGTTGGCGTGGTGCATGTTGTGCATGTGGCGCCAGCCGTGGAACGGGTACAGCAACGGCAGCAGCGCGATGTGCCCGAGGATGTGGTTGAAGCTGCGGTTGCGCGAGAACGAGTTGTGCCCGCAATCGTGAGCGACACAGAACAGGCCCCAGCCGCCCAGGCCCGCCACCAGCCACAGCGGCAGGTAGAACATCCAGTGCACGTGGGCGACCGCCACGATGGCACCGATGTAGAGCATGTAGCTGACGACGAAGCTGAGCATCCCGCGCCATACCCGCGGCTGATACAGGTGCTTGGGGATTGCGTCGGTCAGACGCAGGCCCTCGATCTCCTGAGAGCGTCGGAGCAGGTCATTGAATTTATCGTTTTTTTGCGAGGGCATCTGTGCAATGGCCATGGCCAAGCTCCTGCGAAGTCAAACTTCGGATGTGGTCAGTTCATTGGCCAGGTATTTGGACAGGTCATCGATGCTGGAGTATTCGAACAGCAGGGCCGGCGACAGGCGCTGCTCCATGAACTTCTCCAGGTCACCCGCCACCTTCACCGCTACCAGCGAATCGAGGCCGTAGGACTCGAAGCTGCGGGCGGTATCGACCTGGGAAGGATCGATCTTCAAGAGCGCGCCCATCTTCTGCACCAGCCAATGCTTGATGCTGTCCTCGTTGAGTTCGACCGCCGCCTGTTTTTTCTCTGAGAAGCTCAGAGTGCTCAGCAAATTGGAGATGAAATTGGACATAGGATCTTCCTTGATGAGTGAGGTGGTTAATACGATCAGCCGATTGGGCGTTTCAGGACGAGGCCTGGCGCTTGCGGACTTTGTCGATCATTGCCTGGGACGGGGAACGCAGGTCTGAGACCAGTCTCAGCTTGCCCATTAACGCCAGTGTCCAGCCCGACAGGTCGGGCTCCCACCAGTGCACGCCATGCCGGTACCAGGCAGGGAATGCGTGGTGATTGTTTTGCAGCCCCTCGCCAAAGGTGAGGAAGGCCACGATCCAGTTGTTGGTGCTCTGGTCGTGGGTCACGAACGGGCGAGCGCCGTAGCGGTGGCAGATGGAGCCCACACACCAGGCCGCCTGGTTGGCGACGAAGATCCGCGCCAGGCCGCCGAAGATCAGGCCGCTCCAGGCACCGGACCAGCTCTGGCTGACCAGCCCGCCGATCACCCCTGGCAGGATTACCCCCAGGGCCACCCAGAACAGGTAGGTCTGGTTGTAGAAGAACAGCCGGCGGTCGCGCAGGATGTCCGGGGCGAAGAAGTTCCAGCTCGACATGTCCGGGGCCAGCATCCACGGCATGTGCGCATGCCACAGCCCCTTGGCCCGTTGCCAGCGGCTCTGGCCCATGAGGTTGGGGGAATGCGGGTCACCGTGCTGGTCGCTGTAGGTGTGGTGCCGGCGATGGGTGGTGACCCAGAACAGGATCGGCCCCTGGGCCGCCATGCAACCGGCGATCAGCATCAGGCTGCTCATCAGCCGCGAGGTCTTGAACGCACGATGGGCCAGGTAACGGTGGTAGCCCATGGAAACCCCGAACATCTGCACCGCGTAGAACACCGCGAAGAGGATGAAATCCAGGGCATGGACCTGGCCGGTGAACCATAGCCGGATTGCCTCGAAAGTCCCGAACAGGGGCACCAGCATGACTGCCAGCGCGATCCGCGCCTTGGTCCTGGCCGCACTCGGGCTCAGCTGGGCAACCCCGCCGACCTCTGGTGTCGCTGTGTTGGTGAGTATCTCGTCCATGAATTGCTTCCTGTGAGGTAGGGACCGGCAATCAGCTTTCTGAAGGTTCTGCAGCCACGGTCGGGCCGGGCCGTTTGACATCCCAGGCCAGGCCGCAGAGGGCGAGCAGCTCGATGAACAGGCCGCCAATATCCAACTGCCAGGGTTTCAGGCCGGCATGGGCCAGCGCCGGGAAGGCGTGGTGGTTGTTGTGCCAACCGCCCCCTACCGTCGGAATCGCCAGCCAGAACACGTTGCGGCTGGTGTCCCGGGTCTTGTGGTCGCGGCCGCCAACCCGGTGGGCAAAGGAGTTGATGCACCAGGTGGCGTGGTCCACCAGGAAGATCCGCACGAAGCCGCCCCACAGCAGGCCGCTGAGCGCGCCCTCCCAGCTGCGGGTTATCAGCCCGCATGCCAGGCTGGGCAGCAGCAGGCCGAGGATGATCCACAGGTAGTAGCGCTGGTTGATCTGCATGATCAGTCGATCGCGCAGCAGGTCCGGCACGAACTGGCTCCAGTTCTGCTTGCGCAGGCTGAACAGCCAGCCCAGGTGAGCGTGCCACCAGCCCTGGATATTGCCGATAAAACCCGCCTTGAGCGGACGCGGCGAATGCGGGTCGCCTTCCTTGTCGGTGAAGGCGTGGTGCTGGCGATGGGTCGCCGCCCAGAACAGGATCGGGCCCTGCGCCGCCATCGAACCGGCGATGCCGAAGAATGCGGTGATCACCGGGCCGGCCTTGAACGCATGGTGGGAAAAGAAGCGGTGCATGCCCACTTCCACTCCCAGGGCGGTCAGCAGGTACATGCTGGCCAGCGCGCCGATTTCCAGCCAGCCGATGCCCTGATGCCAGGCCAGCACCAGGGCCACCACGGTGCCCACTGCCGGAGTTGCGACCGTCAGCCAGGCCAATTGCCGCTCGCGCTGGCCGGTGCGGTCGATATGAGGATTCATGGCCGTCATGACAGGGCATCCGTAGCAGTTTTAAGGGTAGGTGCCGCAGCCGCGCGACTGGCGCCATAGCGCGCCAGCGTGTCGTTGAGCAGGGCCTTGCGGGTGGCCTGGCGCTGGACCTTGCCACTGGTGGTCAGTGGAATGCCGCCCATGGGCACCAGGTGGATGCGCGCCGGGGCCACGCCGAACTGGCTGACCAGCGCACTGGTGATCACCTGGCGCAGCTGTTCCTGCTGGGCTTCATCGAGTTTCTCGCTGCGCTTGACCTCGGCCACGATCGCCAGTTGTTCCTGCTGGCCGTTATCGATGCCCACCGCCACGCAGCCGTTGCTGCGGATGCGCGGGTCGGCGCTTTCCACCGCCAGCTCCAGGTCCTGGGGATACAGGTTGCGCCCGGCAATGATGATCAGGTCCTTGAGGCGCCCGGTGACGAACAGCTCATCGCGGTGCAGCGCGCCAAGATCGCCGGTGCGCATGAAACGCCCATGGATGCCCGGCAGGCTGGCGCGAAACACCTGCTGGCTCAGCGCTTCCTTGCCCCAGTAGCCGGCGCCCACGTTGTCGCCCTGGACCCAGATCTCGCCGATCTGGCCGTCCGCCACCGGTTGCAGGCTGACAGGGTCGACAATCGCCACACGCAGGCCCGGGGCGACCCTGCCGCTACTGACCAGCGGCAGGGCCCGGGTATCCTCGGCATCGACGATGGCCAGGGTGCCACTGGCGAGTTGGTCCCGATCCACCTGGGTATTGAACGCCGGCTCATCGTGGCGCTTGCCCGAGACCAGTACGGTGGCCTCGGCCAACCCGTAGCAGGGGCCCAGGGCCGCCGGATTGAAGCCGGCGGCGGCAAAACGTTCGGAGAAGCGCGCCAAGGTGCTCTGGCGCACCGGCTCGGCCCCGCAATAGATAGCCTTGAGCTTGCTCAGGTCGAGCTCTGCCAGTTCCTCGTCGGTGATGTTTTCGACACACAGGTCGAAGGCGAAGTTGGGCGCGATGGTGACGTCGGCGCCGTACCTGGACACCGCATCCAGCCAGCGCAGCGGCCGCTGGACAAAGTGCCCGGGGCTGATGAGCACGGTAGGGAAGGCATCGAAGATCGGCTGCAGGATTCCGCCCATCAGGCCCATGTCGTGATAGGGTGGCAGCCAGCTGCAACCCACGCGATTCCTGGCCGGGCCCATCCACTGGCTGGCACTGCGGCAATTACTGTAGAGGTTGTCGTGGGTCAGCATCACGCCCTTGGGCGCCGAGGTGGAGCCCGAGGTGTATTGCAGCAGGGCCAGTTGGCCGTGGGCGAGCGCCTGCCCGCGCCAGGATGAATCCGCCTCGGCCAACTGCTCCGGGTCAACCCACTGGGGCGCGGGCAAATCACCCTGGAGCAGAGCGTTGACCCGCTCCTGGGACCGCATGAAGCGCGAGCTGGTGAGCACCAGTTGCGGATGGGCATCAGCGCAGATCAGTGCCAGCCGCTCCAGCCCCCGGGTCCCCACTGGGGGAAAGGCCGGGATCGCCACGGCACCGGCCAGCAGCAGGCCGAACAGTGAAACGATGTAGTCGATACCGGTCTCGAACAGCATCAGCACCCGTTTTTCACGGGGCTCGAAGATCTGCAGCGCGGCGGCCAATCGTTGACTACGCTTCCACAGCTCGGCGTAGCTGATCGACGCCTCCTCCCGCTCGCCATCGAGCAGATGGATGAAGGCAATGGCATCGGGTTGCCGCCATGCGCGATAGGCCAGTACTTCGGTAACCGAACTTAAACATTCGATGCCCGGGACTTCAGCCAACGGCAGATCATCAACTGCTACATGCGCTGAGATGGCTGGATTGACATCATTAAGATAATCACGAGGCACGGCGTAGTTCATTCAAAATCCTTTTTAAATGGAGAGCCATATATTGACCTGAAGGTCGTTTATTATTTTCAGCACTAAGGAACCGAACAAACGCCCCTAAGAAGGGGAGCTCTTACTAGGCAGTAGACAAAGATGTCATTTTATTGACAGAGCAACGCATTCACTTGATGAATGCATATTTTTTTATGTCCCACAGGGAATAGCGTGGGCAGGAAAGTGAAATCTGGATGCGTTGAGAAGTCTGCCACCAGCTTGTATATTTTGCTAATGCACAAATGGACACTTACAGGGAGAAAATGGACATGGATGTGCTCACGCTTATTGCGCTGGAAGGTGCCATGGGATCGAGTGTCGCGATCACCCTGGATGTGCTGCGAACAGCTAACCAGGTCGCCGAAGTCATGGGCCGGCCAACCATCACCTGGAAGATTATCGGCAGCAGCGAATCGGTTCGCATGCGCAACGGCATGCGCCTGGATGCCCAGCCACTGGACAAGGTCCAGGCCATCGAAGGCAGCATGCTGGTGATCCCTGGACTGGGGCTGGAGAACACCCAGGAGCTGGATTTCTTTGGCTGTCGCCGGGAAAAAAGGCTGCCTGGGCTCAGCCTGTCCAGCGAACTGATCACCCGGCTCGGGCACGCCGATATCCGCAAGCTCAGCCAGCTGGTGCATGACCATCACCGCCGCGGGCAGCAGACGGCGGCGTCCTGTTCAGCAGTTTTCGTCCTGGGTGAGGCGGGGGTTCTGGAGGGGCATACGGTCACCACTCATTGGCAACTGTATGAAACTTTCAAAGAGCGTTATCCCGAAGCGATACTCGACACAAAACGCATGCTTATTCATGACGGTAATATGATTACAGCAGGCGCAGGCATGTCGCAAATGGATCTAATGCTCTACATATTGCGTAATAAGATGGGCAATCAGATTGCTGAATTGACCATGCGTTATCTGTTGATAGATGGTCGACCGGCGCAATATCACTACATGGCCCTGTCCAACTTGCAAACGGAAAACCGTGAAGTTTTGTTAATGGAGAAGTTCATCGAGGATTGCCTGCCCAACGTTCCGCCACTGAGCACCATTGCCGAACATTTGCGTATAACCGAGAAGACCTTATCCCGCAGAATTCGTAGCGCCACGGGAAAGCCGCCCATGGCCTTCATTCAGAAAGTTCGCCTGCAACATGTTCAAAGCTTATTGGAAACCACCAATATGAGCATTGAAGAAGTTGCTTTCAAAGTGGGCTATGCCGATTCCACCGCTCTACGCCGCCTGATGTGGAAAAACATGGGCTGCACCCCCAGCCAGTTGCGCAAGACCCGCTCCGGGCCGCCGATCATCTAGGCCCCGGCTGCTTATCACTTCTCCTCCTCGGCTGCGCCTGGCGCGGCCGGGGGCACCTTGCACAACGGCACCAGCAACAACGCCACCACGAACATCATCGCCATCAGGCGGAACACATCGCCAAAGGCCAGGGTCAGCGCTTCACGCCCCACCAGGCGGCCGAGAATGCCCTGAGCCATCAGGAAAGCGTGGCTGGCATCCGGTGTATCGGCGGCAATCTTCAGCGCCAGTTGGCCCATGAGTTCCTGGGCGGCGACAGCCTTGCTCCCCAGCGACTCGGACAGGCGCAGGACCTGAGTCCGGGCATCGTCCTGCAGCCAGGTGTTGACCGTAGCAATACCAATGGCGCCGCCCAGGTTGCGCATCAGGTTGAACAGCCCGGAGGCCTGGCGCAGTTCAACCCCCTGGAACGAACTCAAGGCCATGTTCACGCTCGGCACGATGCACAGCATCAGGAACAGCCCACGCGCCACCTGCGGCACCAGCAACTCATCGAATCCCCAGTTGGAAGTGACCCGGGAAGTCAGCCACAGGCTCAGCGCCAGGCCGAGGAAACCCACCGAGATGATCAGGCGCCGATCAACTTTTTCCGAGGCTCGGGCTGCAATAATCGTACTGACCAACTGCCCGATGCCCACGACAAAAACCGTGGTGCCGATTTCCAGGCTATCGAAGCCACGCACCCGGCCAAGAAACACCGGCACCAGGTAGGTCGACGAATAAAGGCCAAAACCGATCACCAGGTTCAACAGGCAGGCAATGGAAAAGGTGCGGTCGCGAAACGGCACCAGGGACACGATCGGGTTGTTCGAATACAACGAGCGCTCGATGAACAAACCAAAGGACACAAGGGATACCCAGGCCGCAATGACGATCCCGGTATCGCTGAACCAGTCCTTGCGCGGCCCCTCCTCCAGCACGTATTCAAAACACCCCAGGGCCAGCGCCATGGCGACGAAATGCAGCCAGTCGATACGCCGCAGCATGGACAGGTCCGGGCGATCCACATCGATCAGCAACGCCGCGCCGATGCAGATCAGCAGCCCCGGCAGCACGTTGATGAAGAAGATCCAGCGCCAGTCCAGGTAGAAGGTCACCAGGCCGCCCACCGTGGGGCCCAGGGTCGGTGCCAGCACCGCGGTCATGCCAAGGATTGCCGGGACCATCGCCCGCTGCTTGCCTTCGAACAACACGAACCCCACGGCGAATACCGTGGGCACCATCGCCCCGCCGGCAAAGCCTTGCAGGGCCCGCAGCACGATCATCGACTCGATGTTCCAGGCCATCCCGCAACCCACGCTGAACAGGGTAAAGAACGCCGCGCTGGCAGCGAACAGCCAGCGGGTGGAAATCGCCTGGGCGAGAAACGCCGAGAAGGGAATCATGATCAGTTCGGCAATCAGATAGGCGGTCTGCACCCAGCTCACTTCATCAGGGCCGGCACTGAGCCCGGCCTGCACGTCGTTGAGCGAGGCCGCCACGATCTGGATGTCGATCAGCGCCATGAACATGCCGAAAGCCATGATCGTGAAGACCAGAAACTTGCGCTTGGTGGACTGTTGGCCGGGCTGGGCACCCGCTTCGGAGAGGTCAGTTGCGCTTGTCGTCACGGTAGGTACTTCCCTGTAGTATTGCGACCGACATGTGAATATTATGATCGTAATTCAAAACAGCATGGAGCTTCAACATGGAGCAGAGCACCCAGACTCAGAACGCCATCCTGCAAGCCGCCCAAGAGTCCGAGAAGCCGCGCAAGCGTTCCAAGCGCCCGCTGATCGCCGGCGCTATCGCCCTGACATTGGTAGCAGTCGGGGTTGGCTGGGTGCTGATGGCGCCGTCGACGCAGGCCACGGACGATGCCTACATCGCCGCCGATGCGACCTCCGTCGCGCCGCGGGTCCATGGCCTGGTGACAGAGGTGCTGGTCAAGGATCACCAGAACGTCACCGCCGGGCAGCCCCTGGTGCGCATCAACAGCGAAGAGTTCGACAGCCGGGTATCCCTGGCCGAAGGCGATCTGGCGGACAACCAGGCCCAGGTCGCCCTGGCCGAGGCCGCGCTGACCATCCAGGACGCCGAGCAGCGCCTGGCCAGTGCCCGCGTGCAGGCGGCGCGCACCTCGATCCGCACCAACCAGGCCGAATCCAAGCGTGCCGGTGCGGAGCGCAATCGCTTCGATACCCTGGTCACCACCGGCGCCGTGGCGCGCAATGAAGTGGAGAAATACAGCACCCAGGCCATCTCCGCCGAACAAGGCCTGGCCTATGCCCAGGCCATGTTGCAAGTGGCGGAGAACGACCTTGCGGTCACCACCGCGCAACGGCAACGCCTGCAAGCGCAATTGCAGATGGCCAAGGCCAAGGTGGTAACCGCCAAGGCGCGGCTGGAACTGGCCCAGCAGGACCTGCGCCACACCACCATCTATGCACCGATGGACGGCACCGTCGGCAATCGGCAGATCCAGGTCGGCGATTACGTGCAACCGGGTTCGCGCCTGCTGACCCTGGTGCCGCTGCATGACCTCTATGTACTGGCCAACTTCAAGGAGACCCAGACCCAGCACATGTACCCGGGGCAATCGACGCAGATCAAGATCGATGCCCTGCCGGGCGTCAGCATCACCGGCACCGTGGAAAGCCTGGCTCCGGGTTCAGGCTCGACCTTTGCCCTGCTGCCCTTCGAACCGGGCACCGGCAACTTCACCAAGATCGTCCAGCGGGTGCCGGTGCGCATTCGCTTCGACGCCAACCAGTCCGGCCTCGAACGCCTGCGGCCGGGCCTGTCGGTGACCGCCAAGGTCGACCTCGATGATCCCCAGGACCGTACCGTGGCCGGCAATCCGTCCTCCTTGAAAGTCAGCAGCACGACCAGGTAACGACGCCTGCCGCCCCGCTCCAGGCGGCAAAGCCAACAGCCCCCGGCAGATCGCTCTGCCGGGGGCTGTTTTATCGGTGCAGGGGCAGACTTACCTCACTCTGCCGTCGAAGGTTTTTCCCACAGGTTGATGCGCCCTTCTTTGGCGAAATGATCGATTTCCGCCAGTTCCTCGACACTGAAGCTCAAGTTCTGCAACGCCCCGACGTTCTCGATGATCTGCTCCGGCCGGCTGGCACCGATCAGCGCCGAGGTCACCCGCGGGTCGCGCAGGGTCCAGGCCAGGGCCAGTTGCGCCAGGCTCTGGCCGCGGTTCTTGGCGATCTCGTTGAGCGCGCGGACATGGGCGATATTGGCCTCCGACAAGTGCGAAGCCTGCAACGAGCCGCCCCCCGGACGATTGACCCGCGCATCCTCGGGAATGCCATTGAGGTACTTGTCGGTAAGCAGGCCCTGGGCCAGCGGCGTAAAGGCGATGACCCCGGCGCCGAGCTCCTCGGTGGTGTCCAGCAGGTCCTTCTCGACCCAGCGGTTGAGCATGTTGTAGGCCGGTTGATGGATCAGCAGCGGCACCTTCCACTCCTTGAGCAACGCGGCGATTTCCCGGGTCTTGGCCCCCGAATAGGAAGAAATACCGATATACAGCGCCTTGCCCTGCTGCACGGCGGTGGCCAGGGCGCTGGCGGTTTCCTCCAGCGGCGTATCCGGGTCGAAGCGGTGGGAATAGAAGATATCCACATAGTCCAGGCCCAGGCGCTGCAGGCTCTGGTCGAGGCTGGCCAGTACGTACTTGCGCGAACCGCCGCCCTGGCCGTAAGGCCCGGGCCACATGTCCCAACCGGCCTTGCTGGAGATGATCAATTCATCGCGATAGGCCTTGAAGTCTTCACGCAGCAGGCGGCCGAAGTTGATTTCGGCGCTGCCGTAGGGCGGGCCGTAGTTGTTGGCCAGGTCGAAGTGGTTGATCCCCAGGTCGAAGGCGGTGCGCAGCAGGGCACGCTGGGTGTCGATCGGCGTGCTGTCGCCAAAGTTGTGCCACAGCCCCAGGGACAGCGCCGGCAGTACCAGGCCACTGCGGCCGACACGGCGATAGGGGATGGAGTCGTAGCGGTTTTCAGCAGCTATGTAAGTCATCGAATCCTCTCTGAGTCAGGTCTTTCCAAAACGACTAACGTCGATCAAAGCGCCCCACGGTAGGAGCCGGCTTGCCGGCCAAAGGCCCGCAAGCCTTGGCCACCACGAGCGCTTTCGCTGGCAAGCCGGCCCCTGCGCCAGCCGCGTTGTCACACAAACTGATTTTTCGGTCGCGCCAACCCCAGGTTTTCCCGCAGGGTTCGGCCCTCGTATTCAGTTCTGAACAGCCCGCGCCGCTGCAGTTCCGGAATCACCCCGCCGGCAAAGTCCCGTAGCCCGCCAGGGAGATGCGGCACCAGCACATTGAAACCATCGGCCGCGCCCTCCTCGAACCAGGCTTGCAGTTCGTCGGCTATCTGCCCGGGCGTACCGATCAGGCTGTAGTGCCCACGGCCACCGGCAATCCTGCGCCCCAGCTGGGCCAGGGTCAGGTTGTCCTTGCCGGCCAGCTCGGTGAGCAATTGCTGGCGGCTCTGCTGGCCGCTCTCGGTCAGTGGCAGCGCCGGCAACGGTGCATCCAGCGGGTAGCCGGACAAGTCGAAGTTGCCCAGCATCCTCCCCAACAGGGCCACGCCCACCTCGGGCTCCACCAGGTCCTGGAAGGCTTCGAACTTTTCCCGGGCCTGACTTTCGCTGTCCCCCACCACCACGAATACCCCAGGCATGATTTTCAGGGATTGCGTACTACGATCGTACTGCTTCAGGCGCCCTTTCAGGTCGGCATAGAAGGCCTGCGCGGCGGCCATGGAAGGCTGGGCAGTGAATACCACTTCGGCGGTCTGGGCCGCCAGCTCACGACCGCTCTCGGAAGAACCGGCCTGGACGATCACCGGGTATCCCTGGGGTGGGCGCGCCACATTCAATGGTCCTTTGACCTGGAAGAATTCACCGCGATGGTCCAGTAAATGCTGCTTGTCTGGGTCGAAATACTCGCCACTGACCTTGTCGCGGACAAAGGCGTCGTCCTCCCAGCTGTCCCAGAGCCCGGTGACCACCCGATGGAACTCCCGGGCCCTGCGATAACGTTCCGCGTGCCCAAAATGTTCCTCCCGACCGAAATTCCGCGCTTCGGCGGCATTGTCGGAAGTCACCAGGTTCCACCCCGCCCGACCACCTGAAAGATGGTCAAGCGACGCGAGTTTACGTGCTACGTGGTACGGTACGTTATAGCTCGTAGTGCTAGTGGCAATTAGCCCTATCCGCTCGGTCACGGCCGCCAGGGCCGCCAGTAACGTCAAGGGTTCGAAGTAATCGGAGCGGGCCATGCGGCTGGCGATGGGGCCGGTAGGGGCTGCCAGGCTGTCGGCGACGAACAGTGCATCGAAGCGCGCGGCTTCGGCGATCTGCGCCAGTTCTTTATAGACGGCAAAATCCAGCCCTGCCTGGGCCGGAACATCCGGATGACGCCAGGCGGCAACGTGGTGACCGGTGGCCATGAGAAAGGCGCCGAGCTTGAGCTGGCGAGTGGAACGGGACATGGATCACTCCTTGTTTCATGCTGCAAAAAGGGCACCGCCAAAGCCCGCTGTAGGAGCGGGCTTGCCAGCGAAAGCGCCCTCAAGACCTGCTCCCAGCTCGCCGACCCATTCGCCGGCAAGCCGGCTCCTACAACGGCAGGGCATCAGAAATCCTTGCGCAACTGCACGCCGAAATAACGTTCGTCATCCCGGGGCACGGCGCGGTAGATGTAGTTGCCGCCACTGGCCAGCAAGGGCGAATAGGACTTGTCGGCAAGGTTCTTGCCCAGCAATGCCACGCGCCAGCCATCGTTGTAGTCGGCCAGGGCAATGCTGGCGTTCCAGATGCCGTAGGCGCCCTGCCGGGTGTCGAGGTTCTGGCTGATGTCGTACTGCACTTCGCTTTGCCAGCTGTAGTCAGTGCCCAACTCGATATCCAGGCCGTTATCCAGGGGAATGCTGTAGTCGGCGCGCACGTAGCTTTTCCAGTCCGGGCTGAAGGGCAACGGCTTGCCGTTGACATTGCACGAAGCCGCCGCGCCCGCCGGGCAGGCGAATTCGTCGATGCGCGCCCGGGTGTAGGCCAGGGCCCCGGAGAACTTCAGTTGCTGGGTGGCCTGCAGGGCGTAATCCAGTTCCACGCCCTCGCTGCTGACGCTCCCGGCATTGATCAGGCGGGTCACTACCTGCCCGGCCACGGTGTCGAAGAAGTTGGCCTGGTAGTTGTCGTATTCGCTGTGGAACACCGCGAGGTTGGTGGTCAGCCGGTTGTTCCAGCTGCTGGCCTTGATCCCCACCTCCCAGGTGTTGGAGGTTTCGGGTTTCAGTGCTTGGGTGTCCCGCGGCTGCATGTTGAAGAACACGTTGTAGGCCGGGCCCTTGTAGCCCCGGGAATAGGTCAGGTAGCTGGTGACCGTGGCGCTGAGGTCATATTGCAGGCCCAGGCGCCCGGACCAGCCATCCTCGTCCACCGAGCCGGAACTCTGGGTGCCCGGCTGGATACCGCTGACCGTGGTCGCCGAAGTCGAGACCCGGCGGTGATCGTACTTCAGGTCATCGTGGGTCCAGCGCAGGCCGGCGATGCCACGAAAGTCCTCGGTGAAATTCAGGGTGCTCTCGCCAAATACCGCGTAGCTGTCGTTGGTGGTGCTGTAGTCGGCAATGCCCCGGTTGGCGCCGGTGGTCGTGGTCAGGGTGCGCTGGTAGGTTTCTTCATCCTTGCCGTGCATGTAGAACAGACCACCGACGTACTCCAGGAACCGCCCCTTGGGCGATGCCAGGCGCAGCTCCTGCGAGTACTGGTTGTAGTCCAGGTCACCCTTGTCGGCGGTCCCGGGGAAAGCCGCAGTGACCGTGCCAAGACGGTCGCCGTCCTGGTACTGGGTATTGTTCCAGCCGCGCCAGGCGGTGATCGAGGTCAGGGTGTAGTCGCCCAGGCTCCAGTCCAGCTGGCCGGAAAGGCCCTTGTTGATATCGTCCACATGGGTACGGGTGTCGGTGTTGATGTCCCGGTTGTCGCTGCTGGCGCGCACGGGGTTCAGGGCATTGGCAAAGGCAGGTGTCAGGGCCTTGCTCACCACCCCGTTGGGGGCGTCATCATGGGATTGCATATAGTCCGCCGCGAAGGTGAACTTGAGGTCCTCGCTGGGGGTGAACTCCAGCTTGCCGCGCACGCCCTTGCGGTTGTAGCCGTTGACCTCCTGGCCGTTGTGGCGGTTATCCACATTGCCGTCGTAACTGCCGAACAAGGTGGTGAGCGAGCCCTTGAGGGTGTCGGGAATCAGGCTGCCGCCAATGCCGAAACGGGTGCGGCTTTCATTGCCGCTGTAGTAGGCCTGGTCGATGTAGCCATGAGTCTCGGCGGTAGGCGCCTTGGTGATGACATTCAGCACCCCGGCCGAGGCGTTCTTGCCGAACAGGGTGCCCTGGGGCCCGCGCAGGACTTCGATCCGTTCCAGATCCAGCAGGTCCAGGGTGGCCTGGCCGGGGCGGCCGTAGACCACGCCGTCGATCACCGTCGCCACCGTGGGCTCCACCCCCGGTGAGGTGGAAATGGTGCCCACGCCACGGATGAACAGCGAGGTGTCCTTGTTCGAGGCACCCGTGCGGAAGTTCAGCGATGGCACCTGCTGCACGATGCTTGCAACGCCGTTGCGGTTATCCCGCTCCAGTTGCTCGCCCTCCACCACCGAGACCGCCACCGGGACTTTCTGCAGCGATTCCTCGCGGCGGGTGGCGGTGACGGTCACCGACTTCAGGGTCGGTTCCTGATCCTGCGCGCTGGCGCCGCTGTCAGCGGCATAAGCCGCCGGCAGCGGCAAGGCGGCCAGCCCCGCCAGCAACCAGCCCAGATGGGGTCGCAATGGCGTGGCACCACGGATCGACTGCGTGAGACTGTGCTGTTCCCCAAGAAAGTTCTGCATGCTGCACCTGCTGAAAAATGCCCCGAACCGCTGCCGATCTGTGCCGGCAGCGCCTGAAAACTGTCTTGGGCATTCGCTCGAGCGAGTAGCAGACATGGCGCTTTGTTAGCGCTAACATCACCAGTATCGACAGGCTCCTGATAGAGCGTCCAATACTGAAAAATTACTTTTATATGCCTTTTTGTTCAGCCAAAGGAATGCGCTCATGAGCTCTGACCAAGCGCCTGGCCGCAAGCGCCGCGGCGCCGGCCGCGTAACCCTGAACACCGTGGCGCGCCAGGCCGGGGTGTCGGCGATCACCGTTTCGCGCTATTTCAACCAGCCCGACAGTGTTTCCCCCGAGCGCCGTGAACGCATCGCCGCGGTGGTCGCCGAACTCGGCTATGTACCGAACCTGGTGGCCGGCGGGCTGGCCTCGGCCCGCGGGAGGATTGTCGCCATGGTCATCCCGAACATTTCCGGGCCGATTTTCGCCCAGACCATCCAGGGCTTCAGCGACACCCTCAGCCGCCATGGCTACCAACTGCTGCTGGCTTCCAGCTACTTCGACGCAAGGCAGGAGGAGAGCGCGGTAAGGGCCTTTCTCGGCTGGTCGCCGGCAGCCCTGGTACTGACCAGCCACTTCCATAGCCCGGGCACGGAAAAGATGCTCGCCGACACCGAGATCCCGGTGATCGAAACCTGGGACTACCAGCCCCAGCGCCAACCGCTGCAGATCGGCTTTTCGCACTTTCAGGTAGGGGTCACGGCCGCTCGCCACCTGCACGCCAAAGGCTACCGGCGCATCGCCTTCGTGCAGAACAGCGCCCCCGGAGACTTCAGTGCCCTGGAGCGGCGCGACGGCTATCTGGCAACGCTGGCCGAGTTGGGGCTGGCGCCCCGGGTGTTTGCCCCGGATGCCGACCGCGCGCCCTTCGAGGCCGGCAAACAGGCCATGGAAGCGCTGATGGGCAGCCCGGAACGCCCCGACGCGATCATCTTCGCCAACGACAACCTGGCGGCCGGCGGCCTGCTGGCGGGGCAACGAGCCGGGCTGAAGATCCCCGAGGAATGTGCGGTGCTGGGCTTTGGCGACTATCCCTTTGCGCAGATGCTGCTGCCCAGCCTGAGCACCATCCAGCCACCGGCGCTTCAGATCGGCGTACTGGCCGCGACCCGGGTGCTGGAGAGCCTGGGAGTGCTGCCAGTGGCAGGCACGGTGCAACGCCTGAACCTGCTGCAATGCCGGCTGATCGAGCGCGAAAGCAGTTGAGCCCACCGCCCCTCAGGCAGAGAGCTCGCGCAGCGCCCCATAGCTCCACCCTGCAGGAGCCGGCTTGCCGGGGAACAGGCCATCAGGTCCGGCATCGCTCTCGCGGCCGCCTTCGCTGGCGGCCCATAGCTCCTGCGCATGGCGTGCCATCGGGGGGTGTCAATGCGCCTCGGTAAACACCTGCGCCAGCCAGTCGACAAATACCCGCACCCGCGGCGACATGTGCCGGCTATGGGGGTAGACCACCGACACCGGCATTGCCGGGGGCGGCGTGTGACAGAGAATCTCGCGCATCGATCCCTGCTCGATCTGCCGCGCCACGTGATAACGCGGACACTGGATGATCCCCAGCCCCGCCAGGGCCGAGGCGCCGTAGATCTGCGCACCGAACACCGACAAGGCGCCATCGATGGCCACTTCGCGCACCTGCCCCTCGACCAGGAACTCGAAGGGGAACGAGCGGGTGGCGGTACGCGAAACGTAGTTCACCGCCCGATGCGCGCCGAGTTCGTCCAGGCTCTGCGGTTCGCCGTATCGCGCCAGGTAGGCGGGGCTGGCGCAGGTCACCTGCTGCAGGTTCGCCACCCGCCGGGCAATCAGCGAGGAGCCTTCCAGGTTGCCGGCACGCAGCACGCAGTCCACGCCCTCGGCGACCAGGTCGACAAAGTGGTCGGCCTCGCTGATGGCCAGTTCGATCTGTGGATAACGTTGCATGAACTCCCCCAGCCGCGGGATCACGAAGTGCTTGGCCAGGGTGCCGTGCATGTCCACCCGCAAGCGCCCATGGGGCTCCACAGTGCGAAACGCCAGTTCAGCCTCTTCCAGCTCCGCCAGCAGTTGCACGCAACGGGGGTAATAGGCCTGGCCATCCAGAGTCGGGCGTACCCGGCGGGTGCTGCGCTCCAGCAGCCGGGTACCGAGCCAGGCCTCGAACTGGTTGAGGGTGTGGGTCAGGGTCGCCCGGGGCAGGTTCAGGTCATCGGCGGCTAGAGTGAAGCTGCTGCGCTCGTAGATCCTTACGAACACTTTCATCCCTTTGACTTGGTCCACAGGTGGCTCCAGAAGCTCGATTGTTGGCGAATATTGAACAGTCAAGGCAACTCTGGCGCATTTATCCAGCACGGTAAATCCGTGAACCTGTTGCCCAGACAAGCCGTTCAACCTCCGTGAAGGACTGACCCCATGACCGCTCAAGCCGCAAAAGTCGCCATTGTCACCGGAGCCTCCCGAGGCATAGGCGCAGTAATCGCCCGCCAGTTGGCCAAGGAGGGTTACGCCGTGGCGATCAACTACGCCAGCAGCAGCGAGGAAGCTTCCCGGCTGGTGGTGGAACTGCGCCAGGCCGGGCACCGGGCCATAGCGGTCAAGGCCGACGTGGCCAGCGCCAGCGATGTGCGCCGGCTGTTCGAAGAGACCGAGACCCAACTGGGCAAGGTCGATGTGCTGATCAACAACGCCGGCATCCTCAAGGTGCTGCCCCTGGCCGAGCACAGCGACGAGCTCTACGAGCAGACCTTCGCCATCAACACTCGCGGTACCTTCAACACCCTGCGCGAAGCCGCCGGGCGCCTGAATGACGGCGGCCGTATCGTCAATTTCTCCAGCAGCACCGTCGGCCTCAACCTGCCGGGCTACGCGGTGTACATCGCCAGCAAGGCGGCGGTGGAATCCCTGACCCAGGTGTTTGCCAAGGAGCTGCGCGGGCGCCAGATCACGGTCAATGCCGTGGCGCCGGGGCCGGTGGCCACCGAACTGTTCCTCAAGGACAAGACTGCCGAGCAGGTGGCCAGCTTCGCCAGGATGCCACCCCTGGAACGCCTGGGGCAGCCGGAGGATATCGCCAGCATCATCAGCTTCCTGGCGAGCCCGGCGGCGGCCTGGGTCAACGGGCAGATCCTGCGGGCCAATGGCGGGCTGGTTTGACGCCTATGCTCGATATATGCGCCGGCACACCGGCTCCCGGGGAGTACCCATCATGCACACCACCATCATCATCACCTTTGGCCTGATCCTGCTGGCACTGGTGCTGTTTATCGGCGAGCGGCTGGGTTTCAGCCGCCAGACCCTGGGCTATGGCTTCTCGGGGCTGTGGCTGGCGTTGACGGTCATCAACGGTGCGGTGGGCATGGTCACCGCCCACCAGCCCCTGCGTTCGGAGCTGGCGGTCGGCAGCCTGGTGTTTGCCGTGCCGGTGCTGGCCCTGGTGTTCTACCTGTTGCTCACCAAGGCCTGAGCGAACGGCTCAGCGCACCAGATGCAGGAACTGCATATGGCGTTCGTACTGGTCGAGGATGTCGTTGATGATCTGTTCCTTGGTGTAGCCCATCAGGTCGTAATCCTGACTGCCCTCGGCCAGGTGCACCTCGGCCCGGTAGTAACGGCGGTTGCGCAGCTCCTTGGGCCCCATGCCGCCACGGGCGAAGGACGGGGTGAAGTAACCGCGCATCTGCACTTGGTAGATGAACGGGTGCTGATCGCCATGGCCGATTTCCAGGCTCACGCTGTCGTTGGCCGGGTCGGGCTGGGTCACCACGTTCAAGCCCTTCTCGACGAACACCGCGGTCACCTCTTCGATGGCCGGGCGCACTGTCTGGTCGAGGAAGCGATACACCTCATCCCGTGACGGGAAATGCACCGCCTGGCTCAGGCGCTGGCGCCAGCCGCCCTTGCCCCGCCGCGAAGGCGCAACCGGCGCCAGGGAATGCAACTGGGCGATGCGCCGCTGGGATTCCAGGTAGAACGCCTTGTGCAGCCCCCACATCATCAACAGCAGGATCAGCGAGAACGGCAGCGAGGTCAGCACCACCGCCGACTTCAGCGAGTCGATGCTGCCGGCGAACAACAGCGCACTGGTGACCAGGGCGGTCATCGCGCCCCAGAACACCCGCAGCCATTTCGGCCCGTCTTCATCGGCGTTGCCGCCCTTGGCCGACAGGGTCGAGAGCACCACGGTGCCGGAATCCGCCGAGGTGACGAAGAACACGAAGCTGATGAACACCGTGACCGCAATCACGGTCTTGCTCCAGGGGTAGGTTTCCAGCAGCAGGTAGAGGGTCATCGACGGGTTGTCGATAGCCGACATGCCCAGGGCGCTCATACCGTGGTTGAGCACCTGGTCGATGGCGCTGTTACCGAAGATCGACATCCACGCCAGGGTAAAGCCCAGGGGAATCAGCAGTACGCCGAACACGAACTCGCGGATGGTCCGGCCCCGGGAAATCCGCGCGATGAACAGGCCCACGAACGGCGACCATGCAATCCACCAGGCCCAGTAGAACACCGTCCAGCCGCCCAGCCAGTCGCTGGGCTTGTTGTAGGCGTAGACGTCGAAGCTCTTGGTGGGCAAGGCGCCCAGGTAGTCGCCCAGGTTCTGGATCAGGGTGTTGAGCAGGTGCTGGGTGGGCCCGGCGAACAGCACGAACAGCAGCAGCGCCACCGCCAGCAGCATGTTGATGTCGGACATCACCCGCACGCCCTTGTCGACCCCGGACACCGCGACAATGATCGCCGCGCCCATCATCAGGGTGATCAGGCCAACCTGGATCCACTGGGTGTGGGCGATGCCGAACAGGTAGTCGAGGCCGGAGTTCAGGTGCAGTACGCCAAAGCCCATGTCGGCGCCCAGGCCGAACACCGTGGCGATGATGCCGAAGCCATCCACCGCGTAGCCGATAGGGCCGTTGATGCGCTTGCCGATCAGTGGGTACAGCGCCGAACGCAGGGCCAGCGGCAGGTTGTGCCGATAGGCGAAGTACGCCAGGGCCATACCGACGAAGGCGAACACGCCCCAGCCGTGCAGGCCCCAGTGCAGGAACAGCAGCTGCATGCCCTGGCGCGCCGCCTCGGCGGTGCCGGCCTCGCCCTGGGGCGGTTGCAGCATGTGGGTCAGGGGCTCGGAAACGCAGAAGAAGAACAGCGTGATGCTGATCCCGGCGGCGAACAGCATGCCGGCCCAGGACAGGTAACTGAACTCGGGTTCGTCGTGGTCGGCACCGAGCTTGATCTTGCCGTAGCCGGACAAGGCGGTGACCACCACGAAGACCAGGTACAGGGTCATCGCCAGCATGTAGTACCAGCCGACCGTATTGGCCGCCCAGTTTTGCGCCGCCAGCAGCCAGGCGCCGGCCTGTTCCGGCATGGAAATGACCACCACGCCGAAGATCAGGATAAAGCTCGCGGCGAAGTAGAACACCGGAGGGTTCATGCGAATCAAAGCATTCGCGGAGGTGGATGGTGCACTCATGAACGGTGCACCTCGAAGGGATGAAACATGGCTGAAATAGACGGACTCAGCAAAGGCAAGCCTCCTGTTGTGAGCGGGCAGCGAACCACCGGTTTAACTTGAACAAGCGTTCAAGTTAAACATGGATAGGGGGCTCAGGACTAATCGCAGGGCTCAGCGGTACCTTTTGTACGCTAGCTCAGGGAAGGGTATGACGTGTGTCGAACGCAATCGTTCAGCAGAAAAAGCCCCTTGCCGGGCCGGCCTCTCTCCCGTAGGAGCCAGCTTGCCGGCGAATAGGCCGGCAAGTCCTGCATCGCTCTCAGAGACGCCTTCGCTGGCAAGCCAGCGCCTACTTCTGCGAGCCGTCGTCGTGCTGCAGGTTGGCCTGGGTCAGGTTGCAGCCGGCCGGCACGCTGCGGGTCAGCCAGACGTTGCCGCCAATGGTCGAGCCCTTGCCGATGGTGATGCGCCCCAGGATGGTCGCGCCGGCGTAGATCACCACGTCGTCCTCGACGATCGGGTGGCGCGGGTGGCCCTTCTGCAACTGGCCGTCCTCGTCCGCCGGGAAGCGCTTGGCGCCCAGGGTCACCGCCTGATAGATGCGCACCCGCTCGCCGATGATCGCGGTCTCGCCGATCACCACGCCGGTACCGTGGTCGATGAAGAAGCTGCGGCCGATCTGCGCACCCGGGTGGATGTCGATGCCGGTGGCCGAGTGGGCGATTTCCGAGCTGATCCGCGCCAGCAGCGGCAGGCCGGCGCGATACAGATGGTGCGCCAGGCGGTGGTGAATCACCGCCAGGATGCCGGGGTAGCACAGCAGCACCTCATCCACGCTGCGGGCCGCAGGGTCACCGTGATAGGCGGCCAGCACGTCGGTGTCCAGCAACACCCGCAGGCCCGGCAGGGCCAGGGCGAAATCCTGGATCAGGCGAATCGCCCGGGCGTTGACTTCGGCATCGGCCTCGCCGCTCTGCCGGGCCACATAGCGCAGCTCCAGGCGCGCCTGGGCCAGCAAGGCGTTGAGCGCCGCGTCCAGGGTATGGCCCACGTAGAAATCCTCGCTCTCTTCGCGCAGGTCCACCGGCCCCAGGCGCATGGGAAACAGGGCACCGCACAGGGCCTCGAGGATTTCCGCCATGGCCGCCCGCGACGGCAGCTCACGCCCGCCCTGCTCGCCGCTGACCCGACCGTTGCGGGTACGCCACTGGTCACGGGCATCACGCAGTTGGCCAACGATGGTCTGCAATTGCCAATGGCTGGAACGCTCGCTCACGATAAGACTCCTTACTCGGGCGGCCGGACAATCGGGCCGCGCAAACGGCGATCACTTTACGCCCGGCGACGGCGGCGCTTAAGAACTAATTGTCTGGCTTCAAGCACTTTTTCGCATAAGCGATTGGCGGTTGCCCGGGCAAAAAGGGCTGCCTATAGTCCTTGCACCTTCCCTGTTCCGTGCGGCCCCATGATCAAACAACAGCTCGCCCGCTTTAACCGTCTCGACCTGCTCAGGTCTACCACCGCCCTGGAAAAACTCGAACGCCTGTCGGCCTGGATCGGTCGCGATGTCTACGTCAAGCGTGACGACAGCACACCCCTGGCCATGGGCGGCAACAAGCTGCGCAAGCTCGAATACCTGGCCGCCGATGCCCTGGCCCAGGGCGCCGACACCCTGATCACCGCCGGTGCCATCCAGTCCAACCATGTGCGCCAGACCGCAGCCCTGGCTGCCAAGTTGGGGCTGGGCTGCGTGGCCCTGCTGGAAAACCCCACCGGCACCCAAGACCCCAACTACCTGGGCAATGGCAACCGCCTGCTGCTGGACCTGTTCGACGCCAAGGTGGAGCTGGTGGAAAACCTCGACCAGGCCGACGAGCAACTGCACGCCCTGGCCGCGCGCCTGCGCAGCAACGGCAAGAAACCCTACCTGGTGCCCATCGGCGGCTCCAACGCCCTGGGGGCCCTGGGCTACGTGCGCGCCGGCCTGGAGCTGGCGCAGCAGATCGAAGACAGCGGCCTGGAATTTGCCGCCGTGGTCCTGGCCTCCGGCAGCGCCGGCACCCACAGCGGCCTGGCCCTGGCCTTGAGCGAAGTGCTGCCGCAACTGCCGGTGATCGGCGTTACCGTGTCACGCAGCGAAGAAGACCAGCGGCCCAAGGTCCAGGGCCTGGCCGAGCGCACCGCCGAGTTGCTGGGAGTGAAGCTGCCCGACGCTTTCAACGTGCAGTTGTGGGACGAGTACTTCGCCCCCCGTTACGGCGAACCCAATGCCGGGACGCTGGCGGCGGTCAAGCTGCTGGCCAGCCAGGAAGGCCTGTTGCTGGACCCGGTGTACACCGGCAAGGCCATGGCCGGCCTGCTGGACGGGGTCGGCCGCCAGCGCTTCGACGATGGCCCGCTGATTTTCCTGCACACCGGCGGCGCCCCGGCCCTGTTCGCCTACGCCGGCGCCTTCTCGTAGCAGCGCGAGCCTTGCATCGCCCTCGACGCCGCCTTCGCTGGCAAGCCAGCTCCTGCGGGGTCAGGGCAATGGAGTTCTTTGTAGGAGCCGGCTTGCCGGCAAAGAGGCCCACGAGCCTTGCATCGCCCTCGATGCCGCCTTTTCTGGCAAGCCAGCTCCTACGGAAGGATGGTGCGAGGAGAACCAAACAAAAAGGAATAACAAAGTAAATTTATATTATTTTTAAACCTATAAATGCCATCTTATAGTCGCGCCGCAGGCCCAATTGCCACGAGACGCGCCACGCGCATTTAAGGCAGGATAAAGCACAGTTCGCGCCTCACCGATTGACCTGCAACTCCACCCGCATCGTGCATAAGAAAACACACAGGGGCTTGTCATGAATTTTTCCGTACTGCGTCGCAATCTGCTGATTGGCACACTGGGCCTGGCCTTGGGTGCCGGACTGATGGGGCAAGCGGTTGCCGGCGAGCAACTGCAGAAAATCAAGGATGCCGGAGTCATCAACGTCGGCCTGGAAGGCACCTACCCACCGTTCAGCTATGTGGACGAAAACGGCAAGCTGACCGGCTTCGAGGTGGAATTCTCCGAAGCCCTGGCGAACAAGCTCGGGGTCAAGGTCAAGCTGCAGCCGACCAAGTGGGACGGCATTCTCGCCGCCCTGGAGTCCAAGCGCCTGGACGCCGTGGTGAACCAGGTGACCATCTCTGAAGAGCGCAAGAAAAAGTACGATTTCTCCATCCCCTATACCGTCTCCGGCATCCAGGCCCTGACCCAGAAGAAGGACGAAGGCAAGTTCAAGACCGCCGCCGACCTGGGTGGGCACAAGGTCGGCGTGGGCCTGGGCACCAACTACGAGCAGTGGCTCAAGGACAACGTGCCCACCGCCATCATCAAGACCTACGACGACGATCCGACCAAGTACCAGGACCTGCGCGTAGGCCGTATCGAAGCCATCCTGGTGGACCGCCTGGCGGCCTTCGAGCTGATCAAGAAAACCAAGGACACCCTGGTGGTATCCGGCGAGCCCTTCTCCCGCCAGGAAGCCGGCGTGGCCCTGCGCAAGGGCGAACCTGAGCTGCTGGCGGCGGTGAACAAGGCCATCGAGGAACTGCGGGCGGACGGCACGTTGAAAAAACTCTCGGAAAAATACTTCAACGCTGACGTCACCCAATAATGGAAGCAGGCCTGCAACTGGCGCTGGAATCAGCGCCATTTCTTCTCAAAGGCGCGTACTACACGGTCATCCTCAGCCTCGGCGGCATGTTCTTCGGACTGCTGCTGGGCTTTGGCCTGGCCTTGATGCGCCTGTCGCGCCTGGCCCTGGTGAGCTGGATCGCCCGCATCTACGTGTCGTTCTTTCGCGGCACGCCGCTCTTGGTGCAGCTCTTCGTGATCTATTACGGCCTGCCGCAACTGGGGCTGGAACTGGACCCGCTGCCCGCCGCGCTGATCGGTTTCTCCCTGAACATGGCGGCCTATGCCTGTGAAATCCTCAGGGCTGCCATCGGTTCCATCGAGCGTGGCCAATGGGAAGCCGCCGCCAGCATCGGCATGACCCGCGCGCAGACCCTGCGCCGGGCGATCCTGCCCCAAGCCATGCGCACGGCCCTGCCGCCGCTGGGCAACAGCTTCATTTCCCTGGTCAAGGACACGGCCCTGGCCGCCACCATCCAGGTGCCTGAACTGTTCCGCCAGGCGCAGCTGATCACCGCCCGCACCTTCGAAATCTTCACCATGTATCTTGCCGCCGCCCTGATCTACTGGATTCTCGCCAGCGTGCTCGCGCACCTGCAGAACCGGCTTGAAGAGCGGGTCAATCGGCACGACCAGGAGTCCTGAAGCCATGATCGTGGTGGAAAAACTGACCAAGCAGTTCAAGGGCCAGACGGTGCTCAATGGCATCGACCTGGAGGTCAAGGAAGGCGAAGTGGTCGCCATCATCGGCCCCAGCGGCTCGGGCAAGACCACCTTCCTGCGCTGCCTGAATTTTCTCGAAGAACCCACCAGCGGCCGCATCCGCATCGGTGACATCAGCATCGACAGCAGCATCCCCCTGAGCCATCAGCAGGGCCGGATCCGCCAGTTGCGCCAGCAAGTGGGCTTCGTGTTCCAGAACTTCAACCTGTTCCCCCACCGCACCGCCCTGGAGAACGTCATCGAAGGCCCGCTGGTGGTGAAGAAGACCCCGCGGGAGCAAGCCGTCGCCCTGGGTCGCGCGCTGCTGGCCAAGGTCGGGCTGGCAGGTAAGGAAGATGCCTACCCCAGGCGCCTGTCCGGCGGCCAGCAACAGCGGGTAGCGATCGCCCGGGCCCTGGCCATGGAACCGCGGGTGATCCTGTTCGACGAACCCACCTCGGCCCTGGACCCGGAGCTGGTGGGCGAAGTACTGGCCACCATCCGCAGCCTGGCCGAAGAGAAACGCACCATGGTCATCGTCACCCACGAGATGGGCTTTGCCCGGGACGTGGCCAACCGGGTGATCTTCTTCGACAAGGGGGTGATCGTCGAACAGGGCGAAGCCAAGGCGCTGTTCGCCAACCCCCAGCACGAACGCACCCGACAGTTTCTCAGCAAGTTCCTCGACGCAAGCCACTCCCCCTTGTAGGAGCCGGCTTGCCGGCGAAGAGGCCCTCGAGCCTTGCATCGCCCTCAAGGACGCTTTCGCTGGCAAGCCAGCTCCTACAGCAGATCACGCCCCCTCCCCCGTAGGAGCCGGCTTGCCGGCGAAAAGGCCCTCAAGCCTTGCACCACCCTCACGGGCGCCTTCGCTGGCAAGCCAGCTCCTACAGCAGATCACGCCCCCTCCCTCGTAGGAGCCGGCTTGCCGGCGAAAAGGCCCTCGAGCCTTGCATCGCCCTCAAGGACGCCTTCGCTGGCAAGCCAGCTCCTACAGCAGATCACGCCCCCTCCCCCGTAGGAGCCGGCTTGCCGGCGAAGAGGCCCTCGAGCCTTGCATCGCCCTCGCGGACGCCTTCGCTGGCAAGCCAGCTCCTACGTGCAGGTACGGGGTGGTTCTGGGGGACATTCGTCGCTAGAACCACAGCCGTGGAAGCACGCTAAGGCCTTGATCCATAACGCCTGCGGGCTTCGATTCAACCCTTCTATTCATATTCCTAAAAGTTAGTTTATTTAATTTTTATACGCGCATAGGGTATATGCACCGGACCACCGGACATTCTTGATTCTGATTTCGCCGCATGACGCGGCCTATCCAAAAGATGTGAGGTAGGTATGGTCCGGAACACAATCACCCCAGTGCAGATCGCCAGGGCATTGCGTGCAGCCAAGGAGTGGCACTGATGTCCAGTCTGATCGAAGCCCAGGTCCAGAGTGACCTGGATATCGCTCCCCTTTTGCTGCCCGCTCGGGTTCTGCGCAACGACGCCGAAGCCCTTCAGGCTGCCCATGAATTGGCCGACGCGGCCCGCCAGCAGGCCGCCCAGCGCGACCGCCAGCGCAAGCTGCCCTGGGCGCAGATCGAACAATTCACCCGCAGCGGCCTGGGCAGTATTTCCGTGCCCCGCGCCTACGGCGGGCCACAGGTTTCCTTCGTCACCCTAGCCGAAGTCTTCGCGATCATTTCCGCGGCCGACCCGGCCCTGGGGCAGATCCCGCAGAACCAGTTCGGCATCCTCGGCCTGATTCTCGGCTGCGGCACCGAGCGGCAGAAGAAACAGCTGCTGCAGAGCGTCCTGGAAGGCTGGCGCATCGGCAATGCCGGCCCGGAACGCGGCACCAAGAACACCCTGGAACTCAAGGCACGGATCACCGCCGACGCCGACGGCCACGTGATCAATGGCCAGAAGTTCTACTCCACCGGCGCCCTGTTCGCCCACTGGGTGGCGGTCAAGGCACTCAACGAGGAGGGCCGCCAGGTGCTGGCCTTCGTCCGTCGTGGCACCCCGGGGCTGCGCATCGTCGACGACTGGTCGGGCTTCGGCCAGCGCACCACCGCCAGCGGCACCATCCTGCTCAACGATGTGCGGGTGGACGCCGAGCTGGTGCTGGACAACTGGCGGATCAACGAAACACCGAATATCCAGGGCGCGGTATCCCAGCTGATCCAGGCCGCCATTGACGCCGGCATCGCCCGGGAAGCCGTGGCCGACGCCATCCGTTTCGTTCGTGAACGAGCACGCCCGTGGATCGATGCCAACGTCGAGCGGGCCAGCGATGACCTGTATGTGATCGCCGACATCGGCAAGCTGCAGATCGAACTGCACGCCGCCGAAGCCCTGCTGCGCAAGGCCGGGCAGGTGCTGGACCAGGTCAGCGCGGCGCCGATCACTGCCGAGTCCGCGGCCCGCGCCTCCATCGCCGTGGCCGAAGCCAAGGTGCTGACCACCGAGATCTCGCTGCTGGCCAGTGAAAAGCTCTTCGAGCTGGCTGGCAGCCGCGCCACCCTCGCCGAATTCAACCTCGACCGTCACTGGCGCAACGCCCGGGTGCACACCCTGCACGACCCGGTGCGCTGGAAGTACCACGCCGTGGGCACCTATCACCTGAACGGCACCTTGCCTGCCCGGCACTCCTGGATTTAACCGCCCAGAACGCTTTTGACCAGATCTCTGGAGAAACACATGTCTCTTTCCCAACACGTCGCGGTCATTACCAGCGATGAGCAAGCCCTGATTGTCGCCAGCGACCTGGCGGAAGATTTCAAGCGCGACAGCGCCCTGCGCGACCGCGAGCGGCGCCTGCCGCACCCCGAGCTGGAAGCCTTTTCCCGCTCCGGCCTGTGGGGCATCAGCGTGCCCAAGGAATACGGCGGCGCCGGGGTTTCCAACGTCACCCTGGCCAAGGTCATCGCCCTGATCGCCGAGGCCGACGCCTCCCTGGGGCAGATCCCGCAGAACCATTTCTACGCCCTGGAAGTGCTGCGGGTGAATGGCAGCGAGCCGCAGAAGCAGCGGCTGTATGCCGAAGTCCTGGCCGGCCGGCGTTTCGGCAACGCCCTGGCCGAGCTGGGCACCAAGACCGCCCACGACCGCACCACCCGCCTGAGCCGCGACAGCAACGGCCCGGGCTACCGCATCGACGGGCGCAAGTTCTACGCCACCGGCGCCCTCTACGCCCAGCGCATCCCCACCTCGGTGGTGGATGAACACGGCGTGCAGCAACTGGCCTTCGTCCCCGCCGACGCCCAGGGCCTGGACGTGATCGACGACTGGAGCGGCTTCGGCCAGCGCACCACCGGCAGCGGCTCGGTGCAATTCGACAACGTGTGGGTGGACGAGGCCGACGTGGTGCCGTTCCAGAGCGCCTTCGAGCGCCCGACCCCAGTCGGCCCGCTGGCGCAGATCCTCCACGCCGCCATCGACACCGGCATCGCCCGCGCCGCCTATGAAGACGCCCTGCGCTTTGTGCGCACCAAGACCCGGCCGTGGATCGACTCCGGCAACGACAAGGCCACCGACGACCCGCTGACCATCAAGAGCTTCGGCCACCTGAGCATCCGCCTGCACGCCACCGAGGCCCTGCTGGAACGCGCCGGGGAGTTCCTCGACCGGGCCCAGGCCGACACCAACGCCGACACCGTGGCCGCCGCGTCCATCGCCGTGGCCGAGGTCCGCGCCCTGAGCACGGAAATCTCCCTGGCCGCCGGCAGCACCCTGTTCGAACTGGCGGGCAGCCAGGCGACCCTGGCCGAGCATGGCCTGGACCGCCACTGGCGCAATGCCCGGGTACACACCCTGCACGACCCGGTGCGCTGGAAGTACCACGCGGTGGGCAACTACTACCTGAACCAGCAGAACCCGCCGCTGCGGGGGACCATCTGATGGCCGCGCCACAAACCGCCAAGAAGAAGATCCTGCTCAACGCCTTCAACATGAACTGCGTCGGGCACATCAACCACGGCCTGTGGACCCACCCGCGGGACAACTCGACCCAGTACAAGACCCTCGAGTACTGGACCGAGCTGGCCCAGTTGCTGGAGCGCGGGCTGTTCGACGGGCTGTTCATCGCCGACATCGTCGGGGTCTACGACGTCTACCAGAACTCGGTGGACGTGCCCCTCAAGGAGTCGATCCAGCTGCCGGTGAACGACCCGCTGCTGCTGGTCTCGGCCATGGCCGCGGTCACCAAGAACCTGGGGTTCGGCCTCACCGCCAACCTCACCTACGAGGCGCCCTACCTGTTCGCCCGGCGCCTTTCCACCCTCGACCACCTGAGCCGTGGCCGAGTCGGCTGGAACATCGTCACCGGCTACCTGGACAGCGCCGCCCAGGCCATGGGACTCAAGGAGCAGATCGAGCACGACCGCCGCTACGACCAGGCCGACGAGTACCTGGAAGTGCTGTACAAACTCTGGGAAGGCAGTTGGGAGGACGACGCGGTCCTTAACGACCGCGAGCAACGCATCTACGCCCAGCCGGAAAAAGTGCACAAGGTCGAGCACCAGGGCGAGTTCTACCAGATCAGTGGTTACCACCTGTGCGAACCGTCGCCGCAACGCACCCCGGTGCTGTTCCAGGCCGGTAGCTCGGACCGCGGCCTGCTGTTCGCCGGGCGCCACGCCGAGTGCGTGTTCATCAGCGGGCAGAACAAGGCGGCGACCAAGGCCCAGGTGGACAAGGTCCGCGCCAGCGCCGTGGCCGCCGGGCGCAATCCCGGAGACATCAAGGTGTTCATGGGCCTCAACGTGATAGTCGGAGAGACCGAGGAACTGGCCTGGAGGAAGCACGCCGAATACCGCAGCCATGCCAGCGCCGAAGCCGGCGTGGCGCATTTTTCCGCGTCCACCGGGATCGATTTTTCCCAGTACGAGATCGACGAGCCGATCCAGTACGTGAAGAGCAATGCCATCCAGTCGGCCACCAAGAACCTGCAGAACAACGACTGGACCCGACGCAAGCTGCTGGACCAGCACGCCCTGGGCGGCCGCTACTTCACCGTGGTCGGCTCGCCGCAGCAGGTGGCCGACGACCTGGAATCCTGGATCGCCGAAACCGGCCTGGACGGCTTCAACCTGACCCGCATCGTCACCCCGGAAAGCTACATCGACTTCATCGACCTGGTCATCCCCGAACTGCAGCGCCGCGGCTCCTACAAGACCGCCTACGACGATGGCACCCTGCGGGAAAAGCTCTTCCGCCAGGGCCGCAAGCTGCCCGAACAACACACCGGCGCGGCCTACCGCCGCTAAACGCTTCGCCGGCAAGCCGGCTCCTGCACACCTCACTGTAGGCGCTGGCTAGCCAGCGAAGAGGCCCGCAAAACCTGCACATTCCCTCGCCCCGACTTGGACCCTGACCCACATGAAAAGCAAACGCCTGCGCCACCCGGTCAAAGCCCTGGCCCTCGCCCTCGGCCTGTTCAGCAGCGCCGTCTTCGCCGCCGACGCGCCGCTCAAGGTCGGCACCACCGCCGCCTTCGCCATTCCCCTGGAGGCCGCCGTGGAAGAGGCCGGCAAGCAGGGCCTGAAAGTCGAGCTGGTGGAGTTCACCGACTGGATCGCGCCCAACGTCAGCCTGGCCGCCGGTGACATCGACGTGAACTACTTCCAGCACATCCCGTTCCTGGAAAACGCCAAGGCCGCCGCCGGTTTCGACCTGGTGCCCTTCGCCCCGGGCATCATCAACAACGTCGGCCTGTACTCGAAGAAATACAAAAGCTTCGACGAACTGCCACAAGGCGCCAGCGTGGCCATCGCCAACGACCCGATCAACAGCGGGCGCGGCCTGCAACTGCTGGCCAAGGCCGGGCTGATCACCCTCAAGCCGGGCGTTGGCTACAAGGCCACCGAAGAAGACATCGTCAGCAACCCGAAGAAGATCAAGATCCTCCAGGTCGAAGCCGTGCAGCTGGTGCGCGCCTATGACGACGCTGACCTGGTCCAGGGCTACCCGGCCTACATCCGCCTGGC
Source organism: Pseudomonas sp. GW823-FHT03E05 (assembly GCF_058796855.1). Classification (NCBI taxonomy): domain Bacteria; kingdom Pseudomonadati; phylum Pseudomonadota; class Gammaproteobacteria; order Pseudomonadales; family Pseudomonadaceae; genus Pseudomonas; species Pseudomonas sp. GW823-FHT03E05. The sequence goes on from NZ_JBXAJB010000005.1 coordinate 571,764, forward strand.
CAAGACCTTCGATGCCGGCTCGGCGCTGCTGTTCGACGGCCTGGACCACAAGGAATACGTGATCCAGTTCGTCATCCAGCCCAAGAGCAAGAACGACCCGCGGCTGATCAAGTTCGTCGACATCTACCAGCACTCGCCTGCCGTTCGCGACGCTCTGGACAAAGCCCACGGCAAGCTCTACCAAGCCGGCTGGGAAGGTTGAGATGAGTGTCGCGACGCTACAGCGCAAGCTGCCGGAAGCGGCGCCCCGGCGCGCCGGGCAGACCGAGCTGCACCCCGAACTGAATCGCGCCCAGGTGCGCTTTATCGGCCTGGGCAAGACCTACCAGGGCCAGCAGGGTCCGGTGCAGGCCTTGCACGATATCGACCTCTCGATCCAGCGCGGCGAGGTGTTCGGCATCATCGGCCGCAGCGGCGCCGGCAAGTCGTCGCTGATCCGCACCATCAATCGCCTGGAGCAGCCCAGCAGCGGCCGGGTGCTGATCGACCAGGTGGACATCGGCGACTTCGACGAAGACCGCCTGGTGGCCCTGCGCCGGCGCATCGGCATGATCTTCCAGCACTTCAACCTGATGTCGGCCAAGACCGTGTGGCACAACGTCGAGCTGCCGCTGAAGGTGGCCGGGGTGCCCAAGGCCGAGCGCCAGCGCAAGGTCCGCGAGCTGCTGGAACTGGTGGGCCTCAAGGACAAGCACCAGGCCTACCCGGCGCAGTTGTCCGGCGGCCAGAAGCAGCGAGTGGGGATCGCCCGGGCCCTGGTCCACGATCCCGAGATCCTGCTGTGCGACGAGGCCACTTCGGCCCTGGACCCGGAAACCACCCAGTCGATCCTCGGCCTGCTGAAAGAGATCAACCAGCGCCTGGGCCTGACCATCATCCTGATCACCCACGAGATGGCGGTGATCCGCGATATCTGCGACCGGGTGGTGGTACTGGAGCACGGGCGCATCGTCGAGCAGGGGCCGGTCTGGGAAGTCTTCGGCAACCCGCAGCACGAGGTCAGCAAGACCCTGCTGGCGCCCCTGCAGCACGGCCTGCCGGAAGAACTGCAGAACCGCCTGCAAAGCCATTCGACGTCTTCCGATGCGGCGCTGGTGCTGAGCCTGCGCTTCACCGGCAGCAGCCATGAGGAACCGGACCTGGCGGCGCTGTTCGGCGCCCTGGGCGGCCGCGTACGCCTGCTGCAAGGCGGCGTGGAACGCATCCAGGGCCACGCCCTGGGGCAACTGCTGCTGGCAGTCCAGGGCTCGTCCCTGGAGGCTGCGCAACTGCGCCAGCGCGCCGGGCAATGGGCACAGCAAGTGGAGGTACTGGGCTATGTGGTTTGATCGCTTGTTGCAGGGCATTCTCGACACCCTGCTGATGGTCGGCGTGTCCTCGCTGATTGCCCTGCTGGCGGGGATTCCCCTGGCGGTGATCCTGGTCACCAGCGGCAAGGGCGGGATCTACGAGGCGCCGAACCTGAACCGGGCGCTGGGGGCCTTTGTGAACCTGTTCCGCTCGATCCCGTTCCTGATCCTGATGGTGGCGCTGATCCCCTTTACCCGAATGATCGTCGGCACCACCTACGGCGTGTGGGCCGCCGTGGTGCCGCTGACCATCGCCGCCACGCCGTTCTTTGCGCGGATCGCCGAAGTCAGCCTGCGTGAGGTCGACCACGGCCTGATCGAGGCCGCACAGGCCATGGGTTGCCGACGCTGGCATATCGTCTGGCACGTGCTGCTGCCCGAGGCGCTGCCGGGCATCGTCGGCGGCTTCACCATCACCCTGGTGACCATGATCAACTCCTCGGCCATGGCCGGGGCGATTGGCGCGGGCGGCCTGGGGGACATTGCCTACCGCTACGGTTATCAGCGTTTCGACAGCCAGATCATGCTCACGGTGATCGTGCTGCTGGTGATTCTGGTAGCGGCGATCCAGCTGGGTGGCGACCGTCTGGCGCGGGTGCTGAACAAGCGCTGAGGGCTGTGGTGTCCGTTCGGACGCCTTCGCGAGCAAGCTCGCTCCTACCAAGGACGATGATCATCCCGTAGGAGCGAGCTCGCTCGCGAACAGGCCGCCAGGCCGTCATTGGCGGTATATTGGCCGCCTCCTCTCTAGCCACGCAGCCCGCCATGAAACTCGCCCCCGACGATCTCGACAGCATCACCGCAACCACCCTCGGCCACTACCAGCAGGTGGCCGAAGACTTTCGTGAAGGCACCCGCGACCACGACGTCAGCCAGAACATCGACGCGCTGCTGCGGCACATCCAGGGCCCGGCGCCATTCACCGTGCTGGATTTTGGCTGCGGACCCGGCCGCGACCTGCAGGCCTTTACCCGCCTGGGCCATGTCGCCGTCGGCCTCGACGGCTGCGAGCGCTTCGCCCAGATGGCCCGGGAAGACAGTGGCTGCGAGGTCTGGCAGCAGGACTTCCTCAAGCTCGACCTGCCGGCTGAACGCTTCGACGGGATCTTCGCCAACGCGGTGCTGTTCCACATTCCCCGCCAGGAACTGCCGCGGGTGCTCAAGCAACTGCATGCCTGCCTGAAGGACGGCGGCGTGCTGTTCAGCTCCAATCCCCGGGGTGACAACCAGGAAGGCTGGAACGGCCCGCGCTATGGTGCCTACCACGACCTGGCGGCCTGGCAGGCGTTGCTGACGGATGCCGGGTTCGTCGAGCTGGAACACTACTACCGCCCCGCCGGCCTGCCTCGGGAACAGCAACCGTGGCTGGCCAGCGTCTGGCGCAAGGCCTGATCCCCCTGCGAGGAGCCGGCTCGCCAGCGCCTATGAGGCCGTGGGCCGGGTGCGCTCGGTGTCCTTGCTCGGTTCCTTGATCTTGTACCAGGCCACGTACAGCGCCGGGAGGAACAGCAGGGTGAGCAAGGTGGCAACGATGATGCCGCCGATCATGGCGTAGGCCATCGGCCCCCAGAACACTTCCCGGGCAATCGGGATCATCCCCAGGCTGGCCGCCGCCGCGGTCAGCAGGATCGGCCGCCGTCGATGGTGGGTGGCTTCCAGCACCGCGTCCCAGGGGTGATAGCCCTCACGCTCGTATTCGTCGATCTGGGTCACCAGGATCACCGAGTTGCGGATGATGATGCCGATCAGCGCCAGGATCCCGAGGATCGCCACAAAGCCCATGGGCGTGCCCGTGGGCACCAGGGCCAGGACCACGCCGATCAGCCCCAGGGGCGCCACGCTGGCCACCAGGAACAGCTTCTGCACGCTGTGCAGCTGGATCATCAGGAAGGTCGCCATGAGGAACAGCATCAGCGGCACCACCTTGGCGATCGGCCCCTGGGCCTTGCCGCTTTCCTCCACGGTGCCGCCGGTGGCCACCGAATAGCCGGCGGGCAGTTGCGCGGCGAAATGGTCGATGTCCGGCTTCAGTTGCTTGACCAGGTCGGTGGGCTGGATCGCATCGCGCACCGCGGCCTTGATGGTGATGGTCGGCTTGCGGTCGCGACGCCACACCAGCGGCTGCTCCAGCTCGTAGCGCACGCTGGCGAACGCCAGCAGCGGGATCGAAGTGCCGTTGGGGGTGACGATCTGCAGGTTCTGCAGGGTTTCCGGGGAGCCGCGCTCGTTGTCGTCGGCGCGACCGACCACGTTGATCAGGTAGATGTCGTCATGCACCTGGGTCACGGTGGAGCCGCTGACGATGCTGTTCATCAACTGCGCCACGTCTTCGGAGGACAGCCCCAGTTGCCGCGCCTTGTCCTGGGCGATGTCGATGCGCAGCACTTTGCCGGGCTCGTTCCAGTCATAGATGATCTCGCCGATGTGCGGGTTCTTGTCCAGCTCGGTGGCCAGTTCGATGGCGTGCTTGCGCACCTGGTCGATGTCCTTGCCACTGACCCGGTATTGAATCGGCCGCCCCACCGGCGGGCCCATTTCCAGGGCCTGCACATAGCTGCCGATGCCGACGAAATCTTCCCGCAGGCGTTTCTGCAAGCGCTGGGTCAGGGCCGTGCGCTGCTCCAGGCCCTTGCTGACGATCACCAGCTGAGCGTAGTAGGGGTTCTGCAGTTGCTGGTCCAGGGGCAGGTAGAAACGGATCGCGCCCTCGCCGATATAGGTGCTCCAGCGCTCGATGTCCGGGTCGTCCTTGAGGGTGGCCTCCAGGCGGTCCACGGCCTGGCGGGTCTCGTTGATCGAAGCGTTCTGCGGCAGGTTGAGGTCAACGAGGATCTCCGGCCGGTCCGATGACGGGAAGAACTGGTTCTGCACGAAACGCATGCAGAACACCGAAGCCACGAACAGCAGCACGGTGATGCCGATGGCCCACCAGCGGTTGCGCATGGCCCACAGCAGGCCACCGTTGAAGGTCCGTCCGATACACCCCGGCTCATCGGAATGGGGTTTGACGTTGGTGCTGAGGATGTGGATGCCGATCACCGGGGCAAACAGCACCGCCACGATCCACGACACCAGCATGGCCACCGCGATCACCGCGAACAGGGTAAAGGTGTACTCACCGGCAGAACTGGCGTTGAGGCCGATGGGCACGAAGCCGGCCACGGTCACCAGGGTCCCGGTGAGCATGGGAAAGGCGGTGGAGGTGTAGGCGAAGGTCGCTGCCTGCTCCTTGCTCTCGCCCTTCTCCAGCCGCGTGACCATCATTTCCACGGTGATCATCGCGTCATCCACCAGCAGCCCCAGGGCGATGATCAGCGCCCCCAGGGAGATCCGCTGCATGGTGATGCCGCTGTACTCCATGAACACGAATACCATGGCCAGCACCAGCGGAATCGAGCAGGCCACCACCAGCCCGGCGCGGACCCCGAGGCTGATGAAACTCACCACCAGCACGATGATCACCGCCTCGAACAGGGCACTGGTGAAACCGCCCACTGCCTCTTCCACCACCTCGGCCTGGTCGGAAACCTTGTGCACCCCGACGCCCACCGGCAGGTCGGCGGTGAGCTGGTCCATGCGGGCGTGCAAGGCCTTGCCGAAGTCCTGGATGTTGCCGCCCTTCTTCATGGCGATCGCCAGGCCGATGGCCGGCTTGCCATTGAAGCGGAACAGCGGCGTGGAAGGGTCGACATAGCCGCGGCTGATCTCGGCGATGTCCGCCAGCCGGTAGAAGCGGTCGTTGAGCCGCAGGTTGACCGTGGCCAGGTCCTTCTCCGAGGCGAACTGCCCGGACGTGCGCACCGAGATGCGCTCCGGCCCAGCCTCGATCACCCCGGCCGGGGTCACCGCGTTCTGCGATTGCAGGCTCTGCAGGACCTGGCGCTGGTCGATGCCCAGGGCCGCCAGCTTGCGGGTGGAGAAGTTCAGGTAAATGACTTCGTCCTGCTCGCCGACCATCTCCACCTTGCCCAGGTTCGGCACCTCACGGATCTGCGCCCGTACCTGTTCCACGTAGTCGCGCAGCTGGCGCATGCTCAGGCCATCGGCGGTGAAGGCGTAGATCGAGCCGAACACATCGCCGAACTCATCGTTGAACCCCGGGCCCTGCAGGCCCTGGGGAAAGTCGCCGCGGATGTCGTTGATCTTCTTGCGCACCTGGTACCAGATCTCGGGAATGTCCTTGGCACTGGTGGTGTCGCGCAGGTAGACGAAAACCGTCGATTCGCCGGGGCGGGTGTAGCTTTTCACGTAGTCCAGCGAGTCCAGCTCTTCGAGTTTCTTCTCGATGCGGTCGGTGACCTGCTTCAGGGTTTCTTCCTGGGTCGCACCGGGCCAGCGGGTCTGGATGACCATGGTCTTGATGGTGAAGGACGGGTCTTCCTCGCGCCCCAAATTCATGTAGGAAAACACGCCCATCAGCAGCGCGACGAACATCAGGTACCAGACGAAGGACTGATGCTTGATCGCCCACTCGGACAGGTTGAAGCTCCCTTTGCTGTCGGGCGTCATTGTGCGCGGTCCTCATCGATTTTGACTTTCTGCCCCGGCTTGAGGCTGTTGACCCCGGCACTGACCACCCGCTCGCCGGACTTGACGCCCTGGCTGATCAACGCCGAAGCGCTGTCGCGGCTGAGCACCGTGACCTCGCGCGGAGCCACCGTCTGGCTCTGGGGGTCGACGACCCAGATCCGGGTCTTGCCCTGCACCTCTTGCAGGGCGGTCAGCGGCACCTCGGTGCGCGGCTCGATGGCCGAGCTCAGGGTCACGCTGATGGCGGTGCCCAGGCGAAAGGCCGCGGGCGTGTCCTTGAGGGTCAGGCGGGCGCGGCGGGTACGGGTTGCACTCTGGGCCTGGGGTTCGATCTCACGCACCGTGGCGGTGGTGCTGATGCTCGGATCCAGCTGTGCCGCGACCTTGAATTCCACACCGGCCGGCAACTGGTCCACCAGGCTGGCCGGCAGGTCGATCACCGCTTCCTTGATCTCCGGCCGGGCCAGGGTCACCACTTGCTGGCCGGCGGTCACCACCTGCCCGGCCTCGGCGTTCCAGGCGGTGATCACGCCCCCGTGATCGCTGCGCAGTTCGCTGTAGTTGAGCTGGTCCCGGGCCTGGCGTACCGAGGCCTTGGCCTGGTCCAGGGAGGCACCGGTGGTCTTCAGGTCGGTCTGGGCGATGTCCAGTTGCGCCTGGGCGCCCACGCCGCGATCGAACAGTTCCTGCTGGCGCCTGGCATTGGCCTGGGCGTTGATCCACTGCGCCTCGACCTTGGCCAGGTCGCCCTGGGCGGCCCGCAGCTGGTTCTGCTGGTCGGTGGGGTCCAGAGTGGCCAGCAAGTCCCCGGGGCCCACTTCGGCACCGACATCGACATTGCGGTTGGCAATGCGCCCCGGCACCCGGAAGCCCAGGTTGGTCTCGTAGCGGGCCTGGATGGTGCCGGCAAAACGCCCCAGGCTTTCCTCGGCCTGGGGCGCCACCCGGAACGACAGCACCGGGCGCACCGGCTCCGGCGCCGGCTCTTCCCTGGAGCAGCCCAGCAACAAGGCGCTGGCACACAACAACGGCAGCAGGCGCTTCATGGCTGTGCTCCCTGGTCGCTCGTTTGCGAGGCGATCTCCACGAACATCCCCGGGTGCAGCAACTGCCCACCCGCCACCACCACTTTCTCGCCGCCCTTGAGGCCGTCGCTGATGATCACCTTGCCGGTGAGGTAGCGCCCGACCTTCACCGTGTGCAGGGCCGTCTTGCCGTCCTCGCCCACCAGCCACACGGCAGGCTCGCTGAGATTCTTGGTCAGGGCCGACCAGGGCAGCACCACACTGGCCTTGCCATGGGCCCGGGCGGTGGCGCTGACCACCGAGCCCAGGTCCATGCCCGCCGGCAACGAATCGAGCACCACCTTGACCTGCACCGTGCCGCTCTGGGCCGAGACCACCGGCGTCACCTCGCGCACCTTGCCGGTGGTGGTCACCTTGGGGTTGTCCAGCAGGCTGATGTGAATGGTTTCCTGGCCCGGTGGCTGCATCAGCAGCGACTCGTAGACGTTGAACACCGCATCGCGCTCGCCATCCCGGGCCAGGCTGAAGATCGGCACCGTGGCCTGCACCACCTGGCCGACCTCGGCCTGGCGCGCGGTGATCACCCCCGGAGCCTCGGCCACCAGCTCGGTGTAGCTCAGTTGCTCGCGGGCGTTGGCCAGTTGCGCCTGGGCCGCGCTCAGGGCGCTCTGGCTGCTGCGCAGGGCGGCCTGGGCCGAATCGTATTCGCTCTGGCTGGTGTAGCCCTTGGGCAAGAGCTTCTGCTGGCGGACAAACGCCGCGCCGGCCTGCTTGACCCGGGCCTGCTCGGCGAACACCGAGGCCGCGGCAGAATCGACATTGGTCTGCAGGTCCTTGGGATCGAGCTTGGCCAGCACCTGTTGCGCGGTAACCCGATCGCCGACATCGACCATGCGCTGGATGATCTTGCCGCCGACGCGGAACGACAGTTCGGTCTGCACCCGGGCCTGGACGTCACCGGTCAGGGTCACCGAAGGGGCGAAGTCACTGCTCTGCACCTCCAGGATGCGCACCCGCGGGCGCTCCTTTTCCCCGGGCTTTTCCGCCCCGCAGCCGCCAAGCAGCAGCAACAGGGTCAATCCCACTATCCACTTCGAATTGAACGCAGCCATGCAGGCTCCTTTTGCGTGATGCTGTCTCGCCAGTGACGTTACGACTGTGAGCTTAGAACAGGGTTCAACCGCTGCACGCCAGTCTCATCAGAGAGGGTTTCGGTGGCGCGGAGCTTGCTCCCGCTGACCGGCCGGCACCCCGGGGCGCAGCAGCCGCAACGGCCCTCGACGCGCTCTATCCTGGCAAGCACAACGTCGGTTTCGAGGGCCGCCGCAAGCAAGCTGCGGCTTCACAAATCAGGCACACTGCGCACCACGCAACAGGAGACCCGGCATGCTCAAGACCCTGGCAGTGGCCAACTACCGCTCCATCAACAAACTGGTAATTCCCCTGGGTCGGCTGAACCTGGTCACCGGCGCCAACGGCAGCGGCAAGTCCAACCTGTACCGCGCCCTGCGCCTGCTGGCGGAGACCGCCCAGGGCGGCGTGGTCAACGCCCTGGCCAAGGAAGGCGGGCTGGAATCGACGTATTGGGCCGGGCCGGAACAGATCAGCCGACGCATGAGCCAAGGCGAGGTGCCGATCCAGGGCGGGCCACGCAAGGCCGCCAGACGCCTGCAACTGGGCTTTGCCGGTGAGGACTTCGGGTACGCAATCAGCCTGGGGCTGCCGGATTCCAGCGGCCATTTCATGTTGCCCGGGCACAGCTCGCCGATTGCCTCGCGCTTCACTCTCGACCCGTGGATCAAGCGCGAGAGCATCTGGGGCGGGCCCCTGTACCGCTCGGCCAGTGCCCTGGTGGACCGCCAGGGCCCGATGATACGAGCCCGTGCGGGCCGCCAATGGGAGGTGCTGGCGCAGCACACGAGCAGCGGCGACAGCCTGTTCGACCGGGTGGGCAACCTGAGTTCATCGCCCGAGGTCCTGCATCTGCGCGAGCAGATCCGTGGCTGGCGTTTTTATGACCACTTGCGCACCGACAGCCAGGCACCCGCGCGCCGACCACAACTGGGCACCCGCACCCCGGTGCTGCACCACGATGGCCGGGACCTGGCCGCCGCGTTGCAGACCATCATCGAAGTGGGCGATCAGCAGGCATTGCACGAAACCATCAGCGATGCCTTCCCGGAGTCGCGGCTGGAGATCGATGCCGTTCCGGGGGGGCTGTTCGGGGTGCAGTTCTATCAGGAAGGCCTGTTGCGACCGTTGTCGGCCGCGGAACTGTCCGACGGCACCTTGCGCTACCTGTTGCTGGTAGCGGCCCTGCTGACCCCACGACCACCGACCCTGATGGTGCTCAACGAACCGGAGACCAGCCTGCACCCGGACCTTTTGCCGGCCCTGGCGCGCCTGATCATTCGCGCCTCGCAGCAGTGCCAGGTGTGGGTGGTGTCCCACGCCCGGCGGCTGATCGCAGCCTTGCAGCAAGACCCCGAATGCAACTGCATCGTGCTGGAGAAACAACTGGGCCAGACCGGCATCGTCGGCCAGCGCATGCTGGACGAACCGGCGTGGAACTGGCCCGATTGACCCCTCCCCGCCGGCCCCGACTGCCATGCCCCCCGTAGGAGCCAGCTTGCTGGCGAAGAGGCCCTTAAGCCCTGCACCGTTCTCACGGACGCCTTCGCTGGCAAGCCAGCTCCTACAAATACACCCTCTGTAGGAGCCAGCTTGCTGGCGAAGAGGCCCTCAAGCCCCGCACCGTCCTCGCGGACGCCTTCGCTGGCAAGCCAGCTCCTACGCGGAGGGAGGAGGGGTCAGCCCTGCCACTTGCCGCCTTCGACAATCACGCTCTCGGGCTTGGTGTCGTCGCTCAGTTCCTTGCGCACGTACTGGTCATACAGCTTGAGCAGGTACTTCTCCTCGCCCAGCTTGGCCAGTTCGGCATTCACCCAGTCCCGCAGTTCGATGTTGCCCTTCTTCACCGCCGGGGCGATCGGCGCCTGCTCGCCCAGGGTCTGCGGCAATACGCGGTAGCCCGGGTTCTGCTTGGACCAGCTGAACAGGATCAGGTTGTCCTGGGCATAGGCGTCACCGCGACCGTTGGCCAGGGCCTGCAGGGATTCAGTGTTCTTCTCGAACTTGAGCAGCTTCCAGTCCGGGTGGTTCTGGGTCAGCCAGATGTCCGCGGTGGTGCCGGTGGTGACGATGGTGGTGCGGCTCGCCAGGTCATCCAGGCTCTTCACTTCACTGCCTTCAGGCACCAGGGCCTGGACCGCCACCTTGAGGTTGGGGTTGGTGAACTCCACCGCCTCCTTGCGCTCCGGGGTCACGGTCATGTTGGCCAGGATCAGGTCGACCTTGTCGCTCTGCAGGAAGGGAATGCGGCTGGCCGGTTCCACGGCGACGAATTCAACCTTGTTCTCGTCCCCCAACAGGTCCTTGGCGAATTGCCGGCCGATGTCGGTATCGAAGCCCACGTAGCGCCCGGTTTCATCGACGAAACCGAACGGCGGCTTGTCGGTGAATACACCGACGATCAGCTTGTCCCGGGCCTTGATCTTGTCCAGGTAGCCGGCCGCCGGCGCGGCGCTGGCGGCCGTGGCCGCAGGCTTGGGTGCATCATTGGATTTATCGCAGCCGGCCAGCAGGGCCAGACCGAACAGCGGCAGTAACAACAGCGAAGACTTGGCAGTTTTCATAAGAGCTCCAGTTCCTTTTTAGGGGCTTTCTTGGGCAGTGCTTCAACGAAGGAGAACTTCTCCAGGAACTGCTGCGCGCGTGCGCTCTGCGGGTTCGTGAAGAAAGCCTCGGGGGTGTTCTGTTCCACGATGCGCCCGCCGTCCATGAACACGACACGGTCGGCCACGGCCCGGGCGAAGGCCATTTCATGGGTGACAATCAACAGGGTCATGCCGTCGCGGGCCAGGCCCTGGATCACTTGCAGCACTTCCTTGACCATCTCCGGGTCCAGCGCCGCGGTGACCTCGTCGAACAGCATCACCTGGGGGTTCATGCACAACGAACGGACGATGGCGATGCGTTGCTGCTGGCCGCCGGAAAGCTGCCGGGGAAAGGCCTCGCGCTTGTCCAGCAGGCCCACTCGTTCCAGCAGCGCCTCGGCCTGGGCCCGGGCTTCCCGGGGCTCGCGCTTCTGTACCTTGAGCGGCCCCAGGAGGATGTTGTCCAGCACGTTCATGTGGGGAAACAGGTGATAGCTCTGGAACACCATGCCGATCTGCTGGCGCACCTGGCGCCAGTCGGTGGCGGGGCTCAGCAGTTCGCGCCCGGCAAAACGCAGGTGGCCGCTGTGGGCGGTTTCCAGGCCGTTGAGGCAGCGCAGCAAGGTGCTCTTGCCGCAGCCGCTGGGGCCGAGGATGACGATCACCTCACCCGCCGCCACGCAGAGGTCCACTTCCTTTAGCACCTGCTGCGGGCCGAAGAATTTGTTGAAACCCTGGAACTCGATCAATGCGCTCATGCTTGCGTCCAGCGCCGTTCCAGCACGCGGGAGGCGGCTGACAACGGGTAGCAGATAAAGAAGAAAAACAGAAACAGCACGCCGTAGATCAGCACCGACTCGTAGGTGCGCTCGATGATCTGCTGGCCGACCTTGATCACGTCCACCACGCCGATCAGCACTGCCAGGGAGCTGGTCTTGATGATCCGCGTGTAGACGTTGATGGTCGGTGGCGTCATGCGTTTCAGCGCCTGGGGCAGCAACACGTAGCCGTACAACTGGGCACCGGAAAGGCCGATGGACAGCCCTGCCTCACGCTGGCCCCGGGGCAGGGACTGCAGCGCCCCGCGCACCACCTCGCCGACCTCGCTGGCGCCCCACAGCGACAGCACCAGCACCGCGCAGGTGAAGCTGGGAATGCTGAGGCCGAAGAAGATCGGAAAGCCGAAGAACAGCAGGTACAGCCAGACCAGCACCGGAATGGCCCGGAACAGCTCCAGGTAGATCCGCAGCGGCACGTCCAGCACCTTGCGCTGCAGGCTGCGCAGCACGCCGTAGAGCACGCCGCCCAGGGTGCTGAAGGCAATGCTCAGCAAGGAAATCGACAAGGTCTGCGCAGCGCCCCTGGCCAGTTGCGGCAGGGACACCAGCAACAGCTCAAGACCCGAACTGGCCATGCTGCAACCTCCTTTCCAGACGGCTGAGCAACAGCGACAGGGGCAGGAACAACAGCACGCAGATCAGCGTCAGCACCGCGAGCATTTCGTAGGTCTTGTAGTACAGGGCGATGTAGCTCTTGGTGGTGTAGAGAATTTCCGGCACCGCCACCGCCGAGACCACGGTGGTTTCCTTGAGCAGGAAAATGAAATTGGCGAACAGCGATGGCAGGCTGAGGATCCCGGCCTGGGGCAGGATCACGTAGCGCAGCAACTGCCACTGCGACAGGCCGATGGAACGCCCCGACTCCAGCTGCGCCTGGGGCACGGCTTCCACGCCGGCCCGCAGCACCTCGGTGAGGTAGGCGCCGCCAAGAAAAGTCATGGTGATGATCGCCGCGGTGAAGCCGGAGACCTTGATCCCCAGGGCCGGCAAGGCGAAGTAGACGAAGAACAGCTGGATCAGCAGCGGTGTGTTGCGCGCCAGTTCCACGTACAGGCCGATCAGCCGGTGCAGGTAAGGGGTGCGAAATACCAGGAGCGTGGCGTTGATCAGGGCCACCAGCAGGGAAGTGCCGATGGCGATCAGGCCGACCTGCAGGGTTACCCCAACGGCTTTGAGAAAGGCCGGCAGGGTGCTGAGGATAAAGGCGTAGTCGAGGGTCATTGAAAGTCCTGGACGCCGCTGGGGTACAGCGGCGGTGGTGCAGTCCATGGGGCGATGGGTAACCGCCCGGCTGCCGCGACTTTATAGCTATAAAAAGCAGAATTTAAATACCGTTAAGGCATATTGATATCACCCAAAAACCTAACCCGCGGATTTGCCGGGCTGGCGCAGGGCTACTACCTTTTCTACCGGGTCGAACGGAGCTTTCGCGCCCATCCCCCCACTGGACGCTGCACCTCTCAAGGACGACCACCATGGCCGATGCAAAGACCCCGCAACCCCTGGACCCCCATGAACTGATGAAATGGCTGGCGGCCCTGCGCCGGGCCACCCAGCCCACTGCCAAAAACGCCCCTGTGTAGGCGCCGGCTCCTACGGTTTTTTCCGGCGCAATAAAAAACGCCGACGCTGCGCTAGCCGTCGGCGTTTAAACCTTGAAGGGGTTTGTCGCGTCAGTAGCCTAGTTCATCAGAACGCCGGCAGTACTGCGCCGCTGTATTTTTTCTCGATGAAGGCTTTGACTTCCGGGCTGGTCAGGGCCTTGGCCAACTTCTGGATGGCCGGGCTGTCCTTGTTGTCCGGGCGGGCCACCAGGTAGTTCACGTAAGGCGAATCGGAACCTTCGATGATCAGCGCATCCTTCGCCGGGTTCAGGCCGGCTTCCAGGGCGTAGTTGGTGTTGATCATGTCCAGGTCAACCTGGTCCAGGACCCGCGGCAGCATGGCCGACTCAAGTTCCTTGAACTTGAAGTTGTGCGGGTTCTTGGCGATGTCCTTGGGCGTGGCCACGGCGTTCTTCGGGTCCTTGAGCTCGATCAGGCCGGCCTTCTGCAGCAGGATCAGGGCGCGGCCACTGTTGCTGCCTTCGTTGGGGATGGCGATGGTTGCGCCATCTTTCAGCTCGGCCAGGGTCTTGACCTTCTTCGAGTAACCGCCGAAAGGTTCGACGTGCACGCCGATCACGGTTTCCAGGTGGGTGCCTTTGCCTTCGTTGAAGCTTTTCAGGTAGGGCAGGGTCTGGAAGTAGTTGGCGTCCAGGCGCTTCTGGTCGACCTGCACGTTGGGCTGCACGTAGTCGGTGAAGACCTTGATTTCCAGGTCCACGCCTTCCTTGGCCAGGGTCGGCTTGATCAGCTCGAGGATCTCGGCGTGGGGCACTGGGGTCGCAGCGACCACCAGCTTCTCGCCAGCCTGGGCGATACCTGCGCTCAGGGCTGCCGCCAGTGCGGTGAACAACAGAACTTTTTTCATGCAAGGTCCTTAGGTGTCGAGGTCGACGACGGCTTCAAATAGGGAACTGATTGAGGTGCCAGTGAAGTGCCACTGCTGGCGTGAGGCGGACAATACCGAGATTTTTTATTCCCGAACAATATCTTTTTCGCAAGAACTTATAACTTTTTTACGGGTACAAAATGGATAGCTGGCTAGCCTGCCGGTACGTCTCGTTGCTCCGTTACACAACGCCTGCGATCTATCGATTACCGACTTCAATGGCAACCTTGGTAATGACCGACGTCAGTGCCTTCTCCAGTGCACCATCACCCTCCAGGCTGGCGTAAATGTCATACCTCACTTCATGCTTCGAGTTCATCCAGCGCAACCCGGTCTTCCTGACTCCGCCCACTACTTTTTCCGACGTTTTCACCAAGGGCTTACCGAGGTCTTGAGGCTTGGCGTAATCATCGTCGTAAACAACTACACGCTGCGACAGCTCACGTTCATAGTGGGACTCGTAGGTGACAACATAGTCAGCACCGCACGAATAAAGTGACATGACACCGTTCAAACCGCCTTCCTTCATCTCGACACCGGAGGGGGCTTCTTTGGAAAACTGACATCCCAATTTTTCAATTGCCGCTCTCGACTCCGATTTGAACCTGACTGCTTTAGATAGCCTTTTATCGGTCTTCTGAGCGAGTGTGACCATCGAACTGAATTGCTCGAAGCTTGGAAAGCTCGATCTTTTCTCAGGCTCAATTCGGGATGAGGCGGGTCTCTTGTTGATGATACTTTGAATATGTGCGTTACCACTTAGAGGGTGAATTTCCAACTCCGCAATTGCCGAGAATGAAACAAGCAACATGCTTATGCAGATCATCGACAAGCGCATCATCACCACTCCGTCAGATTGCAAGAGGTCGTGTAGGTTTCGAGGCAGGGCGAACCGTCAGCTACGCTTGGAGACCAGCCAGGAGTACAGACATTGACAAGCAGATGATCCTGTTGAGCGCTGTAGTCAGGATCGCCATATTTCCCGTCCGCATAATGGAAACCGTAGACTTCCCAATCCATGCCACAAAATCCGCAACCTGCATAAGACCGCCAGGTACTGTCGGATTTATCGTAAAACTCCCTGTAACTGCCATCCACAGTGTTGTATTGCACAGACGATGTTTCTAATTTCCATGTACGTATCGTGTCCCAACTGACTGACTCGTTGAAACCGAAACAGTTGGCACGAGAAAACATCGCCAGTTCAGTGAGATACGCATAGGCGTTGGGGGTCAGAGCAGATAGAAAAATGACCGCACAAGATACTCTTCTCATAAAAATCCCTTTAATGCTTGAAGCAGATTTCCTTTTCGAAGAAGTTAATGCAAATCATTTGCATGTACAACCATTGCTTTTGCAATAACTCTCGTGCTCGCTCCGCTCTACAATCCCAACCGCTGCGCAACCTTCTCCAGCACAGCCTTCAACCTTCCGCGCTCACTCTCACTTCCCCGCAGCAACACCTCTATTTGCCGCTCCAACTCACTCAGCGGTGACACTTTTTCCGGCAGGTTGAGGTGCTCGGGCAGTATCTCCTCGCCGCTGCTGACCAGCAGCGCAAAGTGGATGACGTTCTCCAGCTCCCGGGTGTTGCCCGGCCAGCTGTGGCGATTCAGGGCCTGCTGCGCGGCTTCGCTGATCAGCGGCACCGGCAGGTCCAGGCGCTGGCTGTAGATGCCGAGGAAGTATTCGGCCAGGGACTCGATGTCTCCCACCCGTTCCCGCAGCGCCGGCAGTTCCAGCTGGCCTTCGCTGAGGTAGCGATACAGGCGCTCGTGAAACTTGCCCGCCGCCACCGCCTGGGCCAGGTCGATGCTGGTGGCCGCCACCAGGCGTACGTCCACCGGGCTCGGTTGCTGGGCGCCGACCCGGGTCACTTCGTGGTTCTCCAGGGCGGCCAGCAGCTTGGTCTGGATCGGCAGCGGCAGGTCGCCGATTTCATCCAGGTACAGGGTCCCGCCGTTGGCCGAGCCGAACCAGCCGGCGCGGCTGCTGGCCGAACCGCTGAAACTGCCGGCGGCATAACCGAACAGTTCGGCGTCGGCGTAGGTCGGGCTGATGGCGCCGCAGTTCACCGAGACGAACAGGCCACTGCGATCGCTGGCACGGTGGATGTGCCGGGCCAGCAGCTCCTTGCCGGTGCCGGTTTCGCCACGGATCAGTACCGAAACCGAACGCGGCGCCAGTTGCTCCAGCTCTTCGCGCAACTGCCGCGAGCGCGGGTCGACGAACACCAGCGCCTTGGCGCGGATGCTCAGGGGGCTTTTCTCGGCATCGGGGAAGGTCAGCAACGGCTGACCGAATGGGGTATGGGCACTCATGGCAGGCTCCCGCCCCAGACCGCCGGGGGACGGGGCGTTTAAACGAAAAAAGGACGATCAGGCACGACGCAGGGCGTGTTGTTCCATGCGGTTCTGCAAGCGGTACAGATAGGCGAAACCCTGCTCCCAGCGATGGTGGCCGGACTTGACGTTGATATGGCCGGCGCCGGCCAGGATCCCGGCTTCGGCGCCCCAGTCACGGGCCAGCTCCAGGGCCCGCGGCGCGCTCACGGCACTGTCGTTATCCGAGCTGACCACTTGGCTGGGGAACGGCAGCAGGTGCCGGGGGATCGGCGCGAAATTGCGCAGCGCCGGGGCACAGGCCGGGCGCTCGACGTCCGCCGGGGCCACCAGCAACGCACCGCGCACCTGGCGCAGGGCCGCTACGGGCGCGCGCGCGGCCCAATGAGCCACGGTAATGCAACCCAGGCTGTGGGCAATCAGAATCACCGGAGTGTCGTCGGCGGCAATGGCCTCGGCCAGGGCCGCCACCCAATCTTCGCGGCGCGGCGTCAGCCAGTCGGCCTGCTCCACCCGCGCGCTGTTGGGCAGGCTGTTCTGCCAGTGGGTTTGCCAATGATCTTCTGGCGATCCTTGCCAGCCCGGCACAATCAAGTAGCGAATGGATTCGTTGCGCATGGGGAACTCTCCTGCTGCGTGTCTGTTCCCGGACGAGTATAGGGAGGGGATTTATATTCGTTAAGGAATAAGAAGCTATTTATTAATTCCTTAAACGAATATAAAACTTCCCCCCCCGGCCTCCGTAGGAGCCGGCTTGCCGGCGAAGAGGCCCGCAAGCCTTGCACCGCGCTCAAGGACGCCTTCGCTGGCAAGCCAGCGCCTACGGCTGGCGCGATTTCGGTGGGGGCCTTGCGGGGGCTTTTCGCCAGGCAAAAAAAAGGCCGCACCCTGCCAAGGAGACGGCCTGAAAAGTCGTGGCGTTGTTGCTCGGTCTCAGCGCGCGGTAATCACCGACAGTTTGGTGATGCCCGCACGCTCGATGGACGCCATGGCCCGGGCCACTTCGCCGTAGTTGACGCCATCGTCGGCCTGCAGCTGGACCCGCACTTGCGGGTCCTTGGCCTTGGCCGCTTGCAAGTTGGTTTCCAGCAGGTCCGGCTGGATCTCGTCCTTGTTGATAAAGAGTTTGCCGGCACCGTCGATGCTCACCACCAGCGGGTCTTTCTGCTCCACCGGGGCCACGGCCTCGGTCTTGGGCAGGTTGATCGGAATGGCGTTGGTCAGCAGCGGCGCGGTGACGATGAACACCACCAGCAGCACCAGCATCACGTCCACCAGCGGTGTGACGTTGATCTCACTCAGCACTTCATCGCTGTCTTGGGTGGAAAAGGCCATGTCAGGACGCCTCCTTCACTTTTTGCGGGCTGCCCTGGGCCGCGGCCTTGTGCACGCTCGGGTGGATCAGCACGCGGAAGGAGTTCTTCTGCGCCAGGCTGTAGAAGTCGTGGGCGAAGTCGTCCAGGTCCGCGGCCGTGAGCTTCAGGCGCCGCAGGAAGTAGTTGTAGACCAGCACCGCCGGCACTGCGACGGCGATCCCCACCCCCGTCGCCACCAGGGCTGCGCCAATGGGACCGGCCACGGTTTCCAGGCTCGCCGAACCAGCAGCGCTGATGCCTTTCAAGGCTTCCATGATCCCCCACACGGTGCCGAACAGGCCGATGAAGGGCGAGGTGCTGCCGATACTGGCAACCACCGCCAGGCCGGTTTCCAGGGAACGACGCTCACGCACGATCTGCTGGCGCAGGGCACGTTCGAGACGGTCCTGGTGGTTGATTGCCTGGCTCAGGTCCGCCGCGTGGGGCGCTTCGCCAACCTGGATCGCCGCATAGCCGGCCTGGGCCACCCGGGCCGCCGCGCCGGGCTGGGTTTCACTCAACGAGGCAGCGGAGTCGAGGCTGGACGCTGCCCAGAACTGATTGTGGAACTTGCGATCCTGGGACTTGAGGCGGGCGAACTGCACGCCCTTGACCAGGGCCAGGCCCCAAGTGGCGACGGAGAAGACCACCAACAGCCAGATCACCGCGCTTTCGATGGATTCCAGTGGAGATGCCAGTAACGTCATGATGTGTTCCCTCTGTGTAAGCGTTTAGCGCGTGTTGGTTGATCGGCCTTGCGGCTCAATGAATCTTGAAATCTATGGGTACGCTGACCCAGCCGTCCTGGGCCACGTCGCCCTGCTTGGCCGGGACGAAACTCCAGCGCTTGACCGCGGCCAGGGCGGCGTCATCGAGTTGCTGGCGACCACTGCTCTTCTGGATCTGGATCTCGCCCGGCTTGCCGCTGGCCAGTACATGCACCCGCAGCAGCACCGTGCCTTCCCAACCGCGACGCTGGGCCAGCGACGGATATTCCGGCGCCGGGTTCTTCAAGTACGCGGCATTCGCCGAAGCCGGGGTCACGGGCGCCGGGGCCGGTGGAGCGGGCGGAGCCGGAGCGGCTACCGGGGCCGCGGGCTGTGGCGGCGCCGGAGTCTGCTGCACCGGTTTGGGCGCAGGTTTCGGCTCGGGCTTGGGCACCGGCTTGGGTTTGGGTTTGGGCACCGGCTTGGGCGGTGGCGGCTTCACGGCCAGCTCGTCCTCCACCGGAGGTGGCGGCTCCACCACCGGCTGTACCGGCTGTGGCGGTGGGGGCTCGACCACCGGCGGCGCCGGGCGCGAGAACTCGATGGTCATGGGCGGGATTTCCGGCGGTACGATCGGCAGCACCGGGGTAGGCTTCTGGCTCAGCCAGTAGATCACTGCCGCGTGCAGTACCAGGGCCGCGGCGCCGAGGATGATGGCCTCACGGCGACGCAATATCCCCTTGGGCGTGCGTTGCAAACGCAATTGGCCCAGCGGCAAGCGGTGAGGCCGGCCGAGGTCGACCAACTCGCCGCTCGGTGCCTGGCGCCACAGCACCTCGTGTGCACTGGCGGCGGTCTGGACATTGCCCATGGATTCACTCCCTACGATCTTTTGAAAAACCCGGCACCGGCGTTTGAACTGCCCCCACGCAACGGTGCCGCGGGGTCAATGATCAGTGCCTCGTGCTTATCTCTTAAAGTAATCTTTCAAGTTATAGATAGATCGAAATCGAATACATGATTTCGCGAAAAAGCCCCAGGCCCCGTGGTTCAAGGGCTGCAGCCAAGAGGGAAAAACACCATGCCTTGCGGGCATCGAAAATATTCCCGCAAAGCATCGAAACAAGACGCTTGGCGGGGGATGGAACAGCTCTCCAAGCAGCAGCGCCCCCTCAAGATCAGCCCTTGCGCTGCTTGAACAATCTTGTGAAGGGGCATTCCAGGGCCGCTGGGGCACTGTGCTACCGGCATGAGGCGACGAGATCCCGGCGGCCGCCTGTTATCGAACGCGCGACGGCTAGACGAAGCTGTTCCGCAACTCGCCCCCCGGATGATCGGCCTGTACAGCCCTGGTGCAGACGAACCTGGCCAACCAGCAGACAGTCATCGCCTGGCCACTTGCGGCTTGACGCTTGCCACTGCCCGCAACTGTTCCTGTAGCTCCTTGCCGGCCCGGCTCAAGCCACTGCCGGCGTACAACGCCAGGCGCACGCCCTGGATGTCCGGCAAACCGCTGTCGGCGTCGAGCACGCGATGCCCCTTGCCCAGCACCCGTACCGGCAACAGGCTGATGCCCAGGCCCGCCGCCACCGCCGAACAGACGCTGGCCAGGCTGGCGCTGGAATAGGCGATGCGCCACGGCCAGCCTCCGACCTCCAGGTGATGGAGCATTTCCTGGCGGTACAGGCCGCCCACCGGGAACGCCACCAAAGGCAGCGGATCGCGGCCAAAGGCGGGCTGGCGAACGCTATCGACCCAGCACAGCGGCTCGGGCCAGGAGTCCACGCAGTCATCGCTGTGGCCCATCTGCTTGACCAGCAGCAGGTCGAACTCACCCCGCCGGTACTGGCGCAACAGCTCAGGGCCCAGGCCGCTGCTGACCTCCAGGCGCACTGCCGGGTAGTCCAGGCCAAAGCGCGAGAGCATGGGCATCAGGCGCTCGGCGGCGAAATCTTCCGGCACCCCGAGGCGCAGGACTTCTTCGCCGCGCTGGTTGACCAGCATATCGCTGGCCTCTTCATGCAGCGCCAGGATGCGCCGGGCGTAGGCCAGCAGCCGCTCGCCCTCCACCGTGGCCACCACCCGGCGCTGGTCACGGTCCAGCAACTGGCAGCCCAGGCTCTCTTCCAGGCGCCGCACCTGCTGGCTCACAGTGGACTGGGTGAGGTGCAGGCGCTCGGCGGCGCGGGTGAAGTTCTGGCTGTCGGCGACCGCGACAAAACTGCGTAACAACACCGGATCCAACATGTTGACCTACCATCCTGACTGCCACTGATTGGCATGATTATATTTAATTTCAGAATACCCAGGGCCGTCACCATACTTCCCTTTCATCAGCCGGAACGGGAGGTTCTCATGCAACTCAAGCGTTTTCTCAAACGCGGCCTGATCGCCGCCGGCCTGTTCACTGCGGGGGTGGTCATGGCCAGCGATGGCGCGTTGCTGGAAGCGGTACGCAAGGGGCAACTGCAACAGGTGCAACAGTTGCTTGAGCAAGGCGCGGCACTCGATGGCCGTGGCCTGGACGGCAGCAGCCCGCTGCTGGTGGCCACCCGGGACAACCGCATCGACATCGCCCGGGCGCTGATCGAGGCCGGGGCCGACGTCAACCGCAAGAACCTGATCCAGGACAGCCCCTACCTGCTGGCCGGCGCCAGCGGTCACAACGAAATCCTCAAGCTGACCCTGGCCCACGGCGCCGACCTCAAGAGCACCAACCGCTACGGCGGCACCGCGCTGATCCCGGCCTGCGAACGCGGCCACGTGGAAACCGTGCGCCTGCTGATCGAGGCCGGCGTCGAGCTGGACCACGTCAACCACCTGGGCTGGACCTGCCTGATGGAAGCCATAGTGCTGTCCGACGGCGGCCCGGCGCACCAACAGATCGTCGCCCAACTGATTGCCGCCGGCGCCAACCTGAACCTGCCGGACCGTGCCGGCCTCAGCCCGTTGCAACAGGCCGAGCGCCGTGGCCAGGGCGCCATCGCCAAGCTGCTGCGCGATGCCGGCGCTGCCTGAGCCCGCCCCTCTTTTGAAGGAACCTTGCATGCACGACGATCAACACTACCTGCAACAGGCCGTGGCACTGGCCCGGCGCAATGTCGAACAGGGCGGCCGCCCGTTCGGCGCATTGCTGGTGCGCAACGGCCGGGTACTGGCCGAGGCGGTGAATGAAATCCACCTCAGCCAGGACCCCACCGCCCACGCCGAGATGCTGGCCATCCGCGCCGCCAGCAGGCAATTGGGCCCGCGCCTGGATGATTGCGTGATCTACGCCAGCGGCCAGCCCTGCCCCATGTGCCTGGCCGCCATGTACCTGTGCGGCGTGTCCCGCGCGGTATTCGCTGCCAGCAATGAACAAGCTGAGCCGTTCGGCCTGTCCACCGCGGCCATCTACCAGCAACTGAGCAAGCCCCTGGAAGCCCAGCGCCTGCCGGTGATGCACCTGCCCCAGGCAGCGATGAGCGCCCTCTACCAGGATTGGCAGGAGCGTCATGCAGCGAACTGAATCCACCTTCCAGCGCTGGGCCGGCTGGGCCCTGCTGGTGTGCCTGGGGCTGAACCTGCGGCCGATCCTCAGCTCGGTCAGCCCGCTGCTCAACGAGATCCGCGGCGCCACCGGCATGAGCTTCCAGAGCAGCGCCTGGCTCACCAGCCTGCCGGTGATCTGCATGGGCCTGGTGGCCTTGCTCGGTGTACGCATCGAAGCCCGCCTGGGCGAGCGTCGGGGCGTTTCCCTGGGCTTGCTGCTGGTGCTGCTGGCCTGCCTGGTGCGGCTGTTCTTCGGCCAGGCCGCGGCCTTGCTCGCCACCGCCCTGCTCGGCGGCGCCGGGGTGGCCTTGATCCAGGCCCTGGTGCCGGCGTTGATCAAGCGCCAGTTCCAGCACCGGGTGGCCCTGGCCATGGGCGTCTACTCGGCCTCGCTGATGGGCGGTGGCGGCATTGCCGCCCTGCTCAGTCCGCAGGTGGCCAGCCACTTCGCCAACTGGCAGGCGGGGCTTGGCGTCTGGCTGCTACCGGCGATGGCGGCGCTGCTGCTCTGGGCCTGCCTGCCCCTGGGGGCCGGCCGCCGCAACGGCAGCCCGGCTCCCCTGGCCGGGCTCTGGAACAACCGCCGCGCCTGGCTGCTGGCGTTGTATTTCGGCCTGGTGAACTGCGGCTACATGAGCATGGTCGCCTGGCTGCCGGCCTACTACCTGCAGATGGGCTGGAGCGCCAGCCAGAGCGGTTCGCTGCTGGCCTTCATGACCCTGTTCCAAGTCAGCGCCGCCCTGCTGATGCCGGCCCTGGCCCAACGCAGCAGCGACCGCCGCCCGCTGCTGGGCATCAGCCTCGCGGCCCAGGCCGCGGGTTTTCTCGGGCTGGTGCTGTGGCCCTTGCAGAGCCCGCACCTGTGGGTGGCGCTGATCGGCTTCGGCCTCGGAGCGTGCTTTGCCCTGAGCCTGATCCTCACCCTGGATCACCGGCGCGACCCTCGGGAAGCCGGGCAACTGGCGGCTTTTGTCCAGGGCGTGGGCTTTCTGATCAACGCCGTTTCGCCATGGCTCAGCGGCTGGCTGCGGCAAGTCACCGGCAGCTTTGTCAGCGCCTGGTGGGTGCTGATCGTGGGTGTCCTGGCGATGCTGCTCCTGACCCGGATCTTCAGCCCCGCCAGCTATCAGGCCCGGGCCCAGCTCGATACCGCGCCCCAACCGGCCTGACACCGGCCCTCCAACCCACCGCCTGCCAGCACGGCAGGCGGCGTTCTTCATGTCGCCACAGCACCACTATCCTTCTCGACCGGCTAAGATCGGCCGCCAACGCCTCTCGCGACAACAGGCACACACTCAACTCAGGACACAGGAATAGCGATGGACGCCGCAACGATCGGCCGCTGGGTAAGCAGCCTGGGGCTCAGCCATGAAGAACTGATCGCCCGGGGAGAGCGCATCGAGACCCCGACGGACAAGATCTACGACGAATTCGATTGGCTGACCGTGATCGTCGAGCCCGGCCTGATGCTGGACTTCTGGGAAGACAGCCTGGCCCTGGAAAAGGTATTGATCGAACTCATGCCCCTTGAACAGGGGCGCTCCTTCTACAGGGGCGAGCTGCCCGCCCCGTTCTCGCGCAGCATGACCCACGCCGACATCCGCAACCTGCTGGGTACGCCCCTGCGATCGGGGGAGCGCAGGCCATCAGCAGATGGGCAATACACGCTCAACGCCTGGGAGAGCTACCGCCTGCCGGAGCACCTGCATCCCGGTGCGCGGGTTGGGTTCGTCTATAGCGCCGACCGGCAGATCAAGGTCCTGTCGTTCGACTTGCTGGAGCCGCAGCGCGACTGATTCGGCCACACAGAATGGCTCGTGGAAACTCGCGGCGATCCGCCAGGCATCAGAGGACCGGCGCGAGATCGCCAAGCAAGGCCCTGCAGTCCCTTTCGCGGCCTCGCAGGCTCGGCAGCGGCGACGGGAAACGTGGAGGACGACAGAGATAGGCCGGCAGGCAGGCCGCCGGCAGATTTTGATCTTGCTCTGGCTTTTGATCTTCCTGCCCCCTTAGACACGATGGCCGAGCCTAGGCGAGGCACCGAGTGGAGGGGCAGGAGCCTTTGGTTACTTTGGGCTGGCCGGCATTCCGGGCTTCAAAGTGACTCGCTGCAAGAGCGAAACCATAAGTGGCCGTGACCGCAGCAATGGATAGGTACACCAATAAGACCCCAACCTCAGGTTTTACGGCCACTACGCGCCCGAGCGGGAACAAGCTCCCTCGCCACAGCATGATTCCTGGCCTGGAGTCGTGACGATTATTGAAAATAAATTATTGTAATTCGATAATTTTTTATCAATAATTTGCCACCCCCAAAGTTTTGCAAGGAATAACGCATGAACTCCCAAATCAACGGCTCGGCCCAGTACCGCTTACGACGGGTCGGCCTGCTGGCCGCGATCCTGGCCTGGGTCATGGGCGTGGTGGAGCTGGGCGGCAATGCCGGGCTCTGGATCTACAGCAAGGACCAGGTCCTGGGCGCCCTGCTCGGCGTATTCGCCGAACACTCGCCGCGCCTGCTGGAAGCGGACTTCAAGCTCTCGTCGCTGAGCTTCGCCCTGCTGGTGATCCTCGACTTCCTGCCACTGCTGCTGTCGAGCTTCGCCCTGTACCTGACCGGCGTGTTCTTCCTGCGCCTGTCCCGTGGCGAAACCTGGAGCGATCGCAACATCCGCATCCTCTGGCGCGTGGGCATGCTGTGGATAGTCGCCCCGGCCACGTTCCCGATGATGGAAACCCTGCAAGGCCTGGCCCTGTCCATCGACCTGCCGCCCGGCCAGCGCATCCTGCAGATTTCCGCGGGCTTCTCGTCCTACGCGGCCTACGAGGTGGTCAAAGGAATCTTGCTCTGCTCGTTTTCCATTATCATGCGCGACGCCAAAGTCCTCAGTGATGAGCACAGTCACTACATATAGAACAATGAGATGACCATTATCGTTCGGCTTGACGTTGTCATGGCTAAAAACAAGATTCGCTCGAAAGAGTTGGCCGCCATCCTGGGCATTACCGAGGCCAATCTGTCGTTGCTGAAAAATGGCAAGGTCAAGGGGATGAAAATCGAGACCCTGGACAAACTCTGCGCCGCACTCGACTGCCAGCCCGGCGACCTGCTGGAATATCAGGCCACCGAGCCCGCGTGACACCCCCGCGTTTGTTTGATCCGAGTCCCGATCGTTAAAGCCTTACCACTCCTCACGTTGCACATTGGCTTATTCATGACTCGCTACCTGCTCTGCCCGCTGCTTTTGCTCGCCTGCCTTTTGACCGGCTGCGCCAACAAACTCGAAGTGGCGATTGCCGCCACTCCGGCCCCGGACTACTACTTCGACCCTCAGGCCCCGGTGCTGGTAAGCATCAACGGAGCCAACGATGCCCACGGCCTCAACGCCAGCTACTACCTGCGCGACATGGTCGCCGCCCTGCATGGCATGGGTTTCAAGCAGGTCTACACCGATACGTCGCTGCCCAAGAACCATCCGCCGTTCCGAATGAACTTCACCCTCGACGTGGGCAGCGAAAAGGTCAGCTACCGCTACACCGCCACCGACTACGGCCAGGTGCCCAGCAGCACCAAGACGGTGTGCAAGCAGAGCACCCATAAAGACAAGAACCTGGTGTGCAACAGCACCCCGACCACCACCTGGGGCCCGGTGGGTTCCTCGGAGCGCACCGGCTACACCACCCTCAGTACCTTCAACATCAAGGCCAAGGACGAACAGAGCAGGCGCACGGTATTCCTGCTGCGGGCCTCGTCCTATAACGAGGACTGCCAGGACGCCAAGGTCGAGGATTTCCTGGTGCAGGAAAGCCTGGACAACCTGGACTTCCGCAACCGGGTGCAGCGCAAATACACCGTCACCCTGCCCGAAGGCCATAGCTGCAAATAAGCGCCTACCACGCACCGGGCGACACGCCTACAATCGCCCCTCGACGCCCGCCCGATCCTCCATCGGGCGGGCGCGGTCCCTCAACGACAAGGCGCATGTCGAGCATGACCCTGGATTGGAATGCCTGGGAAATAGAACCCGGATCTATCGTGGACGAACAGCTGATCGCCCAGGTGCAGCATCGCCTCGGCGTCGAGTTTCCGTCGCTGTACCTGGAGCTGGTGCAGTACGCCGAGGCCGCCACGCCGGGGATCGGCGGCTTCGCCTATGACGGCGGCTACACCTGCATCAGCGAGTTCTTCGAATTCGGCCTGAGCAGCCAGCCCTGGACCCTGCTCTGGTACGCCAGCCCTGGCCGTGTGCCGGGGCTCGCCGCAGGCTGCCTGCCGATTGCCCGGGATGCCGGCGGCCTGCTGATCTGCCTGGACTTCAACAGCCCGGCCGTGGCGGTGGAAATCTTCGATCCCGAGAGCGCCAGCCGTTACCCGGTGGCCGCCGATTTCAAGGCCTTTGTCGAGCTGTGGCAGCCATGAAGTGGATAGTCGTGCCCACCAGCAAAGACGCCCAGCAACGCCTGGACCTGGACCAGTGCCTACCGGGCGACCTGGAAGAACTGGCGCTGTCCCCGGAGCAGTGGGCAACCCTGTCCCGCAGCGACCTGCTGCCCAGCTTGAACCGTGCCCTGGGCACCCTGATCGATGACTACGAGGACGCGTCGATCCAGGGCCAGGCCGCCCTGGCCACGGCCCTGTCGATCCTGACCCGGGCCGCTACGGCGCAAGACGAACTGCTCCCCAAGCTGATCGCCTTGAATCGTCTGGCCCTGGAACGCGACACCGGCCTGTTTTTCTACTTCTGAGGCCATCCCCAGGGCTGCTCCCGCACCTGATTTGTGGCGAGGCCGCCCGCCCCCGGGAACCTGCTCAAATCCCCGCCTGTTTGAGCCCCGAGTCCGGCACGCTCACTGCCGTTTCCGAACGCGGCGTGCCCTGGGGCACCCAGTCGTAACTCACCGGCAGAGCCCGGTACACCCAGTTGCTGATGGCCTCGCTGCCCGGTGCCTTGCCCAGATAGGGGCTGACGTATTCCCAGACGATTTCACCGCCGGCCGTCACCTGGAAGAAGCGCCCGTTCATGCCTTCGTCGATCAGGGTATTGCCGTTGGGCAGGCGCCGCGCACTGCTGATGAACGAGCTGTAGAAAGCCCAGCCCGGCTGCCGGGAACTGGCGGCGCTGTACTGCCAGACGATCTGGTTCTTGATCGGGTCGATCTCCAGCACCCGGGAGCCGGCGATCAGCCCCAGGGGCACCGAGGGGTAACCGGCGGTGCCCTGGTTGTCGAACACCAGCAGATGCCCGGCCCCTGGCAAGCCGGCGGGAATGATGTGGGCATCATGCTGGCCGACGAACTGGTCCACCGGGCGCGGCACCTTGGCGGCGGTCTTCGGGTTGATCGGCGACAGGTTCGGCCCCAGGCGCCAGACCACCTTGCCGCTGTGCTTGTCGAGGATGGCGATGAAATTGGCGTTGCGCGAGTCGATCAGCAGGTTGTCCGGGGCGAAGCGTTTATCACCGGCGTCGAACCACTGGTTGGGGCCCACCACGCTGAGGTTGTTGATGTGCAGGTAGTCCGGGTTGTCGGTGCCGTACACCAGCTTCAGTTGCGCCGGGGTAAAGCCGAATTCCTTAAGGTGTTCGGAGGCCAGCCACTGCCATTTGACCTGGCCCTCGGGGCTGACTTCATAGATCGCGTCGTCGATCACCTGGGGCACCTTGAACCCCGCCACCTTGTGCACCTTGTTGGCCAGCACCAGGGTGTTGCCGTTGCTCAGCCGGCGCTGGTCATGATGCTGCTGGGCCGCACCGCCCGGGGCCTGGTCGCCCCACTGCCAGACCAGCTTGCCGTTCCAGTCCAGCTCGCCGACGCTCTGGTTGCCCAGGCCGTTGCCCGCCGAACCCAGGGGCCCGGGCTCCTTGTCCTTGAGCTGCAACAGCACCCGGCCACGCTCGCCGCCCACCAGTTGCGGGTCGATGATGGCCGAGGGGAAACCGGCCTGGGGCCAGTTCTTCACTTCGTTGCCGTTCATGTCGATCAGGTGGGTCTGCTTATCGGCACCACTGAAGATCACGTACTGGTTATAGGCCCTGGCCGGATCGTAGCGAGTGACGCCGGTGGGGTAGACGCTGGGCGCGGCCTGCACCGCCGAGGCCAGCAGGGCGGTGGACAGCAGCAGGGGCAAAGCGGTGGTGAGGCGCAACATGACAAGCACTCCTGTTCAAGTCGAAAGGCGCCGGAGAACCCGGCGCAAGGTGCGAAAAGCCGGGTATCAGAAATCGTAGCGACCGGTCACGCCCAAGGTCCGCGGGGTGCCCAGGAGGCCTTCGTAACCGCCGTTGCCGCCGGTCCAGAGGGTGGTGTAGTAGGTCTTGTCGAAGGCGTTCTTCAGCCACAGCGAAACGTCCCACTGGCCCTGCTCGTAGTTGCCGCGCAAGCCGGTGGAAAGGTTGACCACGGCGTAGCTGGGGATCTGCCCGTACTCGGAATCCTCCACGGTGCCCACCGCCTTGGAACGGAATGCATAGCTGGCGGTGACGTACTCTTCCAGGCCGTTGTCCAGGTTCCACTTGTATTCGCCGTTGGCGTTGCCGATCCATTTCGAGGCGCCCACCACCTGGTGGCCGCTGAGATCGCACGAGGCCGGGGCACCGGGGCGCAGGCTGACTTCCGGCGGGCACGGCGCATCCTTGTAGGAGAGGTAGCGCACGTCGTTGTAGGAACCGTTGAGGTTCAGGGTCAGGCCACGGATCGGCACCAGGGTGCTTTCCACTTCCACCCCGCGCGAGCGCACCGAACCGGCGTTGGTCAGGTACTGCACGCGGTTGACGTCGTCGTAGGCGTTGGTCTGGTAGCCGTTGACCTGGGTCCAGAACAGGTTGGCGTTGAGTTGCAGGCGGCGGTCCCACAGGGTGCTCTTGAAACCCAGCTCGGCGTTGTTGGCGCGCTCGGTGCCGATCAGCAGCGAATCGGCCCCGGCGGTAGGCGCCGACCCCACCGTCAGGTTGACCCCACCGGACTTCTCGCCGTGGGACAGGGTGGCGTAGCCCAGCAGGTCGTCGGTGATGCGGTAGCTGAGGTTGAGCAGGCCCGAGGGGCTGGTGCTGTACTGGTTGAGGTCGCCGGAGTCATAGGCTCCGGTGCGCCCGCGCCGCGCGTTGGCGGCGGCGCCGGCCACCGCCACGCCGCCCAGCGGGGCGTTGCGGGTCACCCAGGCGCTTTTCTCCTCGTAGGTGCCGCGCAGGCCGGCGGTGAAATCCAGGCGCTCGGTGAGGTGCCAGGTGCCCTGGGCAAACAGGGCGAAACTGTTGGTCTGGATATGCCCGTTGCCGATGCTGGTGACGTTGCTCAGGGCGCCGGCCGGGGTGCCATTCCAGATGTCCGCCTTGGGCCCGTAATAGGCGAAGGATTTGTTGTCCAGGTCGGAGCCGAAGTAGTAGGCGCCCAGCACGTAGTCGAAGAAGCCGCCGGTGGGCGAGGCCAGGCGAAATTCCTGGGACCACTGCTTGTCTTGCACCGAAACCCCGGCGTTGTAGCTGGCCGGAACGTTGAGGCCATCGTCGTTGCGCGGGGTGAAATTCCACCAGCGGTAGGAGCTGACCGAGGTCAGGGTGAAGTCGCTGGGCAGGGTCCAGTTGGCCTCAAGCGAAGTGCCGCCCTGGAACACCGTCACGTGCTGGTCGTTGTCCAGGTTGACCTTGCGGTGCGAACCATTGACCAGGGTCGCGCCGGCCGCCGCCGCGCGCGACTCGTAGACATTGGTGCCGTTGATGGTCGGGCCGGTGCTGTACAGCACTCGGGTGCCGGCGCTGGAATCCTCTTCGTTGTAGTCGCCGATCCAGCGCAGGTTGAAGCTCTCATTGGGCTTGTACAGCAACTGCCCGCGAAAGCCCTGGCGTGAGCCGCCATTGAGGTCGTGGCCGTCGAATTCGTTCTTGATGTCGCCGTCGCTGCGGGTGCGGTAGGCGGAAAAACGCCCCGCCAGCTCATCGGTCAGCGGCCCGGAAATCGTGCCCTTGGTCTGGAAGTATCCATCCTCGCCGAGGGAGGTTTCGATGCTGCGCTCCGGGGTGAAGCTCGGCGCCCGGGTGCTGATGTTGATCACCCCGGCGGTGGTGTTCTTGCCGAACAGGGTGCCCTGGGGGCCGCGCAGCACTTCCAGCTGCTCGATGTCCATCAGGTCGAACACCGCCATCCCCGGCCTTCCGAGGTAGACGTTGTCGATGTACAGCCCGACGCTGCCTTCCAGGCCGTCGCTGGCCGGGTTGTTGCCCAGGCCACGGATCGACACGCTGGACTGGCGCGCATGCATGTAGGCGACGTTGACGCTGGGCACCAGTTGCTGCAGATCCTGGATGCGGTACACCCGCTGGCTCTCCAGGGCCTGGCCGCTGACCACGCTCATGGGGGTGGGCACGCTCTGGGAGCTTTCCTCGCGGCGGCGGGCGGTCACGGTCACCGTCTGCAACTGGCCGTCATCGGCCTTGGCCTTGCTGGCGCTGCTCTTGGCCGGCGCGGTGTCTGGCGCCGGAGCGTCTTCGGCCCAGGTCGGTGTCCAACTGGCACTGCCGGCCAGCAACAGCGCCAGGGGCAGGCGCTTGAGCCGCCGGGGCGAGAGGGGTGAAGCGAGGGACAACGGGCTCATGGGCGGCTCCTGGTCAGAAAATATACAGCCTTGTATATTCCTTAAAGTTATTTATTTATGTTTTTACAAAGATTTACTGCATAAGAGATTGCCTTTATAAGGAGTCGACCTAATGCATAGCCAATGCATTTCCCCGATATTTTTTATGTGAAAAATGCATATCGACCTGCGCCAGCTCCGCCACTTCATCGCCCTCGCCGAACAGCGCAGCTTTGTCGCGGCCGCAGCGGCGGTGAACCTCTCGCAATCGGCCTTCAGCCGCAGCATCCAGGCCCTGGAACACAGCGTCGGCTGCCAGCTGGTGGATCGCGGGCGCAAGGACCTGGCGCCGACCAAGCAGGGCCAGTTGCTGCTGGAGCACGCGCGCCGGCTGGTCAGCGGCGCCCAGCAGATGGCCAACGAGATCAGCCAGTTCAATGGGCTGGAAGCGGGAGAGTTGCGCTTCGGCTGTGGCCCGGCGCCAGCCGCAGGGCTAATCCCCCGGGCCATCGGCAGCTTTATCGGGCGTTATCCCAAGGCCCGGGTGCAGTTCCAGGTGGATGACTGGCAAAGCCTGAGCAAGCGCCTGCTCAGCGAAGAGTTCGAATTCTTCGTTGCCGACACCCGGCACTTCGAGGCCGATCCGGACTACCTGACCCAGCGCCTGCGCCCGCGCAAATGGCATTTCTGCTGCCGCGCCGGACACCCCCTGGCCCAGCGCGAAAGTGTCAGCGCCAGCGAACTGTTGAGCTACCCACTGGCGGTGACCATCCGTCCGCCCAACCTGCGCAAGGTCATTGTCGATCTGAGCGGCAAGCCGGACTTCACGCCCAATGTGGAATGCGAAAACAGCTACAGCCTGCTGGGGGTGGTCATGCGCTCGGACGCCATCGGCATCGTCGGTTCCTACAGCGACGCGTTGCACAACGCCAAGGGCGAGCTGGTGTGCCTGAAGATCGACGGCCTGGCCGACGACCTGGAAGAGCTCTACACCCGCTACGGCATCGTCAGCCGCGCCGGCTATCGCCTGTCGCCTTTGGCCGCGGCGATGATCGAAGAAATCAAGCGCATCGACGAACAGGACGAGGACGTGTGCAGCCTGGACAACCTGGCGGTCTGAGCCACCTGCATGCTCTCACCGTAGGAGCCGGCTTGCCGGCGAAGAGGCCCTTGAGCCTTGCAGCGCTCTCAGGGACGCCTTCGCTGGCAAGCCAGCTCCTACAAGACCCTGCCGTCCGCACACGGCGTGGGAGGGCCGGTCGGCATTGCATGAAACGCATCGAAACTATTCGGCAAATGCGCTTGCCGGAAGCCCCCGCCGGAGGCGAAAAACCTCGCCTGTCTTCCCCTTGGTGAACCCCATGTCCAATACCCATCCGCCCGTGCGCAACGTGCTCTACATCATGTGCGACCAGCTGCGCCGGGATTACCTCTCGTGCTACGGCCACCCGCACCTGCATACCCCGAACATCGACCGCCTGGCCAACGCCGGGGTGCGCTTCAGCCGCGCCTACACCCAGGGCACCATCTGCGGCCCGTCGCGCATGTCGGCCTACACCGGGCGCTACGTCAGCAGCCACCAGGTGGCCTGGAACGCCGTGCCCCTGCCCCTTGAAGAACTGACCCTGGGGGACTACCTGCGGCCCCACGGCATCCGCACCGCGCTGGTGGGCAAGACCCACGCCACGCCCAACCTCGACGCCCTGCAACGCCTGGCCATCGACCCCGAAAGTGCCCAGGCCGAGGTACTCAACGAAGTCGGCTTCGAGCCCTATTTCCGCCATGACGGCATCTACCCCGACGACCCGGTATTCGACGACAAGCGCGAATCGGCGCCCTACACACACTACCTGCGCGACCTCGGCTACCAAGGGCGCAACCCCTGGCACGACTGGGCCAACGCCGGGGCCGGCGAGCAGGGGCAAATCCGCAGCGGCTGGAAAATGCGCAACGCCCACCTGCCGGCCCGGGTCGCGCAAGAGCACTCGGAAACCGTCTACACCACCGACCGCGCCATCGACTTCATCAGCGAACAAGGCGAGCAGCCCTGGTGCCTGCACCTGTCCTACATCAAGCCCCACTGGCCCTATATCGCGCCTGCCCCGTACCACGCACTGTATGGCCCCGAGCAGGTGATCCCGGCGGTGCGCGCCGCGCCAGGGCAGCTCAGCGATCACCCGGTCTACGCCGCCTTCCGCCAGCATGAAGAGAGCCTGAATTTTTCCCGGGATGAGGTGCGCCTGAACGTGGTGCCCACCTACATGGGCCTGATCAAGCAGGTGGATGACCAGCTCGGCCGGCTGTTTGACTTCCTGCAGAGCAACGGCCGCTGGGACGACACCCTGATCGTCTTCACCAGCGACCACGGCGACTTCCTTGGCGACCACTACCTGGGGGAAAAGGAATTTCTGCTGGAACCGGCGGTGGGCGTGCCGCTGATCGTCCGCGACCCGCGCACGGCGGCAGACAGCAGCCGCGGCACCGTGGACGAACGCCTGGTGGAAACCATCGACGCCCTGCCGACCTTTCTCGAGGCCCTGGGCCTGCCAGGGGCCGAGCATCGCCTGGAAGGCCGCTCGCTGATCCCCCTGCTGCACGGCGCCGAACCGGCCTGGCGCCGCTACGCCATCAGCGAATACGACTACGCCTTCCAGGCCCCGGCGCGGGAGCGCCTGGGCCAGCCCATCGACCGCTGCCGCATGACCATGGTGCGCAGCGAGCGCTGGAAGTACCTGGCCTACGATGGCTTGCGCCCGCAGTTGTTCGACCTGCACAACGACCCCCAGGAGTTGCACGACCTGGGGGCCGATCCGGCCTATGCCGCGGTGCGCGAAGAACACCTGGGATATGTACTGGAATGGCTGCGCGGCCTGAAACGCCGTACCACCATCAGCCATCAAGAAATCGACCTGCGCGGCCAGCGTTTTCGCTACGGCGAGCCGGAAAGCGAAAAGCTGGTACAGATCGGCGTGTGGTAGCCCCACCCGTACCTGCACCTTCCCCCGTAGGAGCCGGCTTGCCGGCGAAGAGGCCCTTGGACATTGCAGCACTCTCAGGGGCGCCTTCGCTGGCAAGCCGGCGCCTACAGCGGGCAGGTTCATCGCGTAAATTCCTGTAGGAGCCGGCTTGCCGGCGAAGAGGCCCTCAAGTCTTGCAGTGCTCTCGAGGGCGCCTTCGCTGGCAAGCCAGCTCCTACAGTGGGCAGGTTCATCGGGTAAATGCCCGTAGGGGCTTGAGGGGGCGGGTCAGAGGCCTTTGGTGGTCTGGCTGCGCTGGCCGTGGACGCCCACCGGGACGTCGCCCTTGAGGGTCACGCGGCGCACGATGCGGTCCTGGGTGCCGTAGTCGTCCACGGCATAGTGCTGGGTCGAGCGGTTGTCCCAGATCGCTACGTCCCCTGCGCTCCAGCGCCAGCGCACGGTGTTTTCCAGACGGGTGACGTGGCTTTGCAGCAAGCCGAACAGATGCGCCGAGTCCGCCTGGGAATAGCCCTTGATGCGCTTCACGAAGTGCCCCAGTACCAGGCTCTTTTCACCGCTCTCGGGGTGCACGCGAACGATCGGGTGCTCGGTCTCGAACACCGTGGAGGTGAACACCTTGCGGTAACGCTCCAGCTTCTCCGCCGAAACGTCCGGCTTGGCCCCGGCGTAGTCATATTCATTGCTGTGCACCGCCCAGAGCTTGTCCGCCAGCTCCCGCAGTTCCGCCGACAGTTCGTTGTAGGCCGTGGCGGTGTTGGCCCAGACGGTGTCGCCACCGGAGGCCGGGGCCACCACCGAGCGCAGGATCGAGGCCTTGGGGTAGGCGTCGACGAAGGTCACGTCGGTGTGCCAGGAGTTGGCCCGCTGGCCCTGGGCGCCATCCAGCTCCATCAGGTAGCGGGTGCCGTCGCGTACCGGCACGGTGGGGTGGGCCACCGGTTCGCCCAGCGGGTGCGAGAAGGCTTCCTGGCTCTGGTCGTCGAGGTGGGTCTGGCCACGGAAGAAAATCACCTTGTACTGCACCAGCGCTTGCCGGATCGCTTCCACGGTGGCGGCGTCGAGATCGCCGGACAGTTGCACGCCACGGATCTCGGCGCCGATACGGCCGGCCACCGGGTGAATATCAAGGGCATGAACAGCAGGTTGAACGGCTAAGGCGGCATTGCTCATCAGGTACACCCTCATCGGACTGCTTACGGTGGAACCGCCGCGAAACAACGCTCTATCTATATTCAATTTAGATCTAATAGATAACTGCATGCTTCGTTGACGGAATAAGAGCTTGCATTTAAAACCTCATTCCTCACTCGTCGCAAATGCCTTCGAGCTATTTTTCGGATGCCGGGAAAGCATATGGATCTTCGCCAATTGCGTTACTTCATCGCCCTCAATGAACACCGCAGTTTTGTCCGCGCCGCCGACGCCATGGGCATCACCCAGCCGGCCTTCAGCCGCAGTATCCAGGGCCTGGAGCAGGAGTTCGGCTGCGTGCTGGTGGACCGTGGCAACAAGGATCTGCGCCCCACCCCGGAAGGCCAGGTGGTGCTGCAGCACGCCTTGAGCCTGGTGCAGGGGGCGGCCTTGCTCAGCAGCGAAGTGACCCAGATGACCAAGCTCGACGCCGGCGAAGTGCGCTTCGGCTGCGGCCCGGCCCCGGCGGTGAAGTTGGTGCCCGATGCGGTGGCGCAATTCACCAGTGCCCACCCGAAGGTGCGCACCTGCTTTGCCGTGGACAACTGGGAAAAACTCAGCCGCAGCCTGAACCGCGAAGAGATCGAATTCTTTATTGCCGACATCCGCCATTTCGAGGCCGACCCGAACTACCAGACCCAGCCCCTGACGCCCAAGCGCGGGGTGTTCTTCTGCCGCCCCGGGCACCCGCTGCTGGCCAAGGAGAGCCTGTCCACCAACGACATGTTCGATTACCCCCTGGCCACCACCCTGATCCCCCCGGGGATTCGCAAGCTGCTGGCCAACCTCAGCGGGCGCATCGATTTTTCCCCGACCATCGAGACCGAGCACTTTCCGGCGCTGGTGAAGATCGTCCGCCAGTCCAATGCCATCGGTGTGGGCACCGCCGAGGCCTTTGCCGAAGACATCGCCCAGGGTTCGCTGGCGCTGCTGCACTGGCGCAACCTGCCGCAGAACATCGACAGCCTGAATGCGCGTTGCGGCATCGTCAGCCGCAGCGGTTTTCGCCTGTCGCCGGCGGCGCGCAAGATGATCGAAGTGCTGGTGGCGGTCGACCAGCAAACCCACAGCATCGCCGTCTGACCCTGTAGCCGCTGCCGAAGGCTGCGAACGACGACACAGTCGGCGCAAGACGGCACCCGGCTCCTCCAGGTAGACCGCGTTGCCGGCACTGGCGGCCCCTACGGTGCCGAACGCAGCCTGCGGCAGCGGCTACAGGGGTTCAGGAAGGGGTTTACAGGCCGGCAGCGGCCAACTGCGGGGCGACCCAGGCATCCACCTTGAACGGCTTGCGAATCAAGCGTTCCTTGGCCGCCAGGTCTACCGAATCCTGCAGTTTGCCGAGGAACACCGGGTCCAGGGTCGAGGGGAAGATCTCGCTCAGGCGCTGGTCCTTGAGGTCATCCTGCAAGATCACCGGCGGGTAGCTGGCCAGCCCCGAAACCAGCTGGATGTAGGCTTCCTTGTTGCTGTCCTGGGTCAGCCACTCTACGGCCTGCTGCTGGGCCTTGAGCAGTTTTGCCACGGCCTCGGGATGTTCGTCGACAAACTTGCCGGCGCCCACCAGCACGCTCTGCACGCTGCCGGCGCCGCCCAGGTCCTTGGTGCTCAGGGGCAGTTCGGCCAGGCCTTTGCTGCGCAGGGCCGAGAGCCCGGTGCTGCCCCAGGAGGCGTCGATCTGCTTGGCCGCCAATGCAGCCACCGCCGCGTTGAAGTCAAGGTTGACCACCTTCAGGTCCTTCTCGCTCAGGCCCCGGCTGGCCAGGGCCGCGTCGAACGACAGCTGGGTGGCGGTGCCACGGAACACTGCCACGCGCTTGCCCTTGAGGTCTTCCAGGGTCTTGATCCCGGAACCCGGCACCACCCCCAGATAGTGCTTGACCCCACGGGCCGAGGCGCTGAGCAGGCGGGTATCCAGGCCGTTGGACTTGCCGATGATGGCGGCCAGGTCCCCCAGGTACGCCAGGTCCACCTGGCCGTTGGCGAAGGCCTCGTTGATCACCGGGCCTGCGCCTTTGAAGAAATTCCACTGGATCTTGATGCCCTGGTCGGCGAAGGCCTTTTCAAAGATCTGTTGCTGGCGCAGCACATCCACCACCCCACCGCCGCTGTGCTGGGTGCCGGCACTGAGGTCGGGCACGGCAATGCGGATTTCCTTGAGTTCGTCGGCCTGGGCCAGCAGCGGCAGGCAGCCCAGGAGCCCCGCCAGGGCCGGGGCGGCGAACAGGCTGATGACGCGTTTGAAGGGAAGGTTCATGGGTGCGGCTCCTGGTGGCAAAGGCTGAGAGGAGCAAAAGGTAGGCACGGAATCGTTCAACATTTAAATACTATAAATTCACATTTTAATAACCATATCGAATAAATCAGCTGCCACGGGCGTCCCCGGGGATATGCATGAAATGCATGAAAAATATTCTTCAAATGCATTGGATGCGTGTCGGCGAGAAGCCTTAAATGGCCTTTCTTATCTCTTAATAGAATCGATAAGAATTTTAATAGATCACAAATGCATAACACGTAGAAACCGCCTTGCCAGCGAACAGACCCTCAAACGCTGATTCGCCGACAAGCCAGCCCCTACGGCATCGACCCACGCCATGCAGTACCCGACGACGGAGGTCATCCATGGCCCGTGTTTCCCTGCTCAGCCTGCCCCTGGCGGCGCCGTCCGACGGACGCCCGGGCTGGCCCCTGATCAGCCAGCGGCTGCTGCCCTGGCTGTTGCCCATCAGCCTGTTCGCCCTGTGGTGGCTGGCCAGCCGCAATCAATGGATGAGCGAACAGATCCTGCCGGCCCCGGCCCTGGTCTGGAGCAGTGCCCTGGAGCTGGCCCATGGCGAGCTGTGGAGCCATCTGGCGATCAGCCTGCAACGGCTGGTCTGGGGCCTGCTGGCGGGTATCGCCGCCGGCGCCCTGCTGGGGGGTGCCCTGGGCTTCAGCCGACGCCTGGAGCGCCTGGTGTTTCCCACCTTCGGCGCCCTGTCGCAGATCCCCACCCTGGCCTGGATTCCGTTGTTCATGGTGTTTTTCGGCATCGGCGAAGTGCTCAAGCTGGTGGTGCTGATCAAGGCGGTGGTGGTGCCCGTGACCCTGCACACCCTGGTGGGCGTGCGCGATGCCCAGCCCCGGCTGCGGGAAGCCGCCGCGGTGCTGCGCCTGCCGCCGGCGCTGCTGGTGCGCCGCCTGGTGCTGCCCGCTGCGCTGCCGGCCTTCATGGCCGGGGTGCGCCTGGCGCTGGCCACCGGCTGGACCTCGCTGCTGGCAGTGGAACTGCTGGCCTCCAGCGAAGGCATCGGCTACCTGATGGTCTGGGCACGCCAGCTGTTCATGCTGGACATCGTCTTCGTGTGCATCCTGGTGATCGGCCTGCTGGGGGTGTGCATGGACCGCGGCATCGGCTGGCTCGACCGCCGGCTGGTGCACTGGCCGCACCCGGCCACCGCCGAATTCCGTCGCGGCCCGCGCTACCAGGGCTGGCAGCGCCTGCAACCCTGGCTGCTACCCCTGGCGCTGCTGGCCCTGTGGCAAGTGGCGAGCGACCAGCAGTGGGTCGACCCGAACATCCTGCCCAGCCCCCTGGCGGTACTCGCCACCACCGGCAACGGCCTGCTCGATGGCAGCCTGCTGGGGGGCATGGGCCTGAGCCTGGGCCGCACCCTCGGCGGCCTGCTGCTGGGCGGCGGCCTGGGCTTTGCCTTTGGCCTGCTGCTGGGCCTGTCGCGGTTCAGTGAACGCCTGCTGGGCCCGACCCTGGCCGCCATCCGCCAGATCGCCATCTTCGCCTGGGTACCGCTGCTCACCGCCTGGTTCGGCCTGGGGGAACTGGCCAAGTGGGTGTTCGTCGCCCTGGCCGCATTCTTCCCGCTGTTCATCGCCACCCAGCGCAGCGTCGCCCAGCTCTCGCCGCAACTGGCGGAAGCCGCCCAGGTACTGCGCCTGAACCTCTGGCAACGGCTGCGCCGGCTGGTGCTGCCCGGCGCCGCGCCGGGGATTTTCGCCGGCCTGCGCATCAGCCTGATCTACGCCTGGCTGGGCACCATCGGCGCGGAATACTTCATGCCGTCCAACGGCGGCATCGGCAGCCAGATGATCAGCGCCCAGCAACTGCTACGCATGGACCTGATCATGGCCGGCATGCTCCTGGTGGGCCTTACCGGGGCCCTGCTCAACCTGATCGGGCAACAACTCGAACTTCGCGCCACCCGCTGGAGACACGCATGAACGCACCCCTGGTCAGTTTCACTCACGTGGGCAAGACCTTCGCCGTCGCCGGTGGCGAGGTGGAGGCGATCCGCGAATTCAACCTGGACATCGCCGAAGGCGAGTTCGTCGCCATCGTCGGTTCCAGCGGTTGCGGCAAGTCCACCCTGCTGCGCCTGCTGATCGGCCTGGACACCGAGTTTCGTGGCCAGATCCGGGTCGACGGCAAGGCCGTCAGCGGCATCGGCGGCGAGCGCGGCATCGTGTTCCAGGAACACCGCCTGTTCCCCTGGCTGACGGTGGCCGAGAACATCGGCCTGGGGCTGGTCAACGAGCCCCTGAGCGCCGCCGAGCGCCAGCAGCGGGTCGGCGAATTCATCGAACTGGTGGGCCTCAAGGATTTCACCCGGGCCTATCCCCACCAACTGTCCGGCGGCATGGCGCAACGAGTGGCCATTGCCCGGGGGCTGGTAGCCAGCCCGCGGATCCTGCTGCTGGACGAACCCTTCGGCGCCCTCGACGCCCTGACCCGCCAACAGATGCAGGACGAACTGCTGGCGATCCGCGAGCGGGCCAAGATCACCACGGTGCTGGTGACCCACGATGTCGAGGAAGCGATCTTCCTCGCCGACCGGGTGGTGGTCATGGAACCGCGCCCGGGGCGGATCAAGCGCGTGGTCGAGGTGGCCCTGCCCCACCCGCGCCAGCGCAGCAGTTTCGACTTCCACCAACTGCGTGAGGAGCTGCTTCACGAACTGACCCGCGACGAGCTCTACCAGGCGCCTTCGCCGGTACAGATCCGCGACCTGCCCCTGACCTTCATTGCTTGCTGAACAGGAGTGACTCGATGCCGCAACGTCCCAACTTCCTGGTGATCCTGGCCGACGACCTGGGCTTCTCCGACCTCGGCGCCTTCGGCGGCGAGATCGCCACGCCGAACCTCGATGCCCTGGCCTTCAACGGCCTGCGCCTGACCGACTTCCACACCGCCCCCACCTGCTCGCCAACCCGCTCCATGCTGCTCACCGGCACCGACCATCACATCGCCGGGATCGGCACCATGGCCGAAGCCCTGACCCCCGAGCTGATCGGCAAGCCGGGCTATGAGGGTTACCTCAACGACCGCGTGGTGGCCCTGCCGGAACTGCTGCGCGAGGCCGGCTACCAGACCCTGATGAGCGGCAAATGGCACCTGGGGCTGACTGCCGAACGCGCGCCCCATGCCCGGGGCTTCGAGCGCTCGTTCTCGCTGTTGCCGGGGGCGGCCAACCACTACGGCTTCGAGCCGACCTACGACGAGCACACCCCCGGGCTGCTCAAATCCACGCCGGCGCTGTACATCGAGGACGACCGCTTCATCGATGAACTGCCAGCGGGTTTCTATTCCTCCGATGCCTTTGGCGACAAGCTCTTGCAGTACCTGAAAGAGCGCGACCAGAGCCGGCCGTTCTTCGCCTACCTGCCGTTCTCGGCGCCCCATTGGCCGCTGCAGGCTCCGGAGGAAATCGTCGCCAAGTACCGGGGCCGCTATGACGCCGGCCCCGAAGTGCTGCGCCGCGAGCGCCTGGAAAAACTCCAGGCCCTGGGCCTGGTGGACCCGCAGGTCGAGCCCCATCCGCTGATCAACCTGAACGCCGAATGGAACGCCCTCAGCGAAGAACAGCGCCAGGTGTCGGCACGGGCCATGGAGGTGTATGCGGCGATGGTCGAGCGCATGGACTGGAACATCGGCCGGGTGGTGGACTACCTGCGCCAGCAGGGCCAGCTGGACAACACCCTGATCCTGTTCATGTCCGACAACGGTGCCGAGGGCGCGCTGCTGGAAGCCTTCCCCAAGTTCGGCCCGGAGCTTTTGACCTACCTCAACCAGCACTATGACAACCGCCTGGAGAACATCGGCCGGGCCAACTCCTACGTCTGGTACGGCCCGGCCTGGGCCCAGGCGGCCACTGCGCCATCGCGGCTGTTCAAGGCCTTCACCACCCAGGGCGGAATTCGCGTGCCGGCGCTGCTGCACTACCCGCAACTGCCGCTCAAGGGGCAGATCAGCCACGGCTTCGGCACGGTGATGGACATTACTCCGACCCTGCTCGACCTGGCCGGCGTGCGCCATCCGGGCAAGCGCTGGCGCGGGCGCGATGTGGCGCCACTGCGGGGCAAGTCGTGGCTGGGCTTTCTCTCCGGCGAAACCGCCCGGGTGCATGACGAACAAACGGTAACCGGCTGGGAGCTGTTCGGCCGCCGGGCAATTCGCCAGGGCCAGTGGAAGGCGGTGTACATCCCCGGCCCCGTGGGCCCGGCGACGTGGCAGCTGTACGACCTGGGCCAGGACCCGGGGGAGATTCACGACCTGGCCCACAGCCAGCCGGAAAAACTGCGCACCCTGCTGGAAGAATGGCAGCGCTACGTGGATGAAACCGGAGTGATCCTCAGCGAATCACCGTTCCAGCCGGATTGATCTTGCAGGAGCTGGCTTGTCTATGAACCGGCCCCTGGAGGAGCCTGCTTGTGTAGGAGCTGGCTTGCCAGCGAAGGCGTCCTCCAGAACAACACAAGTCTCCAGGGCCCTTTCGCCGGCAAGCCGGCTCCTACGGGGTGCGTTTGGGTTGTCGGTGAATACACCGAGCTGCGCCAGGCGCTGGCCTCAGCCTCGGGTGATGCGGCAAGCCGGGGTATTCGGCAGTTCCTTGACCACGACGTAATGCCCAGCCCGGTTTTTCTCGACCCGCAACGGCGAAGCGGCCAAGTAGCTGCCGTGCAGGCTCTGGTCGACAAAACAGATGGCGATGCCCTGCTTCCCCTGCTCCATCACTCTGACGCTGTAGACCCAGCTTTGCTCTTCGTCCACCGCGCTGTAGGTGCCCTCGGCGCCTGCGGCCTTCTCGTAGATCCGATAGGGCGTCTGGCCCAGCGTGGTGCCGTCCGGGTAATGCCGCGGCCGCAAGGAATTGCGAAAACCGTTCACTTCCAGATGCTTCAAGATACTCAGCGCCAGTGCCTCGTCACTGCCCTGCGCCACCGAGTCGGCCAGCGACACGCTGCCCATACTCATCAAGGCAACGGCGATCAATCGCCTTACCGCACTGCTCATACTGTCTCCCTGTCGTTGCCTCTTCGCGGATTCCGGGCGTTTCCCGGCACTGCGTGACCTTGGCTTAACGTTATCGGTCCTTGGGTATTTAACCAGAAAGACAGTCCGCCCCCTCAAGCCCGGGCGTTATGCGCCGGTTGCATCGCTTCGCGCTCCTGCCGGGTAAAGCGGTTGGCCCGGGCAAAGGTGCCGAAATCGTTGAAGCGCACGCCCATCTCGGCCATCACTTTATGCGCCACCGATGCCGTCATCTGGCGGATGTAGAACGGCTCCCTGACCACGAAATGGTGGATGCCGTGGGTGCTGCCGAAGTTGCAGCAGAAGGCCTGCAACGGCCACATCCACCAGGGGTTGAGTACCTGGGTCTGCTGGATCACGTTGCCCGGCTCGATGTCGCCGTAGTAGTGCATGTTGGAACTGACAAAGTGCAGGCAGAAGGTGCGCAGCACGTTGGGGCCGATGATCACCACCACGGCGATATCGACGTAGTGCATCAGCGACGCGGTGTCTTGCGACCACTGGATCGGGCTGCCCAGCAGGGCGGCCACGCCGTTGGCCCCATGAAAGCCCAGGAACACATACCAGGCGCCCCAATGCAGCAATGCCAGCGGCGCGTACACCGCCAGGGTACGAACGAGGATGCCCAGCTTGCGCCTGGCCCCCGGCGCCCGCAGCAGGCGGATGAAGGCCGCCATCATGTTGTCCCCCACCATCAGCAGGCGGGCGATGCCCCAGGGCTCGCCGTTGGTGATGGCGCGCTCCTCGATGTCGCTCTCGCTGCCGGACACCTTGTGATGATTCAGGTGCAGGTGGCGGCGCACCCAGGGGTTGATGGTACTCGGCCGCGCCAGCCACACCAGCCCCAGCATCAGGTTGTGGGGCAGGCGCTGCTTGCGAAAGTACATGCTGTGGATCAGGTCGTGTTCCAGCTCGTGGGTCAGGGAGGCGAAGAACGCGTTGAGCAGCAGGCACGCCCACCAGGCCAGGTGACCCGTGAC
This sequence comes from Pseudomonas sp. GW823-FHT03E05, assembly GCF_058796855.1. Classification (NCBI taxonomy): domain Bacteria; kingdom Pseudomonadati; phylum Pseudomonadota; class Gammaproteobacteria; order Pseudomonadales; family Pseudomonadaceae; genus Pseudomonas; species Pseudomonas sp. GW823-FHT03E05. Next base: position 614,678 of record NZ_JBXAJB010000005.1, read on the forward strand.
ATAGAGCAGCGCTGACCCCAGCATCCCCGACAGAGCGAACGCAAGGATCCCCGCGCCCAGCGCGTCCTGGTGCCGCAGCAAGGGAAAACGCCGGCGCAGTTCATCACCCCGGGCCAGGACCACCTGGCGTATATGCGCCGCCCGCTGCTGTGCGTTCATCCGCTCGGGGCTTGCAGAAATACCCTGCATGATTCCATCCTCTGGTCAGTGATGTGTGCATCCTGCCCCGAGCCCCGGCTCCGGGCGCTAGCCGTAAACGCCAACCTGTTGACCGGACGCGCCAATCGCATGACCGAAGCCACCTCCCTTGCCAGCTGGACCCGCGCCTTGCGCAAGCAACTGGACGCTCTGGACCTCGACAGCGCCGCACTGTGCCGCGAAGCCGGGCTCGACCCGCAATTGATGGACGACCCCAACGCCCGCTACCCGCTGTCGGCCACCACCCGCCTGTGGCATCTCGCCGTGCAGGCCAGCGGCGACCCGGCCATCGGCCTGCGGGTGTCGCGTTTTGTCAGCCCCACCACCTTCCATGCCCTGGGCTACGCCCTGGTGGCCAGCGGCAGCCTGCGGGAAGTGTTCGAGCGCATCGTGCGTTATCACCAGGTGGTCAGCGACGCCCTGGAACTGGCCCTGACCCGGGAAGCGGACCGCTACCGGTTCTTCCTCAAGGTGCCCGAAGGCGCGCCGCAACCGGCCTTCGAAGCCATCGACGCCTTTGCCGCGATCTACGTGCGCACCTGCCGCAACCGCCTGGGCCGTGACTACGCGCCGCTGGCCGTGCAATTGCGGCGCCCGGCCCCGGCGGACCCGAGCCAGTGGCACAAGGTATTCCGCTGCCCGGTGCAGTTCGCCGCCGTGGACGACTGCCTGGAGTTCGGCCTGCACGATTTCGACAGCCATCTGGACGACGCCAACCCGGAGCTGGCCGAGCACAACGAAGCGGTGCTCAAGCGCACCCTCCTGCAACTGCGGCCCCTGACCTGGGAGCGCAAGGTACGCGGGGTGATCGAAGCCCAATTGCCCGAAGGCGAACCTTCGGCCGAGCGAGTGGCCCAGGCCCTGCACCTGAGCCTGCGCAGCCTGCAACGGCACCTGGCGGATGAAGGCACGCGCTTTGACACCCTGCTCAACGAATGCCGGGAAAACCTCGCCCTGCTGCACCTGCGGGACCTGGAATGCTCCCTGAGCGAGATCAGCTACCTGCTGGGCTTTGCCGATGCCAGCAGTTTCAGCCGGGCATTCAAGCGCTGGACCGGGATGACCCCGGGGCAATTTCGCGACGGCCTGCGCTAAGCCCCTGCAACCTTGTAGCCGCTGCTGAGCCTGCGAAGCTGCGAACGACCGCAACGCGGGCGCAAATACTGCAGGCCGCTGAAGGCCTGGCGGCCTTGTCGCAGCCTCGCAGGCTCGGTAGCGGCTACAGGAGGGGGAAGCCCAGTTCGAATACCGTGGCCTGCTCATCGCTCGTGACCCGCACCTGGCCGCCATGCAGCAGTATGATCGAGTGCACGATGGCCAGCCCCAGGCCCCCGGAGTCCCCCGGCTCGGCTCGGGACGGGTCGACCCGGTAGAAACGGTCGAACAGCCGGGGCAGGTGCTCGGGGGCGATCGCCGGGCCCTGGTTGTGCACCTGCAACCAGCACCAGCCCGCTTCGTCGTGGCGCCGCAGGCGGATCAGCGACCCTGCATCGGCATGACGCACGGCATTGGCCAGAAGGTTGCCCAGGGCCCGTTGCAGCAATTGCTGGTCAGCCCGCAGCTCGCCGGAAAAACCGTTCTCCAGGCGCAACTGGCGGTCGTCGGCCAGGGCTTCGAAGTAGTCGCACAGTTGCGCCCCGACACCGGCCAGTGACAGTACCTGCAGGTCCAGCACCGCATCGGCCTGCTCGGCCCGCGCCAGGAACAGCAGGTTCTCGGCCATGCGCCCCAGGCGCTCGAACTCTTCCATGTTGGAGGCCAGCACTTCCTGGTACTCCGCCGCACTGCGCGGCTGGTTCAAGGCCAGGCCATTGCTGCCCAGGAGGTTGTGCAACGGCGTGCGGATCTCGTGGGCCAGGTCGGCGGAAAATTGCGACAGACGCTCAAAGCTCTCTTCCAGGCGCGCCAGCATGGCGTTCAGGGCCTGCACCGGCTCGTGGAATTCCGCCGGGATGCCGTTGGTGTGCAGGCGCCGGTCGAGGCTGCGCAGGTCGATCTGGCGGGCCGCTTCGCTGAGCTGGCGCAAGGGCTGCAAGCCCCGGCGCAACAGCAGCAGGCCCAGGGCGAAGGCCAGCAAGGCCCCCAGCCCCACCGCCAGGTACAGGCGCAGGCGGTAACTGGCGAGCATCTGCTCGCGCTCGCTGAGAACCTTGCCGGCGACCACGGTCAGGGCTTCGCCCTTGGGCCCCCGGGCCTGGCCCGCCAGCAGCGCCACCGGCACATCGTCCGGCCCCGGCCAGAGGCGGACATCGGTGCGTTGCGGCGCCTGTTGCAGCGCAATGGGGTCGAGCGCGGGCAGGGGCTGCCGGCGCGGGTTGATGTCGATCACCGTCGAGCCATCGGCCCGCAGCACCAGCAGCAGGCTTTCCTGGTTGCCCAGCATGTTCTGGTACAGCCGGGGCCGGGCTTGCAGGGCATCCAGGCTGTCGCTGTCCTGCAGCAGGGCCCGCACCTGTTCCAGGCGGCCGAGCAGGGCCAGGTCGTCGCGGTAGGCGATTTCCCCGGCCAGGGAACGGTAGAGGAACACCCCGATCACGCTGAGCACCAGGGCGCAGACCGCGGCAAAGGCCAGGGCCAGCCGCCAGGCGATGGAACTAGAGCGCTTCATCCGGGGCTTCCAGCTGGTAGCCGACGCCACGCACGGTGTGGATCAGCTTGGGCATGTAGGGGTCGTCGACCTTGGCCCGCAACCTTCGTACCGCCACTTCCACCATGTTGGTGTCGCTGTCGAAGTTCAGGTTCCACACCTGGGAGGCGATGAGGGTCCGCGACAGCACTTCGCCCTGGCGGCTGGCCAGCAGGTGCAGCAGGGCGAACTCCTTGTTGGTCAGGGCGATGCGCTGGCCGCCACGGCTGACGCGACGGCGCAGCACGTCGATCTCCAGGTCGGCGATGCTGAAGGACTCGGCCTCGCGCAGCGGTCCGCGGCGCAGCAGGGTGCGCACCCGGGCCAGTAGCTCGGCAAAGGCGAAGGGCTTGAGCAGATAGTCGTCGGCGCCCAGTTCCAGGCCGCGGACCCGGTCCTCGATAGCGTCGCGGGCGGTGAGGAACAGCACCGGGGTGGCACCGCGCTGGCGCACCAGTTGCAGCAACTGCCAGCCGTTGAGGCCGGGGAGCATGACGTCGAGGATGATCAGGTCGTACTCCTGCTGCTCGATGAAATAGCGCCCGTCCAGGCCGTTCAGGGCCACGTCCACGGCAAAGCCGGACTCTCCCAGGCCCTTGGCAAGGAAATGGGCGGTCTTGGCTTCGTCTTCAACTACCAGCAAACGCATGGCGCACCTCGGAAATGATCGGCACAGGCTAGGCGCCCGGCGCGCGCTTGCCCATTACAAACTTGTAATCAAGACGACGGAGTTCTGACGGAGTGCGCTGGCTAAGGTGGCCACCGGTCTTTATGGAGCTCGTTCGATGATCTGCAAACCTCTTGTCCTGGGCCTCGGCCTGAGCCTCGCCGGCACGGCCCTGGCGGCGCTCGAACTGCCGCGCCATGCCGAACTGGACCTGGCCGCCGCCCGCCAGTTGGCCGATGCCAGCCTGGCCCAGTGCACCGCGGCGGTATCGGTGCTGGACCGTGGCGGCAACCTGCTGGTGGCGATGCGCGGCGATGGGGTGGGCCCGCACAACGGCCCGGCCAGCCAGCGCAAGGCCTACACCGCGCTGTCGACCAAGACTTCGAGCCGGCTGTTCGCCGAACGGGCGCGCAACAACCCCGAGGCGGCCAATCTCAATACCTTGCCGGAGCTGTTGTTGCTCGGTGGCGGCCTTGCGTTGTTTGCCGGCAAGCAGTTGGTGGGGGCCATCGGGATTGCCGGGGCCGGTGGCGCAGCGCAGGACGAGGCGTGTGCGCTCCAGGCCGCGCAGCGGGTGGGGTTGGCTACCGAGGCCGGGCGTGAGTGATCGTGAAAGCCTGCGCCCGCGTTGCGGTCGTTCGCAGCCTCGCGGGCTCGGCAGCGGCTACAGGTTCTGTTGTTTGTTCAATCGAGGAAGGAGTGGGGCATGAATGTTTTGCGTAATAGTCTGGCGGCCATCGGCCTGTGTGGTTTGTCGAGCCTGGCCCTGGCGGCAGGCAATCCGTTGAGCGTGCACGTGCTGAACCTGGAGAACGGCCTGCCATCGCCGGGGGTCAAGGTGACCCTGGAGCAGCAGGTGGGCCAGGACTGGAAGCCCTTGTCCGAAGGGGTGACCAATGAGCAGGGGCGGATTGCCGAGCTGTTTCCGGCGGGCCGGGCGCTGACGGCCGGCGAGTATCGGGTGGTGTTCAAGACCGGCGAGTACTTCAGGCAAGCCAAGCGCGAGACCTTCTTTCCGGAGATCCCGGTGATCTTCGAGGTCAGGCAGACCGAGCAGCATTACCACATTCCGTTGTTGCTCAGCCCTTATGGGTTCTCGACCTATCGTGGCTCGTAGGAACCGGCTACCGGCGAAGGCGATCTCGCGGGCCCCTTCGCTGGCAAGCCAGCTCCTACGGGAGGCAGGGACATCGCGGGGGCTTCTATGGCGAGGTCAGGGCGCGCAGGCGCTCGGTGTCGAGGATTTCAATCTCGCCATAGCTCAGGCGCAGGATGCCCTGGTGCTGCAGCTCCTTGAGGATCTGGTTGGTGGTCTGGCGCGACAGCGAGAGCATCAGCGCCAGTTGTTCCTGGGGCAATTGCAGCACGCGGCGGGCCTGGGCCACTTCACCGTAGCCGGCGGCCATCGCCAGCAGGCGGCTGGCCACCCGCGCCGGGGCCGGCATCAGGCTCAACTGCTCCAGGTTGATAAAGGCCAGGCGCAGTTTGTGGCTCATCAGCAGGGCGAACTGGCGCCAGTATTGCGGCTGCTGCTCCAGTAGTTGCAGCAGATTCGCCTGCGGCACCTGGAGCAGGGTGCAGGCGCCCTCAGCGTAGGCATCGTGGGTACGGGGCTGGCCGTCGAACAGGCAGATCTCGCCGAACCAGTGGGGCGCTTCCATCAGGCTCAGCAAGGCCTCCTTGCCCTGCTCGCTGACCGCGCCCACCCGCACCGTGCCCTCGAGCACCGCGTACAGCCCACAGGGCGGATCGCCGCGCCGGAACAGGCACTGCCCCGCCGTCAGCCGGCGCAGGCGCGCACTGTCGAGCAAACTATTCTGTAAGGAAGCCGGCAGGTGGCTGAACCACTGGCCGGTCATCAGGCATTCACGCCACTGGTGCAGGTCCATGAACAGGTCTTTCCCTCAGGGCATCGCAATGATTGTCGCCTAGCTGACAGAGCCGAGCACCGCCGCCGGGCATGATCGAGCCACCCTAACGGAGGAACAACAATGAAAAGCCTCGTTGATCATCTCAGTCAATACGCCGCCTACCATCGCGATCCGCGCAATATCGCCAGCCACTTTATCGGCATTCCGATGATCGTGGTGGCGGTGGCCGTGCTGTTGTCGCGTCCCGCCTGGAGCATGGCCGGGCTGTCGTGGTCGCCGGCGTTGCTGCTGGCCCTGGCCGCGTCAGTGTTCTACCTGCGCCTGGAAGTGCGCCTGGGGGTGCTGATGACGGTGCTGATGGCGCTATCGGTGTGGGCCGGCCAGGTGCTGGCGGCGCAAAGTACCGGGCTCTGGCTGAGCAGCGGCCTGGGCCTGTTCGTGATCGGTTGGGTGATCCAGTTCATCGGCCATTACTACGAGGGCCGCAAGCCGGCCTTCGTCGATGATCTGTCGGGTTTGATCGTCGGTCCGCTGTTCGTGGTGGCCGAACTGGCGTTCCTGCTGGGGCTGCGCCACGACTTGAAACAGGCCATCGAGCAGCGCTCGGGCCCGGTGGCCCTGCGGCACAAGAAAGCCATGATCTGAAGCCCGGGAACGCTTCGGGAATATTGGGCCGGCCCCCGCAGGAGCCGGCTTGCCGGCGAAGAGGCCTTCGAGCCAGGTGCAAACCTGAAGGACGCTTTCGCTGGCAAGCCAGCTCCTACAGCGAGCGTGATGTCGGCGGGGTCAGAGGCTGGCGTGTTTCTGCCAGACCTTGGGCTTGAAGAACAGGGTTTCGCCACGGGCCAGGCCGATCAGGCTGTCGTGGTCCTTCACCACTTCGGCTTCGATCAGTTCGCTCTGCCCTTCCACCTTCAGGGTCACCCGGGTGGTGGCCCCCAGCGGACGGATATCCCGCACTTCGGCGGCGTGGTGGTCCTCCAGTTCGGAACGCGACAGCGACACTTCGTGAGGCCGGAACAACACGTGGTTGTCCTCCCCCAGGTGCAGGCGGTTGGAGTCGCCGAGGAAGTGGTAGACGAAGTCGCTGGCCGGGTTCTCATAGACGTCCCCCGGGGAGCCGATCTGTTCGATCACGCCCTTGTTCATCACCACGATGCGGTCGGCCACTTCCATGGCTTCTTCCTGGTCGTGGGTAACGAATACCGAAGTCAGGTTGATGTCTTCGTGCAGCCGCGCCAGCCAGCGCCGCAGCTCCTTGCGCACCTTGGCGTCGAGGGCGCCGAAGGGTTCGTCCAGCAGCAGCACCTTGGGCTCCACCGCCAGGGCGCGGGCCAGGGCGATACGCTGGCGCTGGCCGCCGGAGAGCTGTTCCGGGTAACGGTCGGAGAGCCAGTCCAGCTGCACCATGTTCAGCAGCTCGTGGACCTTCTCGGCGATCTTGCTCTCGCTGGGGCGCTGGTTCTTCGGCTTCATGCGCAGGCCGAAGGCAACGTTGTCGAACACGCTCATGTGGCGGAACAGGGCGTAGTGCTGGAACACGAAACCGACGTTGCGATCACGCACGTCGTGGCCCGAGACATCCTCGCCGTGGAACACGATGCTGCCTTGGTCCGGGGTTTCCAGCCCGGCGATGATCCGCAGCAGGGTGGTCTTGCCGCAGCCGGACGGGCCCAGCAGGGCCACCAGCTCGCCGCTCTGGATGTCCAGGTTGATGCTGTTCAGGGCCTTGAAGGCGTTGAAGTTCTTGCTGACGTTACGGACTTCGATCGACATGACTTATTCCTCCGCGGCGCTGGCGCGCAGGCGGTTGATTCGGGATTCGCTCCACTGCTTGAGCAGCAGGATGAACAACGCAAGGATCAGCAACAGGCTGGCGACGGCAAAGGCGGCGACGTGGTTGTACTCGTTGTAGAGGATTTCCACGTGCAGCGGCAGGGTGTTGGTGACCCCGCGAATGTGCCCGGAAACCACCGACACCGCGCCGAACTCACCCATGGCCCGGGCGGTACACAGCACCACGCCGTAGATCAGGCCCCATTTGATGTTGGGCACGGTGACGTGCCAGAACATCTGCCAGCCATTGGCCCCCAGCAACCTGGCGGCCTCCTCTTCCTGGGTGCCCTGCTCCTGCATCAGCGGGATCAGTTCCCGGGCAACGAAGGGCACGGTGACGAAGATGGTGGCCAGGACAATGCCCGGCAAGGCGAAGACGATCTGGATGTCGTGGTCCGAAAGCCACGGGCCGAACAGGCCCTGGGCGCCGAACATCAGCACATAGACCAGGCCGGCGATCACCGGCGACACCGAGAACGGCAGGTCGATCAGGGTCACCAGGATGCTCTTGCCGCGGAACGAGTACTTGCTCACGCACCAGGCCGCGCTGACCCCGAACACCAGGTTCAGGGGCACCGAGATCAGCACCGCGATCACCGTGAGTTTCAGCGCCGACAGGGCGTCGGGCTCGAAGATCGCATCGAAGAACGCCCCCAGGCCGAGCTTCAGGCCCTGGGACACCACGATGAACAGCGGCAGCAGCAGGAACAGGGCGAAGATCAGCCAGCCGAGGCCGATCAGCAGGCGCCGCGAGGTGGCGCTGCCACGGCGGGCGGCGTTGGCGGAGGACGCGGCGGAAATGGACGATTGGGACATGGTCGCGCCTCCTTAAGGTCGTTCGATGCGCCGCTGCAGCAGGTTGATCAGCAGCAGCAGCAGAATGAAGGAAACCACCAGCATCAGCACGCCGATGGAAGTGGCGCCGGTGTAATCGTACTGGTCGAGCTTGACCATGATCAGCAGGGGCAGGATCTCGGTCTTCATCGGCATGTTGCCGGCGATGAAGATCACCGAACCGTACTCGCCCACGCCCCGGGCAAAGGCCAGGGCAAAACCGGTGAGCCAGGCCGGCAGCAGGGCCGGTACCAGGATATGGCGGAACACCTGCCACGGCTTGGCACCCAGGCAGGCGGCGGCTTCTTCCACTTCACGGGGGATGTCCGCCAGCACCGGCTGCACCGTGCGCACCACGAATGGCAGGGTGACGAAGGTCAGTGCCAGGGTGATGCCCAGGGGGGTGTAGGCGATCTTGAAACCCAGGTCGGTGGCGAACTGCCCCACCAGGCCGGTGGGCGCGTAGAGCGCAGTCAGGGCAATGCCCGCCACGGCGGTGGGCAGGGCGAATGGCAGGTCGATCATGGCATCGATGATCTTGCGCCCGGGGAAGCTGTAGCGCACCAGGACCCAGGCCAGCAGGGTGCCGATGACGCCGTTGATGATGGCCGCATACAACGCGGTACCGAAGCTCAGCTTGAGCGCGGCGAGCACCCGTGGCGCCGAAATGATCGCCCAGAACTGTTCCCAGGTAAGTTGCGCGGCATGCACGAACATCGCCGCCAGGGGGATGAGCACAATCAGGCTGAGGTACACCAAGGTGTAGCCCAGCGTCAGCCCGAAGCCGGGTATGACGGGGGAGATACGACGCGACATAAGAGTCCTTGGTTAACGGAACGGATACGCAAAACCCGCAACTCAATGCGGGCTCTGCCTGGTAGGAGCCGGCTTGCCGGCCAAAGGGCCCGCAAGTCGTGCTTTGCCCTCAGGGGCGCCTTCGCTGGCAAGCCAGCCCCTACAACAGGGTTATTGCGCCGTGTAGATCTGGTCGAACACGCCACCGTCATTGAAGAATTTCGGTTGGGCAGTTTTCCAGCCGCCGAAGTCCTTGTCGATAGTTACCAGGTCCAGTTTCGGGAACTGCTGGGCATATTTGGCAGCGATGTCCTTGTCCCGTGGGCGGTAGAAGTTCTTCGCGGCAATTTCCTGGCCGGCCGGGCTGTACAGGTGCTTGAGGTAGGCCTCGGCGATCTGGGTGTTGCCTTTCTTCTCGGCGTTCTTGTCCACCACCGCCACTGGCGGCTCGGCGAGGATCGACAGCGAAGGCACGACGATATCGAACTTGTCGGCGCCGCCGTCTTCCTTGAGGGCCAGGAAAGCTTCGTTTTCCCAGGCCAGTAGCACGTCGCCCTGACCGTTGTTGACGAAGGTGATGGTCGAGCCGCGGGCCCCGGTGTCCAGCACAGGCACGTGCTTGAACAGCTCCTTCACATATTCCTGAGCCTTGGCTTCGCTGCCACCGGCTTTCAGGCCATAGGCCCAGGCGGCGAGGAAGTTCCAGCGTGCACCACCGGACGTTTTCGGGTTCGGGGTGATCACCGAGACGTCTTTCTTGATCAGGTCGCCCCAATCCTTGATGCCCTTGGGGTTGCCCTTGCGCACCAGGAACACGATGGTCGAGGTGTAGGGCGTGCTGGCGTCGGGCAGGCGCTTCTGCCAGTCCGCCGGCAGGGTCTTGCCGAGCTTGGCGATTTCGTCGATGTCACCGGCCAGGGCCAGGGTCACCACGTCGGCCCGCAGGCCGTCGATCACCGCCCGGCCCTGCTTGCCGGAGCCACCGTGGGATTGCTGGATCTTCACGTTGTCGCCCGGGTGGTCCTTCTTCCAGAAGTTCACGAACTCGGCGTTGTAATCCTGGTACAGCTCACGGGTCGGGTCATAGGACACATTGAGCAGCTCATAGTCCTTGGCAACGGCGGAACCGGCGAAAACGGCGCTGGCGAGGGCGGCCAGGGCATAACGGCGAATCGACGACATGGTGAAGCTCCTGAAATTTTTTAAGGTGCTGGCATTTTTCTTATGGCGATTTCAGCCCGCATTCGAAAAGGAACGCTGGGATTCGTGCAGGGGGTCATGGATGACGCCCTCCGGTTGACCAGTCGGGCCTCTCGTTCGCGAGAGGGTGACGCGGTGTTCAGCGAGGTACTTTCAACTCGGTTTGTGGCCGGGCTGCTGCAGACGGAATTTTTCCTTGCGTTCGATCTGCACGACCTGGGCGTTGTGCACGGTGATTTCCACCGCACCGAAGCGCAGGTCGCGCAGTGCGCTTTGAATTTCCCGCAAGATGGTTGCTTCGTCCTGGCCGTCAACGCTACGTAGAGATGCGCTCATGGTGTTGCTCCTGAGTGGGATGTGCCTGGCAGTGGCGGCACTGCTTGCGGCGTGGGAGCAATACTAGATAGGGCCGGATATTCTTAAAAATACTATTTAAGAATGTTTATATAACCAGAAGAAATTATTCGAGCTGACAGCAGCTTAGCCCCAACCCTGTAGCCGCTGCCGAGCTTCAGCGAGGCTGCGCAAAGGCCCCCAGGGCCTTGCCTGGCGCCCTTGCGCCAAACCTCAACACCGCGCCTGCCACGTCGGTATGCCGCCCAAACCGTTCGCAGCCTGCGCCAGCGGCTACAGGGATCAACGGATCTGCGGGGCGTTGCTCCAGACCAGTTGCGCCGCCGGCATCGGCCGGCCGAACCAGTAGCCCTGGCCCAGGTCGCAGGCGTGTTCCAGAAGAAAACGCGCCTGTTCCACCTGCTCGATACCCTCGGCATGCACCTGCATGCCCATGCTCTGGGCCAGGGCAATGATTACCCGGGATATCGCTGCATCGTCCTCGTCGAACGGCAGGCCGGCGACAAAACCCTGGTCGATCTTGAGCTTCTGCACCGGCAGGCGCTTGAGCCGCAGCAGGGAGGAGTAGCCCGTGCCGAAGTCGTCGATGGCCAGGCGAATACCCAGCTCGCGCAAACGGTGCATCTGCTCCAGGGCCACTTCGGGATCGTCCATCACCGCGCTTTCGGTGACTTCCAGCTCCAGGTAGGCCGGGTCCAGCCCGGTCTCGTGCAGCACCTGGGCCACCTGCTGGTACAGCTCGCTGCGGGCGAACAGGCGGGTCGAGACATTCACCGCGATAAACGACAGCACCACGCCATCGGCCTGCCACTGGCACATCTGCCGGCAAGCCTGCTGCATGACCCAGGCATCGATCTCGGCAATCATCCCGGTGCGCTCGGCAATCGGTATGAACTCCGCCGGCGACACCAGCCCGCGCTCGGGATGCTCCCAGCGCACCAGGGCCTCGACGCCTACCAGGCGGCTGGTCTTGAGGTCGTGCACCGGCTGGTAATAGACCCGCAGTTCCTGCTGGTCCAGGGCGCGGCGCAGCTCGAAGGCGATTTCCACCCGCTGCTGGGCATGGGCGGTGAGCTCCTCGGTGTACAGGGCGTAACCGTTGCGCCCGGCGCTTTTGGCCTTGAACAGCGCCGCATCGGCGTTGCGCAGCAGTTGGCTGGCACTCAACGCGTCGCTGGGAAACAGGCTGATACCGATACTGGCGTTGATCACCACCTGCTGCTCGCCGAGCTGGAAGGGCTCCTTGAGGCCGTCGATGATGCGCTGGGCCAGGGCCGCCGCCTGCACCAGCTGCGGGCAGCTTTCGGCCAGCACCGCGAACTCGTCGCCGCCCAGGCGCGCCAGGGTGATGCCCGGGCCGAACATCCCGCCCAGCCGCTCGGCAACCGCCTTGAGCAGTTGGTCGCCGACGTTGTGCCCCAGGCTGTCGTTGATCATCTTGAAGTGGTCCAGATCGATCATCAGCATGGCGCAGCCGCGCTTGTGGATCTGCGCCGAAGCCAGGGCCTGTTCGGCACGGTCGGTGAACAGCAGGCGGTTGGGCAGGTCGGTCAGCGGATCGTGATGGGCCAGGTGAGCCAGCTCGTGCTCGGAATCCTTGATCGCGCTGATGTCGGAAAATACCGCAACGTAATGAGTCAGCTCGCCCTGCTCATCGCGGATCGCGCGGATGGTCTGCCATTGCGGGTAGATCTCGCCGCTCTTGCGCCGATTCCAGATTTCACCGCTCCACTCATCGGTCTTCTGCAACGAGTCGAACATCGATTGATAGAACTGCGCCGAATGATGCCCGGACTTGAACAGGCTCGGCTGGCGGCCCAGCACCTCTTCGCGCTGGTAGCCGGTGATTTCGATGAAGGCGCGGTTGACGTGGACGATCTGCCCCTGGGTATCGCTCACCAGCACCCCTTCGCGGGTGCAGTCGAATACCGCCGCCGCCTGGCGCAGGCGCTCGCGGTCCTTCTGCTGGTGGCGCAGCCAGCGATCGGCCCCCAACACCCGCAGCAGACGGGCCCGGGCGAAGAAGATCAGCACCGCGCTGACCACCGCCCAGGCATAGCCGCCAACCAGTTGCCAATGGGCCCGATCGGAAAACTCATCGAAGAAACTGCTCAATAAGTAACCACTGAACTGCAACCAGACCAGCGACAACAGCAGATAGAGCAGCGCGGCACGCAAACCATTGCGATAAGAAACCGACATAAGTCCGTCTATTTCCACACGAAAAGTTTGGGATTATAGAGGAAGAAACATTCCGCCACTCTTATCTGAAAGGGCGACTGGTTTTCTCAGTGGGCTTAGTGATAATGCCTGGGCTGTTTTTTTCTTTATCGAGGGCCTTATCGCCTATGTGGTACGAAGGTTTACTTGGCTTGTCCGCCTGGCAACTGGTGGCAGTCACCCTGTTGATGACCCACGTGACCATTGTCGCGGTCACGGTCTATCTGCATCGCTATTCCGCGCACCGTTCCCTGGAACTCAACGCCGGCCTGAAACATTTCTTCCGCTTCTGGCTGTGGCTGACCACGGCGCAGAACACCCGCGAGTGGACCGCCATCCACCGCAAGCACCACGCCAAGTGCGAAACCGCCGACGACCCCCACAGCCCGGTGGTCAAGGGCCTGTCCACTGTGCTGCGCAAGGGCGCCGAGCTGTATCGCGAAGAGGCGAAGAACCCGGAGACCCTGCGCATCTACGGCAAGAACTGCCCGGAAGACTGGATCGAACGCAACCTCTACAGCCGCTACAAGCTGGGCGGCGTGGCGCTGATGGCAGCCATCGACCTGCTGCTGTTCGGCACCATCGGCATCACCATCTGGGCCATCCAGATGATGTGGATTCCGTTCTGGGCCGCCGGGGTCATCAATGGCCTGGGGCATGCGGTGGGCTACCGCAACTTCGAATGCCGCGACGCCGCCACCAACCTGGTGCCCTGGGGCATCATCGTCGGCGGCGAAGAGCTGCACAACAACCACCACACCTACCCCAACTCGGCCAAGCTCTCGGTGAAGAAGTGGGAGTTCGACCTGGGCTGGGCCTGGATCAAGGTCTTCAGCTTCCTGCGTCTGGCCAGGGTCCAGCGCGTGGCGCCCATCGCCCACCGGGTCGAAGGCAAGGGCCACCTGGACATGGACACCGCCATGGCCATCCTCAACAACCGGTTCCAGATCATGGCCCAGTACCGCAAGCTGGTGATCGGCCCGCTGGTGAAACAGGAACTGGCCAAGGTCGATCATTCGGTGCGCCACCAGTTCCACCGCGCCAAGCGCCTGCTGTCCCGGGAAACCAGCCTGCTGGAAGACCGCCACCACCTGCGCATCCAGAGCATGCTGGAGCACAGCCAAGCCTTGAAGGTGATCTACGAGAAGCGTCTGGCCCTGCAGCAGATCTGGGTCAAGACCAGCTCCAACGGCCACGACATGCTCGCGGCCATCAAGGATTGGGTACACGAGGCCGAGGCCAGCGGCATTCAGTCCCTGCGTGATTTCGCCCATCAGCTCAAGACCTATTCCCTGCGTCCCACCACCGCCTGACCCCAGCCCCTCGCCACTCCCGTGGCGAGGGGCTGCCCTTCTGAAATCAAGCCTTGCAGGCCCCTCTCGACCGTCTGGCGGGCGCTCGCGCTATCGCTGTAGCGGCCGGGAACTTAGCGCCCGATCCCCTATCTCAAACAACACTTCGCCACCCAGGCGGGCTTGGTTGTAGCCGCTGCCTAACGGCGCGCGGCACGCCCTTTGAGATCTGTGCCGATGGTCAACAAGAACCCACACACTCCCTCTGCGCTTCCACAGTGGCCCGAAGCCGCGCAAACCCTGATGGCCCTGATGCATGCACAGGGCGAAGTGGCCCGCCTGACCGAACGCGAGCAGCTGTTCAGCTCGCTGCTGGTCAGTGTCAACGCGGTGCTCTGGGCCTTCGACTGGGACAGCCGCCAGGTGCTGTACGTCAGCCCGGCCTATGAACGGATCTTCGGTCGCCCCGCAGGCCTGCTCCTGGCGGACTGCAATCAATGGCGCGACAGCATCTACCCCGATGACCTGGAGTACGCCGAGCGCAGCCTGGCCCAGGTCCTGGAAAAGGGCGCGGTGGAAGATCGCGAGTACCGCATCATCGATGCCCAGGGCCAGGTGCGCTGGCTCAGCGACAAATGCTTCATCAACCGCAATGCCGAGCCCGGGCAACGCCTGATCGTGGTCGGCATCGCCGAAGACATCACCGAAAAGAAGCAGCTGGAAACCGAGTTGCAACGCCTGGCCACCACCGACGTGCTGACCCAGAGCAGCAACCGTCGGCACTTCTTCGAATGCGCCAACCGCGAGTTCGAGCAGGCGCGCCTGCAAGGCTCGTCCCTGGCCTTCCTGCTGCTGGATATCGATGACTTCAAAGTGATCAACGACACCTACGGCCACCCCGAAGGCGACATCGTCCTGCAGCGCATCGCCGAAAGCGGGCGCGCGGCCCTGCGTCGCGGCGACCTGTTCGGGCGGATCGGTGGCGAGGAGTTCGCCGCGGTTTTTCCCGGCTGCACCGCGGACATGGCGCGCCAGGTAGCCGAGCGCCTGCAACGGGAGATCCAGCGCCAGAATTTCAGCCACCAGGGCCAGACGTTCACCATCACCGTGAGCCAGGGCCTGACCGGCCTGCTGGCGGAAGACGAAAGCCTGGACAACCTGTTCGCCCGCGCCGACAGCGCCATGTACGAAGCCAAGCGCCAGGGCAAGAACCGCATCATCACCGGATAAACCCGCGATCACTCGCCCGTAGGAGCTGGCTGGCCCGCAAGGCTTGCACAAGACTCGAAGGCCTCTTCGCCGGCAAGCCGGCTCCTACAGTGGTTCAGCCCTTGCGCAGGCGGGTCAGTTCCGGCAGCCCGACCTTCAGCAGCCGCGCGGTCTTGCAGCGCGCGATCTCTTCCACCCCTTCGTGCTCGGTCAGCCGCGCCAGCTGCGCCGCCAGGTTCATCACCAGCGCCTCGCGGGAATACACCCCACCGCCCAACTGGTAGATCGAGGCAATCAGTTCCCGCAGTTCAAGGGGCATGCGCCAGCGGGTCCGCAGCGCCGAGCCGTAGGCCGCGCCAAAGCGCTCCAGGGCATCGCCGATTTCTTCCTGGTCGTCCAGCTCGCCGCCGGCCTGTTTCCACTCCTGCAAGCAACGCAGCAACGCCAGATCGCCCAGGCGATGCAGTAGCCCGGCGCAGTAGCAGCGCTCCTGGTCCAGGTCCAGCAGGCGCGCCAGGGTCCGGCCGTATTCCGCGGTATGCAGGGACAGCTCCCAATAGCGCTCGGCATAGTCGGCCAGGGCCGGATCGCTCAGGCGCGCGCTGCGCTTGAGGGTCAGGCCGAGGATCAGGTTCATGCTCTGCCCGGTGCCCAGCCGATGCAGGGCCTGGGACAGGGTCTGCACGCCGTCGCCATGGTGCTGCGCGGCGCTGTTGGCTGCAGCGATCAGCACCGCGGTGACCTGGGGATCGGTGCGGATCTCTTCCTCCAGCACCTTGAGGTCCAGGCCTTCGGGGTTGAGGCTGCGCTTGACCGCCAGTTGCACATCGGTGAGCAGCGGCGCGCCGTCGGCCACATCGCGCCGGCGTTCGAGAAAGGGCCACAGGGTCATGCCCGGCGCCAGGGCCGGCACCTCGCAGGAGACTTCCTGGCCGGCGTCCAGCAGCAGGCCCTGCAGGCGCTGGGTCAGCCCCTCCATGTTCAGGGGCTTGGTCAGGTAGGCAGTGGGCGCCAGGGGCAAGGCCTCGCGCACGCTGGCGCTGTCGCTGCGCACGCTCAGCAGGATGAACGGCTGCACCGGGTTGCGCTTGCGCTGGCGCACCGCGCGCAGCAGCGACAGGCCATCGATGCCCGGCAGCTCCCAATCGGCAATGATCAGGTCATAGGGTTTGGCGCTCAGCAGGTCCATGGCCTCCTGACCGTCGGCACACAAGTCCAGACGCGCATCACAGCGCACGTTCAACAGCACTTGCTTGAGCAAATCACGAGACCAGGGATCAGCCTCGGCAATCAGCACGCGAGGTACAGCGGGTAAATCAACAGCGGTCATGCAGCACGCTCCCTAGGCAATCCCTTGCACCTTAGTCAATGCGCGGGCTTCCATACAACGCAAATCCCCCTGGAGCCGCCTGAGGGCGAAAAAAAACCCGCCGAAGCGGGTTTTTCTGTCGATCAGGTCACAGCGTCATCAGAGTTCAGCGAAGCACTCTTCGATGATGGCCAGGCCTTTGTCCAGCTGGGCATCCGGCGAGGTCAGCGGCACCAGAACCCGCAGAACGTTGCCGTAGGTGCCGCAGGACAGCAGGATCAGCCCCTTGTCGCGAGCCTTGGCCACGACCTGGGCCACGGCAGCGGCGTTCGGCTTGTGGCTGTCGCCATTCTCGAACAGTTCCACCGCGATCATCGCGCCCAGGGCACGCACTTCACCGATCACCGGGTACTTGGCCTGGATGGCCTTGAGGCCGGTCACCAGGCGCTCGCCAACAGCCTTGCAGCGATCCAGCAGGTGCTCTTCCTCGAACACTTCCATCACCGCCAGGGCCGCCGCACAGGCGATCGGGCTACCGGCGTAGGTGCCGCCCAGGCCGCCTGGAGCGATGGCGTCCATGTACTCGGCCTTGCCGCAGACACCGGCCAGCGGGAAGCCGCCGGCGATGGACTTGGCGAAGGTGGTCAGGTCGGCGGTAACGCCCATCTGTTCCATGGCGAAGAAGGTGCCGGTACGGCCAGCGCCGGTCTGCACTTCGTCAGCGATCAGCAGGATGCCGTGCTGGTCGCACAGGGCGCGCAGGCGCTTCATGAACTCTTTGGGCGCGACGTAGAAGCCGCCTTCGCCCTGCACCGGCTCGATGATGATCGCGGCGATATCACGAGGCTCGGCGTCGTTCTTGAAGATGCGCTCGATGCTGGCGATGGAGTCATCGATGCTCACGCCGTGCAGTTCATTCGGGTACAGCGCGCGGAAGATGCCGCCTGGCATCAGGCCCATGCCGGCCGAGTAAGGCACGACCTTGCCGGTCAGGCCCAGGGTCATCATGGTGCGGCCGTGGTAGGCGCCGGTGAAGGCGATCACGCCGGCGCGGCCAGTGGCGGCACGGGCGATCTTCACGGCGTTCTCTACGGCTTCGGAACCGGTGGTCACCAGCAGGGTTTTCTTGGCGAAATCACCTGGCACCTTGGCGTTGATTTTCTCGCACAGCTCCACGTAAGGCTCGTAGGCCAGGACCTGGAAGCAGGTGTGGGTCAGCTTGTTCAGTTGCTCGGTCACCGCGGCGATGATCTTCGGGTGCACGTGACCGGTGTTCAGTACCGCGATACCGCCGGCGAAGTCGATGAACTCGCGGCCTTCAACGTCGGTGACGGTGGCGTTCTTCGCGCTGTCGGCGAAGATCGGGTGAATCTGGCCAACACCGCGCGGTACAGCGGCTTCACGGCGTTTCATCAAAGATGCGTTGGTCTTGCTCATAGTGTCCTCATTCACCGCTGCGGCAGCGGTGTGATTCAAGGGTTGCGGGGCGGGGAAGCGCCTGCGACAGCATGCGATGATCGACTGTCGGAGCGGTCCCGGGCCACCTTGAAAAGTGCGTTTTTTAAAGCTGCGCAGGGGGACAGCGCTCTCGTGCCCCCGGCGCTTGAAACCGGATCAGATACCCAGGCAGAGGTATTTGATTTCCAGGTAATCCTCGATCCCGTACTTGGAACCTTCACGGCCCAGGCCCGAGGCCTTGATGCCGCCGAACGGCGCCACTTCGTTGGAGATCAGGCCGGTGTTGACCCCGACCATGCCGTATTCCAGGGCCTCGGCCACACGGAACACACGACCCAGGTCGCGGGCATAGAAGTACGAGGCCAGGCCGAACTCGGTGTCGTTGGACATGGCGATGACTTCGGCTTCGTCTTTGAAGCGGAACAGCGGCGCCAGTGGGCCAAAGGTTTCTTCCTTGGCCACGGCTGCATCCTTGGGCACGTTGACCAGGATGGTCGGCTCGAAGAAGTTGCCTTCCATGGACTTGCCGCCGGCCAGCAGGGTCGCGCCTTTTTTCAGGGCGTCGGCGATGTGTTCCTGGACCTTGGCCACGGCTTTTTCGTCGATCAGCGGGCCAGTGGTGGTGCCTTCTTCCAGGCCGTTGCCGATCTTCAGCTTGGCCACTGCAGCCTTCAATTTCTCGGCGAAGGCGTCGTAGACCGAATCCTGGATGTACAGGCGGTTGGCGCAGACGCAGGTCTGGCCGTTGTTGCGGTACTTGGAGATGATCGCGCCTTCGACGGCCTTATCCAGGTCCGCGTCGTCGAACACGATGAACGGCGCGTTGCCGCCCAGCTCCAGGGAGACTTTCTTGATGTCCTTGGCGCATTCGGCCATCAGCTGGCGACCGATCTCGGTGGAGCCGGTGAACGACAGCTTGCGCACGATCGGGTTGCTGGTGAGCTCGCCGCCGATGTCGCCGGCGCTGCCGGTGACCACGCTCAGCACGCCTTTCGGGATGCCGGCACGGTGCGCCAGTTCCACCAGGGCCAGGGCCGAGAACGGGGTTTGCGAAGCGGGCTTGATGACCATGGTGCAACCGGCGGCCAGGGCCGGGCCGGCTTTACGGGTGATCATCGCCGCCGGGAAGTTCCACGGGGTGATGGCCGCGGTCACGCCGATCGGCTGCTTGATCACGATCAGGCGCTTGTCGGGCTGGTGGCCGGGAATCACGTCGCCGTAGATGCGCTTGGCTTCTTCGGCGAACCATTCGATGAAGGAGGCGGCGTAGGCGATTTCGCCCTTGGCTTCGGCCAGCGGCTTACCCTGCTCCAGGGTCATCAGGCGACCCAGGTCGTCCTGGTTCTCGATCAGCAATTCATACCAGCGGCGCAGCTTGGTGGCGCGCTCCTTGGCGGTCAGGGCACGCCAGGCCGGCAGGGCCTTGTCGGCGGCCTCGATGGCGCGGCGGGTTTCGGCAGCGCCCATCTTTGGCACGGTACCGAGGATTTCACCGGTAGCGGGGTTGTTGACCTTGATCGTCTGGCCGTTGTCCGCGTCGACCCAAGCTCCATCGATGAAGGCTTGTTGGCGGAACAACTGGGCGTCTTTGAGCTGCATGTCGGCTTCCTTAACAGCACCGCGCATACGCGGGGCGAATTGTGATTGTAGAAAGGCGCCAGGTCAGGAGGAGAGCGCCGGGGCGCTGTCACCAGCCCGTGGCCAGGCTGCCGTCAGGAAAATCGTTCACTGGGTAAAAGCACGAAAAAGTCGCACACAAGAATAGACGTGCGTTTGGGCACCCAGGCAAGAGCGTTTGAAATCTCAAACGAATCCTAGGGTCAACGGGGGTAAAGGACAATAGGCTGTTCGAAAAAAAGAACGTAAAGGCGCCTAGCGGTAAAAAATCCGCTTCAACCTCCCATGCCGCCGGGCAAAAGACAACGCCCCCGCAGCCTATGGCAGGCGGCGGGGGCGCTGGCATGGCGCCTGGGGAACGGTCAGCTACTGAACGACTTGAGCACCGTCAACAGGCTGGTGAGGTTGTCGGCCACACCGCCCTGGGCGACTTTCTCGGTGGCCGACGCACCGGCGGTGGTGTCGACGCTGTAGATCTGCATCACGCCCTGGTTGGTGGCCGCCTGGGCCAGGGTGTTTTGCTGCTGCTGCGCCGAAACCGAGTTCTGGAACAGGATGGCCACGGACTGGCCCATGGACTGGTAGATGGTGCCCATCGACATGGCTGGCGCTTCGGCGACGACCTTGACGTTGGTCTGGGTGACGGCATCGGTGATTTGCGGACTGACTGTGCTCATAAAAACTCCATTTTTTCAGCAGGTAGGTTCAACGGAAAATCAGGCTTTCAGCCATCAGCTCTGAAAGGACTTGAGAACCGTCAGCAGGCTGGTGAGGTTGTCGGAGACCCCGCCCTGGGCGACTTTTTCGGTGGCCGCCGCCCCGGCGGTGGTGTCGACGCTGTAGATCTGCATCACGCCCTGGTTGGTGGCCGCCTGGGCCAGGGTGTTTTGCTGCTG
>NZ_JBXAJB010000005.1:635158-726435 GCF_058796855.1 Pseudomonas sp. GW823-FHT03E05
GCTGCGCCGAGACCGAGTTCTGGAACAGGATCGCGGTGGCCTGGGCCATGGATTGGTAGATGGTGCCCATCGCCATGGCCGGCGCTTCAGCGACGACCTTGACGTTGGTCTGGGTGACGGCATCGGTGATTTGTTCGTTTACAAGTGGCATGGCTCAACTTCCTTTGTTAGGCACACGGAGCATTCCGTGTCATTGAGTGAACGTGGCAGCCCTGATGCTGTGAAGCGGGGCTTGAACGGCCTTGCGGTTATTTCAGGGGGCCCTTATTGCCCACTGCCGGCGGTCAGTTGCTTGAGGGTGTCTTCGACTTTCTGCGACAGCCCGGCCATCCGCGCCTCGACCGCGGCTTTCACCTCCTGCTGGACCAGGGCGCTGATCATTGCCTTGAGCTGCGGATCGTCCGCCGGGAAGCTGGCCGGGGACAGTGCCGGCGCCAGCGCCGCCGCGGCGGCTGCAGCGGCGGCGGTCGTCACCAGGCCGGCCCCGGGGGGCGATACCGACAGCGGCTCCTCGGACTCGGCGGCCGCCAGCAGTTGCCGCAGCACCAGCTCCCGCGCCTGGGGATCGGCCTTGCCCGCGGCGGCGGAACCGGCCAGTTGATCGATGATCTGTCGGGTGCGCAGCCCATCGGACTGCATCAGCTCCGTGGCCCGCTGCCGCGCCTGATCGACGCTCTGTTGCGCGGCCCTGGACATGTCCAGCGGCTTGTCCTGGGCAAATGCCTCCAGTACCTGGCGCTCGACCTGGGTCAACGGGCGTTTCAGATACTTCTCGGCAAAGCCGAATATCGTCGCCATCGGGGTCTGCTCTTCATTCGCCATTGCATGCTCCTTACTCAATGAATGACGTTGAAGGGCTGGGCACCGGGTCCGTCGAACTTCAACGCCAGGGGGAAAGCCTGTGTCGCGGTCATGCTCCTGGCCGTGCAGGCCCCGGGCACCTGGCGCGCCCGGGGCGCTTGCTCAGGAGGACGGTGTGCGATTGGCCAGGGTGCTGCTGTACTTGGCGATGCTCTGGTCGATCTTGTCGATGGCCACGCCGGCCGCGTCGGCCTCCATGGCCCCGGCAGCCGCCGCCACCGCTGCCGCCGCGCCCACCAGCAGATCGGTGACCAACGCGCCCAGGGCATCCTCGGCAGCCCCCTTGACGTTCTCTTTGACGATGTTCTCGGTCATCTGCTTGAGCAGCACTGCCTGGGCCGCCAGGGCCAGCTTGCTGACCCCGTCGAAATACCCCGCCGCCGACTGCGCCACCAGGCCGGCGGCCTGGCTGATCATCATGTCCGGCGCTGCTGCGATCTGCGCCGGGGCATAGCTGAAGGTCTGGGCATTGCTGAACTGCACCGCCTGGACAATCTGGCTGTTCAGGGCATCAGTGCTGTCGCTGCTGGGCGTGCCGGCCTGCTTGAGCAGGTGCGCGTTCATCGTCTGCATCATCGAGGGCTGCGCCGGGCCTGCAGGCGATGGAGCAGGTTCGGGCGCCGGCGCGCTGGCTGTCGAGGCGGCGTCACCGGCCATCGCCGAGGGTGCCTCAGGCTCGGCGGCTACTGCAGCGGCGCCAGGGTCGGCCGCCGCGCCGGCGCTTTCATCGGCCGCGGCTGCGGGTGGGGTTTTCTTCTTGAACCAGGCCATGACGATTCTCCCGGGCGATCAGCCCTACTCGCCGATCGCCATGATCAGCGCCACGGCCTTGGACACCACCGCATTGGAGATCTGGTTGAGCGCCTGCTGGCTGTTGACCGCGTTCTGCAGCGACAGGCCGGCCGAGTGGCTGGCCACCTGGTACAGCGAGGCGATGGCCTGGGCCGGAGCCTCGGCCACGACCTTGACGTTGGTCTGGGTGACGGCATCGGTGATCTGCGAGTTGACCATTGGATCGGGCATACATCTCTCCTTAGATGGAATGGCCCACCGCAGAAGGCGGCGGCACCGGCTACAGCATCGAAAACAGGCTCACTGAACAGGAACGCCCGAGCGAGCCGGCTGTGAAACCTCAGGCCGTATCAACGCAACTGCGCCCGCAACAGCTGCACATACTTGCGCGCCAAGGGCTGGTTCATGCCCAGCTCGGCGGCGATGTGGGGATAGGGCAGGTCGTCGACAAACTTTAGTTCAAACAGGCGGCGCTTCTTCGGCGGCAGTTGCGCCACCCGTCGACTGAGCAGGGCCAGGGTCTCCAGCAATTCCACCTGGTCGAGCACCGACATCTGCGGGGCCTCCAGCTGCTGCAGCGGGTCATCCTCGAGCCCGGCGAAATCCACAAACAGGCGCTGCTCCCGGGCCTGCCGGCGGCAGCTGTCGACAAACACATGATCGAGCACCAGGAACAGAAAGCCCTGGGGGTCGCGAATCCGCTCCGGCGAGCGACGAAAGAACAGCAGCGCCTTGATCGCCGTGGCCGCCAGCCACTCTTGGGCACCATCGGCGTTGCCCCGCGCCAACTGCCGGGCGCGGCGCTGCAAACCGGGCAATACCGCCCTCCAGCTGGCTTCGAACAGTTGGTCCGGCAGGCCCGCTTGCAGGCCGCCCGGCATGGAACAGTTCATCTCCTGCACCTCCCTGTGCCCCGTGATTGCACGGTTCTGGCTGCAGGTTGCGCGCAGGTACGAGGAAGCTTCAGCAGGAAAAACTGCCACTACGGCCCGGGTTTCCGGGGGTTGCGACGGACAAGCACCAGCCGATGAAAACCGGCGTGGACGCCCCGAGTCGACATAGGTATGATGTCGCCCGCACTGCACTCGTAGCTCAGCTGGATAGAGTACTGCCCTCCGAAGGCAGGGGTCGTGGGTTCGAATCCCGCCGAGTGCGCCATCTTCAGCGAAAAAGCCCCAGGTCTTACGGCCTGGGGCTTTTTTGTTGATCCGCGATGCAAAACGGCGCAATGCCCGAACGGCACCCCGCACACATGACGGCCCCGGGCTGTCCTGGCGAGGCGCAACTTGCTACATTCGCCGCCCCCGGACAGGAGGTCCCGATGCTGCGCCATCCCCTGCACAATCAACCCTTCGAGCCCCAGATACGCGACTGGGTCACCTGGTTCATGGGCTATGACATGCCCCCGGCCCTGGATGCCGAACTGAACCGCTACAACCCCAATGACCCGGACGACCGCGAATACCTGGTCCGCCACTACGGCCTGATGCGCCACGGTTCCCGGGAGAATTTCCGGCATCGACAGCGGCTGGTGGAGGTGCTGCAAGCGGCACTGGATGACCCGGACTACGACTTCGAACAGATCTGGGAGCCCATCGAGGACGACTACGAATACGATCAGTGGCCCAGCAACTGGCCAGGGGTGATCGACAACAGCCGGGACCTTTTCCAGCGCCTGCTGAACGCGGCACGGGAGCGCTGGCAGGAAGACCTGGTCCGCGCGCAATTGCCTTCGCTGGCAGAGTGCCGGGCAATCCCGCACCGTGAGCGTTTCGGCAAGGACTGGCTGTTCGGCATCGACAACCCTGAAGCCTGGCGGGCCGAGTTCGATTTGACCGCCACGCCCTATGACCTGGAGACCCAGGGCCCGCAGTTCCAGGGCGAGCAACTGAGCCTGCACCTGAGCGGTGAACTGCCGCGCTTGTCTGTGCCTGCCAGCTGGCCGGTGATCGAGGCGGCGACCCACTGCAGTTTCGTGCTCAAGGTCCAGGGCATCAGCGAACTGGCGGTCAGCGGCACGCGCTTCGACGGGCGCATGCGCACCCAGCTCACTCGCCTGGACCCCGGTTATCACCTGCGCCTGGAAATCGGCTTCGATTGCGTGATCGAATGCGTGGCGTTATCTGTGAGCATCGCCGACGTCAAGGGAACACCCGATGAAAAGCAACTTTGAAGTGGCTCTGGAGCGCGAGGAAGTGCTGCAGTTCTTTCGCGGCCAGGGCCAATACCTGACCCGGGACGGCGATTGGGACGAGCACCTGTACTGCATCAATTGGCCGGGGATCTTCGCCTACCTGCGGGACAACGCCGACGGCGCACAGCAACTGAGCGCCAGCTTCGAGCGCTACGCGTACAGCGTCGAGGAAAGCATTGAGGACTGTTTCGGCCTGCGGGAAAACCTGTTCTGCTACTACTCGACCCGAGCCCGCTGGGCGCCCGAGAGTGTCGACCTGCTGGGGCAATTGCCGGAGCCCTGCCGGCGGCGGATCGTGCAGCGCCTGAGCTGGTATCGCTGGCAAGTGGAAAACCACGCCCGGCTGCTGCCGGAACGGGCTCGGCGCATGACCGCGGACGGTGCCTGCGCCGAGTTCATCGAGTTGCCCGCCACCCCCTACGCCTGAGCGCTGGGGCTGCCAGGGTCACTCCTCCTCGACGGCGTCGGAGTGCGGGGCCGCCTGATCGTCTTCGTCGTCGGCCTGCTGATCGAGGTCCTCGCCCTCTTCAAGGCCAAAGTCCTTGCGGCTTTCCTTGATGGCCTGGCGCAGCTCCGCGCCCTTGATCGGGCAGTTCAACATTGCAGCAATACGGTCGATGCGGGGTGCCATGACCGGCCTCTCACTTTCTGGAAACTGGGCAGATAGTGCGCGTTTTCCGCTGCGACAGCCAACCCCCGCACCTTATTGACGACGCAAGGCTTGCAGGCGCGCGTCCAGATCCTCCTGTGGATAAGTTTCCTGCAGTTGGAGCAGCAGCTCGGCCGCCGCGCGGTTCTGGCCCTCGTCCCATAGACGCAGCACTGTCTGCAGTTGCTCATTCAATCGCTTGATCGCCCGGGGCGCGACCGGCGCCGACATGCGCTTGGCCAGCTTGCTCGACTCGGCCCTGGGCTTGGCCATCGCAGGTGGCGCTGCATCAGCGGACGCTTCCATCTCCGGCGCCGCGGCAAAACTGCCGACAGGGGCCGCCGGAGCGATGGGCGAAGGGGCAGCCGGCTCAGGGACGCTCAAGGCCCCGGCCAGCTCGGCGGAACGTGGCGCCGCCTGGCGTGCGATGGGCGCAGCTGGGGCTGGAGCGGGCGCAGGGACAAAGGCCTGCTCTTGTGGATAGTGCTCCGGGGAAGGCCGCAGCAAACCGATGACCAGGGCCACGCCAAACAGACTGGCAAAAGCCAGTTGATAACGCGGCCGCAGGCAGGCCTGCATCCAGCGTTGCCAGAAGCCGGGCTTGGGCGCCGGGGCTTCGCGGCGGGCAGTGGCCAGGATCAGGGCGTCGAGATGGGCCGGTGGCTCCTGGGTACTGTGTTGGCGGATATGCGCCAGCATCTGCTCTTCGGGGGTTGGGGTCTGTCGGGCGTCAGTCATGTGAGTACCTCCTCGGCCAGGAGCCGACGCAACTTTTTCAACGCATAGCGGAAACGGCTTTTCACCGTTTCCAGGGGAGCCTGGGTCAGGCTGGCGATTTCCGGCAGTTCCAGGTCGCCGTGGGCCCGCAGCAGGAACACCTCGCGCTGGTCTTCGGGCAGGTCCTGCAGGGCGGCTTCGATACGCTGCTGGTCGCGGCACAGGCTCAGTTGCTGTTCGGGGCCGGGGGCTTGGTCGGCTTCACCGTGCAGTTGTTCGTCATAGCTGTCGTGCAACGGGTTGCGCTGGCCGTGCTTGCGCCAGTGGTCGATCAAGCGGTTGCGGGCAATCTGGTACAACCAGGTCCGGAAGCTGGCCCGGCCCTGGGGCTGGCTGGTGCTGCGGATCAGGCTGAGCCAGGTTTCCTGGTAGACCTCATCCGCCAGCTCGGCCTTGCCACACAGGCTCAGCACAAAGCGATACAAGCCCTGGCGATGGCGCTGGTAAAGCACCTCGAAGGCCGCGGGGTCTCCGGCACGGTAACGCGCCAGCAGCGTTTCATCGCTGCTGGCGTCGCTGGTGGATTGGGCAGCAGACATAGGGCGGTTGAACTCCTGTTCACTGCGGGTCTGAGGTCTACTCAAGGCGGCTCTGCACTTGGCTCAAGTCCACGGGCTGCGCCGCCTGGGCTTTCGGCGCCTGAGTTTGCAGGCTTTGCGCCAGCTCCACCAGCTGTACGAACTCGCCTCGCAGGCCGTAAGGGTCGGCACCCTTGGCGCCCTGGGCCAGCTTGACCGTGTCGGCCAGGCTGAAGTTGCCGGTGTAGCGGCCGTCCTTGAGCTGCTGGGAGAACGCCGCCACGGCTGCGGCGAAGCGCAGGTCGGGGCTGGCCGCCGCCAGGCTGCCGGGCTGCTGGGCACTGATGGGCCGTTCGATCAGGCGGCTGCTGCCGCCTTCCGGCGCCTTGTAGCGCAGCCGCAGCATGGCCAGCTCGCCCTGCTTGCCACTCTGTTGCGGCGCCTTGGCCTGGGCATAACGCAGCGGCTCCAGCCAACCCTTCTCGCCAGCCGGGACAATTTCATACAACGCGGTAACCGTATGCCCTGCACCGATTTCCCCGGCGTCGACCTTGTCGTTGCTGAAGTCTTCTCGCTTGAGTGCACGGTTCTCATAACCCAGCAGGCGGTATTCACTGACCTGGGCCGGGTTGAACTCCACTTGCAGCTTCACGTCCTTGGCCACCACCGCCAGGGTCGAGCTGAGCTGGTCCACCAGCACCTTGCGCGCTTCGCGCAGATTGTCGATGTAGGCGTAGTTGCCGTCACCGGCATCGGCCAGTTGCTCCATCAGGTGCTCGTTGTAGTTGTCCACACCGAACCCCAGGGTGGTCAGGGAGACACCACTCTTGCGCTTCTCGGCGGCCATGGCCTTGAGGCTGTCGAAGTCGCTGACGCCGACGTTGAAGTCGCCGTCGGTGGCCAGCAGGATGCGGTTGATGCCCTTGTCGATAAAACCCTGCTGGGCCATCTGGTAGGCCAGCTGGATACCCGAGGCGCCCGCCGTGGAACCACCCGCGGTGAGCTGGTCGATGGCAGTGCGGATCTTCGCCTTGTCACGACCGGACGTGGGCTCCAGCACCACCCGTGATTCACCGGCGTAGACCACCAGCGACACCCGATCCTGGTCCCGCAGTTGATCCACCAGCAGCTTGAGGGTGCTTTTCACCAGGGGCAGGCCTTCACGGCGATCCATGGAGCCGGAGACATCCACCAGGAACACCAGGTTGGCCGGGGCCAGCTCCGCCACCGCGCGATCCGATGCCTTGATGCCGATGCGCAGCAGGCGGGTATGGGGATTCCACGGCGACGGCGCCAGCTCGGTGGTCACGCCAAAGGGCGAGCCGTCCGTGGGCAGGGCGTAATCGTAGGGGAAGTAGTTGACCAGTTCCTCCAGGCGCACCGCGCCCTCCGGCGGCAGGCTGCCCTGGTTGAGCAAGCGGCGGACGTTGGCATAGGCACCCGTATCGACGTCGGCGCTGAAGGTCGAGACCGGTGCTTCGGCGACGCTGTGGATCGGGTTGTCCGGCAGTTTCTGGTACTGCTCCCGGGGCTCGTCGCGGTAACCGGCCACCAGCGACTCCCGTGAGCTAATGGGCGCCGGCATCGGCGCTGACAACCTCATCGGATGCACAGCGCGCTTGGCCATGGTGGCATCGGCATGCTGCACCTCGTACTGCGCTTGAGGCGCAGCCTGCAATGCTCCCTGGGTTGACGAGCCGGCAGCGGATTCGGGCTTGGACGACACACCACAGCCGGCAACTGCCAGCAACAGGCCGGCGGCAAAACCCTGGGCGGCCGGACGAAGGAAATGCACGGGAAGGGACATGGGGCTGACCTCGGAAAGAAATGATCCATTCCCCCCTTCAGACGAAGCCCCTGGGCGATTCGGGTTAAGCCTTCGAAAAAAATTTCACTCAGCGGGAATAGCGGCGCACCACACTGCTGTTGCGCAGTACGTGACCGTTGATCTTTTCCAGCAGTTGGGCGCGGGTCAGCCCGGCGGGCAGGGCTTCCGGCGGCAGGTCCAGGGCGTAGATCTGGATGATGTAGTGGTGCGCGCTGTCACCCACCGGCGGGCACGGGCCCATATAGGAAGTACCGTTGCGGCTGTTGAGGCCGGCCAGCCCTTCCAGGTTCGGCTTGTTGCCGGCACCGGCGGGAATCTGCCGGGTGGTGGGCTTGATGCCGTAGTGCACCCAGTGATCCACGCCCTGGCCCTTGGCCCCGTCCGGGTCGTGCATGACGATGGCGTAGCTCAAGGTCCCGGTCGGGCCGGCGGTCCAGTTCAAGGCCGGGGAATTATTGTGCCCGCCACAGCCCTTGGCATCGCTGGCATTGCCCGTGGTGAACAGCCGGTCATCCGAAACCCCGGGAATGTTCAGGGTAAAACGCTCCTGGGCCTGCACGGGCAAGTGCAGGCACAGCAACGCGGCACCAACGGCCAGCCAAGTATTGCGGGAGGCAAAGCGAGACATACGAAAGCACCTTATTTGCGGATGAGATCAGGGTGAGCACAAGACTATAGCCTGCACGAAAGAGCGCACTCCTTCGCACCAGGCAAGGGAGCAGATTGAGCTTGAGGACGGGGGTAGTTGTAAATGAATATTTCAGACAGGAATCGCAATGGCAACCACCCTCCACGGCCGGCCGGAAAGAGCGGCGGGCCATCCGCCCGCCTCCTGAAATGATGCACAGGCCTCAGTCCCGGTGGGCCTGCATGTACTGGCGCAGCAATTGGTTGATCCGCGTCTGGTAACCCGCGCCCTGGCCCTTGAACCACTCCAGCACATCGGCATCCAGGCGAATGGTCACGGCCTTCTTGCCCGGCAGGTGCACCTCGGCGCGGCGAAAGAAATCGTCATCCAGCTCGGGAATATCAGAAGTATCGATGCCCTGGTCATCGGTTTTCGCCAGGCGATCCCAATCAGTTTTCGATCCGTTGGACATAATATTTAGCCTCCCGCTTAGTGGCTTTTCGCGCCGAGATAATGCGCATCGCTTGGCCTCGCCGCTCGGTATGGACCACCACGCCCACCAGGGTCCTGATCCAACCGAGGCTGATCCAGCGCTCCTCGCCGTAGTCCAGGCGCTCATCGCGCAAGGACAGCACCGGGCCACCGCATCGTTGAAATCGATGCCGTGCTTGAGCATGTTGGCGTGGTTCTTGGCCTCGTCCCATGCAACGTACATAAGCAATTCCGTATTTACAAATGTACATACAGGCTAGCCGACCGTTCGCCAAAAGCGCCCTGGCTAAACACCTGGAAATACAGTCGCAAGCGGGATGGATGTGTACGGAAAAAGCCCTACAACGCTCTCGGAAAAGACGCCACCGAACTTGCCTTGCACCCTCGCAAGCCCGCGGCTTATAGTCCGGCCGTCGCCCATATGGCGACCTGGTTTGGCGACCGGAGTAACGAGTACATCGATCCATTAAGCGAGGTGTACTAATGAACCGTTATATATCCCTAACCGGCCACGACTGCCTGATTCCTTCCCTGCTGATCGACACCCAGGCGCCCATCGATGTATTGCACGACGCCGCAGCCTTTCGCATCCGCGCCGCGACCCAACTGCTGGAGAACTTCGCCGCCGAGACCCTGCGCAGCGAACCGGTGCTACTGCAGGAACTGACCCTGGTGTGCAGCATCCTGCTGCGCGATGGCTGTGATCTGCTGGATGTGACATCACGGCGCCTGCAACCGCAGGCCAAACTCTAAACACCCCAGGGCGGCTTCCCGGCCGCCCATTCTTCATAAGGAAATGCCATGCATAAACCCGCAACAGAAATCCCCGAGCGCCAGATCCGCGCGCTCTACGACGCCGACACCATCCGCGTCTACCAGGCCTACTCCGACAGCATCGCCGACGCCGCCCTGGCCCACGGCACCTTCGTCTCCCCACCCTTCAAGATGGAGCGCATGACCTGGATAAAGCCGTCCTTCCTCTGGATGATGTACCGCGCCGGCTGGGGTTTTAAGGACGCCGGACAGACCCGCATCCAGGCCATCGACATCAGCCGCGAAGGCTTTGAATGGGCCCTGGCCAACGGCTGCTTGAGCCATGCCGACGAGTCCATGAGCAAGGAAGAATGGTTGAAGTTGAAAGACCAGTCGCCGGTGCGGATTCAGTGGGACCCGGAACGGGATCTGTACTTGCGGCCACAGGAACATCGGGCCATTCAGATTGGCCTGAGCAAGGAGGCTGTGCAGTTGTATGTGAACCAGTGGATCAAGCGCATTACCGATGTCACGCCGTTGGCGCACGAGATTCATCGACTCATTCAGGAAGGGGACTTGGAGGGGGCCAGCAGACTGCTTCCGCAGGAGCGGGAGTATTCAAGGGAGGTTGATGTATAGCCTGTACTTTCGGAAGTTGCAGCTAAGTTACTGAAAGAACTAACTTATTCACCTTAGAGGCTTAGCAAACAACAATCGCCACCTGATCAACCCCACTTAAAATCAGGTGTGATGGTACATAAAACCCCTGCATGACCAAGCATTTTCCTGACCCGAGAAACCTCAACAGCCTGCCCGGAGAACAGAAGAAATTGGCCTTTCTGCAGTGCTTTTCTGGACATCAAAAAATTGTAACCTGCCACCTCGGATACAACTCGCACATGTGCTTCGCTTTTATAATTACCGCTACAAAAAATTTTATATTCTCGCTCATCGATTTTAATGTCTGAAATATGTGTAGTAACCAAGGACCAGCCACAACCGGAACACCTTAATCCTTGGGTAGAACCCTCGTTAAACACATCGAGCTGTTCTTCACACGATGTACATATTAGAGGAGATACTTCTTTCATCATGGCTTACCAGATTAAAACACTTTGAAAACCGTGGATTACTAGAAAATCATCTACTGCTCAACGGTCACCAGTTCCTTCAAAGAAACACAAAAGTCATCTACCGCTAAAAAATCAATACCAGCCTCGAATCCAAAATATACATTCGAAGATTCTTCGCAACTACTTCCAAGGTTAAATAAAAAACCTATGGAAAAGTATCCATCTTCCATGCTTTCAGCCTCCCCGGCCATGAACCTTATTTGAAAGTCGCTTTCCAAAGGCATATAAACCAGTGACTCATTAACCTGATTAGTAAGCACTGACAATTTATGCCTATAGAAATAATCAACAAGCCTATTTATATCATCGAAATTCAAACTACAAAAGAAATCAGCCGGTAAACAGCCAGAATATTTATCATACCAAACACTGACAATATCGAAGTCAAAAAAACTATCCTTAGCCTTCATATTTTTGACAATAAACTCTAACACTCCCGCCTCTGTCTTAAGTTTAATGCTCATGCTACATCTCACTTAAAAATGCAAAATACATGCATACATATCTCTGTACCACGCGCGATTACACCATAATATATTTTCTTCTTCACTCTAAAAACTCATCACTTACGTGACTCTTACTTAATATATAGCCCACTATGATCCGAAGGCTGACAAACTAGAAAAAACAAACTTGATGCAGGTCACAGCAGAGCTTCTTTTTCAAACCTTCTTTCAATCTTGAAAAAATCAAAGACTCAGGAATTAGTGAAAAATCATCTGATTCATCATGCAGCCCATGAGCTATCCTTCACCTACAATGACTTTTCGCAACCCAACTAAAGCAGTTCTTATCAACTTAACTTCATAGTCCGCATTCAAAGTTATCTTTACGCCTGCCAGCATCGAGTTCAATTTCTCTTTCGGATAAACATCCGCTATTGAATACAACTCTTGGATCACCCTATCAATCAAGCCTACAACTACATCAGCATACTCTTGGCTTTTCAGAAATTTATCTAGCTGCAGATCAATACAACCAGGGCCGCCATACGAAATCGAATCGACCCAAGAATCAAACATATCATCCAAAGCTTCCGAGCTTACATATTTTCCGGACTCTATTACTAGAAAGCAGGCAATACTCAAGTCCAGATCATGAATCCGCGTAAACTGCCCAGAAAACTCTAAATTCGAATAAGCCAAATCAAACTCTCACTCATTGTAAGTATGAAACAGAGCCCTGCCATCTTGGGATTCTTTATTCCGCTCTAATAAACCCAAGCCACCCTACACCAACAACCAGGTAGCTAGTCAGAAAAATTTCAACATCAGCCTCTTCGGAAAACTAGAAATCTCCGATACATAAAGGAAGTTTTACAAACTCTTGTCGATGCAACTTAAATATTAGACGATGCATATTTTTTGCTTCCCCAACGTTTCTATGCAGAATCTCCTGCAGACTTGATCCATATTCAGCATATAACACAGCGCCTTCACATACCCTCACTTCCCTCACAAGCTTCCGCGCACCATACTTCAAAAGAACCGAATAGACTCCTTTACTTTTCGCTTCGAAACCAACAACTATTAGTTTCACAAACTACTGCTCAAAAATTAAATGTGAATTCCCTGTTCCTTGAGGCCCTTTCATTTCCATTTTTTGCTAGTCCCTTTACACAGCCCATAATTCATCACACATCCGCAGCTATTCAAACCATCGACTAAAATTCAGCATCCAATTTCATTACCTCCTTCCCAAAGCTGAACAACCACGAGCCTGTTGAGCTCAGCGCATACCCCCATACTTTCCGTTTCAACATAAGAGCAAGTCCTCTTACAAGAGCCAGACAATCTAACTTCTAAAAAACAAAACAACTTATTTTGACCTCCGCCTCATAACGCCAAGACTTTATAATGCCCTCTTTTGAGATAAGTATTGATCAGATCTCTAACAAATCACCAACAACCCCAGCTTTAATATCGCCGCCGTTTGCACACATCAACATTTTCAACAAACCAAGCAAGTCCCACTCGGTTTTTACAACACATTCCACATTTGAATCGTAATGATAAACTGCATCATCGCCCATTAAAGTCTGAATAAAATAGTACTGAGTCTCAGAAACCCAGGCTAAGACAAATGGCTTATTCAGAAATTCATAATGCCCGGCTTCTTGCATCTGACTCAAGAAACCAACCTGAAAAAGCAAATGAGTACGTACTCGCCAAGACGGGCGATACAATTGGATAAATGAGTCCCCAATCAACCCTCCATCACTTCGCCCCATTTCAAGTAAAAATGACTGTAGTTGACCACTGATACGGATATCGTAAAGTCTCTTGATTTTCTCCAGCTCATCTAGGCTATAGCCACAAAAACCAATATCCCCCTTAAGAAGATCTTCACTTATAACAGATCTAACAAATTCACCAATCATGGCTTAATTCCCGAAGCCCCTGAAAAGTCCTCAAATCAAAAGTATGGTTGTTTTCCAAAAATTTCACCTACCACAAAACTTCCACTGCACATACCGGGCTTGACTACGGAGGTTTTCTATACGTAATCGGCTAGGGATGGTCTGAAGTAGTCCGATATTTTTGGCCGACTTCCGCACCTACCGTTTTTGAAAGCAGGGAGTCGATCTAAAATGACCAAATCACCCGCTCACTTCTGTGTTTTTAGCCGCCGCGAGCACCTCGCGACCGCTACTACCTGCATCACAGGCACACCTCTCCCGTATTCGTCAGTAAGTGCCGGCGCGCCATCCACAGATTTGAAAGAGCGAATAGCGTGACCAACTGCGCGGTATTCAGCCCACGGAAGCGCACCTTGGTGTAGCCGAACTGGCGCTTGATCACACGAAACGGATGCTCGACCTTGGCGCGTGTCTGCGCCTTGGCTCTCCCGATCTTGCGCTTCATTCGGTACAACAAGCTGCGTTTTCCGTGCTTCTTGTAGGTGCTGCGAACTGGCGCAGGATGGTGGTCTCGTACAATGCCTCTTCCATCGCCGGATCGCTGTAGCCAAACCAGTTCTGCATCAGATGGACGCGCAGCATCGCCATCAACGGATAGGCCGGGCGGCCGGGCTCGATGAGGGCAATCAAACCTTTCCACGGCACCACCTGATCCATCTCGATCAGGAACAGCTCCTTGCGGGCTTGCTTACGCTTGCCGGCGTACTCGGCATCGGCGAAAGTCATCTGCTTCATCGGGATACTCGGGCAACGGGATCGGCGTATTTCACCAGATTCGGGAAGTCTTCTTCAGGATTTCCCTAACAGCCTGAGATCGGAACTGAACTCCATTCCTTCGTCTTAAAGCTTCCTTGTTTGCATTAACACCATCTATAAAAACAAGAAACCTATCTATGCTCATCAAGCAAATAACCATTTTCAATCTTCAGTGTCCGCGAATCATCTAAGCCTTCAAAATCAACATAAAAAACCCCGTCAAAATCAGCATTTAGATTAGCGATATTACTCAAAACAAATTTAAAAAAGTCATATGCTTGCGAATTTACTACAGCGCCATAAAACACATAGCTTCTCCAATTTATAGGCGCATTTGGGAATGACCACCCCTTCCAATACAAATCTGCAGCTTTTCTACCCAAGCCATATTTATCACACACCCCCCATGACTCAATCGCAGAATTCTTTACAGTCGATACCTCATCAAAATCGCACTCAACCCAGCCTCTTATCGAAATATAACTAGACATTATTCCCCCAGTCCGACTTTAACAATACCGCCTTTCCCTTCAATGTAATTCCTTACTTTAGAAGAAACACCATATTTAAACCAAAACTCAGCTCGCTTACCCTGCTCCACTGCAGTTTCAATAGTAAACTTAATTTGGTTTCGCGTCGCTTTATTAAGAAAATTATTTGGCTTTTCAATAGCCGAATATGTCCTTTTAACTTGAATCAACGCAACATCTGTAACAACATCAATCTCTCTACCATTAATAACTTGAGATTCCCCTCCAACTTTACGCCTAACCAAGTCCTCATAATGAACATCTAGAGCTTCACGATATTTTCCTTTTGAGTATAACTCCCTGACGTTATCAGACATTTTAATAGGAGGTTCTTCAAGGAAAGCACCTCCTTTTCCGGCAAGTAACTTAGCCTCCTGCCGTTTGACCAACGCTGCCTCAATCGCCTTGAGAGTGAGTTTACCACCCGGCATCCCAACCGTGAGAATCACTTCATCGATTATGCCTACTGGCGCTGTATTCTTCACCGCCAAAGACATTAATCGATCAGCGGCGTCTTTGGTACTCAGATACGAGCTGGAGATATCTAAAATCTCCTTAGCATGCTCCGTCGTTTGCTGCTTACCATATTGATTCCATTTCTCAGCAAGAGACAACTCGCCATAGTAACCTTTACCTAGAACATTAAATAAGCTCGAGTCCTTAAACTGTGCGCCGGTCGAAGAAAATGCATAGACAGGAGCACCGTGTGCAACAATTGGACGTCCATCCGCCCAAGTTAAAGGGATTTTTTGATCAGCTAGCTTCCTAACTTCTTCTTTTGCAATATCCAGATCTAATCTGAACCAGTCGGCTGTAGGGTCGTTCCCCCATTTCTTATCCAGAGCATCTAAACGTGCCTTTTCTACTTCATCTAGTTTTGCACCACTTGCCAAAATCAGAAGATCTTCCCACAACGCATCTGACTTTGGTTTACCAAGTGTTTTCTCCAAGTCCTCTGCTTTCTTCTTCAACAGAGGAATTTCTTGTTCACGATGTATCTGACGATTATAAACCTCAACTCCGGACGCATTTTCTCCTGCAACAACAGCGCCAGAAACCCCTCCAATAGCTCCCAGGCTTCCACCCAAGCTAGTTGCAATTAGCGCTGCAATAGCATCCTGGTTATATTCCTCAATACCACTGCTCTTCAACGCCTCAGCAATAGCCGGCATGAGCGCTGCAGATGTCCCTGCCCCTAACGCACCACTTCCAGCGTTCCCGCTAGACAAGCCTATCGTTGCACCAGCCAATGCATGCAACAGAACCCTCGCCGCACCACCCTCAGCCCAAGCCGCCTTGGTAGCACTGTCCGCCTTGGGATTTTTGTGCTGGGCATCTGCGTAATCACCGATTTTCTTGAACACGTCAGCCGATGACGTGTAAGCAACAACACCAACAGCAGTCGAACCTCCTGCCCCTCCCAACCCGGCGGCAACCAAGCCAGAGGCGATATCGGCCATGATTCGCTTGTCGCCACCCACATTCCAACTAGCCGCATCCTGAGCAGCGGCATTGGCTGCCGCTATCTGCTCTGGGTTCTGCGACTTCTCTGCTTCTCGCTTCGCCTTATTGGCCGCATCCGCTTTAGCCTTCGCGACAGTATTGATAACGCTGCTCGCCAGTTGCGCTGAACTCTGGATAAGGTCAATACGCTCCTGCATGGCCTTCTCGTCAGGGCGGTCCAGGCGCTGATTGGCGTTGGCCGTATCCCGATTCAAGCCCACCAGATCATTGGCACCAGCCGGATCACGAACGGTGATGGTTCCCTCACTGATCGCACTGCGGGTGCTACTGTGATCCGACTCCTTGAGCGCGATCGGCAGAGTGCCCCCGGTCTCCGAATGTGCCCACTTCCTTTGATCATCAGGGGTCACTGGACCGCGCGGATTGTCCCATTTGGTACTGGTATAGGAGGCGCTCAAGCTCGCGGCTTGGCTTTTGATTTCACTCTTGTTCTTGATATCACTAACAAGCAGGCGTCCCGTATCCAAACGGTTCTGCTCAGCATTGGCATTGCTGGCGATGACCGCCCCCTGCAACTGGGTGGTCTCACCTACATGAATGTCATATCCGCCTTTACCCGCATACAGCCCGGTCTGGTCCGTTACCGCCTTGTAATCGCTGTTCATCTTGCTGCCAGCAATATTTCCCGAGGCGGTGACCATGGATCCGTAGCAAAAAGGTGGGATACAGAGACTGACTCCCGCACCAGCGCTCTTTTGCTGGTTCTTCTGGCTGGCCTCATCTTGCCGGGAGGCGATATTCAAGTTGCCGCCAATATCAGCCTTGATCGTGTCTGCTCTGACTTGCGCCCCAGCCAAGGTAGTGTCTTGGCCACTGGTCAGAAGTAGTAAGCCAGTGTCAATAGTGCTATTGACCTGAGTGACTGAATGCCCAGTCCCCATGCCTTTCGCAATCTGTGCTCCAAGATCCAGAGTGAAACCATTTTGATCGCCAATATTAAAACTGGCGCCAACACTTGTTTTACTGTTGGTGTTCTGGTTGTCCCATTGCGCACGATCTTGAGCGCTTTGCAGCACGATATCGCTCTTGGCTATCAAGACCGTGTTTTCAGCCTTTAGGCTGCTACCAATGACGTGGATATCACCCTTGGCCCCTGCCCCATCGCCGCCAGCACTAATAACCAACCCCGCACCACTGGTCAGGGTTGATTGTTTGGCGGTTTCACTGTCGTATTCGCTGGAACTTTTACTGCGTGTATTGGCAAGTTCGGTACCGATCTTGATCAACGAGCCACTGCTGTTGGCAGGCTTGCCCTCAGACTCTTGCGCGGAACCTGAGTCCTGATTACCCACAGCGTTGTAAGCAGAAAGCAGTGCCTGAGCCCCCTTGACTGCCTTGAGCCGGCTATCGTCAGCCTCCTTGGCGGCACGAATATCGTTGCGAATACTCTTGGCGGTATCAATCACCACCCCACCGACCACTCGCCCAACAGCCAGGCTCCTCGAGCTGTCAGAGCTGGTTTGCCTGGCGGTTTCAGTACCTGCCGCAATGGTGACATCCGCCCCGCTCAGGGACATGTCCTTAGTACTGACCAGATCACTGGCGACAATCTTGAGCTCTCGCCCCGCAGTCAACGTTACGTTGCCTGCACTGGAACCAATGGTGCTACCCGTAAGGGTCGTTTCCTGCGCATTGCTATCGTGCTTCTGACTGCTGATGGAAAGATGCTGGTTACCAGTAATGTCATCCAAGCCAAGGTTATTGGCAGTCAACACCCCCGTCAGATCACGATTTTTTTGCTTATGTATTTCTGTGCGCGAAAAAGTGTTCGTTGCAGCATCAATCGTGAGATCTCGAACAGCCTGTACGCTCAAGTCTCCCGTACTGACCAACGAAGACCCGGTAACAGTCGCATCCCTGCCGGCAGTCACACTGACGGTGTCACCCGACACCATGCTGCCAATAGCCGTGGTACGAGTTTCGCTGACTTTATCTTCAACTTTGCTCGACTTCAGTCCGCCCCAACTGCTCTTGCTCTGCTTACGCTCATGCCGATCACTCTCGGAGTCGGTAACAGCAAGGATCTGGACATTCTTGCCCGCTACCAGTTGTGCGTTGCCTTTTTCAGCGATCACCGCACTACCTTGCAATTGCAGGTTTTCTCCAGCTACCAGGACACTGTTAGTACCGGCACTGACCAAGCTACCCACATTGGAAATGCTTTCGGTCTCATCAAGGCGGAACTTCTTACCCGAAGAAGACTTCTTGGTTTTGCTGTAGAAGCTGTAGTCCTGATCTTCGGCAGCTTTGAGGGCGAGGTTTTTACCAGCGACCAAATAAGCCTCATCACCCGCCGTTACACGACTAGCGATCAGGGCCAATTCCTGTCCCGCACTCAAGGTCACATCACCACCACCTTTTAGGCTAG
The DNA here is from genome assembly GCF_058796855.1 of Pseudomonas sp. GW823-FHT03E05. Taxonomy (NCBI): domain Bacteria; kingdom Pseudomonadati; phylum Pseudomonadota; class Gammaproteobacteria; order Pseudomonadales; family Pseudomonadaceae; genus Pseudomonas; species Pseudomonas sp. GW823-FHT03E05. The sequence goes on from NZ_JBXAJB010000005.1 coordinate 653,381, forward strand.
TGCCCACCTGCTGAACATGATCCTCCTGGCTGGTGACCTTCTTGGTCTTGCTATACGCATGCTGCTCATTGGCCGCTGAAACCAGGCTCAGGTTTTCCGTGGCGGTCATCGCCACATCGCGCTTGGCTTCGATCTGGCTGGCGATGGCGGTGATGTCGCGCCCGGCGCTGATGGCCAGGTCGCGACCGGCCTGCAGGCTGGAGCCGTTCTGGGTCACGCTGAGGTCGTTGTAGCGCACGCCGCGGTCGTTGCTGACCACCTGTTCCACAGCGCTCAGGTTGACGTCGCGACCGACCTTGAGGCTGGTGTCGGCTCCGCTCTTGAGTACGCCGCCGTTGTTGTTGATGTCGCGCCCGGCACTGATCACCAGGCTGTTCGCCGCTTCTACCCGGGCGGCGTTGTCGACGAAGTCGCGCTGCTGGGCGTAGCTGCCGTTGCTGCTCTGGTGCGAGGTCAGGGTGCGCTCGTTGATGACGTCGCCCCGGGTTGCGGCGAGGCTCACGTCACGCCCGGCGACAATGCCGCCGGCCTTGTTCACCAGGTCGTTGCCGGCCAGCAGGTCAAGGCGATTACCGGCTTCCACCAGGCCGCTGTTGATCAGGTTCTGCCCGGCCAGGGCCGACAGGTTGTTGGTCGCGCGCAGGGTGCCGACGTTGTTCAGGTCCTGGCCGGCGATCAGGTTGACGTCGTTACCCGCGATCAGGGCGCCGTTCGGGGCCAGTCGGTTCTTGGCCTGGGCCAGGTAGAGCACGGGCACCAGCACTTGTTCGCCGTTCACTTCATGGCTTTCCAGCCAGACGATGTCGTGGGTCAGGGCCGCCACCTGCTCGGAGGTCAGGGCCACGCCCACCGACAGGTTGAGCTGTTGCCGGCTTTGAATGGCGTTGTCCATCAGGTACTTGAACAGCTGTTCGTCGCTGTTCTGGCCGTCGATAAAACGCTGGCCGGTACGGGCTTGTACCGCTTGTTGAATCAGCTTCTGCTCGTAGAAGCCATCCCCCAGGCGTTTGGCGCTGTCGTCCGGGTTGTAACCGAGGCTGGACAGCAGGTAGTCCGAGCTCATGAACTGCTTGAGGTCGGTGAGTACCGGGTTGGTTTCTATCAGGTACTTGTGCGGCCGGGTAAGGTTCGCGGCATCCGGCAGGCCGGCGATCTGCGCCGGAGCTTGTGCGGCGCTGCTGCTCTGACCACTGAGGCGGAACAGACCGTTCTGCCCAGCGGGCAGACTAAAGCCAGGCAGGGCCAGGGGGTTGACCTGTTGCTGGGTCAGGTCTGGGGGCAGTTGCGGGCTGAGGCTGATGCGAGTGGCGAAGGCGGTACCCGGTACTTGGGTATCGGTACGCGCACCGCTGCCAACATAGGTGTAACCCGGACGGACCACGCTGCTGTCGAAGCCATTGCCGGCCTTGATGCTCACCGCTCCCCCGGCCTGGATCACTGCGGCATAGCTTTGATCACCACCGGCGAGTTTTTTCGTCGTCCCCAGGCCGACCCACTCACGTTCGGTCATGCCGATAAAACCGGCCAGCGCGCCTTCCAGACCACCCAGGTCATCAGGCGTATAACCCGCACTCTGGAACCAGTATCGGTTGGTGACAGCGTTAGCGACGTTGTACCAGGCACTGGCATTTTTGGTCCGCGCCGACATGAACACCCGGGTGGTTTCGGTCTCGCCGGTTTCCACGCCGCTGTGGGTCAGGTTGTTGACCGTGGCCACCAGGTTGCCGGCAGCGCTGATACTGCTGCTCTGGTTCAGCAGGTCGCCGGCGTTGATATTCAGGTTGACGCCCGCGGCAATGCTCGACGCCGCACTCGCTTCGGTGACTTCGAATTTGTCGCGCTGAACGATCTCCCACACGTGATTGCGTTTGCCGCCACAGTCACCGGCGTTGTAGCCCTCGATGCAGGCGACTTCACCAATTCTGGCGGTGTAGATGCCGCCGTTGTTGGTGGCCAGCACATCGCGCATGTTCTCAAGGGTGCTGGCTGCAAGCGTCATGGAACCATCGCTTTGCAGGGTGCCGGAACGGTTGGCGATGCGGCTGGCCAGAGCCCCCTGACCATCGCGATCGATCGTCAGATGACCGAGGCTGTAAACGTTGCCGTAGCTGTTGGTCAGGGTGTCGACCCGCAGCCCCATGTCGTCGCCACTGAACACCAGCCCGTGATCGTTGAGCAGGCCGCCGGTGGTCAAGGTCAGGTTCTGGGCAGCCCCAAGGGTGCCCTGATTGTTGATGCCACTCGCGTTGAGCGTGAGCCCGGCCGCAGCGCTCAGGCGCCCTGCGTTGTTCAACTGGCCGAACACCGAGACTGTGGTGTTGCCGCCGCCAGCAATACTGGCACTGTCTGCCAGGTCCACTTGGGCAGCTTTTAGGTCCAGTTGCCCAAAGCTGCTGAGTCGGCCCTTGCTGCTGTAATGACCACTGAGGTCGATATTGACGCCTGCATCACTGCCGATCAGGCCGTCATTGATCCAGTTCACGCCGCTGCCTATCAGGCCATTGCCGGCTAGGAGCTGGCCCGTACGGGCCTGGGTCAGGTGGTTGACGTTGACTGTCAGTTTCCCGGCCTGGATCGAGCTGCTGTTGGTCCAGCGTTCGCCTTCCAGGATCAGCTGGCCGGCGGTTTTCAGGCGCCCGCCCACATCCTCGAGGTTGGCCATGGACAGGCCGAACAGGCCGTTGCCGCTGTGCAGCACGCTGCCGCCACGGTTGTTGAAGCTGCCAGCGTCGAAGGCCAGGTTTTGGTTGGCGGTTTCCAGAGAGCCATCGCGGTTGTCGAACAATCCGCCGAGCTCCAGCCGTGTATCGCCACCGTCTCCCAGGGCGCGCAATTGGCCGGTCTGATTGTCGAGGCTGGCGGCCTTGATCGTCAGGCTGCTGTCGCTTTCGATGATGCCCTTGTGGTTATTCAGAGCTCCGCTGAGGTCGAAATTAATCTGCTGGCCGGCGATTTGCCCGTTGTTGCCGCTGTTGTCGAAATGGCCGCCGCTAACTTTGACAAGGCCCTTGGCGTAGAGGCCACCGTTGCGGTTATCGAAATCGCCGGTGGTGATCAGCGCATCGCCGCTTTGCGCGGAAATCCGCCCGCCGTCGTTGTCTATGCCAGCCAGGGCCTTGAGGGTCAGGCGCTGGGCCTGGGTCACGCCGCCCTGGCGGTTGTTGCTCGGGTCGTAGCCGTTTTTCAGCGCGCCGCGAAGATCGGCGATCATCGAGCCTTGCACGCTAGAAAGCACGCCCCCACGGTTATCCAAGTGGCCGGCGCCGATGTTCAGGTTACCGTTCCTGGCCAGGATGCGACCACTCTGGTTGTCGATGTCGCCGGTGCTCAGGTTCAGAGCGCCTTGGCTCTGCAGGGTGCCCTTGCCATTGGTGAGGCTCCCGGCCTGAACGTGCAGGCCGCCGGTCTGGCTGTAGATCAAGCCATCACCGCTGTTCTGCAGTGCGCCGTCCAGGGTCAGGGTCAGTGGGTCGTTGGCCATCAAGGTCCCACGGTTACGATTGTCCAGGCTGGCAGCGAACAGGCTCAGCAGGCCCTGGCTGGCCATCTGGCCACCCCGATTGTCGATCTGCCCAGCGCGTTCGATGCGCAGCGGGCCGCCGCTGGCCAGCTTGCCGTGGGTATTGTTCAACGCGCCCAACAGATTAAGGGTGACGGCGGTTTTGCCGGTGAAAGTGCCGGTGCCATTGTCCAGGTCGTTGCCGGTAAAGGTCAGGTCACCCGCGGCGTCAAGGGTGCCGCCGTTGTTGCCCAGGGTCATGGCCAGCAGGGTCAGGGTGGCGGCGCTGTCGATGGAGCCGCCCTGGCTGTTGTCCAGCAGGTCGCGCAGCTTGAGGCTTTGCTCGCCGGCGCTGGAGATCACCCCCTGGTGGCTGTTGTCGAGGCTCGCGGCCTTGACGTCCAAGGCCTGCTGGCTGACCAGGCCACCGCCCTGGCTGTTGTTCAAGGCGTCGCTGAGGGTGACCTCGACACCGCCCTTGAGGCTGGAGACGGTGCCCTTGTTGCTGTTGTTCAAGCCCGTGCCGTTGAGGGTCAGGCCCTGCCAGCCCGACAGCAGCCCGCCCTGGTTGTCCAGCTCAGCGCTGCCGGTGATGGTCAGGGTCTGCTGCGCCAGTACCACGCCGGTGAAGTTGTCCATCCCGGCCACCACCAGGTTGCTGCTGCCCTGGCTGGACAGCTCGCCGCCGCTGTTGCCCAGGTGGCCCAGGTTGGCATCGAGTGACTGCTGGCTCTTGATCAGGCCGCCCTGGCCGTTACGCACTTGCTCGGCATCGAGTTGCAGGCGCTCGGCGCTCAGCAGCTTGCCCTGATGGCTATTATCCAGAGCCCCGGCACTGACCTTCACCTGGCGCTGCCCGCTCAGGGTGCCGCCCCGGTTGTCCAGGGTCTGGGCCGTGTTCAGGGTCAGGTCGCGGCTGGCGACAATGCTCTTGCCGCGGTTGTCGAGATCCCGGGCGTTGAGGCTGATATCGCCGTTGGCGTTGCGAGAGTTATCGGCATTGACCCCGGCTTCGATGATGCCCTGGTTGCTCAGTTGGCCACCGCTGTCCAGCTGGATGCTGTCGCGGGCGGCGAGGGTTTTCTGGCTGCTCAGGTCGCCCCGGGTCTGTACCTTGAGTTCGCTACCGGCGTAGACCGCGCCCTGGGCCTCCAGGCTGCCGGCCTTGATCGCCACCGCGCCCTTCTCGGCAGTGGCGTCCGCCATGCGCAACTGGCCATCGGCGTCCAGTTGGATATCACCGCCACTGGCGATCAACTTGCCGTCGAGCTTCACCCCCACCCCGGCCTCGGTGCCCACCAGTTTGATGGCCCCGGCGTACATGCCGCCCAGGGCTGATGAGTCGATGGCCAGTTGCGGTGCATCCGCCGGGTTGGCGGTGCGGGCCGTGGCGTTCAAGGTCTTGGCGTCGACGTCGTTGGCCCCGGCGATCACCGCCAGGTGCCGGGCCTGGATCTCGGCGTTGATCTTGGCGCTGCGGGTGATGATTTCGAACTGGTCGATATTGCTCGCGTTGAGGCCCGCGCCTTCGATGGCGACGCTGCCCTGGTCCACCTGGTAACGCTGGACCTGGCCGTTCTCGATCACCGGCTTGCCGGTGGTCAGGGTGGCTTTCGGGGTGTTGATAAAGCCGCAGCCGTTGCAGCTCACGCCATAGGGGTTGGCGACGATGACATGGGCCGACTGCCCGGCCACTTCGGTGTAGCCCTTGAGCTGGCTGGGGCTGCCGCCGTTGACCTCGTTGAGGATCACATTGGCCGCGCGGCCGCCCAGGTTGGGGTTGCCGAGGATGATCCCGCCCAGTTGGGTTTCCTGGGTGCGGCCGGTGGCGTTGTTGAGGATCACCCCCTGCTGGCCGACGTTGTAGTCGCTGAACTTGTTATGCGACAGGCCGCCGCCATTGGGCGTGGCAATGTTGACGATGGGCACGCCATTGCCGGCCTGCCCCAGTGTTGTACCGCTGCCGTTGACCACGATGCCGTCGGCCATCGCCACCACGGGCTGCCAGAACATCACGTTGGCCAGGATGAACGCCAGACCGCGTTTGGACAGCCCCCAGAACGTATCCCGCGCTTGCAGGGTGGCGGAAGGCTGGCGGGCCAGAAAGGCGAGTTGGCGAACGTCCATGTCAAAAGCCTCAATGAATCAGTGCAATCAGAGATAGAAATCCAGGCGGAAATGGATCGGGGTTTCCCGTTCACTCAAGGCTTCGGGACGTTCGAGGGAATGGGCAAAGCTCACGCCGGTGACAAGGTGGTTGCCCATCGGGCGAGTCCAGCGCAGATCGTTGCGCCAGCAGTAGCCGCTGTCGCCGTTCAGGCTCGGGTCTTTGTAGCCGCGGATGAAGGACTGGGCGCCGAGGTTGAAGGTGGTACCAGGCATCGGCGCGACAGCGGCGCTATGCAGCGCGCTGAACAGCAGCAGGCAGGACAAGGCACAGCACAACCTCATCCCGAGCGTGGAGAGAGACATATCCGATCCTTCGAAAGCGTGACGACAAGAGCTACGAAGGGCGTGACGCTAATAAGCTATTACTGCATCGTCAAATGACTGCCGCAGAATCGCCAATAACAATCAAATCAAACTTTCAAACAACTTTACGAGATAAAAAACATGCAGCTCCATCATGGAGCCGCCCATTTTAAATTTTGAAATATTTAAAGGAAAAATCATCTGAAAGCCTTTTAAATCAAGGCTATAGAGTTTTAAAAAGTTTTAGCAAAAATTTGAGATTGCACACTTAGAAGAGCCAACGCCCGTACGCAAGAACCCTGGTTCTCACTCTCTCGCTACGATAAAGAACAACTCACCCACAACCACATCCGTAGCGACAAACCCATGCAGAAACCCCAAATAAATCAATAACGCATTGATTTATTTACTGAAAATAGAATCAGACAATTCCCTCTGCAAATTCAGAAGAGCCGTACCCCCCCAGGGCTCATCCCCCCTGGGCAATCAATCTTCTCCTGTCTTCTTGCCTTCATCCCCTTCCGAACGCAGATGGATCACCCGCGGTGGCGGTTCCACCCTCAGCGGCGGGTGCTGCTGGTCTTCGGGAAGAATGCGATAGAACTGCGTGGTGACGTGGCTGATACCGCCTTCCTCGTCGTTGTGCACGATCATGGTGCCGGGCTGGCGCATCTGGGCGAAGGTCGCGTCGTTGAGCTTGAAGGTTTCGCTCAGGCGCTTGTCGTCCACCACGGGTGCCGGCAGCCGGGGCGGGTAGCTCTTGTTGCGACGCTGACGGTAGCGGGCCCAGGAAATCAGCAGCACCGCATTGAGTACCGCCACCCAGGCATAGAACTGCAGGGTGGTCAGGGCATCGAGCATGCCCGCTTCGATCCGCGGCCCTTCATGGCTGTCCAGCAGCGGAATGAGCCCACGAACCAGCAAGTACAGCAGGCCTACCCAGGCCAGTACGGTGAGGACAACGTCGACGATCACCATGAACGGACGCTGGCGGGTTCGGATGATTTTCATCAGCGCACCTCCTCTTCGTCATCGATGGGTTTGATGCCGCGGTCCGGGCTGACCCAGCGCGCGCGTTTCTGGTGTTCGCCAAACAGCACCCGGGGAAAGCTCACCAGGGTGGTGAACAGGCTGATGAACCAGAACACCAGCGGGTACCAGACCACCCAGAACATGGTTTTCCACAGGTCTTTTTCATAACGGCGGTCGATCAGGATACTCACCGCGAACTGGGTCAGGCAGACCATCGCCAGCACCAGCCCGGTGAAGGCCGGCGGGACGATGGTGTGCACCGCGATGGCCTCGGGCATGACGATGAACTTGCCCAGGGCCCAGAAGATCACCGACAGCAGGAAGGTGAAGGCCCAGCCGGTGGACAGGCAGTAGTCGAACAGCAGGGTCCAGAGGTAGCGGTGGCGCCACTCCCAGATCCCGCGGATGTTCTTGAACAGCACCTCGGCGCCGCCCTGGGCCCAGCGCAGGCGTTGCTTCCACAGGCCGCGCAGGGTCTCCGGCATGAGGATCCAGCACAGCGCCCGCGGCTCGAAGAACACGTACCAGTGGTCCAGTTGCAGCTTCCAGCTGATGTCGATGTCTTCGGTGATCATGTCCGGGCTCCAGTAGCCCACCCGGTGCAGGGCGGTGCGACGGAAGGCGACGATCACCCCGGAGACGGTGAAGACTTTGCCGAACACCCGCTGGGTGCGCTTGATCAGGCCGATGATCGAGGAGAACTCGCCCACCTGGACCCGACCCACCAGGGTCGAACGGGTGCGGATCCGCGGGTTGCCGGTCACGGCGCCCAGGCGCGGGTTGTCCAGCATCGGCGCTACCAGGTAGGCCGCCGTGTTGGGCGCCAGCAGCGCATCGCCGTCGATGCACACCAGGTATTCGCTGTGTGCCGCCACCGCGCCCATGCGCAGGGCCACGGCCTTGCCCTGGTTCTGCGCCAGGTGCAACACCCGCAGGCGCGGGTCCTGGGCGGCAAGGCGGTCCAGCACCTCGGCGGTGTTGTCCTTGGAGCCATCGTTGATGGCGATCACTTCGATGTTCGGGTACTGCTGGGCCAGGGCCGCATGAATGGTGTCGGCGACGTTGTCGCCTTCGTTGTAGCAAGGAATGAGGATGCTGATCAGCGGCTCACCGGCCAGGGGCGGCGGCAGGGTGTCGTCGCTCCACGGCCAGTGGCGCTCCCAGTGCATCCAGTAATACAGGCCGCCGGCGATCCACAGCGCCGACATGAACAAGGGGTAGTAGAAGACGAAGTCCATGAGGAATTCGCCGGTCAGCACGAAGATCAGCCCCAGGGGCACGCCGAGAACGAGCGCCAGGACCACCAGCGCAAAGATACGATCCACCATGATTCAAGGGCTCCATTTGTTGGAGAGCGCGGGCCGCAGAGTCTTCAGGTCCGGTGAGTTCTCGAGGAAGTTGTCCGGGTAGTAGCCGAAATTGGTCGCGCCCTGGCGCTTGAGGCGGCCCATCCAGTCCGCCAGTTGCTGGGCGGAGAGGTCGCTGGCGGGCTTGCGGGCCCAGTCCCGGGCCTGCAGCTCGAACACCGTGCGCTGCAAGGCACCGGGGCGGGCGCGCACCTGGTCCACCAAGGCTTCGAGCCAGGGCCCGGAATGCCGCTGGCTCTGGCCTTCCATCAGCGGCATGGCCATGGGCGCGGTCCAGTCGTAGCTGACCAGGAAATCATCGAGGTTCTGGGCGAACCAGGTTTCACTCTGCGGGTTGATGATCGGCTCGGCGAACAGGTTGCGCGCGGTCTGCACCTGCGGCCCGCGAATCGCCCGGACCTTGGCGGCCAGCTCATGGGTGAAGTCGATCAGGTAGCGGCTCTTGAAGCGGGTCCAGCGCTGCAGGGTGGCCGGATCGTCGCGCAGGGCGGCCATGGAACCCGGCAGGCCCTGGGCCGCATAGGCGCGCAAGGCCCCGGGGCTGGCGTCTTCGAAATCCGAGAGCACGGCGTCGTCGTGGAACAGAATGCCGTCCACCGACGTCATGCGCGCCACGTCCTCGTAGAGGTCGCCGATCTGCCGGCGCACATTGGGGTCGAAGGGCGACAGCCGCTGGTACTGCTTAGGATCGATGGTGCTCTGGCCGGTGGCCGGATCCCAGCGCGTGACCCGGGGCAGCCGGGCGTCCAGGGCGAAGCTGAGCACCGGCATCCAGGCATAGACCTTGACGTGGGCCCGGGTGCGCAATTGCCAGGCGACCCGGTCGAACAGGTCGGCGCGCATCGGCAGGTGCCGGTTGGGGAAATACAGCGACTGCACCAGGCCGTCGCCCTTGGGGTCGGCGAAGGCCTGGAGGAATACGGTGTTGGCCCCCAGGTCGGCCATGCGCTGCACCAGCTTGCCGAGGTTGACCTCCTGCTGCTTGGGGTCCGGGTCGTAGACGTTGTCCAGGTCCACGTGCACCACGCGCATGGGCGCGGCGGTCTCGGCACCGACAATGCTGTTGGAGAAGTGCATGCCGTCCGGGTCCGACACCACCAGGAAACGCGGGCTGCTCATCAGGTTGTCGAGTGTGTCCAGGCCGTCGTCCAGGGTCAGGGCCAGCTTGAAGCCCTGGCTGTCCACCACTTGCAGGGTGGAGCCGTCAGCCGTGCCGTAGGGCCAGACCCAGATCCGCGGGCGATAGCCGGCCACGGCCAGGATCTTGTTCGAGATGGCGGTCACGTCCTGGCGCATCCGCGCCTGGAAATCCGCCTCGCTTTCATAGCGCCCGGAGGCGGCGTCAAAACGGCGGGTCGCCGCCGCCGGCTGCAGGTTGCCCTGAGGGTTGGCAAGAATGCCCAGGTGGCTGTGGTCGGTATGGGCGGCGATTTCCACCAGCCCGGAACGGGAGATTTCCCGGACCTGCTCCCAGGTCAGGAACTGAGAGCGGGGCCGCAGCTCGCCGGCGAAGTTCACCGGCTGGTCGGTTGGGGTGTCGATCCAGGTGCCCACCGGCGCCAGCACCGCAGGCCAGTGATAGCTGCGCAGCACCGGCAGCACCCGGGTGTAGAAGCTCGAATAGCCGTCATCGAAGGTCAGCAGGATGGCCTTGGCCGGCAGTTCGGGGCCGCCGTTGCGCGCCGCCAGGATCTGGTCCACGGTCACGGGCCGGTAGCCGTTTTCCCGCAACCAGGCCAGTTGCTCGATCATCCGCTCGGTGCGCACCGCCACCACCCGTTGGTCCGGGTCGCGATCCTCGATGTCGTGGTAGGCAATGCCCAGCACGTGGTTCTTCGGCCAGGGCGCCTCGGTGTTGGGCAACGGCCGTTGCGCCGGGGCGAGAAAGTCGGCGGCGGGCTGGGAACAGGCACTGAGAACCAGGGCTCCCAGCAGGAGGATGCAACGGTTGATCAGGCGCATCGTCACACTCTTCTCTAGAAGCGATAGGTAAGGTCGACAGCCAGGCGCAGGTCGGTTTCCCGATCACCGTCGTAAGGCCGGTTGATCACGCTCAGGACTCCGCCGATGTCGAACACGTCGTTCCAGCTGTAGCGCTGGCCGTAGCTGAGCAGCCCCACCGCTCCAGTGGAGTAGCCGCGTTCGCTGTAGGTACCGGCGCCGGCCTGGAACTGTTGGCTCCAGGAGGTCTGATAGCGGTGATAGAGCACGTGGTTGACGGTGACGGTGGGCAGGACGCTGAGGTCCGCCTCGGGGTTGTAGTAAGGGGTGTCTTCCAGGGTGTTGTGGCTGGCGCCCACTTCCAGGCCGAGGTCGACCTGCACTTTCGGCGAGCGGTAGACCCCTTCGCGGCCCGTGAGCAGGGCCTCGAACCTATTGTTGCCGTCGCTGAAGTGCGACGGGCTGAGGGACAGTTTCCACTCGCGGCTTTCATTGGCCCGCCAACGCAGGAAGGCGCTGCCGCCGTTGGCGCTGATATCGCTGTTGAGGGCCCGCAGCGGGGTGTTGGCAGAGAGGTAGTCGAGGCTGCCGCCGTATTGCCAGTGATCGTCGATGTCCCGCGCCAGCGACACCCGGGCACCGGTCTTGTCGCCGTAGCCATAGGAATGGTTGGAGACTTCCGCTTCCAGGGTCATGTCGCGGGTGCGCCGCTCCACCCCCAGGACCTGCCAGCGGTGATTGCCGATCCCTTCCGAGAAGTCCCCCATGGCATAGCCGATGCCGCCGAACAGGCGCCAGTCCTCGGCGATCGGCGGCGTGTAAAGCCGGCTTTCGATGCCGAAATCACGGCTGCCGGATACCGCGCCGGCACCATTGCTGCCACCGCCGTAACTCTTGCCGCCATAGGTCATGACCCGCAGTTCGGCCATGTCGTGCACTTCGCGCTCGCGGGCCAGGCGCTGCACCTGGCGGCTCTCCGGAAAGCGCTCCACCACGTCGTCGGTCAGCGCATCCAGTTGCCGCCATTCCTGCAGGTCCTGGGCCGTATGGCCCTGGGACACTTCCAGGCTGACATCGCGCGGGGCCACGCTCTCGGTTTCCTTGAGCAGGCTTTCCGAAAGCCGGGGCCAGTCGCGCACCCGGTACAGATCGGCCTGGGCCAGGCGCACGCTGATGTTGCCCGGAGCCTGCCCCGCCAGGGTCTCCAGGCGCTGCTCGGTGCCCGGCAGGTCAGCCCCGGCCGTGCCGTCGGCACCGGCCTGGGCCGCCAGCAGTTGGGCATCGACCCAGTCGTCATTGGGGTCGCCCACGGTTTGCCCGGTGAGCTGAATTCGCTGCGGCACACTGTCGGCCAGGTCATTGGCGAGTTTCAGCGCCTCTTCCGGGCGTTCACTTTCCAGCAGCGCGTAATACAGCGCGGTGGTGTCTTCCAGGCGGTGGTCGGCATCACCGTCCGGTGCCGAAAACACACGCCGATACAGGTCCGCGGCGATTTCCGGCTGGCGCTGGTCGAGGTAGGAGGCCGCCACCCAGCGCAGGGCATACGGGGGAATGGCCACGCCGGCAGCGGTGAGCTGCTCGTATTCGCTGATCACCTCTGCGGTGCGCGCCCGGGACTTGAGGGCGCCCAGGCGGTCGATGCGCCAGCGGGTCAGGTCGTCCTGGGCTTGAGGGTCCTTGCCCCAGGCGGCGAACAGGGTGTCGTAGTCGGCCAGGGCACGGTCGGCCACCACAAAGCGCTCTTTCTCACTGCGGCTGGCCAGCTCCGAGAGGCGCACCCGTTCGGCGGCGAGGTCAGCCTGGATGCGCCGCTGGATCACCGGGTCGATCAGCCCGGGGTGCTGCCGGGCCAGGCGCAGGGCCGGTTCCGGCAGGCGCGCCCGCTGCAGGGCGTAGATGTATTCGCGAATGACTTCGGGCTTGTCGCCAGCGCGGATAAACGCCTGGTCGTATGCAGCCAGGGCGTCATAAGGCTGGTTGGCGCGGGTCAGCGCGTAGCCCAGGGCCAGGCGCCGGTTCGGGTCATCGGGCTTGGCCGCCACCAGGGCCTTGGCCCGGGCCACGGCTTCGGCCGGCTGGCCGGCATCGGCCTGGGTCAGGGCCAGCCCCAGCTGCAGGTCGGCGTTCTGCGGGTCGCGCTGCAGGGCCAGGCGATAGACCTGGGTGGCGTTGTCCCACTGCTTGAGGTTGCGATAGGCACGGGCCGTGGCGGCCAGCGCCTGCGCCGGCAGCACCCGGTTGCGGCCCTGGGTCTCGTAGACCTTCACCACCTCGGCATCGAGGCCCGCCCAGCTGGCGATCTGCAGGTGGTCGCTGACCAGCCCGTTGTTCAACCGGTCCGCCGGCACTTGGCGCAAATGGTTCAGCGCCGGGGCGTAGCTGCCGGCCCGGGCCTGGATGATCAACTGGTCATAGGCCGCATCGGCGAACGCCAGGCCCGGCCATAACAGTTGGCTGCACAATGCCAGGCGAAACAGCGGACGAAGGCCGTAGCGGCGAGCGGGATGAACAGTGCGTTGCATTTCGTCAGCATCCTTACGTGGCTAGCCGGAGTTATGCGCCCCGCCCTTACGCCCCAGCCCGGACGATCAGAAGATCGACAGAGCGTCTGGGAGAATTCTTCCACGAAGGTTAGTTCAGAATTTGCAGCGCCATATTTATTCAGAATCAGATTCTGCGGGGCCTGCAGCCGCCCTCACCGCCTTGCTCCAGACAGCACAACGCCCGACCTGTGGGCTGCACAGGCCGGGCGTCAGGGGTTGCACAAGAAGGGCCGCGCAAAGCGGCCCGTGCACCTTTACTGCTGGGCGCCTACGCCCCCCAGCTTGCTCATGACCAAACCGATGAACTGCTCAACGGTCATTTTCTGGCCATTGAAGTTCACTTCGTTATTGGCATAGTGCAGGGCCGACACCACGTCATTGCCTTCCAGCTTGGCCAGTTGGGTGGACAGGGCCATGGCACTGAGCATTTCTGCAGTGGCCGCGCTTTGCTCGGCGATCAGCTTGGCATCGGTCTGGCCTTCGACCTGGGCCTGCAGGGCGGCGATGTCTGCCACCATCGGCTTGGACAGCGACAGCTTGGCATCCAGCTGGCTGACCAGTTGCTTGCCCAGCTCAGCCGGCGGCAGCTCCAGGCTCTGCGGCTTGGCCAGATCCAGGCTCAGGCTGAAACGGCTTTCACCACCGGCGGTCTTGAATGCCAGGCTTTCCAGGGCGATCTGCGGCTTGGCTTCCAGGACCTTGTTCACGGCAGCCCGTACCTTGACCTGCTCGGCGTCGGACATTTGCAGTTCCGGAGCCGGTTCACCCTCGGCAGAGGCCTCGGTGGCGGCCTTCTGATACGGCTGCAGCACGTTCTGGTAGACCTGGACCAGATCGAGCATGCCCTGGCTGTCGAGGCTCTTCATGCTCCAGAGCATCTCGGCCGAACCCACGGTCTTGCCGTCGAAGGCGATTTCGCCCACTCGGTAATCCGCACGGCCCGCCACTGTGCTGCCGGTTTCTTCGCTGAAGGTCTTCTGCTCGAAGTGCTTCAGGGTCAGCACCGACTGCTTGTCGCCGAAGGTGGCCTTCAGGCCGCTGAGCTCCAGGGTGTTCTGGCCCAGGAAGTAGTCGAAGCTGCTTTTCTGCAGGTTGCTGGCCAGGGTCAGGCCGTTGATTTCCAGTTTGAGCGGGGCCTTGTCCGGCGAGCTGAGGAACAGGCTCAGGCTGTCCATATAGCCATCGACCTTGGCCTTGCGGCGATTGTCGCCGACGCTGAAAGTGGCATTCAGGCCGGAGAACTTGAGGTTGTTCAGCTCATCCAGGGCCAGTTCCATCGGAGCGAAATCCAGGGTGCCCTCCGCGGACAGGTCATAGCCGACATTGACCACGCCCTTGAACGGTGCAGCACCTTTGGTGGCGGCAAACCACTTGTCGGTCTGCCCGTTGTTCTCCAGCTCGTAATGACTGGACGCCATGACTGGCAGCCACTTGAGGCGGATCAAGCGCGAGAAAGGCAGCGGGCCGTGTTCGATATGGTCGGCGATCATCAGTTCCAGCCCACCGTTGAACATCTCGCCCTGGGTCTTGAGGCGGTAGCGGGCATTGCTGCTGAACACGCCACGCTCCAGGGACACCAGCTCCAGAGTGGCGGTGGCGTCATAGCCGATCAGCGCCGCTTGCAGTTCCTTGTTGCTTTCGATCACCTGCTGCTGCAGGACCCCTTCCAGCTTGGTGCCGGTGTACCAGGCACCGCCGGCACTGATGGCACCTACTGCGACGACGATTCCTAACAGTACGCCTGCTGATTTATTCATGTCTGACCCGATCAATATCCGTTGTTTGAAGGTGTGGTCGTCTTCCCTGAACCCATGACGGGTTGCGGCTCGACTCCGCGTAAAACCGGCGCAGATTACCACTGGCGGCTAGGGCGAGCCCAATCTTTGAATGTGAAAAACCGTGGAGCGCGGGGAGATGGCCACGGCAGCGGCTGCCGCAAACCGGCAGCCGCCGCTGTTACAGGGCCAGGGGAAGGGGCTTTTAGGAGTATTCGATTTCCAAGGCATCGAGCTGATGATCGAAGCTCTTGAGCCGGGCGCTCCAGGTGTACACCAGGACCTCGAAATCCCGGTCGATCACCGCGCTGTTGCCCCGGGATTCGCCCCGTGGGTCGCAGAAATCCAGCTGGTAGCGCTCCCGCGCCATGGCGGTGGCGACATCCGACAGCTCCCGGGCATTGCTCAGCCAGTGGTGACCGTCCTCGGCTTGCTTGTCCAGCAGCATGCACTGCTTCTTCAGGGCCTCCAGGCTCTTTTCCAGCGGGGTGCCGGTGAGTTCGCCCATGACTTCGGCGAAGGTCCGCCCCGGTTGCCAGTAACTGCCCCAGAAGTAACGGTCGAATACGGTTTCGACCCGGCGCAAGGCCACCTTGGTGTCCCAGATGACCACCAGGGTCTTGCTCTGTTCGAGCTGTTTCTTCTTGATTTTCTGGCCCTGAAAGGAGGCCCAGGCCACCACACCGATGGCCATCACCGCGATCAACGCGCTGGCGCTGTCGAGGAACACCAGGGCCTTGTCGATCTGATGGGCCAGCATGATGCCGTAGAAGTAGGTGGCAGACAGCAGCACCAGGGCGCAGAGCGCGCACCAGAAGCCCGGAGCATAAGGGTTTTTCATTATTGGAATCCCCATGACCATCACATGCTTTGATCGGTTGGAAGGCACGTTGCACAAGGCACTTTTCCAACTGATCAAAGCATAGCAACCGCCTCAGGGTTTCGCGTGCTCCGGGCCTTGCGTTCGTCCGCTTTCCCAACCGCCGCCCAGGGCCAGGAACAGATCGATCTGGCTCATGGCTACCTGGGTGTTGGCCGCCGCCAGTTGCGCGCGCATATCGGTGTAGGTACGGGTGGCCTGCAGGTCGGCGAGGAAGGACGCGCGCCCGGCCTGGAAGAAGCGGTGGGTCTGGTCCGCCGCCAGTTGCGCCGACTGCTCGGCATCCGCCAGGGCATCGCGGCGCTGCAGTTGCGCGCTGTACTGGGCCAGGCCGGTCTGGGTTTCGCGGATGGCGTTGAGCACCACCCCATCGAAATGCGCCAGGGCGCCCTGGCTGGCGGCCTCGGCTTCATGAATGCGCTCGCGGGCGCCATTGGCCGGCACCGTCCAGCTGATCAGCGGGCCGAAGCCCCAGCGATTGGTGGAAGGCTTGCCGAGGTTGTCGAGGATGCCCACGGTGCCGACCGTCGCGCCGATGCTGATATCCGGATACAGGGCCCCGGTGGCCACGCCGATTCGCGCGGTGGCGGCGGCCAGCTGGCGCTCGGCCTGCCGTACGTCGGGGCGGCGCTTGAGCAGCGCCGCGCCATCGCCCACCGGCAACAGCTGGGTGATATGCGGCAACTGGGCGCAACTGTCGGTGCCGGCGGGCAATTGATCCAGCGGCTTGGCCAGCAGCATGGACAGGCGGAACAGGCCCGATTGGCGCGCCGCCTCATAGCGCGGCAGTTCGGCACGCAGGGATTTGAATTGGGTCTGGGAACGGGTGACCTGGGTTTCGTCGCCGCGCCCGGCATCGCGCAGGCGCTGGGTCAGCTCGGTGCTCTGGGCTTGCAGGCTCAGGGAGTGCTCGGCGATTTCCCGTTCTTCGTTGGCCGCGCAAACCTGGGTGTAGGCCCGCACCACGTCCGCCACCAGGGTAATGCGCGCGGTATCCGCCGCAGCCTGGGTCGCGTCGGCATTGGCCTGGGCCGCCTCGATGCCGCGCTGCAAGGTGCCGAACAGGTCGAACTGGTAGGAGGTGCTGATGGACAGGTTGCCGACGTTGGCCACTGGCACCTTTTCCGGCAGCAGGAAGGCTTCGCCGGATTCCTGCAGGCGCTCGACCCCGGCCTTGACCCCACCGCTCCAGCCACCGGCGGCCTGGGCTTCATCCACCTGGGCACGGGCCCGAGCCAGGTTGGCCGCCGCCACCCGCAGGTCGGTGTTGGAAGCCAGGGCCTGCTGCACCAGCTGGTCCAGGCGCGGGTCCTGGTACAGCCGCCACCAGTCGGCAGGCACCGGCGCCGACACCACGTTGGCGCCCTTGGCGCTCAACTGGCCCTGCAAATCCTTGCGCTGCACCGCAGCATCCCCGGGCACCTGGTAATCCGGCCCGACCATCTGGCAGGCCGAGAGCAGCAGGCCGAGCCCGGCCAGGGCCAAACGCGCGCCGTTGTTCATTGGCCGGGCTCCTGCTTGGCCTGGTCGTCGAGGATCGACACCGTGGCGGTGCGCCCGGCGATCATGCGAAAGTCCGCCGGCACATCGTCGAAGGCGATGCGCACCGGAATCCGTTGCGCCAGGCGCACCCAGCTGAAGGCCGGGTTGACGTTGGGCAACAGGTTGGAGCCGCTGCTGCGATCACGGTCCTCGATCCCGGCGACGATGCTTTCCACATGCCCGCGCAGCCGCGCACGGTCGCCGATCACACGGATATCCACGGCCTGGCCGACATGGATGCCATCGAGCTTGGTCTCTTCGAAATAGCCATCGATGTGGAAGGAGTTGCTGTCCACCACCGACAGCACCGGGCGCCCGGCGGTGACGAACTCCTGGGTGCGCGGCGCACGGTCGTTGACGTAGCCGTCCACCGGGCTGCGTACCACCGAGCGGTCGAGGTTGAGCTGGGCGCTGTCCACCGCCACCTGGGCCTCGGCCAGGGCCGATTGGGCGCGGGCCTCGCGGGACTGGCTTTCTTCCAGTTGCTCGCGCGGCACCAGGTTGCCCAGGCCACGGTTGCGCTTGGCCTCGCGTTGGGCCTGGGCCAGGGTTTCCTGGCGGTCGGCCAGGGCCGCCTTGGCCTGGCGCAGGGCCAGCTTGAAGCGGTCCTGGTCGATGCTGAACAGCACCTGGCCGCGCTGCACCAGTTGGTTGTCACGCACCTGCACTTGCTGGATCAGCCCGGACACGTCCGGAGCGATCTGCACGATATCGGCGCGGATATGCCCGTCCCGGGTCCAGGGCGCGAACATGTAGTACATCACCATGCGCCAGACCACCACGACCGCGAAGGTCACCACCAGTAACGTCAGGACCACACGGCCAATGGTCAATAAAGGTTTTTTCATGTCATCAGGTATCGACTGAGAGAGTCCACGGCGCCCAGTAGCAGAGCGTAGAGACCCACGTTGAACAGCGCCCGGTGCCAGACCAGACGATAAAAGTGCAAGCGCGTCAGCACCCCGTGCACCAGCAGGTACAAGCCATAAGTGATGCCCATCAGCACCAGCAGCGTGGGCAGGAACACCCCGCTGATATCCAGATCACCGATCATAGGGGCGCTCCATCGATGCCATGGGGAAGGGGTTCTTCAAGCTCGCCGGTGGCGACGAATTCCACCCCCGGCAACAGCGCCAGGCGCAGGCCGCTGAGGGCGTGCAGCAGGTGCAGGCGGGTTTCGTGGTCGCCTTGCAGGCCCTGGCTGCCGAGGGCGCGGCGGGTACGGTCGAGGGTCATCAGCAGCCCGCTAGGGGCCGGCAGGCGTTCGCCGGCCTTGAGGCAGGCCTTGAAGTACTCGCCCACCTCGGCCACCACCTGGCGCAGCAGGCTCTGGGCCACGCCCTGCACCCGCGGTGCGTAGGCCAGCAGGTCCAGCATATTGAGCGCCACGCGCAACTCCCGCAGGGCTATGCCGGTGTCCTGCCCGGTCATGGCCAGGCGCGGCAGGTGCTGCATCAGGCGGTCGAGCATCTGTGCACCCATGTGCCGGTGTTCGGCCAGGGTCGCCGGTTCGCTGAGGCTGACGATGTCGCGCCAGCTGAAGCGGGTCAGGCGCTTGGCCGCCAGTTCGGAGCCGAACGGCCGGGCGATCAGGGTCCAGACAAAGGCGAACAGCAGGCCCATGGGGCCGGCCAGGTTGGAGTTGGCAAAACTCAGGAAGTCCGCGTCGTAGGCGCCCTGGATGCTGATGAAGGACGAGGTGTTGACGATGGTCAGCAGCATGCCGAGGTAGAACCGCGGCTGCACCGTCAGGGTGCCGACGCAAATGAACGGCACGGCAAAGGCCAGCACCAGCATCGGGAAGTCGTGCAGGTTGGGCAGGATCAGGAACAGGTAGAGGCTGGCGAACAGCACCGACATCGCGGTCCAGAAAAAGAACCGGTAGATCTGCGGCGCCGGGTCGTCCATGGAAGCAAAGAAACTGCAGGCCACCGCCGCCAGGATCACGGCGCTGCCGCCGTCGGTCCAGCCCAGGAGAATCCACAGCACCGAGGCGACGATGATCGCCAGGACCGTCGAGCCCGCCGAGTACAGCATCAGCCCGCGATCGAGAAACGGCGTCAGCCGGCCCAGCCGCCAATGCCGGTAGACCGCGCGCCAGGGCGCCTGGCTTTCACTCTGGATGGCGTGCTGCAGGCTGCGGCAGTCCTGCCACAGGTCGATCCACTCGCCGAGGCGATACAGAGCGTTGGACATCAGCAGCTGGCGCCGGTCATCCAGGGCTTCGGGGCTTGGCTGCAAGGCTTCGAGTTCATCGCGCAGGGCCTGCCAGCGTTCCACCGAAGCATCCCGGGCGGTGCCTTGCAGCCATTCATCGGCCTTGGCCAGCAAGGGGGCGAACTGCGCCACCAGCTCCGGGGTACGCCGTTCCAGGGCATACAGGGCATCGTCCAGGGCATCCACCACCGGCAGCAGGTTGATCATCCGCCCGCGCAGCTCCTTGGTGTTGCGCACGGTCTGCGGCCGGGCGCCCTCGTGGGGCAACTGGCCGATCATCAGTTCCAGGGTGTTGAAGGTGCCCACCATGGAGGCGCGCAGGCCACTGACTTCCTCGGGCTGGACGTTGCGGGCCAGGAAGCGCTGGCTGTAGAGCGCGGCATCGGCGAACCACTTGGCGGCGGAATCGACGAACACCGGGGCCAGCCGCCGGGGCCAGAACATGCTGCCGATCACCGCGGCGCAAACGATGCCGAGGAAGATTTCCTCGGTCCGCGCCTCGGCGACGTCCCAGACCCCCAGGGGGTTGTCCACCACCGGCAGGGCGATCAGCGGCAAGGTGTAGCCGGCCAGCATCAGGGCGTAGTTGTTGGCAGTGCGCAGGTGCATGGACAGGAACAGCAGGATCCCGGTCCACAGGGCGATGATCACCACCAGCAGGTAGGGGCTCTGCACGAACATCGGCACGAACAGCACCGCGGCCGCCGCCCCGAGAAAGGTACCGATCGCCCGGTACAGGGCCTTGGAACTGGTGGGGCCGACGTAGGGGCTGGAGACGATGTACACCGTGGCCATCGCCCAATACGGACGGGGCATCTGCATCAGCATGGCGATGTACAGGGCGATCATCGACGCGGCGAAGGTACGTACGCCATAGAACCAGTCCCGCGCGGGAGGCATGCCGGTAAAGAAGCCTTTCAAGATGGCAGCACCGGTACATGACTGGCGGACTCGAACGCGCGGATCACCCGCAACGCCGCTTCCAGGTCGGCGCTGCCAATGCCTTCCAGCACTTCATGACGCAGGCGCACCAACTCGCTTTCCACCGCCTGCACCAGCTCGCGACCAGTGTCGGTCAGGCTCAGGCATTTGGCCCGGCGGTCGTGGGGGTCTTCACTGCGGCACACGTAGCCGGCGCTGCACAGTTGATCCAGCAGGCGCACCAGGGACGGGCTTTCCATCCCTGCGGCCTGGGCCACCGTGACCTGGCGCACGCCCTCGCCCAGGCGCCCGATCATCAACAGCGGCACCGCGCAGGCTTCGGAAATGCCGAAGTTGACCAGCGTGGTCTGGCAGATCCGCCGCCAATGCCGAGACGCGACCACCATGCCACTGCTGATATTCATGTGGAGTGATTCAAGGGAGCTGGACACAAGATTGTTCGCACACTGTTAGTTTGCTAACTATCAATATGTCATTGACGGATAAATCCAGTCAAGTTTTGTAACAATTGCTTGATAGTGAAGCAGCACTGCTTGCCAGCGAACCTCAGCGTTTCCTGGCCTGCTCGTAAACGGTTCCACGCTCGCGCTTGCCGACCGCAACCACGCAAACCACGACGCGCTCTTCGATCACTTGATAAACCAATCGGTAGCCCGAAGCCTTGAGTTTGATTTTGTAGCAATCGGGAAGCCCATGCAGGGCATCAGCAGGGATTCGCGGCACCTCAAGCCGTTCGGCGAGCTTTTTCTTGAATTGCTCTCGAAGCGTATGCCCCAACTTGTTCCATTCCTTGTGTGCCGAAGGCAGGAACTCAAGGCTATAAGTCATCCAGACTGACCGGAACGGGCGTCTCATGGCTGCGCTCGCGGATGATTTCGGCCAACTCCAGATCATCCAGGCGTTCCATCAACGCTTCGAAAACCTCGGCCGGAACCATGTAGCCCATGACACGATTGTGATTCAACACCGCCACTGGCCCGCCCTGGGCACCACTCAAGACGGCAGAAGGGTTTTTCTTCAACTCAGATACGCTGACGGCTTTGTCAGCCAGAATACTCTGCATAATCATGACCTCAATTCAGGTCGTGATTCTGGTCTAAATACTCCATATCAACAACTACAGCTCATCAGCCCCCGCGCCCCTTCCTCAACAACACATCCAACTGATCCACCACCTCGGCCCAATCCGCATCATCGAGCACTTCCGTGCGCAGAAAGTCGGCCTGGCTCTCGCTCCAGAAAAATGCGTCCGCCAGGTGCAGCTCCGGTTTGAGCGGCGAATGCGTGGCGATGAAACGCTCGATGCTCACCGGGTCGTCGGCCAGCCCCAACTGCTTGAACAACGCTGGCAGGCTGTGGGTCGGTGCTTCCATGGTCGGGCTCCTGATCAGTGCGAGACTTCGCAAACCTCGGCGTGGGGCACCAGCTTCAGGTACTGAGCCATGCTCATGTGCACCAGGTTGTGGTGGTTGCCGGCTTCCAGGTAGATGTCTTTCTGCCGGGTCAGCAGCGGGTCGATCACCACGTCCAGCCCATAGGACTCGCCCAGGGCCGGCACCGCGCCGCGCTCGCAGTCGTTGAACAGGTGGGCCAGGGTGCTTTCCCGGGTGACCTGCCATTCGCCGCTGCCGCGCACCTTGCCGAGGTCCAGGTGCCGACTGGCCGGCAACACCGCCATCAGGTAATGGCCGTGGTGATCGTCGAGGATCACCGACTTGGCCACTCGCTCCGCCGGTACCCCCGCCACCCGCGCCGTTTCCAGGCTGCTGGCGGAATGGGGATGGCTCACCAGATCAAACTCGCAAGCGGCTTGTTCCAGGCTGCGCTGCACGGTTCTTGCCATACGCATGATGCACCTCGGTGCCCCGCAAGCGGGGACAGGACTGTGACTCCTGATGCAAGTCTAGGTCGCGCTGCAAGACACAAGGCCTCGAACTTCCGAACGGCACCCTGCGCGTTCATTGCCCGGCACAGGAAGCGCCGGCTGCCGAGCCACAGAGGACAAACAAGCGGGCCCGAGTACCACCCGCGGCGAACTGACCGACTTTGTGCCACCCCTGGGGCAATGGCGCGAATTCCTCGGACTGATCGTCCGACCCCACCAGCCAATACCGCCCGCTGCCCACTGACAAGGCGCTCAATTGATCCAGGTAGACCTGATCCGGGTGGTCGATCAGGGTGCCGAAGCCGTACGCGTTCGGCCTGCTGGAGGTGCCTCCCGGCAGCGGCGGCGTATAGAGCATCGGCTGGGCATCGGTGCGGTTGTAGTAGACGTAGCTCAAGTACCAGAGCATGTCGCTGATAACGATGCGGTCGCCCGCGACGTAGTGCCGGTTGACGTAGTCGACCATCACGCTGATCTGGTCGTTGGCGTCGACATCGATGTTGTTTTTCAGCCCCACCGCTTCCAGCCCCACGAACCCCAGTAGCAACGCCAGCGCCACCAGCCGGGCAGTCTTAAGCCAGCGATCGATGAGCACCGCCATGATCATCGGCAAGCCCAAGGCATACGCGGTCAGGTAGCGTTCGATAAACACTGGCGAAGCGAACGACACCGCAAACACCAACAACAATGGCAGCAGGGTGAAACTCGCCAGCAGCCCGCCGAACCTGGCAGGTACACCATCACGCCAGGCCAGGACGCTACAGACCGCCAGCAACAGCAGCGGCATGCCCACGAACAGCGCACCTGGCAGGTTGTCGCCTTCGTCCTGGATCAGCAATTGCCAGACCATCGCCGGCAGCGAAGACCAGGTGACCACCGGCTCCCAGCCGACATCGCCATTGGCCTTCAACTCGTCCATGTGCCGCAGCAGGTCGAGCAACTCCGGGACCCAGGGCAGGAACAGCAGCACGATCGCCGCATTCGCCAGCCACCAGGCCGGGCGGGCGACCAGGCGCCCGCCACCCTCGGCGCGCACGCCCGAAACGGCCAGGTACAGCCAGTGCGCCAGCACGCAGAACACCGTGAAGTAATGGGTGTAGAAGGCCAGGGTCATCAGCAGTGCGTAGCTCAACAGATAGCCGGGACGCGAAGGCTGGCGCAGCCAGTACACCAGGGCCAGGGTCGCTCCCAACAGCAACAGGCCCAGCAGCGCATACATGCGCACTTCCTGGCTGTAGCGCACGGCCGTGGGCAGCAGGGCCAGCAGCACACCGGCGAGAATCGCCGCGCGACGGGTCGCCAGCAGCGCCACCAGCCACATGCCGAGCCCTACGGTGACTATCCCTGGCAGCGCGCTGAAGGTGCGAATGGAGAAAATCCCGTCGCCGAACAGTTCAATCCAACCACGCAAGAGCATGAAATACAGCGGCGGATGGACGTCGCGGGCCGCATGAAACCAGATTTCGCTCAGCGAATACTGGCTGAGCACCAGGCTGGAACCTTCGTCGCCCCAGATGGCCGCGGCGGTCAGGTCATAAAAGCGAACGGCCGCAGCCAACAGCAACACCGGCAGCAACCAATACTCCAGCGCCAAGCGCATCAGCCGCTGCACACCTTGCTCCCGAGGCACGACGGCCTGCTCTTGCAAACGCCCGATCAACTCCGGCGCTCTGCGAAAATCCATTCCTTGCTCCCCATAAACTCGCCTGATCTGGTCGCTCAAACCCCGATAGCATCGTCCTTTGCCTGGAAAACCGCAAAGCACAGACGCAAGGGTAAAAAGCCGCTCCTCGAATGCCATGTGCGACGCCTGCCGATTGCCCTCGGGTACCGCCTTCCGGGATCAGGCCCGGCCATCACCGGCAATGGATGAACATAGACCGGAGGGCAGCAAAGTCGCGTCACAGAACGGCGGATTTTCTAACCAGCGACGTAGGTGCCAGCCGGCGCCTTCTGTATGATTTTCGCCACACTCGGAACCTGCCCTCATGGCTTTTCTGAATTAAGGACAATTCATGCGCAAGCTTCTGCTCTCGGCATTGACCCTCACCGCCCTGTGCGCCGGCCAGGCGCAGGCCAGCTCGGATGACATCTGCTCGCCGACCTGGTCGCTCTACTCCAATCGCATGGACGATTGCAGCAACCTGCCCTTTCTCAACCCCGGCAACGACAGCCGGGTCAACTTGCGGCTGCTGCTGGCCGACCAGGGCAGCCTGCCCCTGGCACCCCGGGCCCTGACCCAGGATGAGCTGGGCATGGGCTACGGCCCTGTGCCCTTCATGCACTATCGCCTGCACCCGGCGCAGCCCGAACTCGATCCCGACACTGGCAACCCACCCAAGCCAGGCCCCTCGCCCGCCACCGAGCAGCTCGACAGCCTACTGCAGGCCGTAGGCCTGCGTCGCGATAGCAAGGAAGCCGCCGGGAACGGCTTTCTCTCCGGAGAAGGCAGCCGCTGCCGCAGCAACTCGGACGCCAGTGCCCTGGCTTTTGTCGAGCAGCTCGACCAGGCGCCACTGAGCCCGGAAGAACGCCAGGCCCTGGCCGAGGCCCGGGTGCAATTGCTGGCCAGCTGCGACTGGAACGCCAGCGAAATGAGCAAGCTGCTGCCGGCCAACCTGAACTCGGCGGCGGCCAAGGCGTTCGCCGGCTACCTGCAGGCCGCCGCCGACTTCTACAGCGGCCGCTTCAACGAAGCCGGCAACGGTTTTGCCGAGCTCAAGGACAATCCCCAGCCCTGGCTGGCCGAAACCGCGGCCTACATGAGCCCGCGCACCCTGCTCAACCTGGCCCAGCAGAACGCCTTCGATGAATGGAGCATGGTCAATCTGGAGCATGTGGACAAAGCCGTCCTGCAACAGGCCGGCGCCGGTTTCGAGGCCTACCTGAAGACTTATCCACAGGGCCGCTACGCCGTTTCCGCCAAGGGTCTGATCCGCCGTGTGCACTGGCTGACGGGCGACACCCAGGCCCTGGCCGAGGACTACGCCTGGCAACTGACCCAGGCTCCCGGCACCCCGCGCAACATGCCTCTGGACGACCTGGTGGAAGAAGTCGACTACAAACTGCTGAGCCTGCCCGAAGACCACTTCAAGGCTCCGCTGCTGCTGGCGGTCAAGGACCTGATGCGCATGCGCGACGCCCCATCGGCGCCCCTGACCCGGGACGCCCTGCAACAGCAGAAGGCCCTGTTCGCCAGCCAGCCGGCGCTGTTCGACTACCTCCAGGCCGCTTTCAGCCTGTATGTCGAAAAACAACCGGCGGCGGCGCTCAAACAATTGCCCAGCCAACTGCCTGCGCAACTGGACTACCTGAGCTTCAGCCAGCAGATCCTGCGTGGCCTGGCCCTGCAGGCCCAGCAGGACTGGAAAGGCGCCGAGGCGCTGTGGCTGCAATTGCTGCCCCTGGCCCAGCAACCGCTGCAACGTGAACAGTTGGAACTGGCCCTGGCCTACACCTACGAGCGCAGCGGGCAACTGGCCAAGGTGTTCGCCGACGACTCGCCGATCAAGACTGCCCAGGTGCGCGCCATTCTCCTGCGCCAGGTGGCCTCTCCCCAACTGCTGCGCCAGCAAGCGCAGAAGGCCGAGTCGCCAGCGGAACGCAACGCCGCGCGTTTTATCCTGCTGTACAAGGACCTGACCCGCGGCCAGTACGCGGCCTTCGGCAAAGACTTCGAGCAACTGCCGCCCACCCTGCCCGACGCTAGCCTTGCCGCCAGCCTGGGCTACATCTACCTCGTTACCCCGCCGTTGCAGGACTTCCACTGGAATGGCCCACAGCCCGAAGACGAAAAACCCGACTACCGCTGCCCAAGCCTGTTGGAGACGGTCGCCCTCCTGCAGCGTGACCCGAAAGCCCCGGCCGGGCTGCTCTGCCTCGGCGAGTTCATGCGTTTCAGCGGCTTCGACCGCATGCCCCTGGACACCCCGCCACCGGCCGAGAACCTGGGCGGCACCCAGGACACGTTCCCGGGCAAGCCGTTCTCGCGGCTCGACGGCTATCAGGTGGTGATCAACAACCCCAAGGCCAGCCGTGACGATCGCGCCTACGCGCTGTACCGAGCCATCAACTGCTACGCCTCCTCGGGCCATAACAACTGTGGCGGTGCCGGTGTCGAGCCCGCCGTGCGCAAGGCCTGGTTCCGCCAGTTGAAGACCAAGTTGGGGGATACCCAGTGGGCTCAGTCGCTGCGTTACTACTGGTAGGCAAGCGCCTGGGCTATGGCCTGCTGCTGTGGCTGTGCTGGGCAACACCGGCCAGCGCGGCAGTGGACGCCGCCGACTACGACGCCTTCTGGCTGTGGAGCGGGGTCAAGACCCAGCCGGTGCTGGGCCAGGCCAGGACCCTGTACCTCCTCCAGGGCCAGATCAGCCGTTCGCGACGCCATCCGGCCAGCGGCGTCCAGCTCATCGCCCAGGGCCTGCCGGTGTCGCGTCTGCGCCAGGAGCAGGTGTGGGTGGTCTACCGCGCCCACACCCTGGCCTGGCCCGAACCGCTGTATGACCAGTTGCTGGGCCAGGTCCGGCGTTGGCAGGCCACGGGCACCCAGGTGGTGGGCATCCAGATCGATTTCGACAGCAGCACCCACGACCTGGAGCGCTATGGCCACTTCCTGCGCGACCTGCGCCAGCGCCTGCCGGCGCACTACCGCCTGAGCATCACCGGGTTGATGGACTGGGGCAGCAACGCCGACCCGCAAGCCATCGGCCAGCTCAAGGGCGTGGTGGACGAAGTGGTGGTGCAGACCTACCAGGGGCGCCGCAGCATCCCCAACTACGCCAGCTACCTGCCGCGCCTGGACCGCATGGGCCTGCCCTACAAGGTCGGCCTGATCCAGGGCGGTGAATGGCAGGAACCCCAGGCCCTGCGCGACAGCCCCTGGTTCAAGGGCTACGTGGTGTTCTTGCAGAATCCTCAGCCCGGACCCTGAGAGCGGTGCAATAAGTGCTCACAGTAATGCCCATCAGTGCCCTTGATCCTCGAAGCCTGCTGAGGCAAAACGGTTCCCGCGGAGTTGATATGCCAAGCAGCCATTGGTGATACCTCTCTCGTCGGACAAGGATTGACCTCGACGAATACAGGCACTAGGCTCGACCTCACAACTCAACCCCGTACGCAGAGATTAAGTTCGCTGGCCGTTGGGGTGAAAAAACCGGCCCAGGCCGGTTTTTTCGTTTCCAGGGAATGGAATAGTGCGCGCGGCCTTCTTTGTCGATGGCTACAACCTGTTCTACGGGTTGCTGGCCGACACCCCATTCAAGTGGCTCGACCTGCCCGGGTTGCTGACCCATATCGTGCAGATCGAGAACCCCGCCAGCCGACTGGCCTCGGTGGACTACTTCACTTCTTCAGTCAAACCCCGGCTGGCCACCCGCGGCCGGGCCTCCAAGGAAGCGCAAGACACCTACTTGCGGGCCTTGAAGGCGTCCCAGGTCAATGTGCACCTGGGGCGCCATCAGCTTGAACCGGCCAAAGCCCCACGCTTCATCAATAAAGCCGTAGGGGCTTCACGCCAGGACACGGTGGACATCTGGAAACTTGAGGAAAAGGAAACCGACGTCCATCTGGCGAGCAGCATGTACCGCCTCGCAGCCAGGCAAACCCTGCATCCTCCAGATGAACGCATCGAGCAACTGGTGCTGGTCTCGGGAGACACCGATATGGCACCAGCGCTGCGGGCCATTCGCGAAGACTTCCCGGACTTGACCCTTGGCGTGATCCTGCCTCACCGCCCGCAGTATCAGCGCCCGCAACCCGGCTCACTGAAAGCCCAGGCCCACTGGATGCGCCGGGTCGTCAGCGCAGAGGAACTGTGCAAGCACCAGTTCCCCGAACGAGTGGCGACCCGCAAGGCGCCCGCGATCAAGCCGGACTACTGGTGAGCCCAGCTGCTGCGGCCTTACCAGTCATAAGTCAGGCTCGAGACCATGGTCCGGCCTTCGCCGTAGTAGCAGTCCCAGATGCTGGTGCATTTGGCGACGTAGGTCTTGTCGGTGAGGTTCTTCACGTTCAGCGCCAGCTTCACGCCCTTGAGCTGCAACGGCGACTTTTCAAGGTCGTAGGTCAGGCCGGCGTCGTACACGGTGTAGGAAGGGATCTGGAAGGCGCCGTCGTAGTCGGTGCCGTAGCTGCCCTTGACGTAGCGGGCGCCGACGCCCGCTCCCAGGCCTGCCAGGGGGGTGTCGCCCAGGATGGTGTAGTTGAGCCACAACGCAGCAGTCAGGGGTGGCATGCCCGCCGGGTGGCGACCCTCGCGGCCATCGTTGTCCTTGGTGTACTTGATGTCGTTGCGCGATGCCGAGGCAATCACGTCCAGCGATTCGTTGAGGCTGGCCTTGGCTTCAAGCTCGATACCCCGGGAGCGCACCGCGCCGCTCTGGATACTGAACCCGGGGTTGGCCAGGTCGGTGGTCAGAATGTTCTCCTGGTCCAGCTGATAGGCCGATACCTGGACGAAGCTCTCCTGGCCCGGAGGCTGGAATTTCACCCCCACTTCGTACTGCTTGCCGGTGGAAGGCTCGAACGCGCTGCGCTGGAAGCTGGTGCCGCTCAACGGCAGGAAGGATTCCGAGTAGCTGACAAAGGGCGCCAGCCCGTTGTCGAACAGGTACACCAGCCCCCCGCGCCCGGTGAAGGACTGGTTCTTGACGTTGGTATGGGCCCCACCCAGCGGCGCCTTGTTGTCGGTTTCCGCCCAATCGTTGCGACCGCCCAGCACCAGCACCCACTTCTCGTACTTGATCTGGTCCTGCACGTAGAGGCCGGTCTGGATGATGGTGTTGTCCCACTGGTAAGCGTTGCCGAAATTCAGCGACTGGCCGTAGGTGGGGGTGAACATGTCGAGAATCGGCGGGTTGTAGTCGTACTTGCCGTGGTATTTCGAATTGAAGTGGTAGTAATCCAGCCCCACCAACACCGTGTGGTTGAACGGCCCGGTGTCGAACTCGGCCTGGGCGATGTTATCCACGCCGAAGACCTTGTTGTGCTGCTTCCAGTCGACCCCGTAGCGGGTCATGTAGCGCTGGTCGTCGAGCCCGGTCTTGGGGTTGGTGACGAACTTGTAGCCGTGCAGCGGCGCACGGTAACGGTCGTCGACGTCGGCGTAGCGGGCATTCTGCTTCAGGGTCCAGACATCGTTCAGGCGATGGGAGAACTCGTAGCCCACGACGAACTGGTCACGGTCGTAGGCATTGACCCCGGGCTCGCCGAGAAACAGGTCGCGGTCGATCTTGCCGTTGGGGTTGGCGAACACCGTGCCCACGCTGGGCAGGCCCTGGGCCTCGGGCACGTCGTTGTCCTTCTGGAACTGGGCAAACACCGTCAGTTGGGTGTCGTCATCCGGCCGCCAGGTCAGGCTCGGGGCGATGAACTGACGCTGGCGCTGCACGTAATCGATGGCGTCCTGGCTGTCGCTGGCCAGGCCGGTCAGGCGATAGAGGAACTGCCCCTGCTCATCCAGCGGGCCGCCCAGGTCCAGGGCGATGCTCTTGTGGTCGTAGCTGCCGGCTTCCACTTTCAGCTGATGCACGGGGGTCTCGGTGGGCCGCTTGCTGACCATGTTGACGATCCCGCCCGGCTGGTTCTGCCCGTAGAGCACTGAGGCCGGGCCCTTGAGCACTTCGATGCGCTCCAGGGAATAGGGCTCGATCTGCAGGGCACCACCGGTACTGCCACCGCCATAGGGCAAGTGCAGGCCGTCGAGGTACAGCGGAGTCGGTGAAAAACCACGGGAGGTGGGTTCGTCGAAAATCTTCACCCGGTCGGAAAAGCCGCCGCCGGTCATGCCCGGGGTATAGAGCAGCGCCTCGGTCACGCTCTGGGCACCACGGGCGCTGATCTCCTTGGCGCCGATCACGTTGATGGTCTGCGGAATCTCCACCAGCGCCGAATCGGTCTTGCTGCCGGTGGCGCTGCGCTTGGCCACGATCCCCGGCACTGCGCCCCAGGCATTTTCATCCACTTGGGTGGCGCCGATGCGGGTTGGCCCCAGCTCCAGCGCAGCGCCCTGGGCCACTGGTTGCAGCCCCCAGCTGGCGCCACTCTGGGTGGCTTGCAGGCCGGTCCCCGCAAGGAGCTGGTGCAGCCCTTGCGCCACTTCGTAGCGGCCTTGCAGGCCCTGGCTGTGCTTGCCGGCCGTCATGCTCGCATCCACCGACAGGAGAATCCCCGCCGCACTGGCAAAGCGGTTCAGCACCTGGTCGAGGTTGCCGGGGGCGATCTGGTAGTCGCGGGCCTGGCTCTGGCTGCCCGGCTCGGCCTGGACAATGCCTGGCAGCACGGGTGCCACCGCCAGCAGCGCAACAAAGGCTCGGCGGCGCGCGGTAGCGCCCAGGGTCAAAATGGATGCAGCGGTCTGGTAAGGCATTCCTGAACTCCCCATGAGAATGCGTCTTGATCGGCTTTCATGGGGTATCCCGAACGGCGCGCCGGAATCGACAACCGCCTGACAAAATATTTTTGCATTCAGCCTCGCGGCTTGAGGGTTACCCAGTAGCGGGTCACCGCATGGGCCCGTACCGGTAGCGAGCGCTCCAGGGCGGCGAGCACCGCATCGCTGTCGGCCAGGGGAAAGACCCCGGTCAGCAGCAAGCCCGCCACCTGCTCATCGCAGCGCAGTACCCCTGGCCGATACCGTGACAGCTCAGCGACGAACTGCCCCAGGGGCTGGCGTTCGGCAATCAACCGGCCCTCGCTCCAACTGCTGGCATTGACCTGGGCCACTTGCCGGGCCGACACCCGGCCGGCGTCGAACCACAGGCGTTCGCCGGCATTCAGTTGCAGGGCCTGGGTGTGACGGGGGCTGATCCGCAGGGCCCCTTCGTAAAGATCGACCCGGGTGCCGCCGTCCAACTCGCGCACGGCGAAACGTGTGCCCAGGGCCTGGATATCGCCGGCGGGGGTTTCCACGATCAGCGGCCGCGACGGGTCATGCCCGCTGGTCAGCAGGATCTCGCCCTGGATCAGGCGGATGCGCCGTTCGCTGGCGCTGAACAGCAGGTCGACGGCGCTGGCGCTGTTGAGGTCCAGGCGGCTGCCGTCGCTCAGGGTCAGGTGGCGTACTTCCCCGGTGGCGCTGCGCTGCCCGGCGAAGGCCGCTCGCCAGGGCTGGCTGTCCTGCACCAGGTAGCCGCTGCCACCGGCCGCCAGCAGCAAGCCGAGCAGCTTCAGTGCGGCGCGGCGCTGCTGGTCCGGCGCCTTGGCCAACAGTACATGGGTGCTGTGTTCCGGCACGCCTTGCAGGGTCTGTTGCAGTTGCTGCAGGCGTTGCCAGGCTCGCTGATGCTCGGGATCGGCCTGCTGCCAGGCGTCGAAGGCGCTGCGCTGCTGCGCGCTCAATTCGCCGCCCCAATGCAGCATCAGCCACTCGCTGGCCTGCTCGACAACGCTGGGGGCAATGGGTGCCTGACGAGGTTTCATTCTGCGTAGAGCACCTGGTAACAGGCCTGGATCGCCCGGGTCATGTACTTCTGCACCGAGCTGACGGAAACCTCCAGGCGCTCGGCAATCTGCGCATAGCCCAGCCCCTCGAACTGCGACATGACAAAGGCCTGGCGCACTTTGTCCGGCATGCGGTCGAGCATGGCGTCGATCTGCATCAGGGTTTCGAGAATCAGCGCGCGGCTTTCCAGGGAGGGGGTCTGCGGCTCCGGCAAGTGGGCGATGCTTTCCAGGTAGGCGCGCTCGATGCGCGCGCGCCGCCATTGGTCGACCACCAGGTTGCGGGCGATCTGCGCCAGGTAGCTGCGGCTTTCCTGCTGCCCGGGAAAACGCCCCGAGAGCAAGAGGCGCAGGAAGGTGTCCTGCGCCACGTCCGCGGCATGCTCGCGATCGCCCAGGCGCTTGCGCAACCAGCCCTGCAACCAGCCGTGATGATCCTGATACAGACGATGGAGTTGAGCGTTGCCGTCAGTGGTGGCTTGCATGAATGAAACTGCGCACATGATTGAGAGCAATTATCATTACACTTTTTTCTCAATCCAGGCAAAACGCTTTTCAACCTGGCTGGCTGGCAGCCTGCAATGGGTAGACCGACTGCCAACCACCCCCCAGCGCCTTGTACAGGCCAACCATGGCCAGGGACACTCCGGCCGAGCTTTCCACCAACTGCTCCTGGGTTGCCAGCAAGGCCCCCTGCACCGTCAGCACGTTGACGAAATCCACCACCCCTTCGATGTACTGCTGCTGTGCCGTGCGCAGGGCGATCTGGTTCTGCCGCACCGCTTCGGCCAGGCTGTCGCGGCGCAACTGGCTGGCGTTGTAGCGGGTCAGTTGGTCGTCGATTTCGTGCCAGGCCCGCAGCACCGTCTGCTGGTAGGCCAGGGCTGCTTCCTGCTGCTGGGCCTCGCGCAACTGGAGCATGCCCCGCAGGCGGCCGCCATCGAACAGCGGCAGGCTGAACTGCGGGCCGATGCCGAACTGCCGCGAACTCCAGGAACCGAAGTCCGCCAGTTGCAGGGCCTGGGAGCCGAAGTTGCCGGACAGGGTAATGCGCGGATAGAAATCGCCCTTGGCCACACCGATGCTGGCCGTGGCTGCATGCAGGCGCGCCTCGGCCTGGCGGATATCCGGACGCCGCTCGGCCAGTTGCGAAGGCAGGCCGATAGCCACATGGGATGGCGGTTGCGGCACTGGCGCATCGCTGGCCAGTTCCTGGTGCAAGGCCTGGGGTGGCTCCCCCAGCAGCAGGCTGAGGGCATTGATCAACTGCGCCTGGCGCTGTTGCAGCTCCGGCAGTTGCGCCTCGATGGTGGCGACCTGGGCGGCGGCTTCGGCCACGTCCAGGTCGGTGGCCACGCCGTCGGCCAGGCGCAGTTGCGAGAGCTTCAGGCTGTGCCGGGCGACCTCGAGGTTCTGCTCGGTGACCGCCCGGGTGCTCTGCACGCCGCGCAGTTGGATGTAGTCCTGGGCGGTTTCCGCCAGTACCGACAGCAGCACCCCGCGCCGGTCGTTCTCCGCCACTTCCAGGGTCGCGTCGGCGGCCTCGGTTTCGCGCCGCACCCGGCCCCAGAAATCCAGCTCCCAGGAGGCGGAGAAGCCCGCTTCCCAGAGATTGAAGGCCGATTTTCCGTTGTTCCCCGAAGGGTCGTTCAGGCCCTCGGCGCTGTTGCGCTTGCGCCCGTAGCCGCCATTGGCCGAGGTGCTCGGATAGCGTTCGGCAGTAATGACCTGGCGCGCCGCCCGGCTCTGCTGCAAACGGCTGGTGGCCAGTTGCAGGTCGAGGTTATCGCTCAGGACGCGACGGCTCAGGGCCGACAGTTGCGGGTCGTTGAACACCTCCCACCAGCGCTCCTGCATGGCACTGTCCACCGCCTGGCTGGCAGCGGCCTGGGCCGGGGCGGACCAGGCCTGGACCTGGGTCGCCTGGGGCCTCTGGAAATCCGGGCCGACATTGCACGCGGCCAGGGACAGCAGGCTCAGCGCCAGCAGAGTGCGGAGCCCGTGGGAGCGTCTGTGACGGCTGCGTTCGCGGCTCATCGCTGGGTCACCTCGCGGGCGCTGGTGGCAGAGCTGTGGGTGTCCACGCTGGCTTCCACCGACATGCCCACCCGCAACCGCTCGGCCAACGGCTGGTTGGGTTCCAGAAGGATCTTCACCGGAATGCGCTGCACCACCTTGGTGAAGTTGCCGGTGGCGTTATCCGGCTTCACCGCGGCGAAGGTCACACCGGTGGCCGGGGCCAGGCTTTCCACCCGACCATGCAGGGTCTCGCCGCCCAGGCTGTCGACCCGCACCTCCACCACCTGCCCGGCATGCATGGCGGTGAGCTGGGTTTCCTGGAAGTTGGCCAGTACATAGGCCTGCTGCAGCGGCACCACGGCAAGGATCTTGCTGCCCGGGGTGACATAGGCACCGACCCGCACCGCGCGCTCGCCGACCATGCCGTCCACCGGCGCCACGATGCGCGTGTAGGACAACTCGTAGCTGGCCATTTCCAGGGCCGCCTGGGCACGTTTCAAGCCACCTTCCGCGGCGTCGCGCTGAGCGGTGAGGATCTCCACCTGCTTGCGCTCCGCCGCCAGGGCTGCGGTGGCGGTGGCCAGCCGGGCGCTGGCCTGGTCGATGCGGGTCCGGGCCTGCTGGGCGTTCTGCACCGTGCCGGCGCCGACCCCGGCCAGGTGGTTGTAGCGGTTCAGTTCATGCTCGG
Organism: Pseudomonas sp. GW823-FHT03E05; assembly: GCF_058796855.1. Classification (NCBI taxonomy): domain Bacteria; kingdom Pseudomonadati; phylum Pseudomonadota; class Gammaproteobacteria; order Pseudomonadales; family Pseudomonadaceae; genus Pseudomonas; species Pseudomonas sp. GW823-FHT03E05. The sequence continues at coordinate 687,624 of NZ_JBXAJB010000005.1, forward strand.
CAAAGGCTCGCTCGGCCTGGGCCGCGCTCAAGGCAGCCTGGGCCTGGGCGATCACCGAACTCTGCCGGTCCAGGGTCGCCCGGGCGTTCTGCAACTGCGCCTTGGCCACCAGGGTCTCGGCATCCGCCGCCTGGGCCGCGGCCCGCAGGTCACGGTCGTCGATCAGCGCCAGCAGTTGCCCGGCCTTGACCTGCTGGTTGTCCTCCACCAGCACTTCCTTGATGAACCCCGCCACGCGCGGGGCTACCAGGGTGTAGTCGGCGGCGATGAAGGCGTCGTTGGTGGTCTGCTCGCCGGCGCGGCCGAACAGCCCCGGCAGCGCCAGGTAGGCCAGCACGCCAAGGGCCGCCACTGCCGCTACCGCAATGGCGATTTTGTGTTTGTTCTGGGTCGTCATGACAAAGGTCTCGTTCAAGTCGGCGCCCGCGGTGGGTAGATCCGCGTCGGCAGCCAGAAAATCAGCAGGATCAGCACAGCGGCCAGCCCTGCCATGCAGTAGTAGAGGTCGGCGGAGGTCAGCACCACGGCCTGCTGGTGCAGGCGCCGGGCCAGGCCGGCGACGCCGTCGTCCACCAGAGGCGAGTTGCCCAGGCTGTCCACCAGCATGGTCGAATGAAAATGCAGGCGGCGGGTGGTCAGCACATCCAGCACACCGGTGGCAATCACCGCCGCCAGGCCTTTCACGGTGTTGAACCACGCCGAGGCAAAAGGCCCTTCCATCGGGGTGATACTGCCGGTGGAAAGCATCAGCAATGGCAGCACTGCCATGGGCTGGCCGAAGATCTGCAGCAGTTGCAGCACATAGAAGTCGTCACGGATCCAGGCCGAGGTCAGGTGCGTACCGCCCAGACAGGACAGCACCAGCATGCCCAGGCCGATCCCCAGCACCCAGCGGCAATCGACCCAGCGCAGGTTGCACAGTGCTGCCACCAGGGGCAGCGCAAGCAGTTGCGGCAGGGCCATCACCAGCATCACCGGCGCGGTCTGCAACGGCCGGTAGCCCTGGACCTGAGCCAGATAGGCGGACGGGATGATGATCACCGCCGTCAGTACCACCAGCACCCCGGCCAGGGTCAGCAGGGCGAAGGACAGGTTGCGGATGCCGAGCATCTGCAGCTTGAAGAAGGGTATCGGCTGCGACCATTCGTTGATCATGAACAGCACCAGCAGCACCAGGCCGCCGGCCAGCAGCACACAGATCAGCGGCGACTCGAACCAGTCCAGGCGGTTGCCCTGGAGGATACCGATCACCAGCATGCAGATCGCCGGAAAGCCCAGCAGCAGGCCGCGCCAGTTGAACTGCTTGAAACGCTCCAGGCGCAGCGGGTCCTGGGGCAGGCCGTAAGCCACCGCCGCCATCGCCAGCAGGCAAGGCAGCACCACCTGCCAGAACGCCCATTGCCAGCCCACGTACTCGGTCCAGAGTGCCGCCAGGGGCGTGCCCAGGCTAGGACCGAAGGTGGCGGTCAGGGCATAGCCGGCCAGGCCGTAGAGCTTGACGTTGGCCGGCAGGAACCGCAGGGCCACGGTCATCAGCATCGGTGGCAGCGCGCCGCCGGCCAGGCCTTGCAGGGTGCGCAACAGCAACAGGCTTTCGTAGTTCGGGGCGAAGGGGCACAGCACCCCCAGCAGGGTGAACAGGCCAATGGCACACAGGGTGAAGCGCCGCAGGGAAAAGGTCACCGAACACCAGGGCGCGAAGGCCATGGCCGCCACCGAGGTGGCGGTGTAGCAGGCCACCAGCCAGGTGCCTTCGTCGTAGCCGATGAACAGCGCACCACGAATGTCCGCCAGGGCGATCTTGGTCACCATCTCGTTGAGGCCCGAGACCAGCACCGCCAGCAGCACGCCCACCAGGCCGATGATGATCCGCGGCCCGAACACCGGCGGTGCAATGGCTGCCGGCTTGCTGGCGGCTTCAACCGAAGCAGGCGCAGCGACAGCGAGGGAACTCATGGAAATACTGCTCCAGACAAGAAAACCAGAGCAGTTTATGAACAGCCGATGCTGACGAAAACTGACTTATCGACAGTTTATAAGTGCGCCAGACGCAATGATTCACCCTGTTGACCGTAGGAACTGGCTTGCCAGCGAAGGGGCCCTCAAGACCGCTTTCGCCGGCAAGCCGGCTCCTACGAGGACGTCGGCTGGGCTTCTTGCCAGGTGGCCTGGCAGGAGGTGCGCAGGGTTTCGCGAAACCACTTGTGCGCCGGGTCCTTGTCGTAGCGCGGATGCCAGGCCTGGGTCAAAACCAGGGTCGGCAGGGAAATCGGCAGCACGAACGAACGCAAGCGCAGGCCCAGGCGCGAGACGCTGAGCAGGGTTTCCTGGGGCACCGGCAAAATCAGGTCCGAATCCGGCAGCATGAACATGGCGGCGTGGAAGCTCGGGGCAATCAGCGGCACACGGCGCTCCAGGCCCTGCTCGGCCAGGGCCGCATCGATAGGTCCACGGGCTATGCCCCGGCGAGACATGCTGATATGGGGAAACGCGGCAAAACGCTCGGCGGTGATGTCTTCGTCCAACAGCGGGTGGCCTTCGCGCACCAGGCCGACAAAAGCGGTGGTGAACAGGTTCTGCACCTTGACTTCCGGGGTCAGGGGCCGGGTGTTACTGATCCGCAGGTCGATCCTTCCCTCCCGCAGGGCCTCGTCATCGCCATCGCCTTCGGGCACGAAGCGCAGCTCGCACAAGGGCGCCTGACGCTCCAGGGTATCGATGAGGCGACCGCCATACACGCCGACGAAAAAATCGTTGGCGCGCACGTTGAAGCGCCGCTGCAGGGAACCCAGGTCGACCTTGTCCGCCGAGCGGAACACCAGCGCCGCCTGCTCCACTACATCGCGCACCTGGCTGCGCAGTTCCAGGGCCTTGGGGGTGGGCACCAGGCCCCGTCCGGCACGTACCAGCACCGGGTCGCCGAGGGCGTCGCGGATCCGCGTCAGGGTCCGGCTCATGGCCGCCGGGCTGAGGTTCATGCGTCGCGCCGCGCCCACCACGCTGCCCTCGTCGAGCAGGGCGTCGAGGGCCACCAGAAGGTTCATGTCCGGAAGTTGCATGCTGAGCACTCGTGACTGGTCAGGGATGATCCAGGCGCAATGCTAGCAGGCTTGGCGCCTAGGAAAATGAGGGAGATCAATCCATACCCGTGAACCCACTGGCCGCGTAGGAGCCGGCTTGCCGGCGAATGGGCCCTCGAACCTTGCATAGCCCTTGAGGACGCTTTCGCCGGCAAGCCAGCTCCTACGGTCGGGGGACTGGCGGACGAGGTAGCTCAGCGCTGCATGTCCCAGCGTTTTACCGTGATCCGCTCCAGGGTGTCGAAGATCAGGTTTTCCACCAGCAGGCCGATGAGGATCACCACTGCCAGCCCGGCAAACACCTTGTCGGTGTACAACTCATTGCGGTTCTGGAAGATGTACCAGCCCAGGCCACCCTTGCCGCTGGTGGCGCCGAACACCAGCTCGGCAGCGATCAGGGTGCGCCAGGCGAAAGCCCAGCCGATCTTCAACCCGGCGAGAATCGACGGCAGCGCCGCCGGGATCAGGATGAACAGCACCAGGCGCAGGCCCTTGAGGCCGTAGTTGCGCCCGGCCATGCGCAGGGTTTCGGAAACCCCGAGAAACCCGGCATAGGTGTTCAAGGCCAAAGCCCAGAGCACCGAATGCACCAGCACGAAGATCAGGCTGTTCTGCCCCAGGCCGAACCACAGCAGCGCCAGGGGCAGCAGGGCAATGGCCGGCAGCGGATTGAACATCGAGGTCAGGGTGCTCAGCAGGTCACGGCCAAGCCGGGTCGAGACCGCCAGGGTGGTCAAGGCAAACGCCAGGACGATGCCGATCAGGTAGCCCTTGAGCAGCACCACCAGGGAAATGCCCACCTTGCCCAGCAATTCGCCGCTGAGCAGGCCCTGGTAAAGAGCGCTGGCAGTTTGCAGAAAACTCGGTAGCAGCAGGTCGTTGTTCTGGTAACGGGCCACGGCTTCCCAGAGCAGCGCCAGCAGGACCAGGATCAGGCTCTTGCGCAACCAGCCTTGTTGCCAGAGGCGCTGCCCCAGGGGCAGCTCGCGCTCCAGGGGCACTTGCAGCAAGGGCTGCAGGACAACTTCGTATTCCTCGCGCGCAGGGGATGAGTGGCTCATCGGGCATTCCTCGTTCAACGGTGGCCTGACGGCTCAATAAGCGATACGGATATCGGCGAAATCCAGCTCGGTTTCAGTTTCCGGCGATTGGCCTTCATCGAACAGCAAGCGGTGGATGCGCCGCGCGGTCTGCTGAAAGGCCACACCACCGAGGCTCTGCAGGTCGTACTGGTGGCTGTGGACTTCTGCCCGCACGCGCCCCGGATGAGGCGACAACAGGAGGATGCGATTGCCCACCACCAGCGCTTCCTCGATGGAGTGAGTGACGAACAGCAAGGTGAAGCGCACCTCCTCCCAGAGCCGCAGCAACTCCTCCTGCATCTTGCGTCGGGTCAGGGCGTCGAGGGCGGCGAAAGGTTCGTCCATCAGCAGGATCTTCGGCTGCATGGCCAGGGCGCGAGCGATCGCCACCCGGGCCTTCATGCCACCGGACAGGGTATGCGGATAGGCATCGGCGAAAGCCGCCAGGCCGACTTTCTCCAGGTATTCCAGGGCACGCTCTTCGGCCTCGCGGCGGCCGAGGGTCTTCGACGCCAGCAAGGGAAACATCACGTTCTGCTTCACGGTTTTCCAGGGGGGCAACTGGTCGAACTCCTGGAACACCACTATACGATCCGGCCCGGGCTGGCTGACGCGCTGGCCTTGCAGGCGAATCTCGCCCTCGCAGGGCTGGATGAACCCGGCCACGGCCTTGAGCAGGGTCGACTTGCCGCAGCCTGAAGGGCCCAGCAGGACAAAGCGGTCGGCCGGATCAACCTCGAAACTCACCTGGTGGGTGGCCCGCACCACCCGCTGTGGGGTGCGGTATTCCAGGCTGACTTGTTCCACCGCCAACAGCGCCTGGGCGATGGCAGCGCGATTGCTGGCCGTGTGGCCTGGCAAGGGGGCGTTCATGGCAATCAGCTCCCCTGCAACGGTTTGGCATCCTGGAAGAAGTAGTCCTTCCACGACTCGGGCTTGTTCTTGATCGCACCGACCCGGTAGAGGAATTCCGCCAGTGGGTAGGTGTTTTTTGGTGTCACGCTGAACTCGAACTGCGGGTTGTCGATGATCTTCAGCAAGGCGGCGCGGTCGATCTTGGCCTTGGTCACGCGCAGGTAGGTATCGGCGGCTGCGCCCTTGTCGTGCTGGGCGAACTCGGCCGCTTCGGCCAGGGCTTCGACGAAGGCCTTGTAGGTCTTGGGGTTGTCGTTGCGGAATTTCTCGGTGGCGAACAGCACCGTCGGCGAGTTGGGCCCCAGCAGGTCGTAGGTATTGAGCACCACGTGCACATTGGGGTTCTCCAGGGCCTGGTCCTGGAATGGCGGGTTGGAGAAGTGCCCGGTCAGCTCGGTGCCGCCGGCAATCAGCGCGGCGGTGGCGTCCGGGTGGGGAACGGCGATGGTGTACTTGTCCAGGCGATTGAATTCCTTGTCGCCCCATTGCTTGGCGGCGGCGTATTGCAGGAAGCGCGATTGCACCGAGACCCCCACCGCCGGTACCGCAATGCGGTCCTTTTCGGTGAAGTCGGCGATGGTCTTGACCTTGGGATTGTTGCTCACCAGGTAGTAGGGAAAGTTACCCAGAGAGGCTACGGCCTTGACGTTTTGCCGGCCGTGGGTGCGATCCCAGATGGTCAGCAGCGGCCCGACGCCGGCCCCGGCAATGTCGATGGAGCCCGACAGCAAGGCGTCGTTGACCGCCGCGCCGCCGGACAGCTGGGTCCAGTCGACCTTGATGTCGATGCCCTGCTCCTTGCCGTGCTTCTCGATCAGGTTCTGGTCGCGCACCACATTGAGCAGCAGGTAGACGATACCGAACTGTTCAGCGATGCGGATCTCGCCTTCGGCCTGGGCCGGCGCAGGCGCGACCAGGCTGCCGGCCAGCAGGCTGAAACCCAGGCCGATGGCCGTGGCCAGTCTGCCGAGGCGGGGAATGAAGGGAATGGATAAGGACATGCTGGTTCTCCTGCCGTGCCTGGCTGATCAGTAAGGGGCGTCGCCCTGGATGGTGGTGCGATACAGCTTGCGGCGCAGATGGCTCGGGCAACCGGCGGCCAGGTGGATCAGCGAGCGGTTGTCCCAGAACACCAGGTCGTGGGGCTGCCATTGATGGCGGTAGATGTTGTCCGGCAGCACGCTGTGGGCATACAGCTCGGCCAGCAACTGGGCGCTTTCGTCTTCCGGCAGGCCAACGATGCGGGTGGTGAAGCCTTCGCTGACGAATAACGCCTTGCGGCCGTTTTCCGGGTGAGTGCGCACGATCGGGTGCACCACCTCGGCGACCTGAGCCAGTTGCTCCGGGGTCAGGGTCGGGCGCCAGTTGCCCTCGAACTTGGTCTCGCTGTAGCGCGCCGTGTAGGAGTGGGCGGCGCTGCGCCCCTCGACCGCCTTGCGCAGCGCCTCGGGCAAGTTGTCCCAGGCCTGGTGCATGTTGGCGAACAGGGTGTCGCCCCCTTCGGCTGGCAGTTCCTGGGCGTGCAGCATCGAGCCCAGGCTCGGCAGTTCCTTGTAGGAGAGGTCCGAGTGCCAGAACTTGCCGGCGTCCCCCAGGCCGATGGACTGGCCGTTCTCGATGATGTTGGAAACGATGAGGATTTCCGGGTGCCCGGCCAGCAGGAACTGCTTGAGCACATGAATCTGCAACACACCGAAGCGACGGCTGAAGGCAATCTGCTGTTCGGGGCTGATGCGCTGGTCGCGGAACACCACTACGTGATGGTCCAGGTGGGCGCGGTGGATGCGGGCGAAGTCCTGGTCGTTGACTGGCCGGGACAGGTCGAGGCCGACGATCTCGGCGCCTACAGCCCCATTCAAGGGCCGGATTTCGAAAGCTTGTGCGGCAATGGAGGCGGCACTGGCTGATGCAGACATGACTGAAACTCCCGCGCAGGCGCGCCCAGGGCGCGCGCGTCGATCAGAAACTCACGGAGATCCCGTGTGGGTTCATTTCGTGCGGCGCGCCGATTGGTCGGCAGGTACGCAGGGAGTCAACTTTATAGATATAAGAAAACTAATTTAAATACCGTTAGTGAATAACGATATGTTGATTCAACCGATGGACCGCTTGGGGACGGTACGCCGACGAAGGCGCTCTCAAGGCCCCTTCGCTGGCAAGCCAGCTCCTACAAGGCTGGCAGGTGGTTTCTTACATGGATCAGCGTTCGTGCAGGGCTTCGGCGCGGGCGCGGATGATCGGCTTGAGCAGGTAGCTGAGGATGCTTTTCTTGCCGGTGATGATGTCCACCGAGGCCACCATCCCGGGGATGATCAGCAGCGGCTTTTCATCGGTGCCCAAGTGGCTGCGGTCGGTGCGCAGCTTGATCATGTAGTAGGTGGTCTTCTTGTCTTCATCGGTGATGGTATCGGCGCCGATCTGTTCCAGGCGGGCCTTGAGGCCACCGTAGATGGTGTAGTCATAGGCGCTGAACTTGACCACCGCTTCCTGCCCCGGGTGCAGGAAGGCGATGTCCTGGGGACGGATCTTGGCTTCCACCAGCAGGGTGTCGTCCAGGGGGACGATTTCCACCATGTCGCTGCCCGGCTGGATCACCCCGCCGATGGTGTTGACCATAAGCTGCTTGACGATACCGCGTACCGGCGAGGTCACCAGGGTGCGGCTGACCCGGTCTTCCAGGGCCTTGCCGGTGGCGCTGGCCTTGTTCAGTTCGGTGCGCGCTTCGTTGAGCTGGGTCAGGGCCTCGCTGCGGAACTTGCCGCGGGTTTCATCGATCTTGCGCTGCACTTCCTTGATCGCCGATTCGGCGCGAGGGATCGCCAGGGTGGTGGCGTCCAGCTGGCCACGGGTTTCCACTTCGGCACGCTTGAGCCGCAGCACTTCCACCGGCGACACCGCGCCCTGGGCCACCAGCGGCTCGGACATGGCGATTTCCTGGCGCTGCAGGCCCAGTTGCTGGCGGTATTGCGCCTGCTTGGAGGTGAACTCGCGCAGTTCCTGCTGCTTCTGGATCAGCTGTTCCTGGAGGCCACCGATCTCGTCATGCAGTTGCTGGCGACGGCTCTGGTACAGGGATTTCTCACTGGCCGCCTGGCCCGGTGCTTCCTTGACCGCCTCGGCGGGGAAATTCAGCTCGCGTTCATCCACCTCGGCGCTCAGGCGCTCGACCCGCAGCAGCATGGACAGGCGCACGGTCTCGGTCTCGCCGACGTTGGACTGGAAGCGCGTGTCGTCGAGGCGAATCAGCGGCGCGCCGGCCTCGACTATCTGGCCTTCCTTGACGTACAGCTCGGAGACGATGCCGCCTTCCAGGTTCTGGATCTTCTGCAGCTTGGAGGAAGGAATCGCCTTGCCCTCGCCCTTGGTTACCTCGTCGATCACCGCGAAGTTGGCCCACAGCACCAGGAACAGGAAGAACGCGATGATGCCCCAGATGGTCAGGCGGATAACCCGCGGCGCATCCTCGATCAGTGCCTTGTTGACCTCGGGCAGCGGCTGCCCCTGGAGCGAATCGGTGCCTTTGAAATAGCGACGGATCGAGTCCTTGAATCCCGACTTAAGCAACACTGATCTGCCCCTTCTTCAACGCTTCCATCACCACCGCTTTCGGGCCATCGGCCAGGATTTGTCCACGGTCCACCACCAACAGCCGGTCCACCAGCGACAGCAACGACGCCCGGTGGGTGACCAGTACCACGGTCTTGCTCTGCACCACCGCCTCCAGGCGCTGTTTCAAGCGCTCTTCGCCGGTGTTGTCCATGGCGCTGGTGGGCTCGTCGAGCAGCAGGATCTGTGGGTTGAGCAACAGCGCGCGAGCCAGGGCGACGTTCTGCCGCTGGCCACCGGAAAGGTTCTGCCCGCGCTCGCCCACCTGCAATTCATAGCCCTGTGGGTGCAGCCTGGCGAACTCATGGACCCCCGCCAGTTCCGCGGCCTGCAGCACCAGTTCGTCCTCGACGTAGCGGGCACCGGAAGTCAGGTTGTCACGCAGGGTCCCGGCCAGCAGCTGGATGTCCTGGGGCACGTAGCCGATGTTGTGACGCAGTTCGCTGACGTCGATCTGGCGGATGTCCACACCGTCTACCAGCAGGGCCCCGGAATCCGGCTGGTAGAGCCCCACCAGCAGCTTGGCCAGGGAGCTCTTGCCGGAGCCGCTGCGGCCGATGATGCCGACCTTTTCCCCCGGCTTGATCATCAGGTTGATGTTCTTCAGCGCCGGGTTCTGCTGCCCCGGGTAGGTAAAACTCAGTTGCCGACACTCGATGGCACCCTGCAGCACGCTGCGGCTCAGGGGGCGCTCGTCGAAATTGCGCTCCTGGGGCAGCTCCATCATCTGGTCCACGGAGGTCATGGTGACCCGCGCCTGCTGGTAGCGGGTCAGCAGCCCGGACAGCGAAGCCAGCGGGCTCAGGGCCCGACCGCTGAGCATGTAGCAGGCGATCAGGCCGCCCATGCTGAGGTTGCCGTCGATGATCTGGTACACGCCGAAGATGATCATGATCACCCCGGCCAGTTGCTGGATCAGCAAGGTGATGTTCATTGCCAGGCTGGACAGCATCTTCACCCGCAGCTCAAGCCGGCTGAGGGTGCCGATGGTCTGCTCCCACTGGTACTGGCGCTCGCTCTCGGCGTTGTTGACCTTGACCGCGTCCAGGCCGGCCAGGGTCTCGATCAGGCTCGACTGGCGCTCGGCGCCCAGGGCCATGGTCTTTTCCATGGTCGCCACCAGGGGCTTCTGCAGGGCATAGCCGATGCACAGGGCAATCGGGAAGGCCAGCACCGGAATCCACACCAGATGCCCGCCAAGGATGGCGATCACCAGGAAGATCAGCAGGGTGAACGGCAGGTCGATCAGGCTGGTGAGGGTCAGGGATGCGAGAAAGTCCCGCAGGCTCTGAAACTCATGGATGTTCTGGGCGAAGCTGCCGACCCGTGCCGGGCGGTACTTCATGGCCATGCCGACGATGCGCTCGAACAGCGTGGCGGAAATGATCAGGTCGGTCTTCTTTCCCGCCAGGTCCAGACACAGGCTGCGCAGGCCCTTGAGGATCAGGTCGAAGATGTAGGCGCCGATGATGCCGATGGACAGCACCCACAGGGTCGAGGTGGCCTGGTTCGGCACCACCCGGTCATAGACGTTCATCACGAACAATGGCGCGGCCATGGCGATGATGTTGATCAGCAGGCTCGCGGCAATGGCGTCGGCATACAGCCAGCGCGAGCGCTTGAGGGTGTCGCGGAACCAGGAACGGGCGCGAGGGATCAGCGACCCGTGGTTGACGTCGAACTTGTGCTGGGGCTGGGCGAAGAACACCTGGCCGCTGTAATCGTCGGCCAGCAACTGGCGGTCGACACAGACTTCGCCGCCATCGCTTTCGCTGAGCAACAGCCGCGCCTGGTCTTCACCCTGCCAGCCCAGCAGCACCGCGCTGCGACCGTCCTTGAGCAGCAACAGGGCGGGCATGGCGATGGCTGGAATCTGTTCGAGCTTGCGCCGCAGCACCCGGCCCTGCAGCCCGGCCCGGGCCGCGGCCCGAGGCAGCAGCTCGGCGCTCAGGCGCTGGGATGGCAAGGGCAGGCCGGTGGTCAGCATCGCCGCACTGGCGGGCTTCTGGTGCAGGAAGCAGAGGGTCAGCAAACCATCCAGAAGGGGATCGTCATGCATGCCGCGTGGATCATGACTGAGTTGCACACTGACTTCTGATTCCACGCTCGACACTCTTGACTGGCTGGTTGGATGAAATTAGCTCAATTCATCCCGGGCAGCTGGACCTTGGGCTTCACATCGCTTTGCACGACGGAGGCCATAGGTGCCACCACTCCCTGGCTTTTGAGCAACTCGCCCATGGTCGCCTTGATTCGATATTGAGTAAATAACTGAATGTTCTGGATCTCGGCCAGGCGCCGGGAGGCGGTGAACAACTCGTTTTCACTGTCGAGCAAGTCCAGCAGGGTACGTTCACCCAGGCTGAACTGCTTCTGGTAGGCGGTCCGCACGCTGGTGCTGTGATCCACATATTGCTGGGCGATCGGCACCTGGGCGTTGGCGTTGTTCAAGGCGTTCCAGGCCAGGCCCAGTTCCTCGTTCAGCACCCGCAGGGCGTTGTTGCGGATATCCAGCGCCTGGTTGGACTGGTAGGCCTTGGACTCCAGGTCGGCCTTGTTGCTGCCGCCGGCGAACAGGTTGAAGCGCATGCGCAGCATGGCCTGCCATTCATTGTTGTGGCCGTTCTGGCCGTCCAGGTCGTTGTCGGCAGTACGCCCCAGCTCCGCGTCGAAGCGCGGATAGAACGCCGACTTGGCGGCATCGTACTGCTTCTCGGCAGCGACGATATCGGACTCGGCGGAACGCAGGATCGGGCTGTTTTCCAGCATCTGGTGCCGGGCCTCGTCGAGGTTGGCCGGCAACAGCGCCATAAAACTGGCAGGGCGTTCCAGCTGGTCCGGCATTTCTCCGACGGCACTCAAGTAGTTGGTCTGGGCGTCGGCGAGGTTGGTCTGCTCGGTGATCAGGTTGTTGCGGGCCTGGGCCATCCGCGCTTCAGCCTGGTCAAGGTCGGCGCCGCTACCCACGCCACGCTGGGTGCGCAGTTTGATCTGGTCGTAGATACGCTCGTGATTGCGCAGGTTGTCTTCCGCCAGTTGCACGAATTGACGGCGGGTCAGCACATCCAGATAGACCTGGGCCACGGTCAGGGCCGTGCGCTCGGAGGTGCCCAGCAGGGAGTAGGCGCGGGAGTTGACGGTGGCTTGTTGACGCCCGACTTCGCTGGACGTGGCAAAACCGTCAAAAACCATCTGTTGCAGACGCAAACTTGACTCGCCGCGGTTCAAGGTTTCCCAGTGATTGCTGCCTGTACCCGCACGGGTCGTAGGGTTATCCGTCCCTTCACGACCATAGCCAGCTAACATGTCCACTCGTGGCAGATAGCCACCTTTGGCGGCTTTCAGCTGGTAGTCAGCAGCCAGACGGCTGTTCACGCCGGCTTGGATTTCCGGGTGCACATCCAGTGCTTTCTGCATGGCTTCAGGAAGGGTTTGAGCCTGCACAAAGCTGGCGGCTAAGGCAAAGGGCAGGGCCTTGAACAGATGAAAACGCATGGTAAGAATTTCCCTCGGACAGCGTGTCCAGAATCACGTCAGAACGTGGCACCACATCGATTTATTACAACCAAAACAACCGTCCGTCGGAAAGTTCAAACTAAGAACTGGTTCACATACTTCAAGTCAGGTTACCGCGTGAATATCAATGTGACATTAATTCGGCGATTGTTTAGGATGGCGTCCATAAGGTCAATAGTTTGGCATAAAGTTAATACCCAAAAAATATAGCCAAACTTTTGACGATAGATCTGTCAATTACCCGTTCCCAATTACACACCTAGTACGTCCTGACTGAGTTGCGGCCCGCGCCCAAGCCGGTACATGGAAGTCGACTGAGCGGTACACCGGAGAGTCCCCAATGAGCAGTGTTGTTGCCATCGTCAAAAGCATTGTCGGCCAAGTTTTCGTGGTTTCCCCGGAAGGGATCCGACGCGTACTCATTGAAGGGGACCGCCTGTTCGTGGGTGACCAGGTAGACACCGGCCCGGCCGGGGCCGTCACCCTGGAGTTGACCGACGGGCGTACTCTGGACCTGGGGCGTGACACCCAGTGGAGCGGTGCCGCACCGGACTCCAGCACGGACCTGGCACAGGCCACCGCTCAGGCCGCCCCTTCGGTGGCAGAACTGCAGCAGGCCATCGCCGCCGGCGCCGACCCGACCACCGACCTGGAAGCCACCGCCGCCGGCCCGACCGCCGCGGGGAATGGCGGGGCGGCCGGTGGTGGCCACAGTTTTGTGCAGTTGGAAGAGACTGCGGGCCGGGTCGACCCGACCATCGGTTTCCCCACCGCTGGCCTGGGGCTGGCCAATTCGACCCAGGACAACACCTTTGGCGGCCTGACCAACAATGGCGGCCTGGGCAATGGCAACGGCAATGGCAGCGGGAGTGACTCCCTGCGCCCGGCCACCCTGACCCTGGGCGCCACCCCAACCATTACCGAAGCCGGTGGCACCCTGGTGTACACCGCGACCCTGACCCAGGCGCCACTTACCGACCTGACTGTGACCCTGTCCAATGGCGCGGTCATCGTCATCAGCGCCGGCCAGACCACTGGCAGCGTGCAGGTGCCCCTGGCGCCCCAGGACAACGTCTATATCGACCCGGGCCAGATCAGCGTCAACGTGACCGGCACCACCGGCGGTGGCGGCCTGCTGGTAACGGTCAACCCGACCCCGGCGGTCACCCAGGTCACCGACACCATCGACACCACCACAGTCAGCCTGACCGCTGATGCCAGCGTTACCGAGGGCGGGCAGATCACCTACACCGCCACCCTCACCAACCCGGCACAGACTCCGGTGACCATCACCCTGTCCAACGGCTCGGTGATCACTATCGAAGCGGGCAAGTCCAGTGGCTCGATCGACGTCCCGGCGCCAGCCAATGACGTCTACAAGAACGGCGACACCATCGAAGTCGGTATCACCAAGGCTGAAGGCGGCAACTTCGAGAACCTGCAACCCAGCCCAGACAAAGCGGTCACCACCGTGACCGACAGCATCGACGACACCGGCCTGAGCCTGTCGGCCACCGATACTGTGGCCGAGGGTGGCTCCATCGTCTACACCGCGACCCTGACCAACCCTGCGGGCACCCCGGTCACCGTGACCCTGAGCAACGGCGCGGTAATCACCATCGCTGCCGGTGCCACTTCCGGTACTGCCACCGTCGCCGCCCCTGCCGATGACGTCTATAAAGACGCCGGCAAGGTTGAGGTCACCATCACCAAGGCCGATGGCGGCAATTTCGAAAACCTGGTCACCGACCCGGCTCCGGCAGTTACCGACGTCACAGACACTATCGATACTTCGACCGTCAGCCTGACCGCAACACCAAGCGTCGCCGAGGGTGGCACCGTCGTTTACACCGCATCGGTGACTGCGCCAGTGACCGGTTCGCCGGTGGTCGTCACTCTGTCCAATGGCCAGACCATCACCATTCCAGTGGGCGAGTCGTCCGCCAGCGTCAACTTCACCGCACCCAACGATGCGTTGGCGGGCGGTAGCTCCCTGAGTACCACCATTACCAAGGCAGACGGCGGTAACTACGAGAAGCTGGAAATCAGCGACAAGCCTGCTGAAACTTCCGTCACCGATACCCCGGATACGACGACCCTGAGCGTGACCGCCACCGATACCGTGGCCGAGGGTGGCTCCATCGTCTACACCGCCACCCTGACCAATGCCGCTGGTACTCCAGTCACCGTGACCCTCTCCAACGGCGCGGTGATCACCATCGCAGCGGGTGCCACTACTGGCACCACCACCGTCGCGGCCCCGGCGGATGACGTCTACAAGGACGCCGGTAAAGTCGAAGTCACCATCACTAAAGCGGACGGTGGCAACTTCGAGAATCTGGAGACCAATCCGACTCCAGCCGTCACCGATGTCACGGACACCATCGACACCAGTACCGTTTCCCTGACTGCCACGCCGAGCGTCGCCGAAGGCGGCACTGTGGTTTACACCGCCTCGGTGACAGCGCCGGTAACCGGCTCGCCAGTCGTGGTGACCCTGTCCAACGGCCAGACCATCACCATCCCAGTGGGCGAGTCTTCCGGCAGCGTGAATTTCATCGCTCCCAACGATGCGTTGGCGGGCGGTAGCTCCCTGAGCACCACCATCACTAAGGCCGACGGCGGCAACTACGAAAAGCTGGAAATCAGCGACAAGCCGGCTGAAACCTCCGTCACCGATACTCCTGACACCACCACTCTGAGCCTGAGCGCGACCGAGTCCGTGGCCGAAGGCGGCTCCATCGTTTACACCGCTACCCTGACTAATGCCGCTGGTACTCCAGTCACCGTGACCCTGAGCAATGGTGCAGTGATCACCATCGCTGCCGGTGCTACCTCGGGTACAGCGACCGTCGCGGCCCCGGCTGACGACGTGTACAAGGACGCCGGCAAAGTCGAAGCCACCATTACCAAGGCCGAAGGCGGTAACTTCGAAAACCTGGAGACCAATCCAGCCCCGGCGGTAACCGATGTCACTGACACCATCGACACCAGCACCGTTTCCCTGACTGCCACGCCGAGCGTGGCTGAAGGTGGAACCGTGGTGTATACCGCCTCCGTGACTGCACCAGTGACCGGTTCTCCAATGGTCGTCACTCTGTCCAACGGTCAGACCATCACCATCCCGGTGGGTGAGTCTTCTGCCAGCGTAAACTTCACCGCGCCAAACGATGCCCTCGCTGGCGGCAGCTCCCTGAGCACCACCATTACCAAGGCCGACGGCGGCAACTACGAAAAACTGGAAGTCAGCGACAAGCCTGCCGAGACCTCGGTCACCGATACCCCGGACACCACCACTCTGAGCCTGAGTGCGACCGAGTCCGTGGCCGAAGGCGGCTCCATCGTCTACACCGCAACCCTGACCAACGCCGCTGGCACTCCGGTCACCGTGACCCTGAGCAACGGCGCAGTGATCACCATCGCTGCCGGTGCCACTTCGGGCACGGCAACCGTGGCCGCACCTGCCGATGACGTTTATAAGGACGCGGGCAAGGTCGAAGCCACCATCACTAAAGCCGAAGGCGGTAACTTCGAGAATCTGGAGACCAACCCGACTCCAGCTGTCACCGACGTCACAGACACGATCGATACGTCGACGGTCAGTCTGACTGCAACACCAAGCGTCGCCGAAGGCGGCACTGTGGTGTACACCGCCTCCGTGACTGCGCCAGTGACCGGTTCGCCGGTAGTCGTCACTCTGTCCAACGGCCAGACCATCACCATTCCAGTAGGCGAAAGCCAGGGCTCGGTGAACTTCACCGCACCCAACGATGCGTTGGCTGGTGGTAGTTCCCTGAGCACCACCATTACCAAAGCCGACGGCGGCAACTACGAGAAGCTGGAAGTTAGCGACAAGCCAGCCGAGACTTCGGTTACCGATACCCCGGACACCACCACTCTGAGCCTGAGCGCGACCGAGTCCGTGGCTGAAGGCGGTTCCATCGTCTACACCGCCACCCTGACTAATGCCGCAGGTGCTCCGGTCACCGTGACCCTCTCCAACGGCGCAGTGATCACCATCGCTGCCGGTGCTACCTCAGGCACAGCGACCGTCGCCGCGCCAGCCGATGACGTCTACAAGGACGCCGGCAAGGTCGAGGCAACGATCACCAAAGCCGAGGGTGGCAACTTCGAGAACCTGGAGACCAATCCAGCCCCGGCGGTGACTGATGTCACTGACACGATCGATACGTCGACTGTCAGCCTGACCGCAACACCAAGCGTGGCTGAGGGTGGCATTGTTGTTTACACCGCGTCGGTCACTGCTCCGGTAACCGGCTCGCCAGTGGTGGTGACCCTGTCCAACGGTCAGACCATCACCATCCCGGTGGGTGAATCGTCCGCCAGCGTGAACTTCACCGCACCCAACGATGCCCTCGCTGGCGGCAGCTCCCTGAGCACTACCATCACCAAGGCGGATGGCGGTAACTACGAGAAATTGGAAGTCAGCGACAAGCCAGCCGAGACTTCGGTTACCGATACCCCTGACACCACCACTCTGAGCCTGAGCGCGACCGAGTCCGTGGCCGAAGGTGGTTCGATTGTCTACACCGCGACCCTGACTAATGCCGCTGGTACTCCAGTCACCGTAACCCTGAGCAACGGCGCAGTGATCACCATCGCTGCCGGTGCTACCTCAGGCACAGCGACCGTCGCAGCCCCTGCCGATGACGTTTATAAGGACGCGGGCAAAGTCGAGGCAACGATCACCAAAGCCGAGGGTGGCAACTTCGAGAACCTGGAGACCAACCCGACTCCAGCCATCACCGATGTCACTGACACCATCGATACCAGCACTGTTTCGCTGACAGCTACCCCTAATGTCGCCGAAGGCGGCACTGTGGTGTACACCGCCTCCGTGACTGCACCAGTAACCGGCTCGCCGGTCGTAGTGACCCTGTCCAACGGTCAGACCATCACCATCCCGGTGGGTGAGTCGTCCGCCAGCGTGAACTTCACCGCGCCCAACGATGCTCTGGCTGGTGGCAGTTCGCTCAGCACCACCATTACCAAAGCCGACGGTGGTAACTACGAGAAGCTGGAAATCAGCGACAAGCCGGCTGAAACCAGCGTGACCGATACCCCGGACACCACTACCCTGAGCCTGAGCGCTACCGAGTCCGTGACCGAAGGCGGCTCCATCGTCTACACCGCCACATTGACCAATGCAGCCGGCACCCCGGTCACCGTGACCTTGAGCAATGGCGCGGTAATCACCATCGCCGCCGGCGCTACTTCCGGTACTGCCACCGTCGCCGCTCCGGCTGACGACGTGTACAAAGACGCCGGTAAAGTCGAAGCCACCATTACCAAGGCCGAAGGCGGTAACTTCGAGAACCTGGAAACCAATCCAGCTCCAGCAGTCACCGACGTGACTGACACCATCGACACTTCAACTGTCAGTCTGACTGCAACACCAAGCGTCGCCGAAGGCGGCACTGTGGTGTACACCGCCTCCGTGACTGCGCCAGTGACCGGTTCGCCGGTAGTCGTCACTCTGTCCAACGGCCAGACCATCACCATTCCAGTGGGTGAATCGTCCGGCAGCGTGAATTTCATCGCTCCCAACGATGCGTTGGCGGGCGGTAGCTCCCTGAGCACCACCATCACTAAGGCCGACGGCGGCAACTACGAAAAGCTGGAAATCAGCGACAAGCCTGCCGAGACCTCGGTCACCGATACCCCGGACACCACCACTCTGAGCCTGAGCGCGACCGAGTCCGTGGCTGAAGGCGGTTCGATCATCTACACCGCCACATTGACCAATGCCGCTGGTACTCCAGTCACCGTGACCCTGAGCAATGGTGCAGTGATCACCATCGCTGCCGGTGCTACCTCGGGTACAGCGACCGTCGCGGCCCCGGCTGACGACGTGTACAAGGACGCCGGCAAAGTCGAAGCCACCATTACCAAGGCCGAAGGCGGTAACTTCGAAAACCTGGAGACCAATCCAGCCCCGGCGGTGACTGATGTCACTGACACGATCGATACGTCGACTGTCAGTCTGACCGCAACTCCAAGCGTGGCTGAGGGTGGCATTGTTGTTTACACCGCGTCGGTGACCGCGCCAGTAACCGGCTCGCCGGTCGTGGTCACTCTGTCCAACGGACAGATCATCACCATTCCGGTGGGCGAGTCGTCCGCCAGCGTCAACTTCACCGCGCCAAACGACGCTCTGGCTGGGGGCAGTTCGCTCAGCACGACCATTACCAAAGCCGACGGTGGCAACTACGAAAAACTGGAAGTCAGCGACAAGCCCGCTGAAACCTCCGTCACCGATACCCCGGACACCACCACTCTGAGCCTGAGCGCTACCGAGTCCGTGGCCGAAGGCGGTTCGATTGTCTACACCGCGACCCTGACTAATGCAGCTGGCACCCCGGTCACCGTGACCTTGAGCAATGGCGCGGTAATCACCATCGCCGCCGGTGCCACTTCGGGCACGGCAACCGTGGCCGCACCTGCCGATGACGTTTACAAGGACGCGGGCAAGGTCGAAGCCACCATCACTAAAGCCGAAGGCGGCAACTTCGAGCACCTGGAGACCAATCCGACTCCAGCTGTGACTGATGTCACCGATACCATCGACACCAGCACCGTCAGCCTGACCGCCACCCCGAATGTGGCTGAAGGCGGCACCGTCGTTTACACCGCTTCGGTGACTGCGCCAGTGACCGGCTCGCCTGTGGTGGTGACTCTGTCTAACGGACAGACCATCACCATCCCAGTGGGTGAGTCCTCTGGCAGCGTGAATTTCACCGCACCAAACGATGCCCTCGCTGGCGGCAGCTCCCTGAGCACGACCATCACCAAAGCCGACGGTGGCAACTACGAGAAGCTGGAAATCAGCGAGAAGCCGGCTGAAACCAACGTTACCGATACCCCGGACACTACAACCCTGAGCCTCTCGGCTACTGAGTCCGTGGCCGAGGGCGGTTCCATCGTCTACACCGCGACTCTGACCAACGCAGCTGGCACCCCGGTGACCGTGACCCTGAGCAACGGCGCAGTGATTACTATCGCCGCCGGCGCCACCACGGGTACCACCACCGTGGCCGCACCCGCCGATGACGTCTACAAAGACGCCGGCAAGGTCGAGGCAACGATCACCAAGGCCGAGGGCGGTAACTTCGAGAACCTGGAGACCAACCCGACTCCAGCGGTGACTGATGTCACCGATACCATCGACACCAGCACTGTTTCGCTGACGGCTACCCCTAACGTCGCCGAAGGCGGCACTGTGGTTTACACCGCCTCCGTGACTGCGCCAGTGACCGGTTCGCCGGTAGTCGTCACTCTGTCCAATGGCCAGACCATCACCATTCCGGTTGGCGAAAGCCAGGGCTCGGTGAACTTCACCGCGCCGAATGACGCCCTCGCTGGCGGTAGCTCCCTGAGCACCACCATCACCAAAGCCGACGGTGGCAACTACGAGAAGCTGGAAGTTAGCGACAAGCCAGCCGAGACTTCAGTTACCGATACCCCGGACACTACAACCCTGAGCCTCTCGGCTACTGAGTCCGTGGCCGAGGGCGGTTCCATCGTCTACACCGCAACCCTGACCAACGCTGCCGGTACTCCGGTCACCGTGACCTTGAGTAACGGTGCCGTAATCACGATTGCTGCCGGTGCCACTTCGGGCACGGCAACTGTCGCCGCGCCAGCTGATGACGTCTACAAAGACGCCGGCAAGGTCGAAGCGACTATTACCAAGGCCGAAGGCGGCAACTTCGAGCACCTGGAAACCAATCCAGCTCCAGCAGTCACCGACGTTACTGACACCATCGACACCAGCACCGTTTCCCTGACTGCCACGCCGAGCGTGGCTGAGGGTGGCATTGTTGTTTACACCGCTTCGGTGACAGCACCAGTGACTGGCTCACCAGTGGTCGTCACTCTGTCTAACGGACAGACCATCACCATTCCGGTGGGTGAGTCTTCCGGCAGCGTGAATTTCACCGCACCAAACGATGCCCTCGCTGGCGGTAGTTCCCTGAGCACCACCATCACCAAGGCCGACGGTGGTAACTACGAGAAGCTGGAGGTCAGCGACAAGCCGGCTGAAACCTCGGTAACTGACACACCAGACACGACCACCCTGAGCCTCTCGGCTACTGAGTCTGTGGCTGAAGGTGGTTCGATTGTCTACACCGCGACCCTGACCAATGCTGCGGGTACACCTGTTACTGTCACGCTCTCTAACGGCGCGGTGATCACCATCGCCGCTGGCGCTACTTCCGGTACTGCCACCGTCGCCGCTCCGGCTGACGACGTCTACAAAGACGCCGGCAAAGTCGAGGCAACGATTACCAAGGCTGAAGGTGGCAATTTCGAGCACCTGGAGACCAACCCGACTCCAGCTGTGACTGATGTCACTGACACCATCGACACCAGCACCGTTTCCCTGACTGCCACGCCGAGCGTGGCTGAGGGTGGCATTGTTGTTTACACCGCTTCGGTCACTGCTCCGGTAACCGGCTCGCCTGTGGTGGTGACTCTGTCTAACGGACAGACCATTACCATCCCAGTGGGCGAATCCTCCGGTAGCGTGAATTTCACCGCTCCAAACGATGCGTTGGCGGGCGGCAGCTCCCTGAGCACCACCATTACCAAGGCGGACGGCGGTAACTACGAGAAGCTGGAAGTTAGCGACAAGCCAGCCGAGACTTCGGTTACCGATACCCCGGACACCACCACTCTGAGCCTGAGCGCGACCGAGTCCGTGGCTGAAGGCGGCTCCATCGTTTACACCGCAACCCTGACCAATGCCGCTGGCACGCCAGTGACCGTGACCCTGAGCAACGGTGCAGTGATCACTATCGCTGCTGGTGCTACCTCGGGCACAGCGACCGTCGCCGCTCCGGCCGATGACGTCTACAAAGATGCGGGCAAGGTCGAAGCCACCATTACCAAGGCGGAGGGTGGCAATTTCGAGCACCTGGAGACCAATCCAGCGCCAGCCGTCACCGATGTGACCGACACCATCGACAACTCCACCGTATCGCTCAAGGCCACGCCTTCGGCGGCCGAAGGCGGCAATGTCACTTACACCGCCACCGTCACCGCTCCAGTGACCGGTTCGCCAGTGGTGGTTACCCTGGCCAATGGCGAGAAGATCACCATCCCGGTCGGTGAAACTACCGGTTCGGTAAGCATCACGGCGCCTAACGATGTACTGGTCGGCCACACTCCACTGACCAACTCCATCACCAATGTCAGCGGTGGCAACTACGAGAACCTGGTCGCCGATAAGACTCCGGTCAGCACTACCGTGACCGATACCATCGACACCACCACCGTCAGCCTCAGCGCCACTGGCACCGTCGCTGAAGGCGGCCAGATCACCTACACCGCCACCCTGACCAATGCCGCCGGCACTCCGGTGACCGTGACCCTGAGCAACGGCGCGGTAATCACCATCGCCGCGGGCGCCACTACCGGCACCACCACCGTCGCGGCCCCGGCTGACGACGTGTACAAGGACGCAGGCAAGGTCGAAGCCACCATCACCAAGGCCGAGGGCGGCAATTTCGAGAAGCTGGTGCCGAACACCACGCCGGCCGTGACTGACGTTACCGACACCATCGACAACTCCACCGTGTCGCTCAAGGCCACGCCTTCGGCGGCCGAAGGTGGCAACGTCACCTACACCGCTACCGTCACTGCTCCAGTGACCGGCTCACCTGTAATCGTGACCCTGGCCAATGGCGAGAAGATCACCATCCCGGTCGGCGAAACCACCGGCTCGGTAAGCATCAGCGCGCCGAACGATGTGCTGGTCGGCCATACCCCGCTGACCAACTCCATCACCAATGTCAGCGGTGGTAACTACGAGAACCTGGTCGCCGACAAGACTCCGGTCAGCACCACCGTGACCGACACCGTCGACACCACCAGCGTCAGCCTGACTGCCACTGGCACCGTCGCTGAGGGCGGCCAGATCACCTACACCGCCACACTGACCAACGCCGCCGGTACTCCGGTGACCGTGACCCTGAGCAACGGTGCGGTAATCACCATCGCCGCGGGCGCCACTACCGGCACCACCACCGTCGCGGCCCCGGCTGACGACGTGTACAAGGACGCCGGCAAGGTCGAAGCCACCATCACCAAGGCCGAGGGCGGCAACTTCGAGAAGCTGGTGCCGAACACCACGCCGGCCGTGACTGACGTTACCGACACCATCGACAACTCCACCGTGTCGCTCAAGGCCACGCCTTCGGCGGCCGAAGGTGGCAATGTCACCTACACCGCTACCGTCACTGCTCCAGTGACCGGCTCTCCGGTCGTGGTCACCCTGGCCAATGGCGAGAAGATCACCATCCCGGTCGGCGAAACCACTGGTTCGGTAAGCATCAGTGCGCCTAACGATGTGCTGGTCGGCCATACCCCGCTGACCAACTCCATCACCAATGTCAGCGGTGGTAACTACGAGAACCTGGTCGCCGACAAGACTCCGGTCAGCACCACCGTGACCGATACGGTCGACACCACCAGCGTCAGCCTGACTGCCACTGGCACCGTCGCTGAAGGCGGCCAGATCACCTACACCGCCACCCTGACCAACGCCGCCGGCACTCCGGTGACCGTGACCCTGTCCAACGGTTCGGTGATCCATATCGAGGCCGGAAAAACCACCGGGACGGTCACCGTTCCGGCGCCGGCAGACGACGTCTACATCGACGCAGGCAAGGTCAACGCCACCATCACCAACGCCACTGGCGGCAACTTCGAGAAGCTGGTCACGGACACCACGCCAGCGGTGACCAACGTCACCGATACACTGGACACCACTTCGGTGGGTATCAGCGGCAGCGCCTCGGTCACCGAAGGCCAGACCGCCAGCTACACCGTGAGCCTGACTCACCCGGCGCAGACCGAAGTCACCCTGAAGATCAGCTACAGCGGCACCGCCACCGACGGTTCGGACTTCAGCGGCGTGTACACCGTGAAGATCCCGGCCGGCGCCAGCAGCGCCACCTTCAACGTCGCCACCATTGACGACAAGATCACCGAAGGCACCGAGAACTTCACGGTCAAGATCGACTCGGCCACTGGCGGCAACTTCGAGAACCTGGTGGTGGGCAGCAACAACAGCGTCACTACCTCGATCATCGATAACGACGCTCCGCCGGTCATCGACCTGGATGCCAACAACTCCAGCGGTGCTACCGGGGCCGACTACAAGGTCACCTTCACCGAAGGCACCACAGGCCCTGGCGTGTCGATCGCCGACACCGACCTGAGCATCTCCGACCCGGACAGCACCCTGCTCACCGGCGCCACCATCGTACTGACCAACCGCCAGCCGGGGGACTCGCTGAACCTGGGCAACAGCGTCAACGGCATCACCATCAATGCCAACAGCAAGGACGGTTCGATCACCCTGACCCTGTCGGGCAGCGCGACGCTGGCCGACTACATGCAGCAGATCAAGAACATCACCTTCACCAACAACAGTGAAGACCCGAGCACCACGCCACGGACCATCACCGTGACCGTGACCGACGGCGGCAACTACTCCAACGTCGCCACTACCACGGTCAACGTGGTGGCGGTGAACGACGCCCCAACTGCCACTGGCGGCGCCGTGACCGGCAACGAAGACACCCCGCTGGCACTGACCTGGTCGAACTTCGGCGTCAGCGACGTCGACAGCCCGGCGTCCAGCCTCGGCGTGAAGATCACCCAGCTGCCCAGCGACGGCAAACTGCAATACCTGGACGGTTCGACCTGGAAGGATGTGGCCAACAACCAGACCTTCAGCAAGGCCGATATCGATGCCGGAAAACTGCGCTTCACACCGGACGCCAACGAATCCGGAACCAATGGCTACGGCGGCAACGGCGTGGGCAACCAGCAAGCCGACTACGCCCAGATCAAGTTCCAGCCAACCGACGGCCAGGCCCTGGGCAACACCGGCACGGTGACCGTCGACATCACCCCGGTAGCCGATGCGCCGACCCTGAGCGTGGCCGGCAACAGCGTGAATTCGGTGGGCCTGCTCAAGGAAGTCTGGACCAACCTCAGCGGCCTGGGCACCGACGGCAGCGGCGCTTCCGCCAACACTCTGAAATCGGTGATCGACGCTGCCGGCACCCCCAACAGCAGCAGCCTGGCGACCAACGTCCAGTCCGACGGCAACATCACGCCGGGCACTGCGTCGAAGACCTCAGGCCTGATCTACCTGGAAGCAGGCAAGGCCTATACCTTCTCCGGCACCGGCGACGACAGCCTGCTGGTGACCATCGGCGGCAAGAACGTGGCCAGCACCACCTGGGGCGCGGGCGGTAACCTCAACGGTACTTTCACCCCGACCACCAGCGGCTACTACACCATCGATATCTACCACCACAACCAGAGCGGCCCGGGCTCCTACGACGTCAACCTCTCGGTCAACGGCGGGGCTGCGGTGGACCTGAGCAACGCCGGCGTGCCGCTGTACACCGGCGTCACCGACCTGACCAACGCCGGAGTCTCGGTGTCCGACCTGCACGGCACCAACGGCGAAGGCTACTACGACGGCTACAAGCTCAACGAGGGCGGCGAAGGCGGCAGCGTGCATCTGTCGAAGATCACCACCGGCCTGACCGATACCGACGGCTCGGAAACCCTCAGCGTGAAGATCAGCGGCATTCCGGCAGGCTCGGTGCTCAGCGATGGCGCCGGGCACACCTTCACCGCCACCGCGACTTCCGGTGAAGCCAACGTCACCGGCTGGAACCTGGGCAACCTGACGGTCACGCCGCCGCCGTACTACAACGGCACCTTCAACCTGAACGTGACCTCGACCTCCACCGAGTCCCTGGGCGGCTCTGCCAGCACTTCGGCGCAGATCCCGGTCAAGGTCTACCCGGCGGTCTACAACTCGGTGGTCGCCACCTCCGGCGACGACACCGTCACCGGTACCGATGGCAACGACATCGTGGTTGCCGACATCGGCGGCCTGACCGTGGTCCCGGGCACCAACTACAACATCGCCTTCATGGTGGACAGCTCGGGCAGCATGAGCAGCGCCTCGATCACCGCGGCCAAGAACTCCCTGACCTCGGTGTTCAATACCCTGAAGAACAGCATCGGCGGCAGCAGCTCGGGGACGGTGAACATCTTCCTCGCCGACTTCGATACCCAGGTCAACAAGTCGGTGTCGGTGAACCTCAACGACCCGACCGCCCTGGCCCAGCTCAAGGCGGTGCTGGACTCGATGACGTCCGGCGGCGGTACCAACTACGAAGACGTGTTCAAGGCCACGGCCAACTTCTTCCAGAGCAGCCAGGCCACCGGCAACAGCAACGCCACCAACCTGACCTACTTCATCACCGACGGTAAGCCGACCTACTACCAGAGCGGCGAGCAGACCAACCCGACGCTGTACGGCAACGTGCGCCTCGACGATGTGGTGACCACCAGCAACTACAAGCTGGGGGATACCTTCAGCAGCTACATCGACAACACCCACTACCTCTCCGTGAACTCTAGCGGTTCGGTGGTCCTGCAGACCTACACCAATGGCTGGGGCTGGAGCAGCAAGACCCTGGGCACCCTGCACGCCCAGGGCGACGGTACCTACGAGCTGTCGAACCTGGCCGGCTCCGGCAGCAGCACCGACTACTACACCACCACCAACTCCAACAGCGGCTTTGCCCTGCTCAGCGGCCTGTCGAACGTCGAAGCCATCGGCATCAACAGTGGTGTCAGCCTCAACGACCTCAAGCCTTACGACAGCGACGGCAAGCCGCAGACCAACATCGACCCGAACGACCTGGCCAACTCGATCATCGGCCACACCGAAGCGACCATGCCGGGGGCCGACAAGGTCAGCGGCGGCGACGGCAACGACATCCTGTTCGGCGACCTGGTGAGCTTCAACGGCGTCGCAGGCGAGGGCTACCAGGCCATGCAGGCCTATGTGGCCAAGCAGACCGGGGTCGACGTGAGCAAGGTCACCACCAGCAACGTGCACCAGTACATCACCGAGCACTACACCGAGTTCGATGTGTCTGGCAGCCACGACGGCAACGACACTCTGCTGGGCGGTGCCGGCAATGACATTCTCTTCGGCCAGGGCGGCAACGACCTGCTGGACGGCGGCAAGGGCAATGACATCCTGCTGGGGGGGACCGGCAACGACACCCTGATCGGTGGCCAGGGCAACGATATCCTGATCGGCGGTTCGGGTGCCGACACCTTCGTCTGGAAGGCCGGCGACACCGGCAACGACGTGATCAAGGACTTCAAGGCCAGCGAAGGCGACCGCATCGACCTGCGTGACTTGCTGCAGGGCGAGAGCGCCAGCACCATCGACAACTTCCTCAAGATCACCACCGTGGACGGGGTCTCGACCCTGCAGGTCAGCTCCGAGGGCAAGCTCAACGCCGCCGGGGGGCTGGCCAACGCCGACGTGACGATCAAGCTGGAAGGCAACAACTGGTCCAACGCCAACATCAATTCGTTGATCGCCGGCAGCGACCCGACCATCAAGATCGATCACAACAACAGCTGACCGGTCCCTAGCGGCCACCCCCGGGGTGGTCGCCGGGCCCCGGCAGGCAGCCCGCGGCGTGACGAGCGCCGCGGCGCACCGCATACTCGCGCTCTGAATGCTGCGTTGGCCTATGCTGCTGCCTGCCTGACGCCGGAAACACATGCCTGAGGGATTCGCCATGTTCTACGTGCAACGCGATGCACAGGGCCAGCTGATTCGCGTGGAAGCCGCCGCTTACGCCGAGGCCACCGAGACGCTGCCCGCCGACCACCACGAGATCCAGACCTGGTACGCCAACGAGGCGGTGGAAGTCAGTCTCAAGCAACTCAAGCAAAGCGACCTGGAAATGATCCGGGTGCTGGACGACCTGATCCAGCTCCTGACCCTCAAGGGCGTGATCCGCATCACCGACCTGCCGGCCGCGGCCCAGGCCAAGCTGATGGATCGCACCCAGGCCCGCGAGGCGCTGGGCGGTTTGAGCCGGTTGATCAATGACGATGAAACCGGATTGATCTG
Source organism: Pseudomonas sp. GW823-FHT03E05 (assembly GCF_058796855.1). Taxonomy (NCBI): domain Bacteria; kingdom Pseudomonadati; phylum Pseudomonadota; class Gammaproteobacteria; order Pseudomonadales; family Pseudomonadaceae; genus Pseudomonas; species Pseudomonas sp. GW823-FHT03E05. The sequence continues at coordinate 714,824 of NZ_JBXAJB010000005.1, forward strand.
AACCCTTTTCGCCAGCCGACTCCTACTGTAGGAGCCGGCTTGCCGGCGAAAGCGGTTTCAACCCCAGGGAGCCGGCTCGCCGAACAGCTGGCCCTGCACCCCGTACAAGCCCATCTCGCGAATCACCTGCAGCTCGCCCTCGGTCTCGACCCGTTCGGCAATCAGCGGCAGGTCGATGCTGTGGGCCGCGCGCTGGATGGCTTCGATAAACAGGCGCTTGTCGCTTTCCTGATCGATGTCGCGGATGTAGCTGCCATCGATCTTCAGGTACGCCAGCCCCAGGCGCGCCAGGTTGCCGATCATGCTGAAGCGCCCACCGAAGCGTTGCAGGCTGAGGGAGAAACCCAGCTCGCGCAGGCGCCGGGTCAGCTGTTCCAGCATGGCCTGCTCGGGTAATTGCTCTTCACCGATCTCCAGGGTCAGGCGCGGGCCCAGGTCGGAATGCTGGCGCAGGATCTCGAACACCCGATTCAGGGCGTGCGGGTCCGCCAGGGTCGCCGCCGACAGGTTCAGCGCCAGGCAGTCTTCGTGGCTCGCCATCTGTCTCAGCACCTGTTCGAGCATCAGCAGATCCAGGCGCGAGGTCCAGCCGAAACGCTCCAGCCACGGCAGGAAACGCCCGGCCGGAATGGTCTGGCCCTGTTCATCCAGCAGCCGCGACAGCACTTTGTAGTGCAGCACCAGGTGGGTGTCCCGAGCGGCCACCACCGGCTGGAAGTACAGCTGGAAGTGCTGCTCCGACAGCGCCCGGTCCAACAGCCGGTGCCAGGCATGGTGGTCATCCCCGACCTGGGCACTGGCGCCTTGATCGAGGCAGGCCCAGCTGGTGTCACCCTGGGCTTCGGCCTGGGCCAGGGCCTGGTCGCCGAGGCTCAGCACCGCTTGCGGCGAATCACCGTGAGCAAACGCCGCCAGGCCGATGGAGGCCACTGAGGCAACATCGGTGGCGCCGGTGGCGTGCAGGTTGCCCAGGGCACTGTCCAGGCTCTGGGCCAGCTGGATGGCTTCCTCACGCACCAGCCCCGGCGCCAGCACCGCGAACTCGCCACCACGGACCCGGGTGACCAGGTTGTGGGTTTCCGGGTACTTGTCGCACTCGCGCAGCAGTTGTTCCCCCACCGCCTTGAGCAACTGGTCGGTACGCTGGCCGCCCAGGCGCTGGTTCAGCCCGGCCAGGTCCTTGACCCGCAACAGCAACAGGTAGCCGGAACTGGCCTGCTCGGGGTTGCTTACGCGGGCGTGCAGCTGCATTTCGAAATAACGCCGGTTGGCCAGTCCGGTCAGGCTGTCCTGATAGGACTCGGTGCGCAGTTTCTCGCTGCGCTCGGCCTGCTCCTGGAACAGCGCCTTGAGCTTCTCGACCATCTGGTTCATGGCCTGCACCACCCGCCGCAGCTCCGGAGTCCGGGGCAATTGCGGCAGGCTGAGGAATTCACGACGGGCAATGGCGTGGGACTGCTGGACCATGTAGTCCAACGGCTTGAGCTGGCGCCGCAGCAGCAGGGCGCCGAGCACCGCGCTCACCGCACCGCAGATCAACAGCCAGCCCAGGCTGCCCAGGGCGCTTTGCCAGAGCTTGGCCACGGCGAACATCGGGTGGCTGAGCACCTCGACCCGTGCCGCCTGTTCCCAGCCGCGGCTGACGATGGCATCGCCACCCGCCGGTTCCAGGCCGATCAGGCTGACAAACCACTGGGGCACGTTGCCGACTTCCGGGATGCCGCTGCGCTCGACAAGGGTCTTGTCGGTGGCCAGGTCCACCACCCGGATACTGGCGTAGTAGCCACTGTCGAAGATCGAGCTGACCATCAGCTCGACCATCGCCGGGTCGTCGATGTTCGGCGTCAGCGACAGTGCCAGGGCAGTGGCGGCATCCTGGGCATGGGAGCGCAGCTGATTGACATACTGGGTGCGCGAGCTTTCCAGGCTGACCATGAAGCTGCCGCTGAAGGCGACCACCAGGAACACACAGATTGCGATCAACAGTTGTTTGAACAAAGACATCTGAGCTCGTGCTCCTAGTTAGTCGTCTCGACCGGAAAACCTTCGGCCTGCATTTTTTTCAACACGTCCTGCCAACGGGACAGGCGCTTGGTGTCGCCCACCCGCTTGTTGCCTTTGGCCCCCGGTAGCCACAGACCCTCGGCATTGAAGGAGTACACCGGCAACAGGTCGGTACGCTCGCTGGCCGGGCGGATCGAGTCTTCCAGGCTGTCGAGCACCAGAGGCATGGCCTCCGGGCTGGAATAGTAGGTCAAGACCATGTGCGCACGGTTCTGGCGCAGGGCCTTGACGTAGGTGATGCGCAGTTTGTCACTGGAAACCCCGAGGTGGCGCAGGCTGAAATACTTGGCGATCGCGTAGTCCTCGCAATCGCCGGCGCCCTTCCACAATGCCTCGATCGGCGTTTCCCAATAATCCACCTGGTGCCACAGGTCGATGTCTTCCACGTAGCGCATGTTCTTGTTGAAGAACAGATTGACCACCTTCAACTGTTCGCGCTCGGGCACCTGCTTTTGCGTGGCCAGCAGGTGCTGCCAGGCATCGATGCGCGGCTGCCCTTCGCCCAGCGGACCGTAGAGCGCCGTGGCACGGCGGCTGATCAGGGAGAAATCCCAGTCGGCGTGCAGGCTGCCCAGCAGTGCGCCGGCCAGCAGCAATGCCGCGCAGAACCAGCGCAGGGTCCGAGAAAGAGCTAAACGTGCCGCCAATGCAATGCGTCCATGGGAGCTGTCGTAAATCGGCTGATGGTGAAGGCTGGCCCGGCAAAAAACAATGGCACCTTACAATCACCCGCTGGCGGAAAAGAGCCGGCGCGAAACATTCAGAGCATAGCCGCAAGCCGCGTTCCGGCGACCGACAGCAACCGCCCGCCCGGCCCGGCACACACGTGCCTTCACGGACGACAGGCACTATGTTAGAAACCATCCGCAGACTGCGACGCCCTCTTCAGGCTGCCTCTGGCCGGCGCAGTGCCGGCCCACTTGCTTAAGGAAAAGCTGTGTACACCGACACCCGACAATGGACGCTGGTGATCAAACCCGGGCAAGCCACCCGGATCCGCCTGATCTGCTTTCCCCAGGCCGGGGCGGCAGCCGAGCAAATGCGGGTCTGGTCCAGTGGCCTGGCCGATCATATCGAGCTGGTGGTGCTCAACCTGCCGGGGCACGGTCCGCGCCGTGACGAAGCGCCCTGCGACAACTGGCCCAGTCTGCTGGAAAACACCTTCACCGCCCTCGACCCCTGGCTCGGCGAGCCCCATGCGCTGTTCGGCCACGGCCTGGGCGCGCTGCTGGCCTACGAGACCAGCAAGCATGCCCAGGAACGCTTTCCCCAGCAGACCCGCCACCTGTTCGTCTCCGGCTGTCGCAGCCCGGATAGCCTGCCGCGCCGGCCCTTGCTCCACTCCCTGCCCATCGCCGCGTTTCGCGAGGCGATCCTGACCCTCGGCGCCAGCCCCCTGGAGATGCCCCGCGGGCAGAACGACCTGCAATCCTACGAACGCCTGCTGCGCAACGGCCTGAAGCTTTTCGAAACCTGGTACGACACCTCCAGCGGTTGCCTGGATGTGCCGTTGACGGCCTTCTACGGCAGCGAGGACCCGCTGGCCACGGCCAACCTCATGCTCAACTGGCGCGAGTTCACCGGCCGCGAGTTCGAGCTGATCGAAGTGGCCGGCAATCACTTCTTCATCAAGTCCCAGCGCCAGCGCCTGTTGCAGGTGATCAATACTCACCTGGGGCTGCTGGGCGACCACCCGGCCTGATCGCTACCCATGAAAAAGCCCGCCCTGCCGTGAGGCGGGAGCGGGCTTGAAAGTGACGCGAAACCTCAGATCTTGAAGCTGTCCACCAGTTGCTTCAGGCGGCTGGCCTGCTGCGACAGGGCATCGCAATCCTTCAGGGTTTCGTTGAGGTTGGCCACGCCCTGCTGGTTCAGCAGGTTGATCTGGTTGATGTCGACATTGAGGGTCTCCACCACGGCCGTCTGCTCTTCGGTCGCCGCCGCCACCGACTGGTTCATGCCATCGATCTCGCCGATCCGCTGAGTCACGCTGACCAGCCGCGCACCGGCCTGGTTGGCCACTTCGACGCTCTCTTCGCTGGACGCCTGGCTGGCGTTCATGGTCGACACCGCCTCACGGGAGCCGACCTGCAAGGAGGTGATCATCTTGTGGATCTCTTCCGCCGACTCCTGGGTACGATGAGCCAGGTTGCGCACCTCGTCGGCCACCACGGCGAAGCCACGACCGGCTTCGCCGGCACGGGCCGCTTCGATGGCCGCGTTGAGGGCCAGCAAGTTGGTCTGCTGGGAGATGCCCTTGATCACGTCGAGAATGTGCCCGATGTTGTCGGTGCTGGCGTTCAGGGTCTCGATCTGAGTGCAGGACAGGCTGATCTTCTGCGACAGCTCGGTCATGGCCTGGATGGTCTGTTCCACCACTTGGCGACCGTCATCGGCCTGTTCGCTGGCGCCACTGGCGTGCTGCGAGGCATCGGCGGCGTTACGGGCGATTTCCTGGGTTGCGGCCCCCAGTTCGTTGATCGCGGCGGCCACGCTGTTGGTGCGGGCGCTCTGCTCGTCGGAACCGATGATCGAAGCGTTGGACGAAGCCATCACGCGCTGGGACAGGTCGTGTACCTGGCGGGTGGCCGAGGACACTTCGGAAATCGAGGCATGGATCCGCTCGACGAACTGGTTGAACGAGCTGCCCAGTTCGCCGAATTCGTCCTTGCTCTCCACCACCAGGCGCCGGGTCAGGTCGCCCTCGCCCTGGGCGATGTCCTGCATCGCACGGCCCATGGTGATCAGTGGGCGCATCAACACCTGGATCAGCAGGGTCAGCAGTACGGCGATCACCGCCACGGCGATAAACATTGCGATCAAGGCGGAAGTACGGAATTGGCTCAGCGGTGCGTAGGCCTTGTCCTTGTCGATGGACAGACCGATGTACCACTCGGCATTCGGCAAGCCGGTCACCGGGGTGAAGGAGAGGATGCGCTCCTGTTTGTTCAGGACCACTTCCTGGTTGCCGTTTTCGATCCGTACGTTGGCGCCGGGGTAGATGTCCTTGAGGTTCTTCATCACCTGGTCCTTGTCCGGGCTGACGATCACCTGACCGTCGGCACTGACCAGGAAGGCGTGGCCCAGGCCACCGAAATCCACCGAGTTGATGATCTTCACCAGGGTTTCCAGGCTCAGGTCGCCACCAACCACGCCCAGCAGTTCACCCTGCTTTTTCACCGGCATGGCGATGGTCACCACCAGGCCACCGACAGCCGCCATGTAGGGCGGGGTCAGCATGGTCTTGTCGGCGGCGACGGCCTGCTTGTACCAGGGGCGCTGACGCGGGTCGTAGCCGTCGGGCATCTTCGCGTCAGGGCGCTGGGTAAAGGTGCCGTTGGCCTGGCCGACGTAGGTGAACTGGAAGTTCGAGGTAAAGGCCGGTTGGTCCACCAGCCCTGGGAAATCTGCGTTCTGACCTTGGTGAGCAACGTTCTGCGCGAGGTTCTCGAGCACCAGGATCCGCCCGCTCATCCAGTTCTGCACACTGCTGGAGGTGAGCTCACCGGCCTGCTGGATAGAGGATTCGAGGTTCTGTCGGATGGTGTTTCGCTGCAGGTAGTCGTTGTACAAGGTGAACAACGCAAAAGCCAGAACCACTACGCCGGAGGCGGCCAAAAGGATTTTATGGCTGAACTTGAGATTCATTTCATGGGACTTCTTATGCCGAAAGTGGGGATGCGTCCGTAATGCAACATTCCATGTAACAGCGCAGGCGATGTTCTCTGACCGCTCTACTTTGGTGCACGCATGTCTTATCAGTCTTTCGGCAAGAATCTGCGAACCCTTAGAGATTTTTCTGAATTACTCGCCTGAATTTGCCTAATCCCGCCGAACGGTGTTCCAGAGCATCCGTGGCACATTTTCAGATGACCGACAGTGCGCTGCTTATTGCCAAATCGATAAAGCCTCAATGACAATGCGACTAATTATCATTAGTGACACTCAGGCAGTCCGCGTCCATGTCATCACCCGAGTTCGCCGTACAGACGCTCTACAGCCATCACCATGGCTGGCTCAACAGCTGGCTGCGCCAGCGCCTGGGCAATGCCGCGGATGCTGCCGACCTGGCTCAGGACACCTTCGTACGCCTGCTGCAGAAAACTGAACGTCTGGAACTCAAGGCCCCCCGGGCTTTTTTACGCACCATCGCCCGGGGGCTGGTAATCGATCACTGGCGCCGCGAGGAAATCGAACGTGCCTATCTGGAAACCATCGCCCACTTGCCCGAAGCCGAAACACCCGGCGCTGAAGCTCGGGCGTTGATTCTGGAGCTGCTGGAAAGCATTGCGCGGATGCTTGAAGGGCTGAAGCCGAAAGTACGTCAGGCTTTTCTCCTGGCTCAGTGCGAGGAACTTACCCACAAGCAGATTGCTCAGCAGATGGGTCTATCCCTGCGTACCGTCGAGCGTTATGTCGCCCAGGCGCTCTACCATTGCTACCTGCTGCGCTACGAGAGCTGAAGCCTGTGGATAACTTTCCCGCCAGCCTGCCGCTCAAGCCCAATCCCGATCACCTGGTGGTCAAGCAAGCAATCAACTGGTTGCTGCGCCTGCGCAACAACGGTGCCAACCCCAAGCTGCAGCAACAGTGCGATCTGTGGCGGGCGGCGCACCAGGAGCACGAACTGGCCTGGCAGCGGGTGCAATCGTTGCAGCAGGAACTCACGGCCAACCTGCGTTCGGTGCCGGGGGCTCAGGTGGCCCTGCATACCCTGGAACACAGCAGTCAGCGCCTGGGCCGGCGCCAGGCCCTGAAACTGCTCAGTGGCGCCCTGCTCCTGGGCTCCAGTGCCTGGGTCGGCAAGGATCTGCTGGGCTGGCAACAATGGAACGCAGACTTTGCCACCGCCGTCGGCGAGCAGCGGGGCTTCCAGTTGCCCGATGGCACCCGCCTGGAACTCAATACCGACAGCGCGGCGGACCTCAACTTCAATGTCGAGCAGCGCCTGATCAAACTGCGCCGGGGCGAGATCATGGTGTCCTGTGGAGCCGATCACGGCCCTGCCCGCCCGCTGCTGGTGGAGAGCCGCCACGCCCTGCTGGAAGGCTTCGACGCCCGCTTCGTGGTGCGCGTGGAGGAACGCTGCACGCGCCTGAGCGTGACCCACGGCAGCGTGGCCATTCATGCGCCGCACACCGCCGACGGCCGTAGCGCCCGGGTGGAAGCAGGTCAGAGCTATCAGATCAGCCATGGCCTGGCCGAACCTGCGGCCCCCCTGGCGATGGACGTCGGCGCCTGGGCCGATGGCCTGATCGTTACGCGCAACATGCGCCTGGACGACTTCCTCCAGGAGGTCGGCCGCTATCGCCATGGCTATCTGGGCTGCTCGGCAGCGGTTGGCAATCTGCGCCTTTCAGGTGTGTTCCGCCTGGAAGACACCGACAAGTTACTGGCCATCCTGCCCCAGACCCTGCCAGTGCAGTTGCGCTACCGCACCCGTTGGTGGGTGACCTTGGGGCCCGTGGCTTGAAATTCACTGGGGTGATTTTTTTTGGCGGGTTTTGCCAGGACGTCCGGCTTAGTCAGTAAGCACTTCAATCTGCTTCCTGCGACTTCAACGGAACCTACCATGACTCTGCGCGACACCCGCCCAAGCTCTCCCTGCTCCCGCCCCTTGCGCCAAGCGATCCGCGCCGCCCTGCTGTGCTCCAGCATCGGCCTCGGGACAGTGGCGCCCCAGGTGCTGGCCGCCGCTAGCGCTGTTGATGCCCCGCGTCACAGCTACAGCGTGGCCCCGGGCAACCTCGGCGATGCCCTCAACCAGTTCGCCCGGCAGGCCGGGATCACCCTGTCCACCACCCCGGCCCTGACCCAGGGCCGGCAGTCCCCCGGGCTCCAGGGCGACTACTCCATTCCCCAGGGCCTGAACCAGCTGCTGCGGGGTTCGGGACTGGAGGCGGTCAGCCAGGACGGCGGCAGCTACGTGCTGCGGCCCCTGCCCCAGGGCAGCGCCCTGACCCTGCCCACCACTGAGGTCAAGGGCTTCGCCCTGGGCAACGCATTGGGCAGCATGGAGGGCTACAACGCGACGCACAGTCAGATCGCCACCAAGACCAGTACAGCGTTGCTGGAGACCTCGCAAAGCGTCTCGGTGGTCACCCGTGAACAGATCGACGACCAGGGCGCGCAAACCGTCGCCCAGACCATGCGCTACACCCCCGGCGTGCTGACCAATCCCTATGGCGCCACCCATCGCTACGACTATGTAGCGATGCGCGGCTTCAATGATGGTTCGGTGGACAACATCTACCTCGATGGCCTCAAGTCCATGGGTGACAGCGGCACCTACAGCAGCATGCAGGTCGACCCCTACTTCCTCGAACGGGTGGATATTCTCAAGGGCCCCTCATCGGTGCTTTATGGCCGCAGCTCCCCTGGCGGCCTGGTGGCCCTGACCAGCAAAAAGCCTCTCTACGAGCCCTATCACCAGATTCAGGCAACCGTGGGCACCCAGGGCAAACAGGGCCTGGGGTTCGACTTCAGCGGCCCGCTCGATGACGACAAGCGCGTTGCCTATCGGTTGATCGGCCTGACGGACAAGTCTGACACTCAGTTCGACCACGCGAAGGAAAAACGCTTCGCCCTGTCGCCGACCCTGAGTATCGACTTCAGTGAAGACACCTCCCTGACGCTCCAGGCCTATTTGCAGAATGACCCCGATGGCGGCTACCACGGCGGCATGCCGGCCAACGGCACCCTGAACCAGCGCAATGGCCAGCGCATTTCCGAGCATTTCTTCGAGGGCGAGCCGGGCGTGGATGGCTACAAGCGCGATCAACAGTCCTTCGGCTATCAGTTCGAGCATCGTTTCAACGACACCTTCACCGCCCGCCAGAACTTCCGCTACCTGGACTCCAAGGTGAAGCTCGACCAGGTCTATGCCTATGGCTGGACCAATGCCACCAGCAATGACCTGAACCGCTATTACTCGGGTGGAGATGAGAAGCTCCACTCCTTCATCGTCGATAACATGCTGCAGGCCGAATTCCTCACCGGCGACGTCAAGCACACCTTACTGCTGGGAGCCGACTATCAACGGCGCAAGACCGTGGTCGACTGGGACCAGGGAACCCTGCAGCCGATCAATGCATTCAACCCGGTCTATGGCAACTCGACGATCAACTACTACAGCCACACCAGCTATTTGCGGCGCCTGGAACAGACCGGCGTGTACTTGCAGGACCTGATCGAGCTGGACAAATGGCGCTTCTCCCTGGGGCTGCGCCAGGACTGGGTGGAGACCTCGGATGAAAACCGCCTGGCTGAAGCCCAGCGCCCACTGGGCACCGAAATCAGCGACAAACGCACCAAGCTCACTGGGCGTGCGGGCGCGCTCTATCTGTTCGATAACGGTCTGGCGCCTTACGTCAGCTATTCCGAGTCATTCAACCCCAACTCCTACGCAGACAGCGCAGGCAATCCGCTGCCACCCACCGACGGCACTCAATGGGAAGTCGGGCTGAAATATCAGCCACCAGGTACGGACAACTTGTTCACTGCCTCGTTGTTCCGCATCGACCAGGAGAACCTGGCGTCGAAGCTGCCCCAGGAAAACTTCTATCGTGCGGTGGGTGCTGTTCGCTCCCAGGGGCTGGAGCTGGAAGCCCACATGCAGCTGACCGACAACCTGAAACTGCTGGGCAGCTATACCTTCACCGACATCCAGTATTCAAAGTCGATGACCAGCACCCTGAGCAGCGCCACCAACCTCATCGAGAACAAGGGCAACTCGCCTACTCAGGCACCGCGGCAGATGGCGTCGCTGTGGGCCGACTACAAGTTCGACAGCGCGGCGCTGGATGGCCTGCGCCTGGGCGGCGGTGTGCGCTATGTGGGCTACAGCTGGGCCGATGCCGAGAACACCATGAAGGTACCGGCCTACACGCTCTTCGATGCCTCCATCGGCTATGACCTGGGCAAGCTGGGCCTCAAGGGAGTGGATGTACGGCTCAATGCCAACAACCTGACCAACGAGTCCTACGTCGCCTCCTGTGCAAGCTTGAGCTACTGCTACCTGGGCGAAGAGCGCAATGTCGCCGCCACGGTGAGCTACCAGTTCTGATCTAGGTTGACTCAAACAAAGCCAGCGCCTGTCAGCAGCCGCTGGCTTTGTCGTCTCTACGGAAAAATGTCATGCGCGCCATTCTGGTTCTATTGCACCGCTACATGGGCCTGGCCACCGCAGTGTTCCTGCTGCTGGCCGGGCTGACCGGGAGTGTCCTGGCCTTTCATCACGAGCTGGATGAGTGGCTCAACCCCGAGTTCTATCACACGTCCGGCAAGGGGCCGGTGCTGACCCCCGGCTCACTGGTGGATAGCGTTCAGGCCGAGCACCCGAGGCTGCAGGTCTGGTACATGGAATATCCACAAGAAGCCGGGCATGCGGCGCTGCTGGCAGCGGTGCCACGCACCGACCCGGCCACCGGCCAACCGTATACCGAGCACAATCAGGTATTTTACCTTGACCCGGTTACGGCCCATCAGCAGGGGCAGCGCTTTTGGGGCGCCTGCTGCTTCCAGCGGCAGAACCTGGTGCCTTTTCTGCTGGAGTTCCACTACAACCTGAGCCTGCCCGGCAATTGGGGGCTGTGGTTGATGGGGCTGGTGGCCATTGCCTGGGTCATCGACTGTTTTGTTGCCTTGCTGCTGACCCTGCCTCGTGGACGACCGTTCTGGCACAAGTGGGGCACGGCCTGGAAGATCAAGGGCGGCCATGCCTATCGGCTCAACTTCGACCTGCATCGCGCCGCAGGCTTGTGGTTATGGCTGCTCCTGCTGCCGATCGCCATCAGTAGCGTGGCCATGAACCTGCCGAGCCAGGTGTTCAAACCCGTGGTGTCATTGCTCTCGTCCATCGAACCCAGCGTCTATGAAGCTCGGGGACGAGTACCGGCGGCAGAGCTGGGGATAACCCGGCTGACTTATCAACAGGCCTATGAACGGGCTCTGGAAGAGGGGCAGCGGCTGGGCTTGAAGGAGACGATTGGTGAGTTGTATTACAGCTTTGAATACAACTTCTATGGAGCAGGTTTTGGTCGGCATGACAGCCAGGCCCATGGTAAGTCCTGGCTGTTCTTCCACGGTACGGATGGGCGCTTGCTGGGGCAGGAGATAGCGGGGCAAGGCACCCTCGGAGAGCGCTTCTACCGACTGCAACTCCCCATACATGGAGGCAGGATCATCGGTACCACGGGGCAGGTGATCATTGCTCTATTGGGCGTTCTGATTGCCGTGCTGGCACTGACCGGCATCTATATCTGGTGGCGTAAGTTAATGGCCCGTAGAAGCAGCAAGATGCGTAAGAACAGGGCGTAAGAGGCAAGCAAGTGTGATCTTGATGGCTGCTTACTCGATGCTGATAAAGCCCTGAATCCACCCTGCAATCTGCTTCTGCCACACAGCCCAGGCTTTATAGCGCACAAAAACAAAACCCCTGTCTGCGTGAGCAGACAGGGGTTTTGGAATTTGATCTTGACGATGACCTACTCTCACATGGGGAAACCCCACACTACCATCGGCGATGCATCGTTTCACTTCTGAGTTCG
>NZ_JBXAJB010000006.1:0-341291 GCF_058796855.1 Pseudomonas sp. GW823-FHT03E05
CAAGGAGTTTTCCGTTTCGACTGCGCCGGAAGTGGGGCGAATTATAGACCTGTAGAATCTGCCGTCAAGGGTTAATTACGATTTTGTTGCAGAAGATGCTTTCTTTGCGATTAGGCGCGGAATCCGGCGCATTACAGGGGGAACACGCAGCAACAACAACAGCCCCCCTATAGAAGCGTAGACCGCCCACTCCTTCAGGTCCGCCCGGACAATCCATAGCATATGCAGCAGCCCCAGCCCCAGGATGAGATAAACCAGGCGATGCAGCTTCTTCCAACGCGCGCCCAAGCGACGCTGGCTATAACGATTGGACGTCACAGCCAATAACAACAGAAAGAGGAACCCCAGGCTTCCGACAAAGATATAGGGGCGCTTGCGCAACTCAACTCCCAGCTGCGACCAGTCCAACCCCAAGACGAATACCCCATAAGCACTCAGGTGCAGCACTACATAAGCGAAGCACCACAACCCCAACTGTCGGCGCACAGCGATCCAGCCCGGCCACCCCGTGAGTTTTTGCAAAGGAGTCATGCCCAAGGTGATCAACAACAGCACCAGCGTGCCCAACCCCAGGCGATCAACCAGCACCTTGCCCGGGTCCGGCCCCAGTACCGAAGCCCAGGCCTCATACAGCCAATACAGCGGCCAGATAGCTGCAGCGATGAAGACGCCGATACGCCAGAACGAATAACGCATCAGTAGTTCTTCCGCAGATCCATGCCGCTATATAAAGAAGCGACTTCATCCGAGTAACCGTTGAACATCTGGGTTTCCCGCACATTGGGACTGAACAGACTGCTGGGTAGACGCCGTTCCCGAGCCTGGGTCCAGCGCGGATGATCAACCGTCGGATTCACATTCGCGTAAAAACCATATTCGTTGGCCGCAATGCTCTGCCAGGTAGTCTTGGGCTGCTCGCTGACCAGACTGATGCGCACAATCGACTTCACACTTTTGAAGCCATATTTCCAAGGCACTACAAGGCGCAGCGGCGCACCATTCTGGTTAGGCAGTTCACGCCCGTACATCCCCACCGCAAGAATCGCCAATGGATTCATCGCCTCATCAAGACGCAATCCCTCGACATAGGGCCAGTCGATCAAGGCAAAGCCGGAGCGCTGGCCCGGCATACTCTTGGGATCCTGCAACGTTTCAAAGCGAATGAACTTGGCGTTGCTGGTGGGCTCCACCTGCTTGAGCAAGGCAGAGATTGGAAAACCTATCCAGGGAATCACCATCGACCAGGCCTCTACGCAACGCAGTCGATAAATACGCTCCTCCAGCGAGTAGGGCTTCATGAAATCTTCCAGGGCGTAGCGGCCTGGCTTAGCCACCTCACCATCCACGACCACACTCCAAGGCTGAGTCTTGAGCGCGCCCGCGTTGGCCGCCGGGTCCCCCTTGTCAGTGCCGAATTCGTAGAAATTGTTGTAGTGAGTCGCGTCCTTGAAAGGAGTGATCGCCTCATCCCTGACGGTTACAGCTTGCCACTGAGTGGTCGACAGCTTGTCGGAGAACCACCCGGGAGCCTGGCCCGGCTCAACATCGGCATAACGCGATGCGTCCTGTGCTGCTGCCCATCGCGGCAAGCTGGCAAACGCCATGCCCGCAACCGCACCACTGAGCAGGCTGCGTCGAGAGAGGTAAAGAGATTCGGGCGTAACCTGGGACTCATTGCAGTCGGACGACTTGGGGAATTTGAATAACATGGCAACTCCGCAGTATTGGAGGACAGATGTACCAATAGACTGCGGAGTATGGGGGAAATTACATCACTCGACGCTTTTGCGACGACGCAGGTGCAACAGGTACTGGATAGGGCCCGACGCCGCATAGGCGAGGAACACCAAAAGCAGAATGCGCGGCGGATCGCTGAACACCACTGCAAACACCAGTACCACCGCCAGGATCGCCACAAAAGGTACACGCCCTTTCAGGTCCAGGTCCTTGAAGCTGTTGTACTTGATGTTACTGACCATCAGCATGCCTGCGGCGGCCACCATCAACGCCACCAGGAACGACATCTTCGACCCCTGGATCCCGTAGTCGCTGAATGCCCAGACGATACCGGCCACCACACCTGCCGCTGCCGGGCTGGCAAGGCCGATGAAATAACGCTTGTCGGCAGTACCGACTTGAGTATTGAAACGCGCCAGGCGCAAGGCCGCGCCTGCCACATAGATGAAGGCGACCATCCAGCCGACCTTGCCCATGTCACCCAGGGCCCAGCCAAAGGCCAACAACGCCGGCGCTACGCCGAATGCAACCATATCGGACAGCGAGTCGTATTCAGCGCCAAAAGCACTCTGTGTGTTGGTCATGCGGGCAACACGCCCATCCAGGCCATCAAGCACCATGGCCACGAAAATGGCGATCGCGGCAAAGGCAAAGTACTTGCTCGCCCCGGCCGCATCTCCGGCGCTCATTGCACTCTGGGCGCTCATGGAGCTAATGATGGAATAGAACCCCGCGAACAGGTTCGCAGTGGTGAACAGATTCGGCAGAAGATAGATACCACGATGCCGGACTTTACGGCCTTCAGCGTCATGCCCTTCTTCGACATGCTCATCGATCGGTAGCAGGCTTTCGGCGTCAGAGGCCTGGTTTGGCTCTTCGGGACGTTCGCTCATGGACATTACCTTGCAACGGTGTGAAAAGTTTCGACAGATACCCAGGGCCGCGATTCGGCCACAAAGGATCCAGCTTTATACCAGAACCTATCCATGCAAACGAAAAAACGCGGCCTAGGCCGCGTTTTCCCTGACAAGACTCGAACTTAGTTCTTGGCTTTGTCGACGATTTTGTTGGCACCGATCCAAGGCATCATCGAGCGCAGTTGCTCGCCGATGATTTCGATACCGTGAGCGGCGTTGTTACGACGCTTGGCGGTCATCGATGGGTAGCCGGTAGCGCCTTCGCTGATGAACATCTTCGCGTATTCGCCGTCCTGGATGCGCTTCAGAGCATTGCGCATGGCCTGGCGGGATTCGGCGTTGATGACTTCTGGACCAGTCACGTACTCGCCGTATTCAGCGTTGTTGGAGATCGAGTAGTTCATGTTGGCGATACCGCCTTCGTACATGAGGTCAACGATCAGCTTCAGTTCGTGCAGGCACTCGAAGTAGGCCATTTCTGGAGCGTAGCCAGCTTCAACCAGGGTTTCAAAACCGGCTTTGACCAGCTCGACGGTACCGCCACACAGAACAGCCTGCTCACCGAACAGGTCGGTTTCAGTCTCGTCCTTGAAGGTGGTTTCGATGATGCCGGTACGGCCGCCGCCCACGCCTGCGGCGTAGGACAGGGCAACGTTCTTGGCGTTGCCGGAAGCGTCCTGATAGATCGCGATCAGGTCAGGAATACCACCGCCCTTGACGAACTCGGAACGTACGGTGTGGCCTGGAGCCTTCGGCGCGATCATGATCACGTCGAGGTCGGCACGAGGCACAACCTGGTTGTAGTGGATCGCGAAGCCGTGGGAGAAGGCCAGAGTGGCGCCCTTCTTGATGTTCGGCTCGATTTCGTTCTTGTACAGCTGGGACTGGAACTCATCCGGGGTCAGGATCATGACCAGGTCGGCACCGGCAACGGCTGCAGCAACGTCGGTTACTTTCAGGCCGTGGGCTTCAGCCTTGGCAACAGTAGCCGAGCCTTTACGCAGGCCGACTGTCACGTCTACGCCGGAATCCTTCAGGTTGCATGCTTGAGCGTGGCCCTGGGAACCGTAGCCGATGATGGCAACTTTCTTACCCTGGATGATCGACAGGTCGCAGTCTTTATCGTAGAAAACTTTCATGAATTTCCCCTATATCAGGCCGTTCCGGCCATTCGCTAATTTGAGTTAGATGCTCAGTACTTTGTCGCCACGGGCAATCCCGGTGACACCACTGCGTACGGTTTCCAGAATCGATGCGGTGCCGATCGATTGAATGAAGCTGTCGAGCTTGTCGCTGGTACCGGTCAGTTGAACGGTATACACGCTGGCGCTGACATCAACGATCTGCCCACGGTAAATATCGGTAGTGCGCTTGACCTCGGCGCGCTGGGCGCCAGTGGCCTTGATCTTGACCAGCATCAGTTCACGCTCGATGTGCGCGCTTTCCGACAGGTCTACCAGCTTCACCACCTCAACCAGCTTGTTCAGGTTCTTGGTGATCTGCTCGATGATCTCGTCATGGCCAACGGTGGTCAGGGTCAGACGCGACAGTGTCGGGTCTTCAGTCGGCGCCACCGTCAGGCTTTCGATGTTGTAGTTGCGTTGCGAGAACAGACCTACAACACGAGACAGAGCACCCGGTTCGTTTTCCAGAAGCAAGGAAATAATGTGCCGCATGATTAAGTACGCTCCGTCTTGCTCAGCCACATATCGCGCATGGAGCCGTCTTTGATCTGCATCGGATAGACGTGCTCGCTGGTGTCGACCTGGATATCGAGGAACACCAGGCGATCCTTCATGGCGAACGCTTCTTCCATCTTCGGCTTCAGATCCTTCAGATCCGTGATACGCATGCCCACGTGACCATAGGCTTCGACCAGCTTGACGAAGTCAGGCAGCGATTCCATGTAGGAGTGCGAATGACGGCTGCCGTAGCTCATGTCCTGCCACTGGCGCACCATCCCCAGCACACCATTGTTCAGATTGATGATCTTGACCGGCAGATCGTACTGCAGACAGGTCGACAGCTCCTGGATGTTCATCTGGATACTGCCTTCACCGGTGACGCAGGCGACATCATTATCCGGAAAGCTCAATTTCACGCCCATGGCCGCCGGAAAACCGAAGCCCATGGTGCCCAGGCCACCGGAGTTGATCCAGCGGTTGGGCTTGTTGAACCGGTAGTACTGCGCCGCGAACATCTGGTGCTGCCCCACGTCGGAGGTCACATAGGCATCGCCCTTGGTGACTTCGCACAGGGTTTCGATCACGGTCTGTGGCTTGATGATGCTGCCGTCGCCCTTGTCGTAAGGGAACAGGCCGCGATCGCCACGCCATTCCTCGATCTGCTTCCACCAACTGGCGACCGTCTCCTTGTTCGGGGTATCGCCGATTTCCTTGAGTGCCGCGACCATTTCGGTCAGGACGCTCTCCACTGGACCGACGATAGGCACATCGGCCTTGATGGTCTTGGAGATGGAAGCCGGGTCGATATCGACATGGATGATCTTGGCATTCGGGCAGAACTTCGGCGCACCGTTGATCACCCGGTCATCGAAGCGCGCGCCCACGGCCAGGATCACGTCGGCATGGTGCATGGTCAGGTTGGCGGTGTAGCTGCCGTGCATGCCGAGCATGCCCACGAACTGCCGGTCGGTGCCCGGATAGGCGCCCAGACCCATCAAGGTATTGGTCACTGGCAGATTGAGCATCTTGGCCAGTTCGGTCAGCGGTGCGGAACCGCCGCCGAGAATCACGCCGCCGCCTGCATAAAGCACAGGGCGCTTGGCCGCCAGGAGCATTTCTGCCGCCTTGCGGATTTGCCCGGAGTGACCGCGAACAGCTGGGCTGTAGGAGCGCAGCTTGGCTTTCTTGGGGAAAACGTATTCGAACTTTTCAGCCGGGTTGGTCATGTCCTTGGGGATATCGACCACCACCGGACCAGGACGACCGGATTGCGCCAGGTAGAAGGCTTTCTTCATGACTTCCGGGATTTCCGAAGCGTGCTTGATCATGAAGCTGTGCTTCACGATCGGCCGGGAGATACCGATCATGTCGGTTTCCTGGAACGCGTCGGTGCCCACCATGGTGCTGGGCACCTGGCCGGAAATGATCACCATGGGAATCGAGTCCATATAGGCGGTGGCAATACCGGTAATGGCATTGGTCGCGCCCGGGCCGGAGGTCACCAGTACCACGCCGGCTTTACCGGTGGCACGGGCATAGCCGTCAGCCATATGGGTCGCCGCTTGTTCGTGACGAACCAGGATGTGGGTCACTTCCGGTTCTTTGAACAGGGCATCGTAAACATGAAGGAGAGCACCACCCGGGTACCCGTAGATATATTTGACGCCTTCGTCACGCAAAAAGCGGACGAGCATCTCACCGCCAGATAAAAGCTCCACGTTGTTCACCTCTAAAACGCCAGAATACCGCCCTCAAAAGGGAGCGGGTCTTAATAGGTTTACTTCTCAGCAGAGCATGAGCGACGGTGGTCGCCGACTACGTCAGCACTGACTGAGCAAGTATTGGGAGCGCCCCAAAGTGTTGCGGGGTTTTCCCACCCAGCGCGAGGTAACGCGTTGCGGGTGTAGCACTTCGGCGCGGATATGCGCCTCATGATCTGCTGAGTGGGTCTGCTTCTGGCAGTCCCTCTACAGCGGACTTTGGATTCTTCTGTTTCGTCCTCTTCAAGTCAAGTCGTCTATGTGGTTAATTCGAACTAAGCGCATGAGAACGCAAGAAAAAACCCAAAAACGACTGCTGTCTGCGCTTCAATTGCGCAATCTTCGGCAAGCAACTCAGAAATGCGAACCCGGACTTTGGGCGAAACCCCATTGCCAGAGAGCCGAGAGGAACGTCATGCACTGCAACAACAGCAATGCACGGACAGACATGAACCCTTCGAAGTTGTCACTTCGAGAGAACGAGACTGAAGTGGGCAGCATGGAGGGAGGCGACTGCCAGGCATGCCTGGCAGTCGTGTTTCAGCGAGTAGCAACGATGAGCTGATCAAACTCTTTGAGCAGAACTCGCAACTGCTGGTCGCGCCCCTGCATCGAGCGAGTGGAGAACACCATCTCGGCCATTTCCTGAATACCTGACGCATTGGGCAGCGGCAAATCCTGCTCCAGAATCATCTTCATGCGGGGCAGAAAGATCCACTGCAGCCATTGCTCGAACTCCAGAGTATCCACGGCAAAGGGCTGAGTGCTGGCCAGTGCCTCGGCACTGGGCACAACGTCGTCCCACAGGCCCTGCACACGCAACTCACGCTCGATCAGCAGCAACTGTTCGGCGATCCTGGGAAAGCGCCCATCCATCACAGCGAAACCCGAGCTTTCTGGCGCGCCTGCGCTGCACCTGCGGCATCACCCTGTTTCTCACGCGCCTGGGCAATCAGCTCCCACAGGCTTGCCTGGAGATCAGGGCGGCCGTTGGCAAAGCTCAGGCCACGGCGAGCGAACTGCTCGGCCTGGGGCGCATCCCCCTGGGCCATGCGTACCTGAGCCAGGCGATACAGCACCTGCGGCTCGCGTGGCGCAACACGCTGCGCTCGCTCGAGGCTGGAGGAAGCACCGTTCAAGTCACCACTGGACTGCTGTTGTTGCGCAGTGGTCAGCAACGCCAGCACCGGGCCATCCAGTTGCTCATCGGCCGACAGACCACCGGCCCGGGCCGAAGGGATGCCACTGGGCGTAGAGGGCATGTTGTAAGTGCCCTGACTGATCGGTGCCGACTGATAACCGGAGCCGTCCACCGGACCCGGGGTAATAGGCCCTGAAGTGACCGGCCCCGGAGTAATGGGCGAACTGCTGATCGGCGCAGAGGCCGTAGCGCCGCCGCCCGGAACCATTACCACTACGCCGGAATCTTCCGGAATCGCCTGTGCCTGAGCCTGCGCCGGGCGCTTGATGGTCGTCTGGCGAAAGCCTCCGGAGGCGGAAATCCGCTCGCTGTTGGACACGGCAGTGCCGGAATCCACGACGGGAATAGAGCCGCGCTGCACACTGGCGCAACCGTTGAGCAACGCCAGAGCTGTAATAGCTGGAATCCACCACTTGTTCACGTCAAACCCTCATCGCTTAGTTCATCCAGCCCTTGACCCAATCCATCACCGAATCGCCGCCTGCCGGGTTTTCTCCCCCACAGGAAGCACCGGGAGGCGGTTCGCTGCCGCGAATATACGGCATCTGCACAGCCCCCGGACAGTTGGCATCGGAGCCCTGCCCGGTACGCGAATCGACCCAGGCCTGAACCACGTTGTCCGGCTGCGGCATATCCAGCGGCAGCGGGTCGGCCTTGCGCATGAAACTGGTCCACACCTGCAAGGCGCCGGTAGCACCGGTAAACGGCGTCTTGCCGTTATCGTCGCGGCCCAGCCAGACCACGGCTAGCAGGTCCTGGCTGAAACCGGCGAACCAGCTGTCACGGGAATCGTTACTGGTACCGGTCTTGCCCGCCAACGCTAGAGTCTTGGGCAACACGTTGTACACCGAGCTGCCGGTGCCTTCGCGCATCACCCGCTGCATCGCGCTTTGAATCAGATAGATCGAGCCGGCATCGAAGCGCTGCTGAATCTGGAACGGATAGCGCTTGAGCGGCTCGCCTTCCGCTGTCAACACGCTGCGAATCCCGCGCATCGGCGTATTGAAGCCGCCATTGGCCAGCGTCTGGTACATGGTCGCCACTTCCATCGGGCTCATGCCCCCTGCCCCCAGCAGCATCGATGGGAAGGCCGGGAACTCGCGGGTCACCCCCAGGCGCCCAAGGGTCTTCAGGACATTGGGCACACCCACTTCCAGGCCGAGCCGTGCGGTAGACAGGTTGTAGGAGTGAGCCAGGCCCTGGTACAGGAACACCGTACCGTGGGAGCGCCGGTCATAGTTCTGCGGCTTCCACACCTGCCCGTCCGCGCCTTTTACCGAGAACGCCTCATCCGACAGCCAACTGGTCAGGGTGTACTGACTGGGCTTTTCCAGGGCGGTCAGGTAGACCGCCGGCTTGATCAACGAGCCCACCGGGCGCACCGCATCCAAGGCCCGGTTGAAACCGGCAAAGCTGGCCTGACGACTGCCGATCATGGCCTGGACCTCACCCGTTTCCGGGTTGGTCACCACCATTGCCGCCTCGACGTCTTCCGAGCCCTTGCGCCCGGCCAGGCGCTTGAAGGTGTCGTTGACCGAGGCTTCAGCTTTCATCTGCAGGATCGGATCGAAACTGGTGAAGATCCGCAGGCCTTCTTCAGTCAAGTCTTCATCACGGTAGTCTTCGCGCAACTGGCGCTTGACCAGGTCGAGGAAACCGGGAAAGGAACTGTCCGCCAGGCTGCCGCGCTTGGTTACGCCCAGCGGCATCTTCTTCGCCGCCTCCACCTGTTCCGGGGTAGCCACGCCCTGCTGTGCCAGCAGATCGAGCACCAGGTTACGCCGCTCCAGGGCACGTTCCGGGTAGCGCCGCGGGTTGTAATAGGAAGGCCCTTTGACCATCCCGACCAACAGCGCCACCTGGTGCAACTTGAGTTCGGACAGGGGCTGGCTGAAGAAGAACTGGCTGGCCAGACCGAAGCCGTGCACCGCACGCTGACCGTCCTGGCCGACGAAGACCTCGTTGAGGTAGGCCTCGAGAATCTCGCGCTTGTCGTAATGCAGCTCCAGCAACAACGCCATCATCGCTTCATTGAGCTTGCGCGACAGGCTGCGCTCGTTGGTCAGGAAGAAGTTTTTCACCAACTGCTGGGTCAGGGTACTACCGCCCTGGCGCATCTGGCCGGACGAAGTGTTGACCCAGATCGCACGGGCAATCGACTTGGGCGACACCCCGTGGTGTGAATAGAAGTCGCGGTCTTCCACCGCCACCAGAGTTTCCAGCAGATACGGCGGAACCTGATCGATCTTGATCAGGATCCGGTCTTCGAGGTTCTTCGGGTACAGGCCGCCGATCAGCAATGGCTCCAGGCGCACCACCGCGAGCTTGGCCCCCTTGCTGCCGGACAGTTCCGCCACGTAATCGCCGGAGAAGCGCACGCGCACCGGCTGAGCCTGCTCCAGCCCTTCATAGAACTGGAAGCCGCGGGTGTTCAGGTCCACGGTATTGCCATTGACCGAGGCTGCGCCCGGGCCGTTGGCGACACTTTCACGGCGATAGCCCAGAGCGTCGAGTTCCGTGAGGAAATCGTCCTTGCTGAGCTTTTGTCCGACGAACAGCTCAAGCGGGCGGGCGTAGACCTTGGCCGGAATGGTCCAGCGCTTGCCGGAGAATTTTTCCTGGACCACGGCATCGAGGTAAACCGCAAAGCCGGCGAGCACCACCAGACCGACCAGACTGAGCTTGAGGGCCCAGCCCAGCCAGGGGCGCAGGCCACCAGACGGCGTTTTTTTAGCAGAACGAGGGGATCGGGTACGAGTCATGGCGGCGGATTATACGCACTTTATTCATCGTCAACATGCGCCACCCGAGGTTTGCCTTAGTGCGTTCAGCGGCCATAATGACGCCCTCGATTTTCCCGACTCTGAAGGATCGCCTGTGAGCCAGTCACTGATCGCTGCCCTGCAAAACCCCGCCTTGTTTCCTCATCCCGTAGAAGGGTTTCAGGTCATCGAAACCCACATCTCCTGGGTTCTGCTCACCGGCCCCTTTGCCTATAAAGTGAAGAAGCCGGTCAATTTCGGCTTCCTCGACTTCACCAGCCTGGACGCCCGCGAGCACTTCTGCGGCGAAGAGTTGCGCCTGAACCAGCGCCTGACCGAGGACCTGTACCTGGAAGTCCTGCCGATCACCGGTAGCGCCGAAGCCCCGGTACTGGGCGGCGATGGTCCGGCTATCGAATACGTACTGAAAATGCGTCAGTTCCCGCAAAGCCAGTTGCTCAGCACCTTGCAGGCCAACAGCGAGCTGACCACTGCGCACATCGATGAGATGGCCAGGCAGATCGCCCACTTCCACCTTAGCGCGCCCAAGGTTCCAGCTGAGCATGAAGCCGGCACCCCGGAGAGCGTGATGGCTCCGGTGCGTCAGAACTTCGAACAAATCCGCCCATTCCTCAGCGAGAAGGCCGATCTGCAACAACTTGAAGCCCTGCAAGCCTGGGCCGAAACCAGCTTCGAACGCCTCAAGCCTCTGCTGGCCCAACGCAAGAGCGAAGGTTTCATCCGTGAATGCCATGGCGATATTCACCTGGGCAACGCCACTCTGATCGACGGCAAGGTGGTGATTTTCGACTGCATCGAATTCAACGAACCGTTTCGTTTCACCGACGTCTACGCCGATACCGGCTTCCTTGCCATGGACCTGGAAGACCGCGGTCTGAAGAGCCTGGCGCGACGCTTCATCAGCCAGTACCTGGAGCTGACCGGCGACTACCAGGGCCTGGAGCTGCTCAATTTCTACAAGGCCTACCGTGCCCTGGTACGCGCCAAGGTCAGTCTGTTCAGCATGCCTGCCGAAGCCACGCCGGTGCAGCGCGCCACCACCCTGCGCCAGTACCGCAACTACGCCAATCTGGCGGAAAGCTACAGCACCATTCCATCGCGTTTCCTGGCCATCACCTCAGGCATTTCGGCGGTCGGCAAGAGCCGCGTGGCCATGCGCCTGGTAGAGGCACTGGGCGCCGTTCGCCTGCGCTCCGACGTAGAGCGCAAGCGCCTGTTCGGCGAGCAACAGGTGCCCAACGACCCACACGCTGGCATCTATAGCAGCGAAGCCAGCAGCGCCACCTACGCGCGCCTGCATGAAATCGCCGAAACCATCCTGCGTGCCGGCTTCCCGGTAGTGATCGACGCGACCTACCTCAAACGTGCCCAGCGCGATGCCGCGGCCAAAGTGGCCGAGGCCACTGGTACGCCCTGCCTGATCATCGACTGCAACGCTCCTGAGGCAGTGGTTGCCAGCTGGCTGGCCCAGCGCCAGGCCGATCAGAACGATCCATCCGACGCCACTTTGGAAGTGATTGCCAACCAGCAAGCCACTCGCGAAGCGCTGACCGACGAAGAGCTGCTGCGCAGCAAGCGCATAGAAACCAACGAAAGCGGCAGCCTGGACGCCCTGGTTGCCAACATTCGCCAACGCCTCCCAGGCCTGTAAACGGTCATTTCAGCCGTGAAGTGGCAAAGACTTCACGGCTGAAAAATAGTGGCACTATACTGGCGTCATAAATCCAACACTGGTGACGTCGCCATGAGCCAACCGAAACTTCTCGACACTCCGCTTTACGCCCTGCTGCATAAAGACGACATCGTCGGCTTCAACCGCGAACGCCCGAAAGATCAACCCATCGACATGCGCGGCGGGGATTTCCGCGGCCTCGACCTGCGGGAACTGAACGCACAAGGCATCGATTTCACTGACGCCTACTTTCGCTCCGCGGATCTGCGGGGGCTGGACTTGAGAAACTCGTCCATGGAAGGCGCCAGCCTCGCCCATGCACAGATTTCCGGCGCCTACTTTCCGGTGGAACTGAGTGCCGACGAGATTCTCATGTCGGTCAATTTCGGCACCCGCCTGCGTTACCGCACTCGCTGACCCCCGCCGTCCGTCTTTGTCCGGCGTTCTGTTCAGCGCCGGACCTGGTCCGCTTTCTCGCCTGCACCCCGCCCTTCGCATGGCCTGCCCCCCCCCTCCCTTTGAGCTTCACCGCTGCGCCCTTAGAAGCATTTGCGCCAAACCCGACCAAAGAACAGCGCGTTTTCTACTGAGCGCTACACTCCTCTGAGGCTGCCCACTCACCATTCGGCCATCGCCAGGAGGCTTAATGAATGATGAACTGCAACACCTGAAGAACCTTGGCAAGACATCGGCACAATGGCTGCATGCAGTGGGCATCCATAGCGCTTCCGACTTGCGCCGCCTGGGTGCGGTGGACGCCTACCGGGCCGTGCGGACCCGTGGTTTTCGTGCGTCGAAAGTCTTGCTCTATGCCATCGAGGGCGCCCTGATGGACATGCACTGGAACGACCTTCCCGCCGAACGCAAAGAGGCGTTGAACAAGCAACTGGACGCCATTTCCTCTCGTCACAAAAACTGACTGGCAGAGCCAAATGTATCTAATGGGGGAGCAGCCGGCTTACGCCGACGCCTTGATCAACAGACTGCAGAGCATTCCGCCGCAATTGCTGGACGGGCTTGCGCCCAGCGGCCCGACGTTGGAGCTTGGCCCCATCGCTGAGCTGTCCAGCGTATTGCCCGGCGACCAGTTGTTCCTCCTGGCAAGTGGCGTGATCCAGGCCAGTGTCGAAGAGCGGCCACTGTTCTACCTGCATGAAGGCGACCTGGTGGGGCTGCGGCGCGGCATCGAACTCCCGCAGTGGCAACTGCACTGCGATACGCCGCTGCAACTGATTCCCTATCTGAGGACTGAAGTGTTTCGGCACATCCAGGCCGACGTACAACGCTCGGAACTGCTCGTACAGTACCTGATCGGCCAGACCGCCCTGCTGTCCGATGCCATTGCCCGTCTCAAGCCGCCAGAGTTGCGCAGCAGCAACGGCTTCAAGCGCGTGGAGGCGGGCGAAAGGCTGATTACCCAGGGGGATGAGGCAGATCATGTGTTTGTAATACTCGAAGGCCATGCACAGGCCTTCGTCGACGGGCACAAGGTCGGCGACGTCCCCAAGGACGAGATTTTCGGCGCCATGGCAGTGTTCACCGGAGAAAAACGCAGCGCCAGCGTGATCGCCAGCGAACCCAGCACAATCATGCTGATTCCCAAGGACCAGTTTCTCAGCCTGACCCAGAGCAATCCGCGCATTGCCCACAGCCTGATCGAAAGTATGGCGCGCCGCATCGACCTGTTGAACAAGGAAGTGACCCGGCTCATGACCTTGAACAACTCGAACTGACCCCGGATTCCAGGCAGATCCAAACGGACGTTTGGCAAAATATGCAGAAATCTGAAAAGCCTTGTTGACTTCGAAATGAGAATCGTTATGATTATCACAACTGGTCGCGAGATCAGTCGATAACCTGGAAGACCAGTGGTTCGGACTCTCAGATTATCTCCTCATCAGGCTAATCACGGTTATTTGACCCGGCTCTTGCCGGGTCTTTTTTTGCCCGCAGAAAAGCCCTCCGATCAGGGCCTCAGTTGCGCGCAATAGTCCTTGGCGGGCTGGGGCGGCGTATACCAGACGTAGTCGGCCGATGCCGCGGCAACCTGTTGCCCCTGCTCCGCCAGAATCAACACCACCACCTCCTGGCTTCGGTCCAGATCGGCAAGATGCAGAGGCACGCCAAGATCCTTGCGACCGTGAAACGCCCCGGCCAGCAACAGGGCCGGAGCCGGAGCCGCCAGCAGCTGTTCAGCCATGCGTCGGTCCCGTTGCTGCTGCACCGCCCGCATTGCCGGCACCTGGCTCTCCGGCAGCAAGCCACAGTGCGATTCGCGGATTTGCCCGGCCAATGCCTCGATCACCGACGGTGCGTTGCTCCGTGTGCCGGTCAGGACGGGCGCCCGTGCATAAATGGCACGCACCTCCTGGCGATCCAGATTGGCAGCGAGCAAGGGATAGGGCTGACGCAGGGCAAAACCCACCAGCGGGCCGTAGAGGCTCCAGTCCCAGCCTGATTGCCAGGCCAACCTGCCGGGTAGGTCATCAGGCAACCGCCCCCCATCAATGGAGCGTTTTACCCCATCGACTTCTGGCTGCTGATCCGGGTTGAGCATTTCCAGCAACAGACTGCCCTGTGGCCGCTCCCGGGCCATGGAGCGCAAGAGCCAGAGTTGCAGGACATGATGATCGGGATTGTCATGCTGCTCGCCAATGATCACTCGGGGGGCCCGTGCCAGGCGCCCTACCAGTTCGACAGGGGTCAGCGCCTTGGCACTGCGCAGCTCAATGATACTGCCGGGCGCCGAAGCCACCGGCGGCGGCAGGATCCCCGGCATGCTGTGACAGGCGGCCAGCAGCATGGCCAGCAACAATGGCAATACGCGCATCAGGTCTCTCCGGGCTTCGCCTCAGCGGGCGATGATCAACGGGTGCCCGCGTTCGGGATGCTCCTGCACCAGAACTTCCAGGCCGAACACCGCCTTCAGGGGCTCAGGCCGCAGTACCGCGGTCGGTGTTCCCAATGAATGCGGGCGGCCGCCTTCAAGCAACAAGACCCGGTCACAATAACGCGCAGCCAGATTCAGGTCATGCAGGATGACCAGCACCGCCGCGCCGCGGTCGGCGAAGGCTCGAATGGCCTGCAAGGTGACGTGCTGGTGCAAGGGGTCGAGTGCAGAAGTCGGCTCATCCAGCAGCAGGTTGTGCCCTGGCTGGCCCGGCCACAGTTGCGCCAGGACCCGCGCCAGATGCACCCGCTGGCGCTCGCCGCCGGACAGCGCGAGATAGCTGCGCCCCGACAGGTGCGCCACATCGGCAGCATTCAAAGCAGCGTTGACGATTTCCTCGTCACGCACGCGCCCGGTCTGATGGGGCAAACGCCCCAGCGCCACCACCTCCTCCACACGAAAGGCGAAATCCAGGCTCGAAGCCTGGGGCAGCACTGCCAGGCGCTGCGCACGCTCGGCGCCCGACCAATGAGCCAGTTCCTGATCATCCAGCAGCACCTGCCCCTGATGAGCCGCCAGTTCACCACTCAAGCCCCCCAAGAGGCTGCTTTTACCTGCACCATTAGGGCCGAGGACTCCCAGCACCTCGCCCGGCAGCAACTGCAGGTCGATGCCAGCCAGGACGTCTTTGCCGCCGCGCCGCACATGCAGGTTCTCGACTCGCAGCATCAGGCACGCCCTCGCAACAACAGGTACAGAAAGAATGGCGCACCGATAAAGGCCGTGACGATACCGATGGGCAACTCGGCAGGCGCCAGCGCCAGGCGCGCCACCAGGTCAGCCAACAGCAGCAGGCTGGCTCCGGCCAGGATCGAGGCCGGGAGCAAGGTCCGGTGATCCGGACCGGACAACAGTCGCACCAGATGCGGCACCACCAGGCCGACAAAACCGATCATTCCCGCCGCCGCCACGGCAGCGCCCACACCCAGCGCGGTGCAGAACACCAGCTCGCGCTTGAGACCTTCGACATCGATGCCAAGGTGCTTGGCCTCGGACTCGCCCAACAGCAGTGCATTCAACGCCTTGGCTCGGCGCGGCAGCCACAGCGCAACCGCGGCGGTCACCAGCAGCAAGGGCCACAAGCGCTGGTAACTGGCACCATTCAGGCTGCCCAGGTTCCAGAAAGTCAGAGTGCGCAACGTGGCGTCGTCCGCCAGATAGGTGAACAACCCCACCGCCGAACTGGCCAGCGCCGTCAGGGCAATCCCCGCCAGCAGCATGGTTGCCACATGGGTCTGCCCGTTGCGCCGCCCCAGGCGATACACCAGCGCCGTCACCCCAAGGCCGCCAAGGAAGGCACACAGGGAGAGCAAATAAGGGCCGACAGCCTCTGGCAGGCCGCCGAACATCGAGCCGCCAACAATGGCGATGGCCGCACCCAATGCTGCACCACTGGAAACCCCCACCAGCCCCGGGTCTGCCAGGGGGTTGCGAAACAGCCCCTGCATGGCGACCCCGGACAGCGCCAGAACTCCGCCCACCGCAAGACCGAGCAGAGTCCGGGGCAAGCGAATCTGTCCCAGGATCAGTTCCGCCTGCTCCAGGCCCTGCCCGTCGATCGGCAATCCAAGCAGGCGCAAGGCGGCACGCAAGGTATCAAACAAGGGCAGGCTGACAGGGCCCAGGGCCAGGGACAGCCAGATCGCCACAAGGCACAGGACGCCCAGCCCGATAAACAGTGTTCGAGGCTTGACCAGACGACTCATTGGGCCGGCTTGGCCTGGGGATAAAAGGCGCTGGAGAGGCGTTTCAGGCTATCAGGCAAGCGAGGGCCCAGGCCTCCCACCAGCAAGGTCGGGTCCAGTTCCACCACCCGCCCGGCCTTGGCCGCCGGTGTGGATGCCAGCACCGGGTTCTCCTTGAACAGTGCGGCACGAGCGGCATCGCCGGTCAGGCTGCGATCGGAGAACACCAGTACATCCGGATTCAAGCCCGCCAGGGATTCGACCGAGAATGGCTTATAGCCGGTATGAGTCGCCAGATTGCGCCCACCGGCCTGTTGCAATAGCCAATTCGCGGCGGTGTCCTTGCCGGCGATCAGGGGTTTGCCGCCGGCATGCCCGAGCAACAACAGCACCCCGGGCGCCGCGTGCTGCGCTTGAGCCTGGGCGACCCACGCCTGCTGCTGCCCAAGTTGTTGCTGATAGCCCTGGAACAGTTGCCCGGCCTGCTCTTCTCGGCCCAGCAATAGCCCCAGATGCTGCAGGGTAGCTTGCAAGGTCGGCAAGTCGGCCTGGGCGGAAAACAGTTCGACCTTGACCCCGGCACTGCGGATCTGCGAAAGCACTGGCGGCGGCCCCATCTCCTCGGTACCCACCAGAATCTGCGGCCGCAGGCTGAGAATGCCTTCGGCCGACAACTGACGCTGATAGCCGATGCTCGGCAGCGCCTTGAGCGACTCCGGGTGCTGGCTGGTGGTATCGACGCCCACCAGCTTGGACTCGGCCCCCAGAGCCGTTATCCACTCGGACAAGGCCCCACCGGCACTGACCCAACGCTGCGGCAACTCATCAGCGGTGGCCCACTGGCTCACCAGCAATCCGGCACAGAACGCAATGGCGCAGGCACTCAGGCGCATAAGAACATTTCCTTCATTAAAGTGGGGGCCCGCGCAGCTGCTGTCCATGTGACATGCCGGACAGGCCGGGCATCGAAAGGAACAAGCGTCCCGTAACGGGCGGGGCGGCCATTTGATAATTGTTTTCATTTAGCCGTCAAGCGCCGACATGTTTCATCCTGCAGCCGGAAAGAAACTGTGACAGCCTGGACGCAGAGCCTTCGGACCAAGAGGATAGCCATGAAATTTCTTTGCGCCGGCAACGATCTGCCCGAAGCCGGCAGCCGGGGCTTCCAGCTCT
The DNA here is from genome assembly GCF_058796855.1 of Pseudomonas sp. GW823-FHT03E05. Classification (NCBI taxonomy): domain Bacteria; kingdom Pseudomonadati; phylum Pseudomonadota; class Gammaproteobacteria; order Pseudomonadales; family Pseudomonadaceae; genus Pseudomonas; species Pseudomonas sp. GW823-FHT03E05. The sequence continues at coordinate 17,564 of NZ_JBXAJB010000006.1, forward strand.
CCGGGCTGAAGCTGTTCGCCGTGCGGCGCGAGCAGCGGGCCTATGTCTATGCCAATCGCTGCCCGCACCGGGGAGTGGCGCTGGAGTGGCAGGCTGACCAGTTCCTCGACCCCAGCGCCAGCCTGATCCAGTGCGCCACCCATGGCGCCCTGTTTCTGATCGAGAGCGGAGAGTGCGTGGCCGGACCTTGCGCCGGCCAGTTCCTGGAGAGCATCGGCTGCCATGAAGACAGCCAGGGGATCTGGGTGGACCTCTAATCCCCGAGCAACACTTCAAGACGTCGGTCGATGCACACTTGCTCGGCCGTCAGGCACACACCATAGGCCAGCACCTCAACCCCCGCCGCGCGGGCTTCGCGCAGGGCAGCGGCGTAACCCGGATCGATCTCCTGCGCCGGCCGCACCGCGTCGATGCCCGAAAGGTTGACGCAATACAGCTGAACCGCCCGCACGCCCTCCCGGGCCAGGCTCGCCAGTTCCCGCAGATGCTTGGCGCCGCGCTGGGTCACGGCATCGGGAAACGCTGCCACCGGCGTGCCATCGAAGCCCAGGGTGACGCTTTTGACCTCGACATACGCCGGGCCGTCCGGGTAATCCAGGCGAAAATCGATACGGCTGTTCTCTTGCCCGTAAGGCACCTCGCGCTTGAGCCCGGTGAAGCCGTTCAACTCGCTGATAAGCCCCGAGCGCAAGGCTTCTTCCACCAGCCCGTTGGCCCGCCCGGTGTTGACGCAGGCCAGGCGGCCTTGAGGGGTTTCGCTGATTTCCCAGGTGCCCGGCAACTTGCGCTTGGGGTCATTGGAGCGGCTGAACCACACCTGCCCGCCCTCGACCATGCAATTGAGCATCGAGCCGGTATTGGGGCAATGGATGGTCAACAGCTCGCCGGTGGTGGTTTCGATGTCTGCCAGGAAGCGCTTGTAACGACGCAGCAGACGCCCCTCTTCCAGGGGAGGATCGAAGCGCATCAGGCGTGCCAGCTCTGCAGGCCACGGGCGATACGCTCAACCGCCTCCTGCAGGCGTTCCAGGCTCTGGGTATAGGCAAAGCGCACATGATGGCCAGCCTGATGCCGGCCGAAGTCCAGGCCAGGGGTAAAGGCCAGGTGCTCGGTTTCCAGGAAGTGCCGGCAAAAGGCGAAGGCATCACCGCCAAAGGCGCTGATGTCCGCGTACAAATAGAACGCCCCTTCAGGCTCCACAGCGATGCCGAAACCCAACTCACGCAAGGCTGGCAGCAGGAAATCCCGGCGGCGCCCGAACTCGGCGCGGCGCTCCTCGAGGATATCCAGGGTCTGCGGCTCGAAGCAAGCCAGCGCAGCATACTGGGCCATGCTCGGCGCACTGATATAGAGGTTCTGTGCCAGCTTTTCCAGTTCACCCACGGCTGCCGGCGGAGCTACCAGCCAGCCCAGGCGCCAGCCGGTCATGCCGAAATATTTGGAGAAACTATTCAGGACGAAAGCGCTGTCATCCACTTCCAGAACGCTGGCGGCATCGGTGCCATAGGTCAGGCCATGGTAGATCTCGTCCACCACCAGATGCCCGTTGCGAGCCTTGATCGCGGTGGACAACCCCGCCAACTCGTCCCGGCTCAGGACCGTGCCGGTGGGGTTCGCCGGCGAGGCCACCAGGGCGCCCACGCTGTCCTGATCCCAATAGCGCTCCACCAGGTCCGGCGTCAGTTGGTAACGCACATCCGGCCCCACCGGGACCAACTGCGCAGCGCCTTCCACCAGACGCAAAAAATGCCGGTTGCACGGATAACCCGGGTCCGCCAGCAGCCAGTGCTTGCCCGGGTCCACCAGCAGGCTGCTGGTCAACAGCAAGGCACCGGAACCACCGGGGGTGATCATGATCCGCTCGGGATCGATGTCCAGGCCGTAACGCTGCTGATAGAAGCCGGAAATCGCCCCTCGCAGCTCGGGAATTCCGCGGGCTGCGGTGTAGCGCGTCTTGCCGGCGCTCAGCGCGGCCTGCCCGGCCTTGATGATCGGCTCGGCGGTGGTGAAGTCCGGTTCGCCGATTTCCAGGTGAATCACATCATGCCCGGCGGCTTGCAGCTCATTGGCGCGGGCCAGCAAGGCCATGACATGGAAAGGTTCGATAGCGCGACTACGCGCACTGTAGGGCTGAGCCATTAGCCTTCCTTCATTGATTCGAGGGGGGAGCAAAGGACCGATTCTACCCATCTGATCAAGCCCGGGAGAACCCAGGCGGATCCGAGCGGTCTGTTGCTTGCGCCAACTGGCGCCAACACAACCCGCAGACTTGACTAAAATCAATGATTGAACGAACCGATCAGCAAGCCATGTCAGGCTTTTCCCATATCCATGGACGAAGCAGGACATAGGCTCGACAACCGGGAGTAGCGCGCTCTGGTTTGATCTGGTAAGTTCGCCCGCTTGCAGCCGCAGGGCCGGCAAGTGTCGGAGATGGAGCAATCCTGCGCAATGGATTACAAGAGTAGAGGCGGTCCATTCATGCCCACCCAAGCAAAGCAACAGATTCAATCGATCAGCGGTTTTGAACCTTATGTTGAAACTGCGGGCGAAGAGTACATGGGCAAGCCCATGCGCGAGCACTTCACCAAGATCCTGAACAAGTGGAAACAGGACTTGATGCAGGAAGTCGACCGCACTGTTGATCACATGAAAGACGAAGCGGCCAACTTCCCCGACCCGGCTGACCGTGCCAGCCAGGAAGAAGAGTTCAGCCTCGAACTGCGGGCCCGCGATCGCGAGCGCAAGTTGATCAAGAAGATCGACAAGACCCTGCAACTGATCGAAGACGAAGAATACGGCTGGTGCGAATCCTGCGGCGTCGAGATCGGCATCCGCCGGCTGGAAGCCCGCCCAACCGCCGACATGTGCGTCGACTGCAAGACACTGGCGGAAATCAAGGAAAAACAGGTCGGCAAATAATCGCCGGCTGGAACCTGAAACGGAGCGTACCCACGCTCCGTTTTCGTTTCTACCTTCCCTGCAAAAGCAAGCCCGCTCGCCAAAGCGATCCCCCGGCACCATCGTCACCCCGGGGCCAGACGAAGTAACATCCGCTCCATGACTGCCTCCACCTCTTCCTCGTACATCGGGCGCTTCGCCCCCACTCCCAGCGGCTATCTGCATTTCGGCTCTCTGGTTGCCGCGCTTGCCTCCTATCTTGATGCCCGCGCCGTCGGCGGCCGCTGGCTGCTGCGCATGGAGGACCTTGACCCTCCCAGGGAAGAGCCCGGTGCCCAGGCGGCCATTCTCAAGGCTCTGGAAAGCTACGGCTTCGAATGGGACGGGCAAATGATCCGCCAGAGCGATCGCCACGACGCCTATGGCGAAGTCCTCAATCGCCTGTTGCAGCAGGGCCTGGCCTATGCCTGCACCTGTTCGCGCAAACAGCTGGAGCCCTACCATGGCATTTACCCGGGACTGTGCCGCAACCTCGGCCACGCCCAGGACGACGCCGCGATCCGCCTGCGGGTACCCGAACTGGAGTATCGCTTCGTCGACCGGGTCCAGGGCGAATACCGCCAGCACCTGGGTCGGGAAGTGGGGGACTTCGTGATCCGCCGCCGCGACGGTCTCTACGCTTACCAACTGGCCGTGGTGCTCGACGATGCCTGGCAAGGCATCACTGATATCGTGCGCGGCGCCGACCTGCTGGATTCCACACCGCGCCAGCTGTACCTGCAGGAACTGCTGGGCCTTTCCCAGCCCCGCTACTTGCATGTACCGCTGATCACCCAGCCGGACGGGCACAAACTGGGCAAGTCCTACCGCTCGCCCCCGCTGACCGAGGATCAGGCCCCGCCCCTGCTGCTGCGCGCCCTGCGGGCACTGGGCCAGAAGCCACCGGCCGACCTCGATGGCGCCAGCGTCGCGCAGATAATGGCCTGGGGCATGGCCCACTGGGATGCCGCCCTGATTCCACGCACACTGAGCGTGCCGGAAGCGCAATTAAGCTGACGCCACTTGCAGCTTGGCGCCCATCCGTTACCATCGCCGCACGTTTTCGGGCACGCACACAATAAAGAGAGGCCGAGATGTACATCTATCGCTTGGTCCTGCTCCTGGTAGTGGGGATCTATCTGTTCTCCCCCGCCATCATGGATTGGTGGATCGATGCTACTGGCGCCTGGTATCGCCCGTATCTGCTCTGGCTGATTCTGATCGTCGTGACCTTCATCCTGCAGAGCCAAAAAGATGCCGATGAGCTTTAGCCTGACCCAGATGATCCTGATCAGCGCCGCCTACCTGGCGGTGCTGTTCGGCGTTGCCTGGATCAGTGAGCGCGGGATGATCCCCCGCTCGATCATTCGCCACCCGCTGACCTACACCCTGTCACTCGGGGTCTATGCCAGCGCCTGGGCGTTCTACGGCACGGTCGGCCTGGCCTACCAGTACGGCTATGGCTTCCTGTCCAGCTACCTGGGGGTTTCCGGGGCCTTCCTGCTGGCACCGGTACTGCTCTACCCGATCCTGAAAATCACCCGCACCTACCAGCTGTCATCCCTGGCCGACCTGTTCGCCTTCCGTTTTCGCAGTACCTGGGCCGGTGCGCTGACCACGATCTTCATGCTGATCGGCGTGCTGCCATTACTGGCGCTGCAGATCCAGGCCGTGGCCGACTCCATTGGCATTCTCACCCACGAGCCAGTGCAACATCGGGTGGCGCTGAGCTTTTGCGCGCTGATCACCTTGTTCACGATCTTCTTCGGCTCGCGGCATATCGCCACCCGAGAAAAACATGAAGGCCTGGTGTTCGCCATTGCCTTCGAATCGGTGATCAAGCTGATCGCCATTGGCGGTGTCGGCCTGTACGCGCTGTACGGGGTATTCGACGGCCCGCAACAACTGGAACTCTGGCTGCTGCAGAACCAGACTGCCCTTGCCGCACTGCATACACCCCTTCAGGAAGGCCCGTGGCGCACCCTGCTACTGGTGTTCTTCGCCTCGGCAATCGTCATGCCGCACATGTACCACATGACCTTTACCGAGAACCTCAACCCTCGCGCCCTGGTCAGCGCCAGTTGGGGGCTGCCGCTGTTCCTGCTGCTGATGAGCCTGGCAGTGCCGCTGATTCTCTGGGCCGGCCTCAAGCTCGGCGCTACCACCAACCCGGAATACTTCACCCTGGGCATCGGCATCGCCGCCAACAGCCCGGCCCTGGCTCTGCTGGCCTATGTCGGCGGGCTGTCGGCCGCCAGCGGCCTGATCATCGTCACCACCCTGGCGCTCTCGGGGATGGCCCTGAACCACCTGGTGCTGCCGCTCTACCAGCCGCCGGCGGAGGGCAACATCTACCGCTGGCTGAAGTGGACCCGCCGCGCCCTGATCGTCGCCATTATCATGGCCGGCTACGCCTTCTACCTGCTGCTGGGCGCCGAGCAGGACCTGGCCAACCTGGGGATCGTGGCCTTTGTCGCCACCCTGCAATTTCTTCCGGGCGTGCTGTCGGTACTGTACTGGCCGACCGCCAACCGCCGGGGCTTCATCGCCGGCCTGCTGGCGGGGATCCTGGTGTGGCTGGTGACCATGCTGCTGCCGTTGATCGGCAACCTGCAGGGTTTCTACATCCCGCTGCTGAACATGATCTACGTCCTGGACGACACCAGTTGGCATATGGCGGCCATCGCCTCGCTGGCGGCCAACGTCCTGATGTTCACCCTGATCTCGCTGTTCACCAATGCCAGCACCGAGGAGGCCAGCGCCGCCGAAGCCTGTGCCGTGGACAACGTGCGCCGTCCGCAGCGCCGGGAACTGCACGCCGCCTCGCCCCAGGAGTTCGCCACCCAACTGGCCAAGCCGCTGGGGGCCAAGGCAGCCCAGAAGGAAGTGGAGCAGGCCCTGCGTGATCTGTATCTGCCCTTTGACGAACGCCGACCTTACGCCCTGCGGCGCCTGCGCGACCGCATCGAAGCCAACCTGTCCGGATTGATGGGCCCCAGCGTCGCCCAGGACATGGTGGAAACCTTCCTGCCCTACAAGGCCGGTGGAGAAAACTACGTCACCGAGGACATCCACTTCATCGAAAGCCGGCTGGAGGACTACCACTCACGCCTCACCGGCCTGGCCGCCGAGCTCGATGCCCTGCGCCGCTATCACCGGCAAACCCTGCAAGAGCTGCCGATGGGGGTCTGCTCCCTGGCCAAGGACCAGGAGATCCTCATGTGGAACAAGGCCATGGAGGAGCTCACAGGCATACCAGCCCAGCACGTGGTGGGCTCGCGCCTGAGCACCATTACCAACCCGTGGAAGGACCTGCTGCAGGGCTTTATCAACCTGCCGGACGAACACTTGCACAAACAGCACCTGGCCCTCGATGGCCAGACCCGCTGGCTGAACCTGCACAAGGCCGCCATCGATGAGCCTCTGGCCCCGGGCAACAGCGGCCTGGTACTGCTGGTGGAAGACCTGACCGAAACCCAGACCCTGGAAGACAAGCTGGTGCACTCCGAACGCCTGGCCAGCATCGGGCGCCTGGCGGCCGGGGTGGCCCATGAGATCGGCAACCCGATTACCGGCATCGCCTGCCTGGCGCAGAACCTGCGCGAAGAACGGGAAGAGGACGGCGAACTGACGGAAATCAGCGAGCAGATCCTCGAACAGACCAAACGCATCTCGCGCATCGTCCAGTCGCTGATGAGCTTCGCCCACGCCGGCAGCCATCAGCACAACGACGAGGCGGTGTGCCTGGCCGAAGTGGCCCAGGACGCCATTGGCCTGCTGGCGTTGAACCGGCGCAATTTCGAGGTGCAGTTCTTCAACCTGTGCGATCCCGACCACTGGGTCGACGGTGATCCCCAGCGCCTTGCCCAGGTACTGATCAACCTCCTTTCCAACGCCCGCGACGCCTCCCCTCCTGGCAGCGCGGTACGCGTCAAGAGCGAGGCTTTCGAGCACACGGTCGACCTGATCGTGGAGGACGAAGGCAGCGGCATTCCGAAGAACATCATGGACCGATTGTTCGAACCGTTTTTCACCACCAAGGACCCTGGGGAAGGCACCGGTCTGGGCCTTGCACTGGTCTATTCCATCGTTGAAGAGCATTATGGACAAATCACCATCGACAGCCCGGCCGATCCTCAAAGCCAACGCGGCACCCGTATCCGGGTGACTTTACCGCGTCATGTCGAAGCGACGTCCGCTGTGAACTGAGACCGTCGAGAGAATTGAATCAATGCCGCATATTCTGATCGTCGAAGACGAAACCATTATCCGCTCCGCCCTGCGCCGCCTGCTGGAACGCAACCAGTACCAGGTCAGCGAAGCCGGCTCAGTGCAGGAGGCACAGGAACGCTTCAGCATTCCCACTTTCGATCTGATCGTCAGTGACTTGCGCCTGCCAGGCGCCCCGGGCACCGAATTGATCAAGCTCGGCCAGGGCACTCCGGTGCTGATCATGACCAGCTACGCCAGCCTGCGCTCAGCCGTGGACTCGATGAAAATGGGTGCGGTGGACTACATCGCCAAGCCGTTCGATCACGATGAAATGCTCCAGGCCGTGGCGCGGATCCTGCGGGATCGGCAAAGCGCCGAAAATTCCCCGCCAGACCGTCCGGCCGCCAAGGCTGGCGCCACTGCGGAGCGGGCCGGTGCGGGCAACAACAATGGCGAAATCGGCATCATCGGTTCCTGCGCTCCCATGCAGGATCTGTACAGCAAGATCCGCAAAGTGGCGCCCACTGACTCCAATGTACTGATTCAGGGTGAATCCGGTACCGGCAAGGAACTGGTAGCCCGGGCCCTGCACAACCTGTCCAAGCGTGCCAAGGCACCGATGATTTCGGTGAACTGCGCAGCCATTCCGGAAACCCTGATCGAGTCCGAACTGTTCGGCCACGAGAAAGGCGCGTTCACCGGTGCCAGCGCCGGCCGTGCCGGCCTGGTAGAAGCTGCGGACGGCGGCACCCTGTTCCTCGACGAGATTGGCGAGCTACCGCTGGAGGCGCAGGCGCGATTGCTGCGAGTACTGCAGGAAGGCGAAATCCGCCGTGTCGGCTCGGTACAGTCACAGAAAGTCGATGTGCGCCTGATTGCAGCCACTCACCGCGACCTGAAAAGCCTGTCGAAAATAGGCCAGTTCCGTGAAGACCTGTACTACCGCCTCCACGTGATTGCCCTGAAACTGCCGGCCCTGCGTGAGCGCGGTGCAGACGTCAATGAAATTGCCAATGCCTTTCTGGCCCGCCAGAGCGCGCGCGTCGGCCGCACGGACCTTAAGTTCGCCGCCGATGCAGAACAGGCCATCCGCCATTACTCCTGGCCGGGGAACGTGCGCGAACTGGAGAACGCTGTCGAGCGTGCGGTCATTCTGTGCGAAAGCCCGGAAATCTCGGCCGACCTGCTGGGCATCGACATCGAACTGAGCGACCTGGAAGACGACGACTTCGTCGGCCTGCCCCCACAAGCGGGTAACACCAGCCACGAACCGACCGAAGACCTGTCCCTGGAGGACTACTTCCAGCACTTCGTCCTCGAACACCAGGACCACATGACCGAGACCGAGCTGGCACGCAAACTGGGCGTCAGCCGCAAATGCCTGTGGGAACGTCGTCAGCGCCTGGGCATCCCACGACGCAAGAGTGGGGTCGCCAGCGAAAGCTGAACCACGGCTGACGAAAACGCGGGTAACACTCGCTTTTGTGAAAAAAACTGTTACCTGCTCCATCGCACGTAACAGGAACCGGGGCTAAAGGTAACGAAGCCCCGGTTTTTTTTGCCCTGAAAAACACCCAACGGCACGCCTAACCCCTTGTTTTACTGGGGATCGCAAAAGTTGGCACGGCACCTGCTATATGTTTGGTACAAGAACAATAACAAGCAATGCACAAGACAATAAAAATAAGACGAATCGACTCACGCATAATAAAAACAACACGGCGGAGGCGCAGCTAACTGATTCTTTTGGAGAGGCGTTGTATTTGGGGCTTGCCCCACAACCAGGCCGAGAACAACAAAAACTGCCCTAAGGCAGAGCCTGAACTGGTTGGATCGAAAGGTCATTGCAACTCAGCGATCAAAGCAATCCGTTTGCTCTTGGCTCCCGATTGGGAGGGTCATCCTGGGTAAACCAGATGACAAGGGCGTTTAACAAAAACAAGAAGCCCGAAACCAATAATAAAAATAGAGCACGCAACTATTCTGGGGGAGCTTCGGCTCCCCTTGTGGTTTCCGGAATTCGTGTTTTTACTCCCCCGCCCCCATCCAACCTCGCCAAACCGCAGCTCAGCGCCAGCCTGTACAAGTCGCGGCAGCTTCCTACACCATCCTTCGACTAAATGCTAGAATCCCCGCCCATCATGCGGCCACTCTTCGTTTTGGCCGAATATTCCTTCAAACAGTGCATCCCATGCTGAAGAAGCTGTTCCAGTCATTCCGTTCTCCCTTGCGTCGTACGCAACATAAACGCAGCACGCCTGAAGTGCTCAATAGCAGCCAGCATTCGCTGCAACGTGCCCAGTTCAGCCGGTATGCGGTGAATATCGTCGAACGCCTGCAGAACGCCGGCTACCAGGCCTACCTGGTGGGTGGCTGCGTGCGCGACATGCTGCTCAATATCACCCCCAAGGACTTCGACGTCGCCACCAGCGCCACGCCGGAACAGGTCAAGGCCGAGTTCCGTAACGCGCGCATCATTGGCCGGCGTTTCAAGCTGGTGCACATCCACTTCGGTCGCGAAATCATCGAAGTTGCGACTTTCCGCGCCAATCACCCGCAAAACGAAGACGACGAGGACAGTAACCAGTCATCGCGCAACGAAAGCGGGCGGATCCTGCGGGACAACGTCTATGGCACCCTGGAAGAGGACGCGCAACGTCGCGACTTCACCATCAATGCCCTGTACTACGATCCGGTCAGCGAGCGCATTCTCGATTACGCCAATGGCGTACACGACATTCGCAACAACCTGATCCGCCTGATCGGCGATCCTCGCCAGCGTTATCAGGAAGACCCGGTACGTATGCTTCGAGCAGTACGCTTTGCAGCAAAACTGAACTTCGGCATCGAGAAACACACCGCCGCGCCCATTCGCGAACTGGCACCGATGCTGCGGGAAATCCCCTCGGCGCGCCTGTTCGAAGAAGTGCTCAAGCTGTTCCTCTCCGGCTACGCGGCGGACACCTTCGAAATGCTGGTGGACCTGCAACTGTTCGACCCGTTGTTCCCGGCCAGCGCCGAAGCCCTGGAGTACAACCCGACCTACACCCATACGCTGATCAGCGAAGCCTTGGTCAACACCGACCTGCGGATCAAGCAGAACAAGCCGGTGACCCCAGCCTTCCTGTTCGCCGCCCTGCTCTGGCCAGCCCTGCCGGCCCGGGTGCTGCGCCTGCAGGAGCGTGGCATGCCGCCGATTCCGGCCATGCAGGAAGCCGCCCACGAGCTGATCGCCGAACAGTGCCAGCGCATCGCTATTCCCAAGCGCTTCACCATGCCGATCCGCGAAATCTGGGATATGCAGGAACGCCTGCCACGGCGCAGCGGCAAGCGCGCCGACCAGTTGCTGGACAATCCGCGCTTCCGTGCCGGCTACGACTTCCTGCTGCTGCGCGAAAGCGCCGGCGAGCAGACCGATGGCCTGGGAGAATGGTGGACCGACTATCAGGACGCCAATGACGCCGAACGCCGCGACATGATCCGCGACCTCAGCGGCAAGGAAGACGCCAGTGGCGCGCCACGCAAGCGCCGGCGCAGCAGCGGTGCCAAGCGCAAGCGCAGCAGCGGCGCATCGGGCGAGTAATAGATGGAACGCATCTACATCGGCATGGGCAGCAATCTGGCAGCCCCTGAAGCACAACTGCGCAGTGCCGCCGAGGCCCTCGCGCAGTTGCCCGAAAGCCGCCTGCACGGCGTATCGGCCTTCTACCAGAGCGACTCATTGCTCCCAGGCCAGCCACGCTATACCAACGCCGTCGCAGCGCTGGACAGCGCGCTGGCGCCGCTAGCCCTGCTGGACGCCTTGCAGGCCATCGAAAACCAGCAAGGCCGCGAGCGAAATGAGCGCTGGGGCCCACGTACCCTGGATCTGGACATCCTGTTGTTCGGCGATCGACTGATCGACGAACCCCGCCTCAAAGTCCCCCATTACCACATGCAGGCACGCCCCTTCGTGCTCTACCCGTTGGCGGAACTGGCCCCTGCCGACCTGCAACTGGCTGACGGCCGCACCCTGCACGAACTGCTCGCTGCCTGCCCATTTGTCGGCCTGGAACGCCTGGCCTGACCGCTGAAACGCATCAGTAACGGCGGTAACACTGGCAGCGTAACAATGCGGTAACACATCTAATTGACTTCCCGAGTTCTCCTCACGACTATAGGCGTCCCGTTGCCGCCATCACGGCGCTAAAGGGCGCAATTCAAGTGAGGCCGGTTCGCGGCGAGCCCGGGAAACGCCAGGCAGGGGCAGTTGTGCAACGGCGGTGGCACCCGCTGGCATGGCACCTCTTCTGGGCACAGAATGATGGGCCCGACGCCACAGGCGCGACTCCCGCAAGCCCGTTCAAATCGCTTGGAACCAGGCTGTATAAGCACGACAAAAGACCGTGCGCCTGAATAACGAAGAATCACGCGCGTTACTCGCAGTAGTTTCCAAAGCGCCTGAAATGAGGACCCCTTTCATGCCAGATATCACTCTGACCACCCTGCAAAGCCTCAAGCAGAAAGGTGAGAAAATCACCATGCTGACCTGCTACGACGCCACCTTCGCCCACACCTGCTGCGAGGCAGGCGTCGAAGTCCTGCTGGTAGGCGACTCCCTGGGCATGGTGCTGCAAGGACACGACAGCACCCTGCCCGTCAGCACCGCTGACATGACCTATCACGTCGCGGCGGTCAAGCGCGGCAACAACGGGGCGCTGATCCTGGCCGACCTGCCATTCATGTCCTACGCCACCACTGAACAGGCCCTGAGCAGTTCGGCCCAGCTGATGCAGGCCGGCGCCCATATGCTCAAGATCGAAGGCGCAGCCTGGCTGGCCGAGCCGGTGCGCCTGCTGAACGAGCGTGGAGTGCCGGTCTGCGTGCACATGGGGCTGACGCCACAGACCGTGAACGTTCTGGGCGGCTACAAGGTCCAGGGCCGCAATGAAAGCCAGGCGCGGCAGATGCGTGCCGATGCCATCGCCCTGGAGCAGGCCGGCGCGGCAATGCTGCTGCTGGAGTGCGTGCCCAGTGAACTGGCGGCGGAAATCACCCAGGCGGTGAAGATCCCGGTAATAGGTATCGGTGCCGGCAATGCTACCGACGGCCAGGTCCTGGTGCTCCACGACATGCTGGGGCTGTCCCTCAGCGGCCGCTCGCCGAAGTTCGTGAAGAACTTCATGGCAGGCAAGGACAGTATCCAGGCCGCCTTGAGCGCCTATGTCGAAGAAGTCAAAGCCGTCACCTTCCCTGGCGCCGAACACGGGTTCTCTGCATGAATACAGTCAAAACCGTGCGCGAATTGCGCGCCGCGGTCGCCCGCGCGCGCAGTGAGGGCAAGCGGATCGGCTTCGTGCCCACCATGGGCAACCTGCACAGTGGCCACGCCGCCCTGGTGGCCAAAGCCGCCCAGCGGGTGGACTTCGTGGTCGCCAGCATCTTCGTCAACCCACTGCAGTTCGGTGCCGGCGAAGACCTGGACAAGTACCCACGCACCCTCGCCGCCGACCAGGAAAAATTGCTGGAAGCCGGTTGCCACCTGCTGTTTGCCCCCAGCGTCGAAGAAATGTACCCCGACGGCATGGCCGGGCAGACCCGGGTCAGCGTTCCTCAGCTGTCCGAAGGCCTGTGCGGCGCCAGCCGTCCCGGGCATTTCGAAGGCGTGGCTACAGTGGTCAGCAAGCTGTTCAACATGGTCCAGCCCGATCTCGCGGTGTTTGGCCAGAAGGACTACCAGCAGTTGGCAGTGATTCGGGCCCTGGTGCACGACCTGAACATGCCGATCCAGATCATCGGTGAGCCAACGGTACGTGCCGCCGACGGCCTCGCCCTGTCGTCGCGCAACGGCTACCTGAGCGAAGAGCAGCGCGCTATCGCCCCGGTGCTGTACCGCAGCCTGAGCCAGATTGCCCAGGCCATCAGGAACGGCGAACGCGACTATCCCAAGCTTGTGGCCGAACAACAGCAGCAGCTTGAAGCCGCCGGTCTGCGCCGTGACTACCTGGAAATCCGCCAGGCACAGAACCTGCGTCCAGCCACCGCGCAAGACCGTGAACTGGTGATTCTTGTGGCAGCCTATCTGGGCGCGACACGGTTGATCGACAACCTGCACCTGGACCTCGACACACCGGCATGAACGCCCGATTGCCCGAACTCCAACCTTCGGGCAAACTGCCGCCGGCTGGGGCCTGCAGCCCATGACTGCGGGCCCCGTTCAAGGATCCGCCCCAGGGAACACCCCATGTACACCATCATGTTCAAGGCCAAGGTCGGTGATCGAGCGACCCTCTGTACCTATGCTCCCTGCAGTGAAGCCGAACTGCTCGGTTTCAAGCCGCGCATGCTGCACATGGCCCCTGGCAATGAGCAGAGCCTTACCAGCCCTGCGATTGCAGATCAGGTCGCCTGACGCTTCCCCCTATTTCTACCCATTGAAAGCCCGAATCCAGACCAGGCAGGCTCGCTGAGTACAAAATAGTACTGGCCACCAGTCGGACAAAGCCAAGACAGAACAGCACGCCGGGGTTACTGTTATCCCCCCGAGTGATTAAACGTATCAGCACAGGGCCGGCCCAACGGGTCCTTGAGACCGCGCAGGACGTTCCGGGCTTTTCAGTGTCCAAAAGGCAGTTCAAGCAAAAGGAAAACCGCAGCGATGGCGTACTACCGCACTCCTCATGACGTTACCGCTCTGCCCGCCTGGCAAGCGTTGAAAGACCACCGCCAAGCCATGCAGGATTTCAGCATGCGCGAGGCGTTCAATGCCGATCCGCAGCGCTTCAGCCAATTCACCCTGAGCAGCTGCGGGCTGTTTCTCGACTATTCGAAGAACCTGATCACCAGCGAAACCCGCGACCTGCTGGTGAACCTGGCCAAGGAAGTCGGCCTCTCAGACGCCATCAAATCCATGATCACCGGCGAACTGGTCAACGCTTCCGAAGGCCGCCCGGCCTTGCACACCGCACTGCGCCGCCCGGTGGGCGACAAGCTGTCGGTGAACGGTGTCAACGTGATGCCCGAAGTGCACAAGGTACTGAACCAGATCACCGAGCTGGTGGGCCGCATCCACGACGGCCTGTGGCGCGGCTACACCGAGAAGCCCATCACCGACGTGGTGAACATCGGCATCGGCGGCTCCTTCCTCGGCCCGGAGCTGGTTTCCGAAGCGCTGTTGTCCTACGCCCAGAAAGGCGTGCGCTGCCATTACCTGGCGAACATCGATGGCAGCGAGTTCCATGAGCTTTCTGCGAAAATCCGGGCAGAAACTACGCTATTCATCGTTTCCTCCAAGTCTTTCAATACCCTCGAAACCCTGAAGAACGCCCAGGCAGCACGGGCCTGGTACCTGGCCCAGGGCGGCTCGGAGGCCGAACTGCACCGCCACTTCATCGCCGTGTCGAGCAACAATGCGGCGGCAGTGGCCTTCGGCATTCGCGAAGAGAACATCTTCCCGATGTGGGACTGGGTCGGCGGGCGCTACTCGCTGTGGTCCGCCATCGGCCTGCCGATCGCCCTGGCCATCGGCATGTCCAACTTCAAGGAGCTGCTGTCCGGTGCCTACACCATGGACCAGCATTTCCAGAGCGCCCCATTCGAACAGAACATGCCGGTGCTGCTGGCGCTGCTGGGCGTGTGGTACGGCAATTTCTGGGGCGCGCAGAGCCACGCGATCCTGCCGTACGACCACTACCTGCGCAACATCACCAAGCACTTGCAACAATTGGACATGGAATCCAACGGCAAGAGCGTGCGCCAGGACGGCACCCCGGTGGCCACCGATACCGGCCCGGTGATCTGGGGCGGCGTGGGCTGCAACGGCCAGCATGCCTACCACCAGTTGCTGCACCAGGGCACCCAGTTGATTCCGGCCGACTTCATCGTGCCGATCGTCAGCTTCAACCCGGTGGCCGACCACCATCAGTGGCTGTACGCCAACTGCCTGTCCCAGAGCCAGGCACTGATGCTGGGCAAGACCCGCGCCGAAGCCGAGAGCGAACTGCGCGAGAAAGGCCTGAGCGAAGCCGAAATCGCGAAACTGGCACCGCACAAGGTGATTCCCGGCAACCGTCCGAGCAACACCCTGGTGGTGGAGCGCATCAGCCCGCGGCGCCTTGGCGCACTGGTGGCGCTGTATGAACACAAGGTCTTCGTGCAAAGCGTGGTCTGGGGCATCAACGCCTTCGACCAGTGGGGCGTGGAGCTGGGCAAGGAGCTGGGCAAAGGCGTCTACAACCGCCTGGTCGGCAGCGACGAAACCCTGGCCGACGACGCATCGACCCAAGGCCTGATCAACTACTTCCGCGGCCGTCACCGCGGCTGATCGACCCTGTCACCCCAGGAGCCGGCCACACCGGCTCCTGTCCGGGCCCCGGCCCTTCCCCACTTGAACCTTCCCGGCACTTGTGCGCACCCTTATGACTTGTCGCAAAACAAGAATAAGGAACCGTCATGTTCGATATCAGCACTTTTCCGAAAGCCGATGCCGTCCGCCGGGCGGCACAAATGAGCCAGGACGACTACCACCACCTCTACCGCCAGTCCATTGAGCAGCCGGACCAGTTCTGGGCCGAGCAGGCCAGGCGTTTCCTGCACTGGAGCAGCCCCTGGGACAGCGTCCACAGCCACGACATGCGCACCGGCGAGGCCAACTGGTTTCGCGGTGGCCAACTCAACGTCAGCTACAACTGCATCGACCGTCATCTGGAAAAACGCGGCAATCAGGCGGCGATCATCTGGGAAGGTGACAACCCGGCAGACTCCCAGCGCATCACCTACCAGGAACTCCACGACCGGGTCTGCCGCCTGGCCAACGTGCTGAAAAGCCGTGGCGTGAAGAAGGGCGACCGGGTGTGCATCTACATGCCGATGATTCCCGAAGTGGCCTACGCCATGCTCGCCTGCACCCGGATCGGCGCGGTGCATTCGGTGGTGTTCGGCGGTTTTTCGCCGGAGGCCCTGCGCGACCGCATTCTCAACGCCGACTGCCGCACCGTGATCACCGCCGATGAAGGCGTGCGCGGCGGCAAACTGATTCCGCTGAAGAGCAACGTCGACAAGGCCCTGCTCAGTTGCCCGGATGTCAGCAGCGTGCTGGTGGTCGAACGCACCCGCAACCCGGTGGACTGGGTGCCAGATCGCGACATTCCCTATGAACAGGCCGTGGCTGGCGCCAGCAACCAATGCGCCCCCGAGCCGATGGACGCCGAAGACCCGCTGTTCATCCTCTACACCTCCGGCAGCACCGGCAAACCCAAGGGCGTGCTGCACACCACCGGCGGCTACCTGCTACAGGCCGCCATGACCTTCAAGTACGTGCTGGACTACCGCGACGGCGAAGTCTTCTGGTGCACCGCCGACGTCGGCTGGGTCACCGGCCACAGCTACATCCTCTACGGCCCCCTGGCCAACGGCGCGACCACGCTGATCTTCGAAGGTGTGCCCAACTACCCCAGCACCTCGCGTTTCTGGGAGGTGGTGGACAAGCATCAGGTGAACATCTTCTACACCGCGCCCACCGCTCTGCGTGCCCTGATGCGCGAAGGCAGCGCCCCGCTACAGAACACCTCCCGCGCCAGCCTGCGCTTGCTCGGCAGCGTCGGCGAGCCGATCAACCCGGAAGCCTGGGAGTGGTATTTCAACGTGGTCGGCGAACAACGCTGCCCGATTGTCGATACCTGGTGGCAGACCGAAACCGGCGGCATCATGCTCAGCCCCCTGGTCAGCGCCCGGCAGATCAAGCCCGGATGCGCCTCGACCCCGATGTTCGGCGTACAACCGGTGCTGCTGGACGACCAGGGCAAGGAAATCCATGGGGCAGGCAGCGGCATCCTGGCAATCAAGGCCAGTTGGCCGGCGCAGATCCGTAGCGTCTATGGCGATCCCAAGCGCATGGTCGAAACCTATTTCGCTCCCTACCCCGGCTATTACTTCACCGGTGATGGTGCCCGGCGCGACGAGGATGGCAGCTACTGGATCACCGGGCGCATCGACGACGTGATCAACGTTTCCGGGCACCGCATCGGCACCGCCGAAGTGGAAAGCGCTCTGGTGCTGCACGACAGCATCGCCGAAGCGGCGGTGGTCGGTTACCCCCATGATCTCAAGGGCCAGGGAATCTATGCCTTCGTCACACCGATGCAGGGCGTCGAGCCCGACGAGGCACTGAAGAAGGAACTGCTGGCCCTGGTCAGCCGCGAGATCGGCAGTTTCGCCAAGCCGGAGCTGATCCAGTGGGCTCCGGCCCTGCCGAAAACTCGCTCGGGCAAGATCATGCGGCGTATCCTGCGCAAGATCGCCTGCAACGAACTGGATACCCTGGGTGACACTTCGACCCTGGCGGACCCCAGCGTGGTGGACGGCCTGATCGACAAACGCCTGAACGTTTGAAACCGGCGCGGCATCCGCCGCGCTTCTTTTTTAAATAGCCACACCGAGCTGTCATGGAATTCATTCGCAGCCGCATCGAAAGCCAGGTCATGAGCCTGTCCGGCCTGTCTCTGGGCCAACTCGACCTGGAACATCCCAAAGGTGACCCCGGCCTGTTCGGGCCGGGGTCCGTCAGTTGGCAGGTGCACGCCGACTTCAGCAGCATGCTGATCGGCGGCATCAGCGCCCTGTTGATGCAGGCCCTGCATCCTCTGGCCTTGGCCGGCGTCTGGGATCACTCGAACTTTCGCCAGGACATGATCGGCCGCCTGCGCCGCACCGGGCAGTTCATCTCCGGCACCACCTTCGGCTCCCGCCAGGACGCCGAATGGCTGATCGACAAGGTACGCAGCATTCACTTGCACATAGTCGGCACCGCCCCCGATGGCCGCCCCTATGCCGCCAGCGACCCCGATCTGCTGACCTGGGTTCACGTGGCTGAGGTCAGCAGCTTTCTTGCCGCGCACTTGCGTTACCTCAACCCTCATCTTTCCGGGGCTGACCAGGATCGCTACTACGACGAGATCGCCCTGATCGCCGAACGCCTGGGAGCCCGGGACGTGCCGCGCTCGCGACGCGCCGTGGCCGACTACCTGCAGGCCATGCGCCCCCAACTGCTCTGCGACCAACGCAGCCGGGAAGTCCTGCGCCTGCTGCTGGCTGCCCCAGCCCCCAGCCGCCTGGCCAAACCCTTCGGTTCGTTGATGATGCAGGCCGGCATCGACCTGCTGCCGGACTGGGCCAGCGCCATGCTCGAGGTCAATCAGAACCCGCTGCAACGCCAACTGATTCGTGCCAGCGTCAAGCGCAGCACGCCGATGCTGCGCTGGGCGGTACGGGACAGTTCCGTGCACCGGGCGAAACGACGCATGGGCCTGTAAAAACCGACCGTTCAAGCACAACCCGACCGGCCGGTTCGCGATTGGCCGGCTCCCGGGGTTGTGTGCAACCATGATTTCGCCAATTTCCAGTGCCTGTGCCGCCCGGCCAACACCCGCACCACGCCACAGGTCCCCGCCACCGAACACAAGGACCCGATCATGCAAGACGTCGTAATCGTTGCCGCCACCCGCACCGCCGTGGGCAGTTTCCAGGGCTCCCTGGCGAACATTCCCGCCGTTGACCTGGGCGCCGCGGTCATCCGCCAATTGCTGGCCCAGACCGGCATCGACCCGGCCCAGGTCGACGAAGTACTCATGGGCCAGGTGCTCACCGCCGGCGCCGGGCAGAACCCCGCCCGCCAGGCCGCGATCAAGGCCGGCCTGCCCCACGCGGTACCCGCCATGACCCTGAACAAGGTCTGCGGCTCCGGCCTCAAGGCCCTGCACCTGGGCGCCCAGGCCATCCGCTGCGGCGATGCCGAGGTGATCATCGCCGGCGGCCAGGAAAACATGAGCCTGTCCAACTACGTGCTGCCCGGCGCCCGCACCGGCCTGCGCATGGGCCACAGCCAGATGGTCGACTCCATGATCAGCGACGGCCTGTGGGATGCCTTCAACGACTACCACATGGGCATCACCGCCGAGAACCTGGTGGAGAAATACGGCATCAGCCGTGAATCCCAGGACGCCTTCGCCGCCGCTTCCCAACACAAAGCCGCAGCGGCCATCGAGGCCGGGCGCTTTGTCGACGAGATCACCCCGATCCAGATTCCCCAGCGCAAGGGCGACCCCCTGACCTTCGCCACCGACGAGCAGCCACGCCCCGGCACCACCGCCGAAGCCCTGGCCAAGCTCAAGCCGGCGTTCAAGAAAGACGGCAGCGTCACCGCCGGCAACGCCTCGGCGCTGAACGACGGCGCCGCCGCGGTGATGCTGATGAGCGCCAGCAAGGCCCGGGCCCTGGGCCTGCCGGTGCTGGCAAAAATTGCCGCCTACGCCAACGCCGGCGTCGACCCGGCGATCATGGGCATCGGCCCGGTCTCGGCCACCCGCCGCTGCCTGGACAAGGCCGGCTGGACCCTGGACCAGCTGGACCTGATCGAAGCCAACGAAGCCTTCGCCGCGCAGTCGCTGTCGGTGGCCAAGGAACTGGAATGGGACGCCAGCAAGGTCAACGTCAACGGCGGTGCGATCGCCATCGGCCACCCGATTGGTGCATCGGGCTGCCGGGTGCTGGTGACCCTGCTGCATGAAATGATCAAGCGTGATGCCAAAAAGGGCCTGGCGACCCTGTGCATCGGCGGTGGCCAGGGCGTGGCCCTGGCGATCGAGCGCTAACCTCCGCGCAAACCGCCCTCCTTGTAGGAGCTGGCTTGCCAGCGAAGGCGCCCGTGAGAGCGCCTTCGCCAGCAAGCTGGCTCCTACGGGCAAGGCGTGCGCATGATCGTCTTTGCCGGCAAGCTGGCTCCTACAACGGACGGGACGCTGGTAAACTGCCGCGCCTCACTCCTCAGCTCCAAGGCGCTCCGCATGTCCTCCTTGAATCAGGCGCTGCGCGCCGCTCTCGATCACCGCCAGGACCTGCTCGCCGAGCTGCATCAGCAAGGCACCGACTGCTATCGCCTGTTCCACGGCAGCCAGGAAGGTGCCGGCGGCCTGACCATCGACCGCTATGGCCCGCAATTGCTGGTACAGAGCTTTCACCAGACGCTGGAACGCGACGCCCTGCTGCAACTGCACGACAGCATCAATCAGCATCTGAACCTGTCGACCCTGCTGGTCTACAACGACCGCTCCCGGGGCAACTCGCGGATCGACCGCGAAGACTCGGTGTACCGCGCCGAAGAGGCTGCCCTGGAGGACCTGGTTGGCCACGAATGGGGCCTGAATTACCGCGTGCGTGGACGCCACGCCGGGCAGGACCCGCTATTGTTTCTCGACCTGCGCAACGCCCGTGGCTGGGTCAAGCAGCACAGCGCGGGTAAAAGCGTGCTCAACCTCTTCGCCTACACCTGTGGCGTAGGCCTCAGCGCCGCAGCTGGCGGCGCGCGCGAGGTGTGCAACCTGGACTTCGCCGAGGGCAACCTGGCCGTCGGACGGGAGAACGGCCAGCTCAACCCGCAATTGCCACAGATGCAGTTCGTGCAGTCGGACTATTTCCCGGCCATCCGCCAACTGGCGGGCCTGCCCATCAGCCAGCGCCGCGGGCAGAAACTGCCCAGCTATCCGCGCCTTGAACAGCGCCAGTACGACCTGGTACTGCTGGACCCGCCAGCCTGGGCCAAGAGCGCCTTCGGTACGGTCGACCTCCTGCGTGATTACCAGAGCCTGCTCAAGCCGGCACTGCTGGCCACCGCCGAAGACGGCGTGCTGATCTGCTGCAACAACCTGGCCAAGGTCTCGATGCCGGACTGGCGTGAACAAGTATTGCGCTGCGCCGAGAAGGCCGGGCGTCCGGTGCGCGACTGCCAGGTCCTGGTACCCGCCGCGGACTTCCCTTCCCAAGACGGGCAACCTCCACTGAAAACCTTGATCCTGCAACTTTGACCAAGAGCAGGAAATCTGAACAATCCTGAAGACTGGAGTGGTTTCGGAACCGTAAACGCGTGCCATACTCCAAGGCACTTCCGATTCAGATAGATGAAGCCTCGCATGACCAAAGGATTGATTCGCGCTCTTTGCGCCTTGTTGACCGCTCTCGCCCTTTACAGTCTGCTGGGCTTTCTGATTCTGCCGGGCATTGCCTTGCGGGTGGCCAACCAGCAATTGGCCAACTACGCCACCACCCCAGCCCATATCCAGCGCATCGAGCTCAACCCCTTCAGCCTGGAGCTGACCCTCTGGGGCCTGAGCATCGGTGAACCGGGCAAGGAGCAGATCGCCTTCGATCGCCTCTACGCCAATCTGCAATTGGACAGCCTGTGGAAACGCGCGCTGCACCTGGCGGATGTCGAGCTGGACCAGCCCAAGACCGAAATCCTCTTCGACAAGGAAGGCAAGCTCAACCTCCTGGCCCTGTTCAAGCTGCCGGCCAGCGAACCGACCCCAAGCGACCCCAACGCCAAACCCTTCCCGGTACGCATCGAACGCATCAAGCTGGCCGGCGGCTACCTGCATTTCCAGGACCTGCGCCCCAGCGAACCCATCGAATTCCTCTACAACAAGCTCGATTTTGAGCTGAAGAACCTCAGTACCCTGCCGGACGACAGCGCCGACATGACGCTGGTGGCCACCGGCCCCGAGGGCGGGCAGATCGACTGGAGCGGCAACTTCAGCGTGACGCCGCTGACCTCCGAAGGCACCTTGAAAGTCACCGACGGCAAGATGAAAGCCTGGTGGCCCTATGTGCGCGATGCGGTGCCGCTGGTGCTGGAAGACGGCGTGGTCAACCTCAGTACCCACTACAAATTCAGCCTGACCAAGGAAACCGAGCTGCTGCTGGACAACACCTCCATCAGCGTCGCGCCCTTTGCCATCAAGGCCCCGGACGGTCGCCCACTGGCGCGCCTGGAGCGCCTGGACGTCAGCGAAACCACAGTCGACCTGGCCAAGCAGCACGTGATTGTCGGCAAGGTCCGCAGCCAAAAGCTCGAAACCTGGGCCGCCCTTGAAGCCGATGGCCAGTTGGACTGGCAAAAGCTCTTCGCCAGTCAGCCGGCCAAACCGGCGCCAAAACCCGAGCCGGCCGCCGCCGACGCGCCCAAGGAACCGGCAGTACCAGGCAAACCCTGGCAGGTGCTGCTCAAGGACGTGCAACTGCGCAACTACCAGGTGCACCTGGCCGATCGCAAGGCCAAGCCCGCCGTAGCCCTGGAGCTGGGGCCGCTGAACCTGGACCTGCAGAACTTCGACAGCCTCAACCAGTCGCCCTTCACCCTCAAGCTCGATACCGGCCTGGGCAAACAAGGCAAGGTCAACGCCACCGGCGAGGTCAACCTCAACCCCGTCAGCGCCAAACTCAAGGTGCAGACCCGGGACATCGACCTGCGCGTCGCCCAGTCCTATATCAGCCCGTTCATCCGCCTGGAACTGCGCAGCGGCATGCTCGGCAGTGACCTGGCAGTGGACCTGAAGAAAGTCGAACCCCTGACTTTCAGCGTCACCGGCCGGGCCAATGTGGACCAGTTGCACACCCTGGACACCCTCAAGACCCGCGACTTCGTGAAATGGAAACAAGTGGTGGTCGAAGGCCTGAACTATCAGCACGGTGACAGCCTGACCATCAGCCGGGTCAACCTGATGCAGCCCTATGCACGTTTCATCATCAACGATGACCGCACCACCAATATCGACGACCTGCTGATTCCACAACCACCCAGCAGTGGTGGCAAATCCTCGACGAAGGCCGAGCCCAGCTCAAGCAAGCCCCTGGGCATCCACATCGGTGAAATCGCCATCAACGACGGTTCGGCGAACTTCGCCGACCTGAGCCTGACGCCGAACTTCGCTACCGCCATCCAGCAGCTCAACGGCCATGTCGGCACCATCGACAGCCGCCAGGCCAAGCCGGCAGACGTGGACGTCAAGGGCAAGGTCGACCGCTATGCGCCGGTGACCATCAAGGGCAGCGTCAACCCGTTCGATCCGATGGCCGCCCTGGATATCGCCACCAGCTTCAAACGAGTGGAACTGACCACCCTGACCCCCTACTCCGGGAAATTCGCCGGTTTCCGCATCCGCAAGGGCCGGCTCAACCTCGACCTGCACTACATGATCACCAAGGGCCAGCTCAAGGCCGAGAACAAACTGGTGGTCGAGCAGTTGCAACTGGGGGAAAAGGTCGACAGCCCGGACGCCGTGGATTTGCCGATCCGCCTGGCAGTGGCCTTGCTGAAAGATACGGACGGCAAGATCTCCATCGAGCTGCCTATCTCCGGTGATTTGAACAACCCGCAGTTCAGCGTGATGCCGATTGTCTGGCAGACCCTGCGCAATCTGGTGCTGCGCGCCGCCCAGGCACCCTTCAAGTTCATTGGCGGGCTGGTCAGCGGTGGTGGCTCGGAAGACCTGAGCAACGTGTCCTTCGCTCCAGGCTCCAGCGACCTGAGCAAGGAATCCGAGTCGGCCCTGACCACCCTGGCCAAGGCGCTCAAGGAGCGTCCGACCCTGCGCCTGGAAATCGAAGGTACCAGCGCCCAGAGCAGTGACGGCCCGCTGATCGCCGAACAGCGGCTGGAGCGCGAATACCAGTACAACTACTACAAGATCCTCCAGCGCCGCGGTGACAAGGTCCCCGCCCAGGCGTCCCTGCTGCAGGTTCCCGAGGGCGAAAAGGCCCCTCTGCTGGAAGGCATCTACCGCACCCGCCTGAAACAGCAGCCGCCGGCGGAATGGACCCAGCTCAGCCGCGACGAACGCAGCGCCAAGCTGCGTGAAGGTCTGATCAAGTTCTGGAGCAGCAGCGACGTGCTGTTGCGACAACTGGGTCAGGAGCGCGCCAGCAGCATCAAGGACTTCCTGGTGGACAAGGGCCAACTGGCCGACGACCGGGTCTACTTCATCGATGCCAACCTGGGCCAGGCCGAAAGCGATGGCCGGGTAGTCACCCCGCTGCACCTGGACAGCGAATAAACCTCTCGCGCCGGGCTCCACCCAGCCCGGCCGGTATCTCCTGCAGCGCCTGCCTGGCGCCCACAATAGAACAGGCCCCGACACTCAGTGCCGGGGCCTGTAATGATCACGTCCTTGTGATCTTCCGCATGAACCCTTTTGAGAAGCGGCAGACGTATCACTCGGCTCGTCTACCGCACCCTCTCCCTGTCCAGGCGAGAAGCGTGAGTGTTACTCGGCTTTCAGGCCGTCAGCGGAAACTGCCTTGACGCCTTTGATTTTCTTGGTGATGGCCACGGCGGTAGCTTTCTGAGCCTCGGTTACCGCAACAGTGGACGACAGCGAAACAACGCCCTTGTTGGTTTCAACCTTGATGTCGGTGCCAGGAATGCCTTTCTCGGTTACCAGATCGCTTTTCACTTTGGTGGTGATCCAGGTATCGGAGGTGGCCTCTTTGGCCTTGGTCACTTCACCGGCAGCCACCACCATGGGCGACTGGGTGTTTTGAGTGGTCTGCGCAAATGCTGCGTTAGCCATGGTCAGGGTCAGAGCGGTAGCAGTTGCGGCAGCGATAGCGAACTTCTTCATACGAGTAACTCCTGTTCTTTAAGAAAGCCTGCGCCGTGTCCTGGCAACAGGGTTATGAGGGATATTGCAGGTGCTGTGCCAAGTCTGGGAGCCTATAAATATTCATAAAAATCAATAAGTTATAAAATCTTTAATAATTCGGCATCATGCAAAATGCATGACTGCCCGCCAATCTGCATGCAAGTTGCGGCTTTTTCAGCGCGGCCTGGCCAATCGTGAAAAGCCTCCTCAAGCCCCCTCCGCACCACAGCCTTTGGGCGCATAGTCGGCCTCCACAGTGGTGGTGCATGTCCATCCTGAAGTCGCCGAACGGGTCAGGGTCAGGGTCTTGTTCAGCACCGGCCCCGGCGCATTGAGCAGGGTGCAGCCAATGCTTCCTTCACCGGTGGCCGCCGTCCCGCCGGCACTCATCCGGCAGTTGGCGGTCTGGGCCGTGCCCCCGGCCAGGGCCAGGGTCGGATCGGTCCCCTGGTTCAGCAGATCCTCGACGTTGACCTTCAGGGCCGACGCCTCGGACAGCGCGGCAATCACCTTGGCCCGCGCCTGGTACTTGGCATACATCGGCATCGCCACGGTGGCGAGGATGCCGATGATGGCTACCACCACCAGCAATTCGATCAGGGTAAAACCGGATTGATGTTTCATGGGTTGCCTCCTGGCATGGACGAATGTTGCATGAGCACAAAGGCGTGAAGCACAGCCTGTGCCAGGAGATAACCCACGGATTACGTGGCCTGCAGGTGCGATAGCCCATGGCCTTGAGCACAAGGAGTCGCACAAACTGACAAATTTCGTCAGCCCCTGCCCCTCTCCGGCAGCGCCTCGCCAGCTAGGCTTGGACAGGTGCATGGCGGCCCGACAGTCGGCTCGCGCCCCCACCAAGGAACGTCCGGGGGGCAGGGTGATCTATCACCCGTTCGAACACAGCAGGGCGCTTGCGCCTCCCTATCCACCCTTGCACCAAGGATCGAACCATGGCGGTAAAAGCACCCGCGACCAGTGTCTATCTCTGGCACGGCACCGACAGCCAGGGCCGCCCCCTCACCGGAGAACTCAGCGCCGCGACCCCGGCCCTGATCAGGGCGCAATTGCGCAGACAGGGCATCACCCCAACCCGAGTCCGACGCAAACCCAAGGGCTGGCTGCGCCTGCATCAGCGAGTAGGGGCACGGGACATTGCCCTGCTCACCCGGCAGTTGGCCACGCTGATGCAGGCCGGGGTGCCGCTGCTGCAATCCTTCGACATCATTGCCGAAAGTTTCGAGCATCCGCAGATGCGCCAACTGCTGGCCAGCCTCAAGCGCGACATCGAGGCCGGCTCCAGCCTGGCCACGGCATTGCGCAGACAGCCGCGCCACTTCGACCCGCTGTACTGCAACCTGGTGGACGCCGGCGAGCAGGCCGGCGCCCTGGATACCCTGCTGGAGAGAGTCGCCACCTATAAGGAAAAGAGCGAGAACCTGAAGGCGCGGCTGAAGAAAGCCATGGTCTATCCCTTGGCGGTGATCGGCGTGGCGGTCGTGGTCAGCAGCATCCTGCTGCTCAAGGTGGTACCCCAGTTCCAGAGCCTGTTCGCCGGTTTCAATGCCGAGCTGCCACTGCTCACCCAGTGGGTCATCGCTCTGTCACACTTCATCCAGCAGCAGGGGGCGCTGCTGCTGGCCGCCGGTGTGCTGGGCGGGCTTGCGGCGCGCCTGGCCTATCAGCGCTCCCCGAGCTTGCGTGACCGCCTGGATGTCGGCCTTTTGCACATGCCCCTGGCCGGGCCACTGCTGCATAAATCCGCGGTGGCCCGCTACGCACGGACCCTGGCCACCACCTTCGCCGCCGGCGTTCCCCTGGTGCAGGCCCTGGATTCAGTGGCTGGAGCCAGCGGCAACCCTGTCTTCAGGCAAGCGGTGCAACGGATCCGCCAGCAGGTCGCCGCCGGCATGCAATTGAACTTTGCCATGCGCGCCAGCGGCGTCTTCCCGACCATGGCGATCCAGATGACCGCCATCGGCGAAGAGTCCGGAACCCTGGATCATCTGCTGGAAAAAGTCGCGATCCATTACGAGGTCGAGGTGGACAACCTGGTGGACAGCCTGACCAGCCTCATGGAGCCGTTGATCATGGTGGTCCTGGGGGGTATCGTCGGCGCCCTGGTGGTTGCCATGTACCTGCCTATCTTCCAACTCGGTACAGCGATCTGAACATGCCCCTGACTGACGCCCTCACTCTCTACCCCATGGCCTTCGTGGCTGCGGCCCTGGTATTGGGCCTGATCGTCGGCAGCTTTCTCAACGTGCTGGTGTGGCGCCTGCCGAAAATGCTCGAACGCGACTGGCGAGCCCAGGCCCGCGACGTGCTGGGGCTGGAGCCGGAACCTGTGGCTGCGCCCTACAACCTGATGCTGCCGCACTCCCAGTGCCCGCACTGTGCGCAGGCGATCCGCCCCTGGGAAAACATTCCGCTGCTCAGTTACCTGTGGCTACGTGGCCGCTGCGCCCACTGCAATAGCTCCATCAGCCCGCGCTACCCGTTGACCGAACTGGCCTGCGGGCTGATCTCGGGTTTTATCGCCTGGCACTTCGGCTTCGGCTGGGCGGCCGGGCTGATGCTGATCCTCAGTTGGGGGCTGCTGGCAATGAGCCTGATCGACGCCGATCACCAGCTGCTGCCGGATGTGCTGGTGCTGCCACTGTTATGGCTGGGGCTGATCGCCAACAGCTTCAGCCTGCTGATCAGCCTGGAGGATGCGCTGTGGGGGACGGTGATCGGCTACCTGTTCCTGTGGTCGGTGTTCTGGCTGTTCAAGCTGCTGACCGGCAAGGAGGGCATGGGCCACGGTGATTTCAAGCTGCTGGCCCTGTTCGGGGCCTGGGGCGGCTGGCAGATCCTGCCGCTGACCCTGCTACTGTCATCCCTGTTGGGGGCGATTCTCGGCACGATCCTGCTGCGCCTGCGCCGGGAAAAGACTTCGACGCCAATCCCCTTTGGACCCTTTCTGGCCATTGCCGGCTGGATTGCCTTGCTCTGGGGTGGTCAAATAACCGACTTCTATCTGCAGTTTGTCGGTTTCCAATGACTCGCTCCGTTAACACACCCTGGACCCTCGGCCTGACCGGCGGCATCGGCAGCGGCAAAAGTGCCGCCGCCCAGCACTTCATCGACCTGGGGGTGCATGTGATCGATGCCGATCATGCCGCCCGCTGGGTGGTGGAGCCCGGCCGCCCGGCCCTGGAACAGATTGCCCGGCACTTTGGCCAAGGCGTGCTGCAGGCCGACGGCCAACTGGATCGCGCGGCTCTGCGCAAGCTGATCTTCGAGGTGCCCGAACAGCGTCGCTGGCTGGAAGCCCTGCTGCACCCGCTGATCGCCGAGGAAATTGTCAGCCACCTGGCCCGCGCCGAATCGCCCTACGCAATCCTGGTGTCGCCGCTGCTGATCGAATCCGGCCAGTCGCGGATGACCCAGCGGATTCTGGTGATCGACGTGCCCCAGCAACTGCAGATCGAGCGTACCCTGCAGCGCGACCAGATCAGCGAACAGCAGGTCCAGGCGATTCTCCAGGCCCAGGCCAGCCGTGAGGAACGCCTGCGCCATGCCGATGACGTGCTGGTCAACGACCGCGACCACGCCTGGTTGCGCAGCGAGGTCGAGCGCCTGCATCACTTTTACCTAACTTTGCGTGGAGGCCAGTCATGAGCCAACCCCTGACCGTCGAATGCCCAACCTGTGGCGCCCCTGTGGAATGGACCGCGGCCAACATCAATCGGCCCTTCTGTTCCGATCGCTGCAAGCTGATCGACCTGGGCGCCTGGGCTGCCGAGGAGCACAAGATTCCGGTGAGCCCGGATGCCGAGGACGACCTGTTCTCCGAAGAGCTGCCCCCTCGCGCTCACTGAGTGCTCACCCCGGCGCCGGTCAGGGCCGCATGAAGCTGTAGTCCTGATCGTCGTCGAGGTTCTCCGCAAGAAACTGCAGCTCGTCTGCCAGGTCCTCGATGCTGCGCACACTCTTGCTTTGCTGCACCACCGCACTGAGCAGGGCGCGTAGGCTCAACCCCGGTTCAAAACCTTCCTGCTGAGCATTGTGCAGACTGTCGCGCACTTCCTGCCGGGCCCACTGGTAGACACTCATGACCGCACTCCTGAGATTTTTGCCGAGCATGCAGCCCGGCAAAACACCGTGGATTGATATGGATCAAGGGCGCGGATCCTCGTCTTTCCAGGGCGCCGACAGGTAGCGGGTACGGTTGAAGGTTTCCAGCCATTCCGGGCAGAACACCACCAGGGCGCTGATCACCATGCCGTTGATAAAGGCTTCCGGGAAGATGATCAGCCACAGGTAGCCGACAAAATCTTCCAGCCATTCGGGCATGGCAAAGCGTTCGTCGAACCACAGCAGGCCCAGGCCGCAGAGCAGGCATAACAATGCCGAGAGTGCCGCCGCAAAGAACCCCGAGCAGAAGATATAGACGAAGGGATTGCGCGGCTGGGCCCGTTCCACCAGCCAGGCGCAGGCCTCGGTGACCGCCACCGGCAGCAGGATCAGCAAGGCTCCATTGACCCCCAGCGCCGCCAGGTCCTGCCGGCCCAGGGCCAGCAGGCCCAACTGTGCGATCAAGCCGCCAACTATCGCCAGCGGCCAGTCCAGCAGCAGGGTTACTGCGGTCATGCCGATGAAGTGGTAGGAGACCCCCGTGTCGAAATCCCGGCGCACCAGCCACAGCAGAAACAAGGCGAACACCGTGCCAAACAGCAAGTGCTGGCGCCGGCTGTCGGTAAACAGCTCGACCCAGGGCGCCCGCAGTACCGCCCAGATCAGTACTGGCACATACAGCAGCCAGCCGCCAATCAGGCTTTGCGGCGACAGCAGCGCCGCGCTGATCATGGCTGGGCCCGCTCCAGCGCCGCAGCCAATTGCGCGGCCGTGGCGAACGCCTGCCGGGCGACCAGTTGCCCATCCTGCAGCTGCAGCCACAGCACCTGATCCTCGGCGGCGGGATAGCGTGGTGCCACGCGCCCATCGCGATCTAGCATCACTCGGTAGGGGTAATCCTTCATGGCCGGCACCGCAAACAGTTTGGCGATCACTGTCGGCATGCGCTGGATATCGGCGACAAACACCCCGTGACGCTCCTGCAGGTAGCCCTTGGGTTTGTCCTTGAGCGCCGCGTTCACCACTTTGGCGGCGTCCATGCTGCGTGCCACCAACAGGATCCGCGCCTGGGAATCGAGGCTGTAGGGCTGGTCGAATTGATCCAGCAGGGTCCAGGGCGCCAGGCGCTCTCCTATTTCCAGGGCCTGGGCCCACAACGGCAACAGGGCCAGCAACAGCATTGACCAGCGCTTCACTGCGCACTCCTTATCGAATGGTTGGACGGCAGACAGTCTACACCGCCCCTGGACAGGCTCCAGCGAGGTTGCCGGCAACGCCTGCGGAGGTTTTTGCACGGCCGTGGTTTTTAAGGTCATATTTGAGCGCTAAGCTTGGGGGTATGGATGACTCAGATTTTTTGCGCCTGCTTACCATCCAGGCCGAACAAGCCAACGCGTTCCTGTCCAATGCCCGCAAATGGGAGCGTGAGCGTTGGGTCTGCCAGCGCCTGCTGCAAGGCCTGAACATTCCCTACCGCAACGACGAGTTCACCGCCGCCGGGCAAGAGCCCCCCGATGTGCTGTTTCGCGAGGCCAGCTTCGAAGTGTTCTTCGTCCTCGACGAAGGCCGCAGGCTCAACGATGAATGGCGCGACGAACTGCA
This sequence comes from Pseudomonas sp. GW823-FHT03E05, assembly GCF_058796855.1. NCBI lineage: Bacteria > Pseudomonadati > Pseudomonadota > Gammaproteobacteria > Pseudomonadales > Pseudomonadaceae > Pseudomonas > Pseudomonas sp. GW823-FHT03E05. The sequence goes on from NZ_JBXAJB010000006.1 coordinate 47,887, forward strand.
GCGCCGGCGCAGCGCGTTCTCCCTGAGCCAGCTGGTGCGCCGCGAAGCCAAGCCCAAGCGCATCCCGGCCAGCGAACTGTTGCTGCGCCTGGCACCGACCTTGCGCAAGAAGGCCCACAACTATCAGGAGCGCGGAATGAACCTCGGCGAGCTGGACATCATTGCCTTCGCCGCCCTGAAACGCGAAGTCCTGGATCTCAACAGCCACTTCCCGCCCCCCACCGAATACCTGCGCCAGGGCTGGCGCTCGCTGTCCCTGGTGGGGCCGACGTTCGCCCGCGTGCTGTTCGCCCACCCGGATGCGCCGGAGTTCCTGCGCAGCAACCTGGGCCGCAGCATCCTCTTCGACGTCGGCATCAGTTTGTAACGCCGGTCAATGCGGCCTGTGTAGCCATGGCGCAATCCGCCCGGCAATGGTAAAAAAGCACACTTGCCTGCCAACGCCGGGCCCGTGCCAGCGAGCCCTCACGCGGCAGCGGCTATGCTCCGTTCATGCCGGATAACACCGCGCTGTAACATTCCTCAACGTTGCGACGTCTATCTGACGAGGTCTTTTATGAGCAGCCGCCTGAACCCCGACGACCAACGCCATGTCGAAGAATACCTGCAACTGCCCCAGCATCGAGTCGAGCGCCGGCCCTTCCGGCCGTGGATGCTCCTCGTGGTGGTGATTGCGGTGACTGTCGCCCTGGGCCTGTTGAGCCGTTTCATCAGTTACCTGACGCTATGAGCTGCTTCGCGCTCGCTCGGTTGACTGCACCGATTTCTTTTAGCCTTGCGAGATATCCCCATGACTCATCGTATTGTCATCGTTGGCGGCGGCGCCGGCGGCCTGGAGTTGGCGACCCGCCTGGGTAAGACTCTGGGCAAGCGCGGCACCGCCAGTGTGATGCTGGTGGACGCCAACCTGACCCACATCTGGAAACCGCTGCTCCACGAAGTGGCTGCCGGTTCGCTGAACTCTTCCGAAGACGAACTCAACTACGTCGCCCAAGCAAAATGGAACCACTTCGAGTTCCAGCTGGGCCGCATGAGCGGGCTCGATCGGCAGCGCAAGAAGATCCAACTGGCCGCCACCTACGACGAAGAAGGCGTGGAGCTGTTGCCGGCCCGGGAGCTGGGCTACGACACCCTGGTGATCGCCGTGGGCAGCACCACCAACGACTTTGGCACCCAGGGCGCGGCCCAGCATTGCCTGTTCCTCGACACCCGCAAGCAGGCCGAGCGCTTCCACCAGCAACTGCTCAACCACTACTTGCGAGCCCATGCCGGGCAGACCGATGCCGTGGAGCAGATCAGCGTGGCCATCGTCGGCGCCGGCGCCACTGGCGTGGAACTGGCGGCAGAACTGCACAACGCGGCCCATGAACTGGCGGCCTACGGGCTGGACCGGATTCTCCCGGAAAACATGCACATCACCCTGATCGAGGCCGGGCCACGGGTGCTGCCTGCCCTGCCCGAACGCATCAGCGGCCCGGTGCACAAGACCCTGGAGAAACTCGGGGTCAAGGTGCTGACCAACGCCTCGGTCAGCGAAGTGACCGCCGACAGCCTGATCACCGCCGACGGCCAGACCATTCCCGCCAGCCTCAAGGTCTGGGCCGCGGGCATTCGCGCGCCAGGCTTCCTCAAGGACATCGACGGCCTGGAGACCAACCGCATCAACCAACTGCAGGTACTACCGACCCTGCAGACCACTCGCGACGAGAACATCTTTGCCTTCGGCGACTGCGCCGCCTGCCCGCAACCAGGCAGCGACCGTAATGTGCCGCCACGGGCCCAGGCCGCGCACCAGCAAGCCTCGTTGCTGGCCAAGTCGCTGAAGCTGCGCATCGAAGGCAAGGACCTGCCGACCTACAAGTACACCGACTACGGCTCACTGATCTCGCTGTCGCGCTTCTCGGCGGTGGGCAACTTGATGGGCAACCTCACTGGCAGCGTGATGCTCGAAGGCTGGCTGGCGCGGATGTTCTACATCTCGCTGTATCGCATGCACCAGATGGCGCTGTACGGAGTCTTCCGCACCGCGATGCTGATGCTTGGCAGCCGAATCGGCCGCGGTACCGATCCACGCCTGAAGCTGCACTAGGCCCCTGAAAAACCACGCCCCCGCTACGTAACGTAGCGGGGGCTGCTGGCGTACGGTTACAGGCATTCATCGAGAAAATTCACGACGGTGCCCATGCAGGCGACCCGCTCCTCGACGTGGGGCATGTGGCTGGAGTGTTCGAACAACGCCAGGCGAATGCCGGGAATCTTCTCCAGGTAGGGGCTGACCACAACTGGCGTGGCTTCATCGTAGCGGCCACAGATCAAAAGCGTCGGCACCTCGATGCGTCCCAGGCGCTCGACGATGCTCCAGTCCCGCAGGTTGTCCATCAGCGGAAAACCTCCCCCCCGCTCCGCGCCATCGGTACCACGGCCCTGGGCAAACATCCGCGCCACCTCTTCAGGCCACGGGCGCAGCCGACATACATGCCGTTCAAAGTACAACTGCCAGGCCTGCACATATTCGGCGCCACGAGGGGAGCCCGGCTGCTCATGCCAGGTCAGCACCTGCAACGCCTCCTCAGGCAGGGCTGCGCGCAGTTTCAGGGTCTCGGCTTCCCAGGTGCGCATGTCGGCTGGCGCATTGGCCAGGATCAGCGCACGCAAGCCGGCCGGCGCGCGCACCCCGTGCTCGCTGGCCAGCGCAGCTCCCCAGGAGTGACCCAGCAGGGCGTAGTCCTGGCTGATGCGCAGGTGGTCCAGGAGGTTGTCCAGCTGCTCCAGGTAGAGTTCAAGGCTCCAGAACGACGGCGGCTTGCCATCCAGACGAGTGGAGAGGCCACTTCCCAGGTGATCGAATTGAACGATCGCCCGACCACTGGCGGCCACATCCCTGAAGGCGTCCAGGGTGTCATGGGTGCAGCCCGGACCGCCGTGCAGAATCACCAGGGGCGTAAGTCCGCTGTGCAGATCCCCGGTGACCCGATACCACGTCTGATGGACGCCAAAGGAGGCATAGCCTTCCAGTGGTGGTTTGCTTGCATTCATTGCGCATCGCTCCCTGATGACAATCAGCCTGTGTCGTTCAATCTTCCGTTCCGCGCTCCGACGCCTCCAGTGCGGCAGAGCCTGTGCTACTCGCCTCAGTTACCCAGCAGGCGATAGTGAACCGCGCGAACCACCGCCTGAACCCGATTCCTGGCGCCCAGCTTGTGCATCGCCGAGGTCAGGTGCAGGTTGATCGTGGCCTGCGAACGCTGCAGGCGCTCGGCAATCTCGCCGGAAGTCATGCCCTCTGCAGCCCATTTCAGGCACTCGCGTTCACGCCGGGTCAGATCAACCGGATAACTGCGAACGCATTTGCTGAGCTGTGGATAGAGATGCTCCTGCAACGCATGAGCAAGCAGGGTGAAGTGGCCCTGAACCTGTTGCAAGTCCTGTAATGCCACCGTGGCATTGCCGGAGCGCAAACCGGTGAGGCTGGCGAAACCGCCCCTGGGTAAATGGATGGGCACGGTCATGCCGTGGGCCATTTGATGATGGTGCAGGTAACTGGATACCGGAGCGTGCTGCTGCCCGAGGGCCTGACGCAGGACGGTTTCCGCCTCGGGCTTGTAGGACCAGATAAAGGGCGAGGAGCTGTCCAGAGCAACCTGCTGGACCGGGTCGATATGGTAGTAACCCTGATCGCACCAGAGCTCCAGCCAGTCTCTGGGGGTATTGCAGACCATGGCACTGGGGATGATCAGCTCGCCTGCCTGATCGAAAGGCACCGGGCTGTAGTCATAAACCAGGGCATCGAAACCCAGTTCCGAGGCCAGTGTCATGGTTCCCGTCATTCGCTCATGCAGCGAGTTTCCGGACAAAAGATGGGTATCAAATTCCGCGAGCCTGCTCTGCATCCTTGCCGCTTCCTTACTGTTGATCCTTAACAGCGAAGGGCCAGAATGCCACGCCCGGCAGCAACGGGCCAGGCAAAACCTATAAGAAATACCAGGTTTGCGGCACAACCAGCGCTTGCCCCAGCGTCATCGGCGCCCATGGCCATGACCCGCAAAACAGCGCTGACAACCAGCTCAAGGTCGGTACCGCACATGCCTGCCCCCGCCCTATCTGCTGCAATGCAGTGTCACGGCCCACCCCGTGTGGCGCCATGCATCGCTCATAGCAGACAAGGACCCAGGCCATGCAGATGCCCCAGACGCTTGAGTTGCACAACGGTGACAAAGCCCCTGCCACCTTCTCCCCCAAAGAATACGCTCGACGCCTGGGCGCCCTGCGGGCCTACATGGCGCAACAGGACATTGACGCCGCGCTGTTCACCTCGTACCACAACATCAACTACTACGCCGGCTTCCTGTATTGCTCCTTCGGCCGCCAGTACGCCCTCGTGGTGACCCAGGAACACAGCGTGCTGATCAGCGCCAATATCGACGGCGGCCAACCGGGGCGGCGGGCGACCTGCGATGCCCAGGTGATCTACACCGACTGGCAGCGAGGCAATTTCTTCGTCGCGGTCAAGCAGGCCCTGCCCCGCGCTTCGCGCCTGGGGCTGGAGTTCGATCATCTGACCCTGCCCAATCACCGGGCCTTTGCCGAGCTCTATCCCCAGGCACAGTTACTGGACATCGCCACGCCCTGCATGAACCTGCGCATGCTCAAGTCCGCCGAAGAGCAAGCGCTGATCCGCCAGGGGGCGCGGATTGCAGACATCGGCGGGGCCGCCGCCATCGAAGCCCTGCACGACCAGGTACCGGAATACGAAGTGGCCGGACACGCCACCCAGGCCATGGTGCGGGCGATTGCCGAGGCGTTTCCGGGGGCCGAACTGATGGATACCTGGACCTGGTTTCAGTCCGGGCTCAATACCGATGGCGCACACAATCCACTGACCTCGAGACGGGTCAGCCCAGGAGAAGTGCTGAGCCTCAACTGCTTCCCGATGATCGCCGGCTACTACACCGCCCTGGAGCGCACGCTGTTCCTCGGCCATTGCCCCGACGCCTGCCTGCGATTGTGGGAGATCAACGTCCAGGTGCATGAAGCCGGGCTGCAACTGGTCAAGCCCGGCGCACGCTGCAGCGATATCGCTCGACAACTGAACGCCCTCTACCTGGAGCACGACCTGCTGCAATACCGTACCTTCGGCTATGGCCATTCGTTCGGCATCCTCAACCACTACTATGGGCGCGAGACCGGGCTGGAGTTTCGTGAGGATGTGGAGACCATTCTTGAGCCCGGCATGGTGGTGTCCATCGAACCGATGATCAGGCTGCCCGAAGGCCTGCCCGGTGCCGGCGGTTATCGGGAACACGACATCCTGATCGTCGACGAGCACGGTGCGTGCAATATCACCGGGCTGCCGTACGGACCGCGGTACAACATCATTGGCAGTTGACTCAACTGCCTGGAAAACGCCCTCCCCCACAAAGAGGGCTCGCCGCTTCAGCCATGACTCGAGTCATCAGCCAAATACAGCGACGGAGAACATTCAGCACAAGCACAATCGAGGCATCAAGGGCTGTAGGTACCCTACCCAGGCTCGACGCCAGCGGGCCTGCGAACTTTTCCACGGGCATACGAAAAAGGGCACCTCATTGAGGTGCCCTTTTTCGTGAATATGGTCGGGGTAAGGGGATTCGAACTCCTGACATCCTGCTCCCAAAGCAGGCGCGCTACCGGACTGCGCTATACCCCGGTAAAAAAAAGGCACCTTCTAGAGGCGCCTTCTTCGAACAGCGCTTTTGGCCTCTGTTCTTAAGATTCGATTCCAGCGCTAACTGGTTTCAAAAATGGTGGGTCGTGTGGGATTCGAACCTACGACCAATTGGTTAAAAGCCAACTGCTCTACCAACTGAGCTAACGACCCAAAAATGGTCGGGGTAAGGGGATTCGAACTCCTGACATCCTGCTCCCAAAGCAGGCGCGCTACCGGACTGCGCTATACCCCGGTTTGAAATTGGCTCCGTGACCAGGACTCGAACCTGGGACCCAATGATTAACAGTCATTTGCTCTACCGACTGAGCTATCACGGAACTACATATTTCAAGTTACAACTTTTTACTTCATCCTCTTCGACTTGTTCGTATCGCTACGTTCATGTCTCTGAGGCGCGCTATTTTACAATCTTAAAAACCCCTGTCAACCCCTTAAATTGCTTTTAAGACAATGATTTGCGACTTCATTGCCGGTTTCTTCTTGATCAGAAAAAACCTCGGGGGTGACTGACTGCGGGGCGCACTTTACAAGCCTTTTCCTTACAGTTCAACGCCCTAGTGAAAAAAAAGGCCTCGCAATGCGAGGCCTCCTCTATAAACCCACCGATCAGTGATCAGGCGAAGACGATTTCGTCGTCCTGCACCGAGGCGGTAACCGTGGCTCCCGGCAGGAAACCGCCGGAGAGGATCAACTGCGCCAACGGGTTCTCGATCCAGCGCTGGATGGCCCGTTTCAGCGGCCGTGCGCCATACACCGGGTCGTAACCCACAGCGATCAGCTTGTCCAAGGCCTCGTCGCTCAGTTCCAGGCTCAGCTCGCGCTCCGCCAGGCGACTGCGCAGGCGACCCAACTGGATCTGCGTGATGCCGGCGATCTGATCCCGTGCCAGAGGCTCGAAGATCACCACTTCGTCGACCCGGTTGATGAACTCCGGCCGGAAGTGGGTGGACACCGCGTCCATCACCGCCGCACGTTGTGCCTCGCGATCCCCTACCAGTTCCTGGATCTGCGCCGAGCCCAGGTTGGAGGTCATGACGATCACCGTATTGCGGAAATCCACGGTACGCCCGTGGCTGTCCGTCAGACGGCCATCTTCCAGGACCTGCAGCAGGATGTTGAACACATCCGGGTGCGCCTTCTCGACTTCGTCCAGAAGAATCACCGAGTACGGCTTGCGACGCACGGCTTCGGTCAGGTAACCGCCCTCTTCATAACCGACATAGCCTGGTGGCGCACCGATCAGGCGAGCCACGGAATGTTTCTCCATGAACTCGGACATGTCGATCCGCACCATGGCCTCTTCGGTATCGAAGAGGAATTCCGCCAGGGCCTTGCACAGTTCGGTCTTACCCACGCCGGTCGGGCCGAGGAACATGAACGAACCGCTGGGCCGGTTCGGGTCGGACAACCCGGCTCGGGAACGGCGCACAGCGTTGGCCACCGCCACCACGGCTTCGTTCTGGCCAATCACCCGCTCGTGCAGCAGGCTTTCCATCTTCAGCAGCTTGTCGCGCTCGCCTTCTAGCATTTTCGACACTGGAATGCCGGTCCACTTGGACACCACTTCGGCAATCTCTTCCTCGGTAACCTTGCTGCGCAGCAACTGGTTCTCGCTGTGGCCGTGCTGGTCGACCATCTGCAGGCTGCGCTCCAGGTCCGGAATCACCCCGTACTGCAGCTCGGCCATGCGATTGAGATCGCCTTTACGACGCGCCGCTTCCAGTTCCTGGCGCGACTGCTCGATCTTCTGCTGGATCTGCGCAGAACCCTGCACTTCGGCTTTCTCCGAGGTCCAGACTTCTTCCAGGTCAGCGTATTCACGCTCCAGGCGGACAATCTCTTCCTGGAGTTTTTCCAGGCGCTTGATCGCGGCCTCGTCGTCTTCTTTTTTCAGGGCCTGGGATTCAACCTTGAGCTGAATCAGGCGCCGCTCCAGACGGTCCAGCACTTCCGGCTTGGAGTCGATCTCCATGCGGATGCGGCTGGCGGCCTCGTCGATCAGGTCGATGGCCTTGTCCGGCAGTTGCCGGTCAGTGATGTAACGATGGCTGAGCTTGGCCGCGGCAATGATCGCGCCGTCGGTGATCGCCACCTTGTGGTGCACCTCATAGCGCTCTTTCAGGCCGCGCAGGATAGCAATGGTGTCTTCCTCGCTCGGCTCATCCACCAACACTTTCTGGAAGCGCCGCTCGAGGGCTGCGTCCTTCTCTATATATTGGCGGTATTCGTTGAGCGTGGTGGCGCCCACGCAGTGCAGCTCGCCACGGGCCAGGGCCGGCTTGAGCATATTGCCCGCATCCATCGAGCCTTCGCCTTTACCAGCGCCGACCATGGTGTGCAGCTCATCGATGAACAGGATGATCTGCCCTTCCTGCTTCGACAGTTCATTAAGCAAAGACTTCAGGCGTTCTTCGAACTCGCCACGGTATTTGGCACCGGCGATCAAGGCGCCCATGTCCAGGGACAGCAAGCGCTTGCCTTTGAGGCCATCGGGCACTTCGCCGTTGATGATCCGCTGGGCCAGGCCTTCGGCGATGGCGGTCTTACCCACGCCTGGTTCACCAATCAGCACCGGGTTGTTCTTGGTCCGGCGTTGCAGCACCTGGATGGTCCGGCGAATTTCGTCGTCACGGCCGATTACCGGATCAAGCTTGCCGTCTTCGGCGCGCTTGGTCAGGTCGACGGTGTACTTGTCCAGGGCCTGGCGCGACTCTTCGACGTTGGCGTCATTCACCGCCTCACCGCCACGCAGGTTGTTGATGGCGTTCTCCAGGGCTTTCTTGCTCACGCCCTGGCCCAGCAACAATTTGCCGAGTTTGCTGTTCTCATCCATGGCGGCCAGTAGCACCAGCTCGCTGGAGATGAACTGGTCGCCTTTCTGCTGCGCCAGGCGGTCGGCCTGGTTGAGCAGGCGCGCCAGATCCTGGGACATGTTGACGTCGCCAGTGGGGTTCTGGATTTTCGGCAGCTGGTCGAGCTCTTTGCTCAGTTCCTTGCGCAGGCTGTTGACGTCGAAGCCCACCTGCATCAGCAGAGGCTTGATCGAGCCGCCCTGCTGTTCCAGCAGCGCCTGCATCAGGTGCGCCGGTTCAATGGCCGGATGATCGAGGCCAACCGCCAGAGATTGAGAATCGGATAAGGCCAGCTGCAATTTGCTGGTTAATCGGTCTATACGCATTAGTCACCTTCCTTTTGAGCAGGCCGGAGCGATGGACACACCTAAATAGAGAAACCTGCCAGATGTTTCACTAGATGCGGTCGATTCTGGGAGATTCAAGCGTCAGCAGCTTGACACAAGTCAGATTAGTCTAGTGCTCAAGCCAGATAAGGGAGGCAAAACGCCCGGTGCGCGGGCTGCGCCGGTAGGAAAAGAAGCGGGGATCGCTGACGGTGCAGTAGCCACCACCGTACACGGCAGTCACACCACAGGCAGCCAGGCGCAGGCGCGCCAGCTGATAGATATCGGCCATGAAGCGCCCGGCATTGGCGCTCGGCACAAAGGCCTGCTCGGCTGCCGGCAATTGGGCGACGAAGGCTTCACGCACCTCTGGCCCCACTTCAAAGCGCTGCGGGCCAATGGCCGGCCCCAGCCACACCAGCACCTCGGCGCAGGGCGTATGCAGGCTGTCGAGGGTGGCTTCCAGCACGCCCGCCGCCAACCCGCGCCAGCCGGCATGGGCCGCGGCGACTCGGGTTCCGGCACGGTTGCAGAACAGTGCCGGCAGGCAGTCGGCCGTCATCACCGCACAGGCAACGCCCGGGGTGGCGGACCAACTGGCGTCCGCGGTCGCGACCATGGAAGGGTCGGCGTGGGCCACGGCCACCCCGTGCACCTGTTGCAGCCAGGCCGGGGCGATGCCGAAGTGTTCGCTCAGGCGACGGCGATTCTCGGCCACTGCTTGCGGCTGATCGTCGACATGGTCGCCCAGGTTGAGGCTGTCGAACGGCGTCAGGCTGACGCCGCCAGCGCGGGTGGTAGTACAGGCTTTGACTCCGGCCGGCGCGGGCCAGTCGGGAATCAGCCAGTCATTCATCCGATGAACGCCTCACGGTCCTGCTTGAGCAGCGACAGCAGCCAGACGAAATCGTCCGGCAGCGGCGATTCCCAGCTCATGCGGATACCGGTGGTCGGATGATCCAGCTCCAGGAAGCGTGCATGCAGGGCCTGGCGCGGGAAGTTCTTCAGCGAGTCGACCATGGTCTGGCTCGCCGCCGGCGGAATGCGGAAGCGGCCGCCGTAGGCTGGATCCCCCACCAGCGGGAAGTTGATGTGGGCCATGTGCACCCGGATCTGGTGGGTACGACCGGTTTCCAGCTTGACCCGCACATGGGTGTGGGAACGGAAACGTTCCAGGACCCGGTAGTGGCTGACGGCCTGCTTGCCGCCTTCCATCACCGCCATGCGCTGGCGCTGCTGGCCATGACGGCCGATCGGAGCGTTGATCTTGCCCCCGGCGGTTACCACGCCGATCACGATGCATTCATAGATGCGGCTGACACTGCGGCTTTGCAGCTGGGCCACCAGTTGGGTCTGCGCCTGGATGGTCTTGGCCACCACCATCAGTCCTGTGGTGTCCTTGTCCAGGCGGTGGACGATACCGGCCCGCGGCACATTGATAATGTCCGGGATGTGATGCAGCAGGGCATTGAGCAGGGTGCCGTCGGCATGGCCGGCAGCCGGGTGCACCACCAGGCCCGCAGGCTTGTTGATCACCAGGATGTCGTCATCTTCATAAACGATGTCCAGCTCGATATCCTGGGCGATCCACTCGCCCTGGGCCTCCTGCTCGGCAGTCAGCTCAAGAATGGAGCCGCCGTGCACGATGTCCCGCGGGCGGATGACCGCTCCGTCCACAGTCAGGCGGCCGTCCTTGATCCAGGCGGAAAGGCGCGAGCGCGAATGCTCAGCGAATAGTTGGGCGGCGACTTGATCGAGGCGTTGACCGCCCAGTTCGGACGGCACCTCTGCGCGAAGTTCAATTTTATCGGACATGCTCGGACTGGGCGTCGGCACAGCCTTTGGTTTCGGCTGCGCGCTTGTGGTTAAATACGGCGTCTTTTGCCCCGAGGCTTTCAACGGGGCGCTCATCATAACAGGACGGCCCCGCCCAAGACAGCGGCCGTCATAGGGACGCAAGCCGCCATGCAAGTGAAACACCTGCTGCTGATCGCCATCCTCGCACTGACCGCTGCTTGCTCATCGAAGGAAGTCGTTGACGAAAACCTGAGCGAAGTCGAGTTGTACCAGCAGGCGCAGACCGACCTGGACAACCACAGCTATACCAGCGCCACTGCCAAGCTCAAGGCCCTGGAATCGCGCTATCCCTTTGGTCGCTACGCCGATCAGGCACAGCTCGAGCTGATCTACGCCAACTACAAGAATGCCGAGCCGGAGGCCGCCAAGTCCGCCGCCGAGCGCTTCATTCGCCTGCACCCCCAGCACCCGAACGTGGACTACGCCTACTACCTCAAGGGCCTGACCTCGTTCGACCAGGACGTCGGCCTGCTGGCGCGCTTCCTGCCGCTGGACATGACCAAGCGTGACCCGGGTGCCGCCCGCGACTCCTACAACGAGTTCGCCCAGCTGACCAGCCGCTTCCCCAACAGCCGCTACGCGCCGGACGCCAAGCAGCGCATGATCTACCTGCGCAACCTGCTGGCTGCCTACGAGATCCACGTAGCCGACTATTACCTGACCCGCCAGGCCTATGTCGCCGCCGCCAACCGTGGCCGCTACGTAGTGGAGAACTTCCAGGAAACCCCATCGGTCGGCGACGGCCTGGCGGTGATGACCGAGGCCTACCAGCGCCTGCACCTGGACGAACTGGCTGCCACCAGCCTGGAAACTCTCAAGCTCAACTACCCCAACCACCCAAGCCTGGTGGACGGTCAGTTCGTGCCACGCGTGGCTGAAGCCGACAACCGTTCCTGGCTGAGCAAGGCCACCCTGGGCCTGATCGAGTCCCGTCCTCCGCTGCCGCCGGGAGAAACCCGCGCCAACCAGGACGTGATGAAGCAGTACCAGGATGCCAAGGACGCCATTCCGTCCGAGCTCAAGCCTAAAGACAGCAACGGCGACGTGGTCGAGGAAGAAGAGCACGAGGCTGCCGGCAACAACAATAGCGACCGTTCCTGGTTCAGCTACATGACCTTCGGCGTGTTCGACTGATCACCCCGCAGGCCGGAAAGGGAGACTTGAAGTCTCCCTTTTTTATGCCCGCACACTGATGGGCCTGTGCGCCCGACGGGCGCTTGGCTAAACTGCCCCCTCCCCCTTCAAAAAGCTGGTTGCCATGGTTCGTCTACTGTTCTGGATCGCTCTGATTGCCGCCGCGGTATGGTTCTGGCGCAAGTTCAAGCGTCCTGTCGCCGCCCCTCGCTCCCCCAATGAACCGGCCACTACGCCCATGGTGCGTTGCGCCCATTGCGGCGTGCACCTGCCCCAGGACCGGGCCCTGAGCCAGTCGCAACAGTGGTACTGCAGCCAGGCACACCTGCAACAAGGGCCGGGAAACCAGGACCGCTGAGCCCCCAGGCCCACTGCGGATACCCGAGGCAAGGAACTCGGGGGCGAAAAATGGCGTCTGACACGGACTATTCCAGGCCTTGGTCAGCGCATGAACCGGCTCGTCGCCCCCTTCCTCCCTCGCCTCTCCCAGGCTTCGAACCTCTACTCAGGAACGAGAAGGCCCAAGTGCCAACCCCGGCCGAACAATTGGCGACAAAATAGCCTGTGGGCGCCCACTCGCCGTTTCGCTCTCGGGCAGAGCGCTGTAGCCCCCCATCCATGGGCACCACAACGTCCCGACGACGCGCACCTTCAGGACGCCCGGCAGTATGACCAGTGGCCCATCTCCTGCGCCGCTACCCCGTCGGGCCTAGACTTGAGTTCACGCCCATCGGGAGAGCACTGTCGCCCGCTCCTCACTCACGGATGAAAACTGCAGCCGCCATGAACCCACGGCAATCGGTGCTGGTGGTCGATGACGCCACGGAAACCCGCGCCCTTGTGGAGATCACTCTGGGCCGAATGCGCTTGCACACCCAAAGTGCGCGCACCCTGCAGGAAGCCCGTGGCCGCCTGGCCCGTGAGCGCTTTGACCTGTGCCTGACCGACCTGCAGCTACCGGACGGCAGCGGGCTGGAGCTACTGCGGCACATCCGCCAGTCCCACCCCAACCTTCCTGTGGCGCTGCTAAGCAACGGCGCCTGTGCACAGGCCAGCGCCGGCGCCCTGCAGGCCGGAGCCTGCCAGTTGCTGCACAAGCCTCTGGACCTCAAGCAACTGCGCGCTTGGGTAGGTGCCAGCCTGAAGCAGGCCACGGACTGCGCAACGGAGGACCCAGCCCGGCAATTGCTGGGAGACTCGGCACCCATGAATGCCCTGCGTCGCCACATCGACAAGCTGGCCCACAGCCTGGCGGCGGTCTATATCAGCGGTGAATCCGGCAGTGGCAAGGAACGGGTCGCCCGTCTGCTCCACCAGCTTGGCCCCAGGGCCCGATACCCGTTCGTCCCGGTCAACTGCGGGGCGATTCCTTCCGAATTGATGGAGAGTGAACTCTTCGGCCATTGCAAAGGCAGCTTCAGTGGCGCCGTCAGCGATCAGCCCGGGTTATTTCTGGCCGCCCACGGCGGCACCCTGTTTCTTGATGAGGTCGCCGACCTGCCCCTGGCCATGCAAGTAAAACTGCTGCGAGCCTTGCAGGAAAAATCCGTGCGCCCTGTAGGCAGCCAACAGGAAAAAACCGTCGACGTGCGGATTCTCTGTGCCACCCACAAGGACCTGAAAAACGAGGTAGAGACCGGACGCTTTCGCCAGGACCTCTACTACCGCCTGAACGTCATCGAGTTGCGAGTCCCTGCGTTGCGCGAGCGCCGTGGCGACATCCCCGCACTGGCCGGGCACGTCCTGCAGCGCCTGGCCAGGGACAGCGGCCAGCCTGCCGTCCAGCTACGTCCCGAAGCCCTGCAAGCCCTGGAGCGCTATGACTTTCCGGGCAACGTGCGAGAGCTGGAAAACCTGCTGGAACGGGCGCAGACCCTATGCGAAGGACGCTGGATAGAAACAGACGACCTGCAGTTGCCCAGAGCCGACAGCCCTGACGCCCGATCATCGGCGGCGGCCACCCAGCTAGACCTGGCGCTGCACCTGCAACAGGTGGAGCGCCAGCTGCTGCTCCAGGCCCTGGAGGAAACCCGCTGGAACCGCACGGCGGCGGCCCGGCGGCTGAGCCTGTCGTTTCGTTCGATGCGTTACCGCATGAAGAAGCTCGGGCTGGACTAGATCCGACCTTCAGGCGCATAAGGCGCCGGGTCGATGATCGGCGGGTTCCCCAGCAGCAGGTCGCAGAACAGCTGGCAGGAGGCCGGCGCCAACACCAGGCCATTGCGGTAGTGCCCGCAGTTGAGCCACAGGCCTGCAAAGCCCGGAACCGGCCCGATGTAGGGAATGCCTTCCGGAGAGCCCGGGCGCAGCCCGGCCCAGTGCCCGACCACCTCGGCCTCGGCGAGGGCGGGAATCAGCTCGACCGCGGAGGCCTTGAGGCTCTCCAGGGCCGAAACGGTCGGGGTCTTGTCGAAACCTTCATGCTCCAGGGTGCTGCCCACCAGAATGTGGCCATCGCGCCGCGGGATGGCATAGCGCCCCTTGGCCAGGACCATGCAGGACAGAAAGTCGGCAGCACACTTGTAGAGGATCATCTGCCCCTTCACCGGCTCCACCGGCAGTTCCAGGCCCAGGCTGCCCAGCAGTTCGCCACTCCAGGCCCCCGCGCAGAGCACCACCTGATCAGCACGAACCTCGCCCAGCGAGCTATCGACCCCCACCACTTGCTGGCCTTCGCGGATAAAACCACTGACGGTGCATTGCTCATCGATTTGCACATTAGGCAACGCCTGTAACGCCGCTTTCAGGGATTTGACCAGGCGCGGGTTGCGCACGTTGGCCACATCGGCCATGTAGATCGCCTGTTGATAACCATTACCCAGCACCGGCACCGCGTCATGCACCGCCGAGATATCCACAGCACTCAGCGGCCGGCCTTCACGCTTGGCCCACTCCAGGGCCTGGGCTTCATCCTCCAGGTCCAGCCAGTAGAGGCCGGTGACATGCACTTGCGGGTCGACACCGGTGGCACTGAACAGTTGCTGGGCCAGTTGTGGGTAGAAATCCTGCGACCAGTGCGCCAGGGCAGTGACCGCCGGGTTGTAGCGCCAGGGGTAAAGCGGCGAGACGATCCCACCACCGGCCCAGGACGATTCACGCCCCAGGTCCGAACGTTCCAGAAGCCGTACCTGCTGGCCCTGGGACGCCAGATTGAAGGCGGTGAGCAGGCCGATCACCCCGCCGCCCACCACCAGCACTTGCTGTTGCTTAGCCATAGTCCGATCCAATCATGAGAAAGACAGTGGGCGCCGCGGCCCGAATCAGGTGCTCAGCGCCCCCAGCAATCCTTGGCGGTCAGCCCTTCGGCCTGGCCGCTGATGCGGGTCGCGCCGGTCTGGTCGATGCTGAAACTGCCGCACTTGTCCGCCGCCATCAGCCCATCGTCCTTCGGGGTCGCGGTCAGGGAGAAGCCGGTGTCGGTCAGGGTTGCGGCAATGCTGTAGTACTCATTGCCGGCGCTCAGGTCCGGGGCGTTGCTGTAGACCCCAGCCTTGGAGAAATGCCGTTCAAGCTGTTGCGCCTGCTCGGTAAGCAGTACCGCGATTTCGCTGCGGTGCGGTTTTTTCACGTATTCGGTGATGCTGGGAAGGCTCAAGGTAAGGACCAGACCGATGATCGCAATCACGATCATGATTTCGATCAGGGTAAAACCTTGGTTGGATCTGCGCATGGTCAAGAATCTCGCTTACTGGATTTGTCGCCACAGGATGCGCCGGCTACCACCGCCGGGCCTTTCCACCAGGGTGCTGATGCCACCCCTGGAGTCACTGATGATCTTGCGGGCGCCATTGCTGGCAACTCCGCCGAGGCTGGGTACGGTGCCGACGTAGCGCACGCCGCTGGAGGGCTGGTCCTGGTCATCCACGACCCCGTCGCCATTGGTGTCGAGCACCGCAGCGTCGAGCATCTTACCGCTGAACGCCTCCAGCTCGATCAATTTCCCACTGCCGGCACTCGAACAAGGGTCGTCGGGCTCCAGTTGCAGGGTGCTGAACACCACCCTGCCGGCCACCAGGGTCGCCTCGTTGAGCACCCGCTCGCCGGCTGCCAGGCCACCTTGTACCAGGGGCAGGTACCAGCCGCGCTGCGCCGGATAACGCACCTCGTTGAGGGTGCTGCGCAGGAAACTGCCGGCCGCCGCGCTGAACCCGGCCTCAAGGTGCTGCACCTGCAACTGACTTTCGCCAATGCCCCCAGGACCGCCCTCGGCGTCCCACACGCCATAGAATCCCTGGCGCGCCCGGCTTTGCTTGTCCCGGGTCTCGTTGAGCTTGCCCGTACCGAACAGCACCAATTGGCCACCACGGGGATGATCGAGCAGGCGCGGCGGTACGCTGATCGGCTGGCTGGCGCCTCCCGCGGTGCGGAACAAGGGCTGCCCGGCAAATGCCAGATGCCAGCTGGCGCTATCGTTGCCGGACAGCTCGAATTTCCACAGTCGCCCCTTGAGGTCGCCCGCATAGGCCGCCTGCACTTCGTTGCGTGCATTGACCTTGAGGGTGACGGACGACAGGCCATTGTCAGGCTGGTCGTCAATGGCGATCTCGCGAATCAGCGAGCCATCATTCAGGTCCACCACATACAGCGCTGCCACCCCGGAATGGCTGCCGTAGCCATTGCCGATGAAGGCCGCCCAGCGACCATCGGCCAAGCGCGCTACCTGTGGGCGGGCATAGGCATACCCCAGGTCATTGAAAGGATGATTGCGGTCCGGCTCGGGAGGAGCGCCGATTTCCCACAAGGCGCCAGGCGTATTGCCGTGCACGGCGTCGAACAGACGCACCGCAAAGAAACTCTTGCCGCCCGCCCCGACGCCCCCCAGGGCCAGGGTTTGCCAGGCACCGCCCCGCTGCCCATCGAACACCGCCAGGGGACCATCCACCAGATAGCGATGGCGCTCGCCCCGCCGATAACCGGGATCGGCGACCTGCGCCAGGGCACCCAACGCGCTGGAGGGCATGTAGCCATACAGGCGCTCCCCGCTGGCCGGGTCCAGCACATTGAACAACCCGTCATTGCTGTTCACCAACAAGCGCGTCGCCATGGCCGTGGCTTTCTGTGCCAGGTAACGGCTGTAGTCGCCCCCGGCAGCCCCATCGACAGTACTGCGCTGCCCGGCAGTTGCCAGCACCAGCGGCGAATTGACGATATCTCCCAACTGATAGCGGCGCTCCCTGAGCCCGCTCACGGAGCGGCCCTGGCTCCAGCGCAGTAACTCGGCGCCACTGACACCTGCAGGCAACGACTGCTCAAGTTCGCCACGCTGAGCGGTGGACAAGTTGCCGTAGGCCAGGCTCACCGGACGCCGGCTGGCAGTGTTCCAGGTCTCATGGATTACCGCCGCGCCGGCACCATCCACGTCACTGTCGCTGCTCCACAACGGCGAACCGACAGCCACTCGGCCCTGATTGTCGATGCCGTAGGCGCGGATCGTGCCATGCCAATCGACCGGGTCGTACTGGCTCTGGTAATAACGACCACTGGCGGCATCCAGTACACCACTGCCGGCAGTCACGGCACTGGCTACGCCTTCGCCCAGAACGCCTGCCAGCACGCGTTCAAGGTTGCTGCGGGCCTGGAAATACTCACCCTGGCCGTAGTCCGCAGCGCCCATCAGCAGAGGATTGTGGGCCTGGAAACCCACCGTGAAGGTATTCAGGTACTGACGGGGGAAATCCACCGCCGCCCAGCTTTTCCCGGCCTCATCCACTCCTGGGCCACGCAAGTCGATATCGAAGGCGAACTTGGCCAGATCATCGAGGAACAGGGTCTGCCCATCGCGCTCGCCACCATCGTTGCCGACCCCGTCCCAGTTGGGCAGGCGCCCCGCCCCCAAAGGGTCGTTGAGCGGGAACTGAGTATCGTGATCCGCCGCGCCGGCACTGATCACCACTCCGTAGTTCTTCTGGCAACGGTATTGAATGGGGCTGCTGTAGAGCGCCGGTGAAAGGTTGTAGTACGGCACCATGCCGCGCAGGTAGCGGGTGATCTCGTAGTAGGTTTCCGCCAACGGCGTATGACCGCCGGCCTTGAGGCCGTTGATTGTCGCCAGCAGGGCCTGGTAATTGGCCTCGGCCTGGGCCGGGCTCACAGCGCCTTCAATGGCCGACAGGTCGCTGATGGGACGGGCAATGTAACCCCCAGGGCCCGGATCACCCGGGGCCGGCGGGTTGAAGGTGGCCAACCCCAGGCGCAGCCAGCGATACCGGGTCACCAGGGCCGTGGCCAGCCGCCGCGCCACATTCATCCGGTAGTCGTTGGGAATGGAACCGTCAGTGAAGTCTCGCTCCCGTCCCTTGGCCTGCGCCAGTAGCCAGGACAGGTAGTCCGCGGAGTACAGCGTATTTCCAGCCCCAACCGGGTCCGGCAGCTTCAGGCAGCGCACCCCACGCTCGGGATCATGGAAGCTGTGAAAGCCTGCCCGGCACCCCGACTCTCCGAGGCTGGACAAGGCAATCGCCTGGCCTGCAAGTCGCTCACCCCGAGCACACTCGCCCCCCACTCCGGCACAGCGCCAGACCGCAGCCCGGGCGAGCAGCGGATCGAACTCCCGGGCATGGACAATGCTGTTCATGCCCAGGGAGTCATCCAGCATCAGCATCACGTTCGGCGCCACCGCCGCGGCACCAAGAAGCGGGGTGCTGGCAGGATTGAACGCCATGGCTAGAGGTACCGGCAACAGGCTCAGCAGCAGCGCGCCCAGGCTTCGCCAGCCAGGCCGACGCATGCCCCGATCAATACTTGGCATAGATGCTCTCCAGCACACTGCGAGATTGCCCGGCCAGACCGACAGCGGTCACGCGATACAAGGTGGCTGGAGTATTGCTCGGCACATTCACCGCATCCTGTGAAACACCGAGGTTCTGCACCCCGTAGAAGCCAGAGCCGCTAGCGATCCACAGCACCGCCGAAGCAGCATTGACTCCCGGAGCCTTGACCAGCGCTGATTCGGCGGGAGGCGCACACTGAGCAGGGCTGGCACATACCGGCAAGCGAAAATCATCCTGCTGCACCGCACTCTCCCCCACACGCAGCGCGGCTTCGGCGGCCTGGAATGCGCGGTTGTGCAGAGTCAGGCTGGCGGCCATTTTTTCCTGCAGGGTGGCGTTCTGCAGCGACGAGAGCCCGATCAGGGTCAGCAGCAACAGGAACACCAGGCTGACCAGCAACGCCATGCCCCGCTGCCCGAGAGGAACCCGACCTCGCAAGCGCGTCATCAGGGCAACCTGTTGCGCAGGGCCGCGACCACGCTATAGGTCTGCGGGCGCACGCGGTCATGGGGGTCGACCAGGGTCAGGCGCAAGCGCACACTGCGGATCCGTTCCGGGTCCAACGGGTTGCGACTGTAGCTGGAGGCGGCAATGTCGGTGGCCGAACGGGCCATGCCGAAACTCACATCAAAGGCTTCGACGTTGTCCAGCAGCACCGCTTGCTGCTTGCCAAGGCCGCTGCCCAGCAGCAACTGGCGATTCTTCAGGCTGTAGAACAGCCGGCGCAGGGCGAACACCTGCTCAGCGCCGGCCCCTCGATGAGCGCCTGAATAGGCTACGGCGCTGTGCTGGCAGTCGCTGACCAGGCTCCAGGTCGGCGTACCGCCATCGTCCCCGACATCGGCGGTGATCAGGGTCAGTTTCTGCTCGGCGTTGTCCCATTGGATCGGTGTCGCCGCATAGTGCGAGAACTCCCGTGCCGTGCTGGCATCACTGATGGTCCGCAGGCAACCGAACAGCCCCACCATGCGGATTTCCTGAAGCATCTTGCTCAGGACAAAGCGAGCATCCTCCTGCAGGTAGGCGGCAGCGCTCTGACTCTGGTAGGTGTTCTTCGCCGCAATGAATACCTGGGCCACCCCCAGTACCAGCACCAGGCTCAAGGCCAGTGCCAGCATCATCTCCACCAGGCCGAAGCCACTATCGGCCCGGTTCACGGCAAGCCTCCCGGTTGCGCTGCAACCCGGCTGCTGAGCTCCAGGCTACGCAGGCTGCCCCCCCGGCCTTCGGCACGGGAGTCGTCCCAGGTGATGCGAATGGTGTAGACATGCTGCTTGACGCTGATGCTGCCCTTGCCGCTGGGGCCGGCGAAGCTCGCGATATTGGCGGCGAAGTCGTACAGGTCCTGATCCCGCACATTGCCCGGGTTTCCCTCGGCCGGCATCGCCACGCTGTAGTCGGCGGCGGCGTTGGCGCGGATCCGGTCGAGCATGTCATAGGCGATAAAGCTGGCCTGGGTGCTCATCCGCGAGCTGTCGGTGTACTGCAGCGCCTTGATCTGCACCGCCGCCGCACCCAGCAGGCCCACCGCCAGTATCAACAGCGCCACCAGCACCTCGATCAGGGTCATGCCATCCTGTGCATCCCGCACGTTCATCCGCAGTTCTCCGCTGCTATCACCCGCCCATTGAGACAGACACTGATCACCCGCCGCTGCTGGTCCAGTCCATAGACGATGTGCAGCGCATCACTGGCCGCCAAGCCGCCGAGGCGATTGAAATCGATGCTGTGGTCATCTGAGGTTAGCGTCAGGGTGGCCCCCGGACTGATGGCTGGAACAACCCGCAATACATCGCCTCCGGGGTCCTGCCCCGCATACACCATCAATTCGCCGTTCCAGGGAGCGTCCTTGGCAGCCGGGCGAATCCCGACCCTCTGTCGGCGATTGATCGCTTCCAACCGTGCGTAAGCCAGGGCCTGACGTAGTTGATTGATCTCGGTGTCGGCACGCACTCGCTGCACGGTGGCGCGATAGGCTGGCACCACCAGGCCCAGAAGAAGGGCCGTGATCGCCAGGGCGACGAGCAATTCCAGCAAGGTGAAACCCTTTGTATGCAAATTCATGGCCGGCCTTGGAAGTGTCATCGGCTATAACAGGCAGCGCCCGGACCCTCCATAGACCGGCGCTTTGGCCATTTGCTCAATGAACACGCACGGATTGCGTGAAACCGTCGTCCCCAGGGAGGGAGACCCCATGCATGAGAAAGGCTTCAGCCTGATTGAACTGCTGACCGCACTGCTTCTGCTGGCCCTGCTGCTGCCGCTTTCCGGTAGCGCCATGAGTGAGCTGCTGCGCTCCAATCGCCAGCAGGACGCCGCGCAGATGCTCGCCAGTGGCCTGCGCAACGCCCGGGCGGCAGCGATCCTGCACCAGCGCACGGTCCTGATCCATGGGCTGGAGGACGACTGGAGCCGGGGCTGGAGGATCATCCTGGATATCAGCGGCAAGGGCGCCCAGGACGCACGCAACCCGCAACTGATCGAGCGCCAAGGCAGTGGGCAGGTATTGATCGTGGGCAATCGCCCGGTGCAGCACTTCGTGCGCTTCAGTGCCCTGGGCCATCCGCTGCTGCCCAGTGGCGCCTTCCAGGCCGGAACACTCCATGTCTGCCAGGCAGGCCAGGAGTACAGCCGCCATCAAGTGGTGCTGTCACGTAGCGGGAGGGTCAGCCTGCGCAGCGAAAACGCCGAGCAGGCCTTGTGTGCAGGCGTCGGCTGATCAGAGCAGCGAGCGAACCCGCAGCTCTTTGGGCATGGAGAAGGTGATGTTTTCTTCGCGGCCGGCCAGCTCATCGGCGCCGGTGGCACCCCAGGCCTGCAGTTGCTGGATCACGCCACGCACCAGCACTTCCGGGGCCGAGGCGCCGGCGGTAATGCCGATGCGCTCCACACCATCGAACCAGCTGCGCTGCAGGTCTTCGGCACCGTCGATCAGGTAGGCCGGGGTGGCCATGCGTTCGGCCAGCTCGCGCAGGCGGTTGGAGTTGGAGCTGTTGGGGCTGCCGACCACCAGCACCACGTCGCATTCGTCGGCCAGTTGCTTGACCGCGTCCTGACGGTTCTGCGTGGCGTAGCAGATGTCGTCCTTGCGTGGCCCGCCGATGGCCGGAAAGCGCGTGCGCAAGGCATCGATCACCCGGCTGGTGTCATCCATGGACAAGGTGGTCTGGGTCACGAATGCCAGGCGCTCGGGGTTGCGCACCTGCAATTCGGCCACATCCTTTTCGTCTTCCACCAGGTAGATGGCGCCGCCATTGCTGGCGTCGTACTGGCCCATGGTGCCTTCGACCTCGGGGTGGCCAGCGTGGCCGATCAGGATGCATTCACGGCCGTCGCGGCTGTAGCGCGCCACTTCGATATGCACCTTGGTCACCAGCGGGCAGGTGGCGTCGAACACTTTGAGGCCACGACCTGCAGCCTCGCTGCGCACCGCCTGGGAAACACCGTGGGCGCTGAAGATGACGATGACATCATCCGGCACCTGGTCCAGCTCTTCGACGAAGATCGCTCCACGATTGCGCAGGTCTTCGACGACAAATTTGTTGTGCACCACTTCATGCCGGACGTAGATCGGCGGCCCGAAGACTTCCAGGGCGCGATTGACGATTTCGATCGCCCGGTCCACGCCGGCGCAGAAGCCACGGGGGTTGGCGAGTTTGATTTGCATGCTGTGCCTCGTGTCTTGCGCGCAAGAAGTTAGATCGTTGTAGACAGCGGATCGCCGGCAGCCGGCTCCTGGATAATAGAAGACGGCATGCCGGCGATGCTTTTAAAGCGCTTTGACGTCGATGATTTCAACGTCGAAGGTCAAGGTCTTGCCGGCCAGCGGGTGGTTGAAATCGATGGTCACCTGCGCGTCATCGAAAGTTTTGACCACACCTGGCAACTCGGTGTTCGCCGCATCGTTGAAGATCACCAGCAAGCCTTCCGAAAGCTCCATGTCCTGGAACTGCGAACGCGGGATGACCTGCACGTTCTGCGGGTTGGGCTGGCCGAAGGCGTTTTCCGGCTCGATGGTCAGGTTGCGCTTGTCGCCGGCCTTGAAGCCGAACAGCGCCGCCTCGAACCCTGGCAGCAGGTTGCCATCGCCGACCTTGAAGGTCGCCGGGGCCTTGTCGAACGTGCTGTCTACGGTGTCGCCGTTCTCCAGGCGCAATGCGAAATGCAAAGTGACTTCCGTGTTCTGACCGATGCGTTGTTCAGTCAATACCTGTTCAGTCATGAACGGCTTCTCCGGTTTTCTTGCTCTTGAACATATCCAGGGCCAGCATCACCGCGCCAACGGTAATGGCACTGTCGGCGAAGTTGAATGCCGGGAAGTACCAGCGGTTCTGCCAGTGCACCAGGATGAAATCGATCACATGGCCCAGGGCGATGCGGTCGTACAGGTTACCCAGGGCCCCGCCCAGCACCAGCGCCAGAGCGATGGCCAGCCAGGTTTCATTGCGCCCCAGACGCTTGAGCCAGACCACCAGCACCGCACTGACCGCAATCGCGATCAGGGCGAACAGCCAGCGCTGCCAGCCGGAGCCGTCGGCGAGGAAGCTGAAGGCGGCGCCGGTGTTGTAGGCCAGGGTCCAGCTGAAGTAATCCGGGATCACCACGATCTGCTGGTACATGCTCAGCGAACTTTCGAAGTGCAGCTTGCTGACCTGGTCGATGACCAGGACCAGCACGCTCAACCACAGCCAGCCCAGACGGCCGAAACGGCCTGCGGCGTTAGGCATAGTGACGGACCTCGCCTGCTCCGCTGATGTTGTCTACGCAACGACCGCAGATTTCCGGATGCTCAGGGTGCACGCCGACGTCTTCACGGCAGTGCCAGCACCGGGCGCACTTGGGGAAGGCCGACTTGACGACTTTGAGCTTGAGGCCCGGTACTTCGGTGGCCACGGCGTCCGCTGGTGCCTGGGCAAACGGGGCCAGGCTGGCGGTCGAAGTGATCAGCACGAAACGCAGTTCGTTGCTCAGCTTGGCCAGGTCAGCGGCCAGGCCATCCTCGGCAAACAGGGTGACTTCGGCTTGCAGGTTGCCACCGACGGCCTTGGCCGCGCGCTGAACTTCCAGCTCCTTGTTCACTGCAACCTTGACGGCCATCACGCCTTCCCAGTACTCGCGGCCCAGTTCGAAGTCAGCGGGCAATTCGGTCAGGCCTTCGTACCAGGTGTTGAGCATCACGGATTCGTTACGCTCGCCCGGCAGGTATTCCCACAGCTCATCGGCGGTGAAGGCCAGGATCGGTGCGATCCAGCGCACCAGCGCTTCGGAGATGTGGTACAGCGCGGTCTGCGCCGAGCGGCGCGCCTTGCTGTTGGCGCCGGTGGTGTACTGGCGGTCCTTGATGATGTCGAGGTAGAAGCCGCCCAACTCCTGCACGCAGAAGTTGTGCACCTTGGAGTAGACGTTCCAGAAGCGGTATTCGCCGTAGTGCAGCTCCAGCTCGCGCTGCAGCAACAAGGTACGGTCCACGGCCCAACGGTCCAGGGCCAGCATGTCTTCGGCCGGCAGCAGGTCGGTGGCTGGGTTGAAGCCGCTCAGGTTGGAAAGCAGGAAACGCGCAGTGTTGCGGATCCGCCGGTAGGCGTCGGCGCTGCGCTGCAGGATCTGATCGGAAACCGCCATCTCGCCGGAGTAGTCGGTGGCCGAGACCCACAGGCGCATGATGTCGGCACCCAGGGTGTCGTTGACCTTCTGTGGCGCGATCACGTTGCCCAGGGACTTGGACATCTTGCGGCCGTTCTCGTCCACGGTGAAGCCGTGGGTCAACAGTTCGCGGTACGGCGCGTGGTTGTCGATGGCGCAACCGGTGAGCAGGGACGAGTGGAACCAGCCACGGTGCTGGTCGGAGCCCTCCAGGTACAGGTCGGCCCGCGGACCGCTTTCGTGGCCCATGGGGTGCGAACCGCGCAGCACGTGCCAGTGAGTGGTGCCGGAGTCGAACCAGACGTCCAGGGTGTCGCTGATCTTGTCGTACTGGGCGGCTTCGTCGCCCAGCAGCTCAGCGGCGTCCATCTTGAACCAGGCCTCGATGCCTTCCTGCTCGACGCGCTGGGCCACTTCTTCCATCAGCTCGACAGTGCGTGGGTGCAGGTCGCCGCTTTCCTTGTTCAGGAAGAACGGGATCGGCACACCCCAGTTGCGCTGGCGGGAGATGCACCAGTCCGGGCGGTTGGCGATCATCGAGTGCAGGCGTGCCTGGCCCCAGGCCGGTACGAACTGGGTGTCTTCGATGGCTTGCAGGGCGCGTTGGCGCAGGGTGTCGCCGGCTGCCGGCTGCTTGTCCATGCCAACGAACCACTGCGCGGTGGCGCGATAGATCAGCGGGGTCTTGTGGCGCCAGCAGTGCATGTAGCTGTGGCTGATGGTTTCGGTGTGCAGCAACGCACCGACTTCGCTCAGCTTGTCGACAATGGCCGGGTTGGCCTTCCAGATGAACTGGCCGCCGAAGAACTCCAGCGATGTCGCGTAGACACCGTTGCTCTGCACCGGGTTGAGGATGTCGTCGTTGACCATGCCATAACGCTTGCAGGTCACGAAGTCGTCTTCACCATAGGCCGGGGCCGAGTGAACCACGCCAGTGCCGGCACCCAGCTCCACGTATTCGGCCAGATACACCGGCGACAGACGATCGTAGAACGGATGACGGAAATTGATCAGTTCCAGGGCCGAACCTGGAGCCGTGGCAATCACCGAGCCTTCCAGGTTGTAGCGGGCCAGGCAGGATTCCACCAGCTCTTCGGCCAGCACCAGCAGGCGTTCGCCGGTGTCGACCAGGGCATAGTTGAACTCAGGGTGTACGTTCAGCGCCTGGTTGGCCGGGATGGTCCAGGGGGTGGTGGTCCAGATCACGATGGCAGCAGGCTTGGCCAGCTTGGCCAGGCCGAAGGCGCCGGCCAGCTTGGCTTCGTCGGCGACCGGGAAGGCCACGTCGATGGTCGCGGACTTCTTGTCCTGATACTCGACTTCTGCTTCAGCCAGGGCCGAGCCGCAGTCGAAGCACCAGTTCACCGGCTTCAGGCCCTTGAACACGAAGCCGCCCTTGACCATTTCCGCCAGGGCACGGATCTCGCCGGCCTCGTTGGCGAAGTTCATGGTCTTGTAGGGATTGGCCCAGTCGCCCAGCACACCCAGGCGGATGAACTCGGCCTTCTGCCCTTCGATCTGCTCGGAAGCGTAGGCGCGGCACAGCTCGCGGGTCTGGTCCGAGGACAGGTTCTTGCCGTGGGTCACCTCGACCTTGTGCTCGATCGGTAGACCGTGGCAGTCCCAGCCAGGAACGTAAGGCGCGTCGAAACCCGCCAGGGTTTTCGAGCGGATGATCATGTCCTTGAGAATCTTGTTGACCGCATGACCGATGTGAATCGAGCCGTTGGCATAGGGAGGACCGTCGTGCAGTACGAACTTGGGACGATCCTTGCCAATCTCGCGCAACTTTCCGTACAGGCCAATGCTGTCCCAACGCTGCAGAATCTGTGGTTCGCGCTGAGGCAGGCCGGCCTTCATTGGGAAGGCGGTGTCCGGAAGGTTTAACGTGGCTTTATAGTCGGTCATTTAAGGCTCTTCATTAGCGATTGGCGCTATGGATACGTGCCACTTGGGCACGGGCGGCGGCAACATCCGCATTGATCGCCGTCTTCAACGCCTCCAGGGAGGCGAAACGCTGCTCTTCACGCAGCTTGTGGTGGAAAACCACCGTCAAACGCCGGTCATACAGATCGCCGGCAAAATCTAAAAGATGTACTTCCAGGTGGGCCTTGCCATCACCTGCAACCGTGGGTCGCACGCCGATATTGGCGACGCCGGGCCAGGTCTTGCCATCGAGCTCGACGCTCACCAGGTACACCCCGGAAAGCGGCACGCGACGGCGTTTCAACTGCACATTGGCAGTGGGCGTAC
The DNA here is from genome assembly GCF_058796855.1 of Pseudomonas sp. GW823-FHT03E05. Classification (NCBI taxonomy): domain Bacteria; kingdom Pseudomonadati; phylum Pseudomonadota; class Gammaproteobacteria; order Pseudomonadales; family Pseudomonadaceae; genus Pseudomonas; species Pseudomonas sp. GW823-FHT03E05. Next base: position 74,429 of record NZ_JBXAJB010000006.1, read on the forward strand.
CCAACTGGCGCGCCAGTTTCTGGCCGTGCAACACCCGCCCGGCAATGCGGTACGGGCGACCCAGCAGGCGCTCGGCCAGATCGAAATCGGCGGCGGCCAGGGCATTGCGGACCTGGGTACTACTCACCCGCAGGCCGTCGAGCTCGACGGTCTGCGCCGCCTCCACGGTAAAGCCGTGGGTGGCTCCGGCCTGCTGCAGGAAGTCAAAATCACCGACCCGGTCGCAACCGAAGCGGAAGTCATCACCCACTTCCAGGTGCTGTACACCCAGGCCATCCACCAGGATTCGCTCGACGAACTCGCTGGCGCTGAGTTTGCTCAGGCGCTGGTTGAAGGCCAGGCACAGCACCCGGTCGACACCGGCGTCAGCCAGCAACTGCAGCTTGTCCCGCAGGCGGGCCAGACGCGCCGGAGCCGTCTCGGGGGCAAAGAATTCCCGCGGCTGGGGCTCGAAAATCACCACGCAGCTGGGCACGCCCAACTCGAGCGCACGTTCGCGCAGCCGGCCCAGGATAGCCTGGTGACCACGGTGAACACCGTCAAAGTTGCCAATAGTGGCGACGCAGCCCCGATGCTGGGGGCGCAGATTGTGGAGGCCTCGAACCAGCTGCATAACGCGCTTCTTGCTCATAAAGTGGTCGATTATAACCACACCCGGCGGCCGACGACAGGCAGCACCGCACCCAATGTGGTTGATCCGACAAAACCGATGCCTGCCCTGCCCTGGCGACTAAACAGCCGTCAGTTCAAGGCTTTGCGATTGAAGTCGCGCAAACGGAAGCCCAGCAGCGCCAGCATGCCGAAATATGCCAACACCCCAGCCACCACCAGCACGCCCAGGCGCAGGAACCGCTGGAGCATGTGGCCTTGATCCCAGGCCGGCATGAAATGCATCAGGCCCAGCAATACCGCGGACATGACCGCTACCGCCAACAGCAACTTCAAGGTGAACCGCCCCCACCCCGGCAGCGGCTGGAACATCTGCTGCTTGCGCAACTGGTAGAACAGCAGTCCGGCGTTGATACAGGCCCCGGCGCTGATGGCCAGGGCCAGGCCCGCGTGTTTCAGGGGGCCGATAAAGGCCAGGTTCAGCAGTTGGGTGACGATCAGCGTAAAGATGGCGATTTTCACCGGTGTACGAATGTTCTGCTGCGCATAGAAGCCCGGCGCCAGCACCTTGATCACGATGATCCCCAGCAAACCCACGGCATAAGCCACCAGCGCACGCTGGGTCATGGACGCATCGAAGGCACTGAACTCACCGTATTGGAACAGTGACACGGTCAGCGGCTCGGCGAGGATACCCAGGGCCAGGGAGCACGGCAGCACCAGGATGAAACACAGGCGCAGGCCCCAATCGAGAATCCGCGAATACTCGTGGCGGTCCTTGCTGGCGTAGGTCTTGGCCAGGGTCGGCAGAAGAATGGTGCCCAGCGCCACCCCCAGCACACCGGACGGCAGCTCCATCAGGCGGTCGGCGTAATACATCCACGACACCGAACCGGCTACCAGGAAAGAGGCGAAGATGGTGTTGATGATCAACGAGATCTGGCTCACCGAAACCCCGAGAATCGCCGGCAGCATCTGCTTCATCACCCGCCAGACCCCGGTATCCCGCAGGTTCAGGCGTGGCAGCACCAGCATGCCGATCTTCTTCAGGTGCGGCAGCTGATACAGCAACTGCGCCAGGCCACCAGCCAGCACCGCCCAGCCCAGAGCCATCACTGGCGGATCGAAATACGGCGTCAGAAACACCGCAAAAATGATCATGCTGACGTTGAGCAGGGTCGGCACGAAGGCCGGCACCGAGAAACGATTCCAGGTATTGAGGATTGCCCCGGCCAGAGACGACAGCGAGATCAGCAATATATAAGGAAAGGTCACCCGCAACAGGTCAGAGGTCAGGGCGAACTTTTCCGGAGAGTCGACGAACCCCGGTGCCGTGGCCCAGATCACCCAGGGCGCGGCGATGATGCCCAAAGCCGTCACCAGCGCCAGGACCAGGGTCAGCAGACCCGAGACATAGGCAATGAAGGTACGGGTCGCCTCTTCCCCCTGCTGGCTCTTGTATTCCGCCAGGATCGGCACGAACGCCTGGGAGAACGCTCCTTCGGCAAAGATGCGCCGCAGCAGGTTGGGCAGCTTGAAGGCAATGAAGAAGGCATCGGTGGCCATCCCGGCACCGAAAGTGCGCGCGATGATGGTGTCACGCACAAACCCCAGTATCCGGGAAAGCATCGTGATAGAGCTGACGGCGGCCAACGACTTGAGCAGGTTCATGAAAAGGTTTTGCGCCTTGTAGATAAACAGCAGGCGAAAAGACACCCACTTATGCGATACTCCGCGCCGCAACAGCACAGAGCCAAAGCTCGCGAGTTTACAGGTCAAGCGCCGGAAATAAATATCCCGCCTCTTCAGATCGACCACTCAGCGGAACGCATCACCCGCCCTTGACAAGACTTCAACTCATCGGCATGATTCGCGGCCTATTTTGTTTGCTATTTCCCAAAAAGTCTTTCGAGGAGCTCGACGGTGGCCAACTCACCTTCCGCCAAAAAACGTGCAAAACAGGCTGAGAAGCGTCGCAGCCACAACGCCAGCCTGCGTTCCATGGTTCGTACCTACATCAAGAATGTAGTTAAAGCCATCGACGCAAAAGACGCTGAAAAAGCGCAAGCTGCTTATGTTCTGGCTGTGCCAGTTATCGACCGCATGGCCGATAAAGGCATCATCCACAAGAACAAGGCTGCTCGCCATAAAGGTCGTCTGAATGGCCACATCAAGGCTCTGAACCTTGCCGCTGCAGCCTAAGCGACACGCTTGTTAAAAAACCGACCCAAGGGTCGGTTTTTTATTGCCCGCGATTTACCCACCCGGCAAACCAGCCCCGCCTTCAACAGAGGGCCAGCATGCCAGGAGAAACTCCGTTACGGGTGCGGCCAGGGCAGGATCGGGATAGCCGTCACCGCATTCTGCGGACTGCCCTCGATCAGGCGATCGCTGTAGACCAGGTACACCAGGGTATTGCGCTTCTTATCCAGAAAACGCACCACCTGCATGGTCTTGAATACCAGCGAGGTGCGCTCCTTGAATACCTCGTCGCCATCCTTGAGCTCACCCTTGAACGCAATAGGCCCCACCTGACGACAGGCAATGGAGGCCTCCGCACGATCTTCCGCCAGACCCAGGCCACCCTTGAGCCCACCCGTCTTGGCTCGCGACAGATAGCACGTCACCCCATCGACCTTGGGATCATCGAACGCCTCGACCACGATCCGGTCATTCGGCCCGACAAACTTGAACACCGTGGACACCTGGCCAATCTCCTCGGCCGAAGCCATGAACGGCATCGCCAAGAGCAAGCCCAACAATCCTTTTGCTACGCGCATACGCTTTTCCTTACGCCACTTACACCAGAATCAGGTTATCGCGGTGTACCAGTTCAGGCTCCGCCATATACCCCAGGACACCGACAATAGCGTCGGACGGCTGACCAATGATCTTCTGCGCCTCAAGCGCACTGTAGTTGGCCAGACCACGAGCAATCTCACGACCATCCGGCGCTACGCACACCACCATCTCACCACGCCGGAAACCACCCTGGACCTGCTTGACCCCCACCGGCAACAGGCTCTTGTTACCCTGGGACAGAGCCGACACCGCCCCCTCATCCAGCACCAGGGTGCCGCGGGTCTGCAGATGCCCGGCCAGCCACTGCTTGCGCGCCGCCAGCATGCCGCGCTCCGGCGACAGCAAGGTGCCGATGCGCTCGCCAGCCTTGAGGCGGTCCAGCACGCGATCCAGACGCCCACCAACGATGATCGTATGCGCCCCGGAACGCGCAGCCAGCCGCGCCGCACGCAACTTGGTCTGCATGCCGCCACGCCCCAGCGCACCGCCCGTACCACCGGCCACCGCATCCAGCGCCGGGTCGTCGGCCCGCGCCTCATAGATCAGCTGGGCATCAGGATTGTTACGCGGGTCGGCATCGAACATGCCGTCACGGTCGGTAAGAATCACCAGCAGATCAGCCTCAACCAGGTTGGCCACCAGCGCCGCCAGAGTATCGTTGTCGCCAAAGCGGATCTCGTCGGTCACCACGGTGTCGTTCTCGTTGATCACCGGGATCACCTTGAGTTCCACCAGGGCACGCAAGGTACTGCGAGCATTGAGGTAGCGCTTGCGATCGGAGAGGTCGTCATGGGTCAGGAGAATCTGTGCAGTATGCCGGCCATGCTCGGCAAAGCTCGACTCCCAGGCCTGCACCAGCCCCATCTGGCCGATGGCCGCAGCGGCCTGCAACTCATGCATCGCACTCGGTCGTGCGGTCCAGCCCAGGCGACTCATGCCGGCCGCTACAGCACCGGAGGAAACCAGTACCAGCTCGACGCCAGCCTCATGCAAGGCCACCATCTGCTCCACCCACACACCCATTGCCGTGCGATCCAGCCCCTTGCCGTCCGCCGTCAGCAGCGCACTGCCGATCTTAACGACCCAGCGCTGCGCACCTGTCACCTTGCTCCGCATCTTATTCAACCTTTGCCAGCGAGCGACGCGACCGAGCGCCACTCATGGGGTTATTCGTATTTGTATCCTGCAGACACCAAAACGCCGCTCAAATGAGCGGCGCCTTGGAAGCTGGCTTGGCAGCGATGATAACACCGCACCCTGCCAGATAAACCGTCTTCGCGGGGCAAGCCCGCTCCTGCCGAATCAGTCGCGGACGTAAATGATTTCCGGACCATCCTCATCGTCAACGTCTTCTTCGTCCCAGTCATCATCACCGATGTCATGGACGCTCTTCACGCCACTGCGGCGCAGAGCACGCTGATCGTCGAGGGCTTGCAACTGGGCACGCGCCTCGTCTTCGATGCGCTGATCCAGCTCAGCCAGCTCGTCGGCATAGGCAGGGTCGGCTGCCAGGCGATCGGCACGATCCTCCAGGTAACGCATGATGTCGCGGCTCAGGCGCTCGGTACCATCCTTGGAGATGGCCGAGATCACGTATACCGGCCCCGTCCACTCCAGGCGATCAACGATTTCCTTGACCCGCTCTTCACGCTCTTCCTCGAGGATCTGATCGGACTTGTTCAGCACCAGCCAGCGCTCGCGCTCGGCCAGGGACGGGCTGAACTTCATCAACTCATTGACAATCACCTCTGCCGCATCCGCCGGGCTGCTTTCATCCAGCGGCGCCATGTCCACCAGATGCAACAGGATGCGCGTACGCGCCAGGTGCTTGAGGAAGCGAATCCCCAGGCCAGCACCATCGGAAGCACCCTCGATCAGACCCGGAATATCGGCGATCACGAAGCTCTTCCAGCGATCGACGCTGACCACACCCAGGTTCGGCACCAGGGTGGTGAACGGGTAATCGGCCACCTTCGGCTTGGCCGCGGACACCGAGCGGATAAAGGTACTTTTGCCCGCATTCGGCAAGCCCAGCAGACCCACGTCCGCCAACACCTTCAGCTCCAGCTTGAGATCACGCTGCTCACCCGGCTTGCCCGGAGTGGTCTGGCGCGGCGCACGGTTGGTACTGGACTTGAAACGGGTATTACCCAAACCGTGCCAGCCGCCCTGCACCACCATCAACCGCTGGCCAGCCTTGGTCAGGTCGCCAATGACTTCCTGAGTGCCCGCATCAATGATCGTGGTACCGACCGGAACCCGCAGCTCCAGATCCTCACCCTTCTTGCCGGTACAGTCGGTACTGCCGCCGTTGGAGCCGCGCTCGGCATCGAAGTGCCGGGTGTAGCGGTAGTCCACCAGGGTATTGAGGTTTTCGTCGGCGACCATGTAGATCGAGCCGCCATCACCACCATCACCACCGTTGGGACCACCGTTCTCGATGAACTTTTCCCGACGGAAACTCATGCAACCATTGCCGCCGTCGCCAGCCTTTACTCGAATCGATACTTCATCAACAAACTTCATGTTCAAACGCCTCTCGCCACACGGGCGAGCTGAAAAGCACTAAGACATAAGACTCTTGCAAAAATGAGCGCAGCGACCTCAATCAACGACCGAAACATCCAACGCTGGCAGCTCGTACAAACAGTTTTGCAAGAGACTCATCCCACAAACGAAAAAGCCCCGTCGCGAGACAGGGCTTTTCCAGCGATCGCGCAATTAAGCTGCGACGACGCTCACGTAACGACGACCGAAGGCGCCTTTTACTTCAAACTTGATCACGCCTTCGATTTTCGCGAACAGAGTGTGATCTTTACCCATGCCAACGCCGTAGCCAGCGTGGAATTGAGTGCCGCGCTGACGCACGATGATGTTGCCGGCCTTGATGACCTGGCCGCCATACATCTTCACGCCAAGGCGTTTGGCTTCTGAGTCGCGACCGTTACGGGTACTACCACCAGCTTTTTTGTGTGCCATGAGTTCAATTCTCCTAGTGAGGAATTAGGCTGAAATTAAGCCTGAATACCGGTGATTTTGATCTCGGTGAACCACTGGCGGTGGCCCATACGCTTCATGTGGTGCTTACGGCGACGGAACTTGATGATGCGGACTTTATCGTGACGACCTTGGGAGATCACTTCAGCCTTGACGGTTGCGCCAGCAACAACAGGTGCGCCGATGTTCACGTCGTCGCCGTTGGCGACCAACAGAACGCGGTCAAAAGTCACGGATTCGCCAGTAGCGACTTCCAGTTTTTCGATCTTCAGGTATTCACCTTCAGCGACCTTGTATTGCTTACCGCCGGTAACGATTACTGCGTACATGGTATTTCTCCGATAATCCTGCTCACCCAGCTCTTTATAAGAAGAGGTATTGGCTGGCATGGCTGCATGGGGCTGGAACGGCCCAAGTGCAATTGCGTAAGGCAGGTGCTGCCCAGGAAGTTCAGGGTGCGCGATTGTACGCAAGGCTCAATGGCCTTGCAAGTGCCGTTCAGGCCACGTCGGACAACGCTGCCAGCCCTGGCGCCGGGGACCTAACCCCCTGAAACCAGGGTTTAATGGCAGCACGCGACTATACCCCAGTGTTTTACCCTGACAAATTACAGCCCGTCGGGGCTTTAGCCGTGCGGGACCGCGCCTTGACACCCGCGGACGTGGGTCCTAGCATGCCGCGCAACCCTTCTGGAGCACCTGTCGCTGATGCAACCCCAAGCTTTCTACCGCGCGGTGGCGGACGATTTTAGCGCCGTCGACGGCATCATCAAGAAACAGCTGACCTCCCGAGTTCCGCTGGTTTCCAAAATCGGCGATTACATCACCTCGGCCGGAGGCAAGCGCCTGCGTCCTTTATTGGTGCTGCTGTGCGGCAAGGCCCTGGGCCGTGAAGGCGACGACCTGCGCCTGCTGGCCGCTACCATCGAATTCCTGCACACCGCCACTCTGCTGCATGACGACGTGGTCGACATGTCCGGCATGCGCCGTGGCCGCTCAACCGCCAACGCCATGTGGGGCAACGCTCCCAGCGTACTGGTGGGCGACTTCCTGTACTCGCGCTCGTTCGAAATGATGGTCGAGCTCGGCTCGATGCCGGTCATGCGCATCCTGTCCCAGGCCACCCGGATCATCGCTGAAGGCGAAGTCCTGCAGCTCTCCAAGGTGCGTGACGCCAGCACCACCGAAGAAACCTACATGGAAGTCATCCGCGGCAAGACCGCGATGCTCTTCGAAGCCTCGACCCACAGCGCCGCCGCACTGGCCGGCGCCACCGAGGAACAGGCCGAGGCCCTGCGCACCTTTGGCGACCATCTGGGCGTGGCCTTCCAACTGGTGGACGACCTGCTGGACTACCGCGGCGATGCCGAGACCCTGGGCAAGAACGTCGGTGACGATCTGGCAGAAGGCAAGCCGACGCTGCCGCTGATCTACACCATGCGCGAAGGCACACCGGAGCAGGCAGCCCTGGTTCGCCAGGCGATCCAGAAAGGCGGCATCGAAGATCTGGAAAGCATCCGTGCCGCCGTCGAGGCCTCGGGCTCCCTGGACTACACCGCACAACTGGCCCGCGATTACGTTGCGCGCGCCATCACTTGCCTGGAAGCCCTGCCACCGAGCGAGTACCGCGATGCCCTGGTGGAACTGAGCGAATTCGCCGTCGCCCGCACCCACTAAACAGCCCGGCTCCTGCTCATCACAGGAGCCGGCTCGTTGCCCTGCCCCCCCTTCATCCCCTCTCGCCCACAAAACCCTATACAATGTGCGCTTTTTAGCCATCCTGACTTTGAGGAGCTTAAGTGAGCACTTTGCCACCCTGCCCAAAATGCAATTCCGAATACACCTACGAGGACGGCACCCAGCTGATCTGCCCTGAGTGCGCCCACGAGTGGTCCGCCAGCGGTGAAGCCGAAGCCGTATCCGATGAAGCCGTGAAGAAAGATTCGGTGGGCAACGTGCTGCAAGACGGCGACACCATTACCGTGATCAAGGACCTCAAGGTCAAGGGCACCTCGCTGGTGGTCAAGGTCGGCACCAAGGTCAAGAACATCCGCCTGTGCGATGGCGACCATGACATCGACTGCAAGATCGACGGTATCGGCCCGATGAAACTCAAGTCCGATTTCGTCCGCAAGGTCTGAATCCACCCCCTCTCGCGCCCGCCGCGAGAGGGTCCCCCCCCTACGCCCCTCCCCGCTCGGTCAACCCGCAACCTTGCTAGCAGAAAGCCAGTCGATTTGATCGAAAACAATTTCTGCACAGAAAAAAGCAGAAACCGCCAATAGGCACTTGCTATTCATTGAATAAGAATTATTCTCATTGAACCCCATTCAAGGAGATGACGACCATGACTTATTTGATTGATGCCTGGCTGGACCGCCCACACCCTTACCTGCGAATCCTGCATCGGGAAACCGGGGAAGTCTGTGCGGTACTGGAAGAGGAAGCCCTGAACGAGCTGCAGGACCAGGGAGATCTGGACCTGAACGGCCTGAGCTCCAGCGAACCGCTGGTACTCAAGGAATTGGTGCGCAACCTGTTTTTGTTCTGCTACGCCAGAGCCTTGCGGCCGACCGGCACCGATGGTCAAAGCCTGGGCGCAAAAATCCGTCTATGAAACCTAAGCCGATCAAGGGGCAAGCTTGCCGGCGATGAGCAGACCGCGAGTGCGCAGCCTTCATCGCCAGCAAGCTGGCTCCTACAGGGGTTACAGAACGTCCAGCAGCTCGACGTCGAACACCAGGACGCTGTGCGGCGGGATGCTGCCCACGCCTTGTGCGCCGTAAGCCAGTTCGCTCGGCACGTACAGACGCCATTTGCTACCGGCGTTCATCAGTTGCAGCGCTTCGGTCCAGCCAGCGATCACGCCGCCAACCGGGAATTCGGCAGGCTGGCCGCGCTCGTAGGAGCTGTCGAACACAGTGCCGTCGATCAGGGTGCCGTGGTAGTGAGTGCGAACGCTGTCTTCACGGGATGGCTTGGCGCCTTCGCCCTGGGTCAGCACTTCGAACTGCAGGCCGGAAGCCAGGGTGGTGATGCCTTCACGCTTGGCGTTTTCCGCCAGGAATGCCAGACCGGCACCGGCAGCCGCTTCGGCCTTGGCAGCGGCTTCAGCCTGCATGATTTCGCGGATGACTTTGAAGCTGGCAGACATTTCTTCCTGACCCACACGGCTCGGCTTACCGGCGAAAGCGTCGGTCAGACCGGCCAGGATTGCATCCAGGCTCACGCCCGGGGGCGGGTTGTCACGCAGTTGGTCGCCCAGCTGACGGCCGATGCCGTAGCTGACGCGGGTTTCGTCGGTGGACAGATTTACTTCGGACATGACACTGCTCCGCTGTGCGGACGGCTCGGGAAAGGCCGTGGAAACACAGCACCTTCCGGAGCGCCCGGAACCAAAAGGGCGAGCAGACTAGCACAGAAGTCCGGCGACAATCAGCGCAACCCCGGCGCTACCAGCCGGAGTGCAGGGTGATCGGCACCTTGAGGCTTTCCTCGGCGCTGGCAGACAACCCGCACATCTCGTCATGCACCGAGGTGTGGATCAGGTTGAACGGCAGCTTGGGAAACGACTGCAGCACTTCACGGGCATGCTCCACCGAACGCAGATGAAACATCTGCCCATGGGCATCGCTCAACGGGTATGCAGCCCCGTGCATGCGCGCCTCAAGCAGGTAGATTCCGCCTTCCAGCGAAATCAGGTTCAACTCATCGACTTTTCCGGCAATGGCGTAGGCATTCATTTCCTGCAGGTTCATGAGCGCACCTCGTGCAATTGAAAGCCATGACCCCTACAGGCATATGCCCCGCCCGGAAAAAGCACAAGCCACAAACAACGCCGCCCGTCCGTTTCGCAACGGCCGGGCGGCAGGTGTCCGGTGGGCAGGGGGCGGTCAGTGCTTGGTCAGCTTGTCCAGGTACCCCATGGCAAATGCCGAGATCACGAAGGTCATGTGGATCACCACGTACCACAGCAGGTACTCGGTGGGGGTGTTCTTGGCGTCCATGAACACCCGCAGCAGGTGGATCGAGGAGATCGCGACGATGGACGCCGCCACTTTCATCTTCAGCGACGAAGAATCCATCTTGCCCAGCCAGCTGAGCTTTTCCTTGTCCTCATCGATGTCCAGCTGCGACACGAAATTTTCGTAGCCGGAAATCATCACCATCACCAGCAGGCCACCCACCAGCGCCATGTCGATCAGCGACAGGAGCACCAGGATCAGGTCGGACTCGGCCATGGAGAACACATTGGGAATAACGTGGAAGACTTCCTGGAAAAACTTCAATGCCAGTGCCAGCAGGCCCAGGGACAATCCGAAGTAGATCGGCGCCAGCAGCCAGCGTGAGGCATACATTGCATTTTCGATAAAACGTTCCATTGAATCTCGTACCCGGTGTAAAAACGGCGGCGAGTATATCAGCGCGCCAAAAGCCCATAAACCACAGACGATCCCCTGACCCACGGGTTTTTCCGAACGTTTTTTCTGCTAGTGTCGAAGCCATTGCCACCGCCCACCGACACTGGACAGGAAGACTGGAAAATGGATTTGCGATTGCCTTTGGCCAGCTTCGGCCTTGGTCTGGCGCTGCTGATCAGCGGCGGCTGTTCACCCAGCGACGAAAAGAAGCAGGCCAGCCTCGAAGAGAGGACCGCACAGTTTGAAAAATCCCTGGACGCCATCCAGGACCCCAAGCTCAAGGACGCCATCGCCGACCTCGGCGGCTCACTGCTGCTGCTCGAGCGTGCGCAGATCAAGCTCGACAGCAAGCCGATCGAAACCGAATACGGTGACGACAGCCTGGCCCTGCTCAAGCACTACCCCACGGCCCAGGCGCTGGTGGACACCTACGTCAATGGCCTGTTCGTGCTGCGCAAGCCCTCCAGCTCGGACTACCTGACCGACCTGCAGCCGGTGTTCCCCTTCAGCTTCAACATGCCCGCGCAGTTCCCCTTTCCCCATGGCCTGGAGTGGCAGTCCGTCACCCTGAGCAACAAGAAGGTCATCCCCTTTCAGCCCGAATGGTCGGAAACCGACCCGGGGATTCAACTCAGCCCGTCCAGTTCCAACCTGACCAACCCGGATGACCTGACCGTGACCTATCCCTTCATCGAGGGCCTGGAAGTGGACAACAAGAACCAGCCGCAGCCGGTCTCGCTGCAGGGCAAGCTGGAAGTGATAGCTCCCGGCCGCACCCTGACCTTCGAACTGACCCGGGCCGACATCGGCAAGCCACGCCAGGACGGCAACATCAGCCTGACCTTGCTGGCGCTGGAAAAGAATGTCGCCGAGATCGAACTGAGCAATAACGCCGCCCTGCCTGAGGAAGCCGACGACGCCTCCCTCAACCCCTTGCTGGCGCAGGCTCGGGACAGCAGCGGGCAAATCCTCTCTCGGTCGGGCTCGATCAATGAGAGCGCCCAGCAGGTCGCCTTTTACCGCCAGCAACTGGCCGAGATGCAGAAGCAGAAGAGCTGGAGCGAGGTCTTCGAGAAGCAACTGGAGGATGAGCAGAAAGCCTTCGACCAGCAGCACACCCAGCATTACGCCAAGGTGTATTTCAACGGCCAGATCGACAAGCTGGAGGTCGCCGTACTCGACTTCGCTCAGGCCAGCGTGACCCGCAAGGACCTCGACCTGCCGGTACACCGCTTCGATCGGCTCACCACCGACAAGAACATCCAGCCACTGCCGATGCCGGTGGTGGTCTATGACGATCAGGCCGCCAGCTACCTCAAGGGCGCGGAGCTTGATGAGGATTCATTGAAAAAGTCCGTGACCATCAGCCAATCGGTGGAAGATGCCAGTGCAGCACGCATTGAGTTCAGCCATCCGCGGACCTTCAACGACGAACTGCTGGGCTCGGAGTTCAATGCCGGCGACACCCCGCTGACCTTCTTCACTCAGGACGACAAGGGCCAGCGTGGCGAACCGATCGAACTGCCGGACGAGGCCTTTGAAATCGACCCCATGCGTGGCGTCATCACCTACGACCTGAACCTGTTCCCGGAAACCCCGGCCTATGCCGTCGGCTCTATCCCGCTGTTTCTCGCCAACATCGAGAAAAAGACCATCAGTGCCCAGCAACTGCCCAAGGGCCTGGAGCTCAAGGGCAATGCCCTGATAGTCGACCAGAAGCTCTTTCCCGGGGATGCCTGGCGCTTCTATGCCAAGGACGACAGTGGCCAGTACCTGAAGGAGATCCTTGCCGTCAGCCACGGCGCCTCGAACAACGGGCCCGCGCTGTTCGACGTGCATTACTTCTACGGCCAGCCCAGCCAACTGGAAAGCTACGAGCGCAGCGAACTCAATGCCGTCGAATACGGCTTCGAGGTCAAACTCGACAAAGCCGAGCCGACACCACCCTAGCCATCAATGTTCGGGATGGAACTGGAAATCCCCGGCGTGACGCCCCCGCTCACCGTTGATCTGCCGCAGTTGGGCCTGCAGATGCAGGCACCATATCTGCGGATCGTCGGCCAGTTGGTAACCGTGGGTAGTCAGGCTTTCAACGATCGAATCGAGGATCGATTCGGCCACCACAGGTCCGCAGAACGGCCCCTGGGACTTGATCGCCGAGGGTTGTTCACCGGCCATTCCGGCGGCGAAGAGAAGGGTCCACATACCGTTGTCCCCCGCCAAAGGGCGAACAATGCATTCGATACGGGTAACCAGGCCAAGGCATTGGCGAGTAAGGCAAAGGTTGCGCGACATGGCGGCGACCCTCGGTAGATCCACTATTCAGCCTTCAACGCAAGGCTGTTTCGATCCAGCGACGACTGTCGTTCTCCTTGCCCTGAGAATAGAAGAAAAGCCTGATAAACAAAGTTGACCGATCCAACAGGCGCCGAATGGTCTATTTTGAAAAATTGGCGTCAGCGGCCTGGCGCCGATGGCGAGGGAACACCCCCCTCGCCATCGAACAGCATCACGCCGGCTTGGTATCGGCCAACGCCTCCTGGGCCTGTTCCTTCTCGGCCTCCTTCAGGTCGTCTTCGCTGATCATCTCGGCAATCACCCGCAGCCGCTCCACCACACGCGCATTGACGCTGCCCTCGGGGAACTGCCCTTCGGCATCCGGCTCGCCAGCAGGCTCGCCCACCAGGAGGCTCAGGGCCTCATCGGCCTGGCGCACCGCATACACATGGAACTGCCCGGCTCGCACCGCCTGCAAGACCTTCTCGTCGAGCATCAGTGTGGCGACGTTGGCCTGGGGAATGATCGCCCCCTGCTCCCCGGTCAGGCCACGGGCCTCGCACAGACGGAAGAAGCCCTCGATCTTCTCGTTGACCCCGCCGACCGCCTGCACCTCACCAAACTGGTTGATCGAGCCGGTAATGGCGAAGCACTGCTTGAGCGGGGTTTTGGAGAGCGCCGAAATCAGCGTGCAGGCCTCGCCCAGCGAAGCACTGTCACCGTCCACATAGCCATAGGACTGCTCCAGGGCGATGCTCGCGGAAATCGCCAGGGGGAACTCCTGGGCGTAACGGCTGCCCAGGTAACCCGTGAGGATCATCACCCCCTTGGAGTGGATCGGCTGGCCGAGATTGACCTCGCGCTCGATGTCGACGATACCGCTGCCGCCGGGGTAGACCGTGGCCGAGATCCGCGCCGGCACGCCAAAGGCCGAGTCCCCGACCTCCAGCACCGTCAGGCCGTTGCACTTGCCTACCGCGGCACCATCGGTGTCGATGAGGATGATGCCCGCCAGCATGTCGTCGAGAATCCGCGCCGACACCCGCCCGGTACGCGTGGCCTTGGCCTTCAGCGCGCGCTCGATATGCCCGGCGTCGGTCATTTCATCCGAAGCCAGGTGCCGGATGAAATCGGCTTCGCTGACCAGTTGGAACAGATCACCGATACGCGCCGACAAGCGTCCCTGATGCTCCGCCAGGCGCGCACTGTAGGTGGCCAGCCGCGCCACGGCGTCGGCGGTCAGTGGCGCCATGCCCTCTTCCGAGGTGCGGGTTTTCAGCAACTGGGCGAACTGCTCCAGGCTTTCGTCCACCATCGGAATGTCTTCGTCGAAATCCACCAGTACCCGGAACATCTCCTGGAAGTCCGGATCCAGGTCCTGCAGCGTGTAATACAACTGGCGGGCGCCAATGATGATGACCTTGACCTGCAGCGGAATCACCTGCGGCGTCAGGGTCACAGTGGCCAGGCGGCCCATCTCGCCCAGTGGCGACTCCATCTTCAGCTTGCGCGATTGCAGGGCACGCTTGAGCGCGTCCCAGACAAAGGGCTCGCTGAGCATCTTCTCGGCTTCCAGAATCAGGAAACCGCCATTGGCCCGGTGCAAGGCGCCAGGGCGCAACTGCCGGTAGGTGGTGTAGAGCGCCCCCTGGTCGGTGCTGTACTCGATACGCCCGAACAGGTTGTCGTAGGTCGGATGGGGCTCGAATACCACCGGGGCGCCACCGCTGGCCGGGTGACCGACCACCAGGCTCGGGCAGTACTGTTCTTCCAGCAGCTTGCGCGCCACGGCGTCGGTCTTGCTGTCGTCCACCAGTTGTTCGACCACGGTCTTCAACAGATAGACCTGCATGGCCTGCAGGTAACCGCAGACCGCGGCGTTTTCCGCGTACTTCTCGGACAGCGGCGCGAGCAAGGGCTGCAGGGCCAGGGTGATGGTTTCTTCATTGAGCTGGCGCAACTGGTTGCTCGACTCGCGCTTCCATTGCGGCAGGCTCGCCAGTTCTTCGTTGAGGCGCTCCTCCAGGGCGGAAATGTCCTCGTGGAAGCGTTCGCGATCGGCCTCGGGCAACTGGGCGAACTCAGCCTCGTCCAGGGCCTTGCCTTCGAACATCGGGGTAAAGGCGATGTTGCTGCTGTCGCGGTACAGCGCCACGTCCTTTTCCAGGGCCAGGCGCTCGATCACATCCAGGGCGCGGTCATAGCGCTGGTTGAAGGCGCGATCGATGGCGCTCTTCTTCTGCTGGTACGAAGGGTGCTCGAAGACCGCCGGAAAGGTGGCCAGCAGGTTATCGATCAGGCCGTTGATGTCGCTGATGAAACTGCCCGCGGCCCCCGCTGGCAGCTCCAGTGCCCGGGGTTCCCGGGGCTCGTCGAAGTTGTTGACGTAGACCCAGTCCGACGGGGTCTGCAGGCGCTTGCCTTCGGCCTTCAGATAGCGTTTGACGAAAGAGAAGCGGCCGGTGCCCGGCTCGCCCATGACAAAGACGTTGTAGCCGGGGCGCGGCATGGCCACGCCAAACTGCAAGGCTTCGACCGCACGTTCCTGGCCTAGCACACCGCGGAAGGGCTCCAGATCATTGGTGGTGGAGAAGCTGAACTGTTCAGCAGAGAAAGGACGGGTCAGCGCTTCAGGCGCAAGACGCAGGCTGGCAGCAACAGGATCAGGCATCGGGCTTCCTTACATCAGGCGGGGCAGATGGCGGCATTCTGGCGCCGGGTATGCCCGGCTGGCAAGGCGCGCCTCAGGGGAAAGCATAGACAAGCCGCAGGCCACGACCCGCACCAAGTAAAACCAGCTGTTTCAGGTATTGTTTTGTAAATAGTTACGGAACCTGAGGAACCTGCCTAAACTCCAAACTGCGCGGCTGGATAGATAACCGGCCCACTGGCGCCCGCACGGGCCAGTCTCCCTGTCCATTGGTATGCACACAAAGAGAACAACGCTATGAAACGGATTCTTCTCGGTACTCTTTTCACCGCTGTATCCCTCAACGCCATGGCCCAGGCGCCAGGCGGCCCGGATTGCGGCTGGGGCAACATGCTGTTCGAAGGCCAGCGCGGCACTCCGGCGCACTTCCTCGCATCCACCACCAACGGCACCTCAGGCAACGCCACTTTCGGCATGACCTCCGGTACCAACGGCTGCTCGACCAATGCCTCGCTGACCTATGGCGGCAAGTCCTGGTTCGCCATGAACGGCATGATGAACGAGCTCTCCGAAGACATGGCCAAGGGTCAAGGCGAAGCCCTGACCACCTACGCCGTGGTACTCGGTGTAGCCCCTGAGGATCGCGCGCACTTTGCCGCGGTTACCCACGAGCACTTCCAACAGATCTTCAGCAAGGCTGACGTGACCGCGGAAGATGTGCACACCAATACCCTGGCCGTGTTGAAAAACGACGCGCGCCTGGCCAAGTACGCAACCCCAGCTTAAGCTCGCCCCACCCGCTCCTCGCGAGGAGCGGGTTTTATTTTCCGGACCTTGCCCACCTTGGGTCTTTGTATTTCCGACTTAAGTTGCCCAACATGCTCAAACGCCTTGCCTACCTGGCGCTCTGTGTCTGCGCCCCGCTGCATGCCGCGCCTCACATCGACCCTCAACGTTTGCAGCAACTGGCCAATGACCCCTTCTGGATATCCATAGGTCACTACGAAACTGCCAAGCTCGGCGGCTGGCGCAGTTATGTCAGCGACCCGAAATTCTTCCTCGCTGCCGACGGTGCCCATCATCCCGACGCTGAGCTGGCCGCGACCCTGAACGCCCTCTATGCCCCCGCCGATGCGGGTGACCAGCATGCCCAGTGCGTCTACCCGTCCCGCACCCGCTGGCTCAAGGCGCAACTGGGCCTGAATGACTTGCCTGCGGTGGAGTGCGCCGAGTTCAAGCAATGGTTCAAGGATGTCTCGCCCCACAGCACGGTGATGATCTTTCCCGCGGCCTACCTGAACAGCCCCTCGTCGATGTTCGGCCACACCCTGCTGCGCATCGATCAGGCGGACGTACAGAGCAACAACACCGCGCTGCTCAGCTACGCAATCAACTTCGGGGCCTATATCGAGGGCTCGGACAACAGCATTCTCTACGCCTGGAAAGGCCTGATGGGCGGCTATCCGGGGCTGTTTGCTCTGGTGCCCTACCAGGAGAAGCTCTCGGAATACCGCAGCCTGGAAAACCGCGACCTGTGGGAGTACCGCCTGAACCTGACCCAGGCCGAAACCGAACGCATGGTGGAGCATGTCTGGGAACTCAAGCAGATCAAGTTCGACTACTTCTTCTTCGATGAAAACTGCTCCTACCGGCTGCTGGAACTGCTGCAAGTGGCGCGCCCCAGCCTGCGCCTGACCGAACAGTTCCCGCTGACGGCGATCCCTACCGATACGGTCAAGGCAGTCAAGGACGCCGGGCTGGTGGAA
This sequence comes from Pseudomonas sp. GW823-FHT03E05, assembly GCF_058796855.1. NCBI lineage: Bacteria > Pseudomonadati > Pseudomonadota > Gammaproteobacteria > Pseudomonadales > Pseudomonadaceae > Pseudomonas > Pseudomonas sp. GW823-FHT03E05. Next base: position 91,950 of record NZ_JBXAJB010000006.1, read on the forward strand.
CGCATCGACTATCGCCCGTCCCGGGAGCGGGAGCTGCTGAGCCGCGCCCAGCCCCTGGACCCGGAAGAACAGCAATGGGTGCTCAAGGTCAGCGCTGACCAGAAGCAATTGCAGGCGCCTGAGCTGAAGGCTCTGCCCCGGGATCGCCAGGCCTTGATCGTGGATGCCGCCTACCGTCTTGAACGCTACCGGGCCAACGGCCTGGAACGAGATGCGCAGCGCTCGCAACGCAGTTTCGAACTGCTGCGGGCAATCAACCAGAACCCGGCACCGGAGCTGCAGATCCAGCGCCCCGGCCTGCCGGAAGACGGCCACCAGTCGCGCACCTGGCAGCTGGGAGTCGGCACCCGGGACGACAAGGCCTTCGCCGAGTACGGCCTGCGCATGGCCTATCACGACCTCAACGACAACGCCGAAGGCTTCCCCCTGGGGGCGCAGATCGAGATCCTGCAGATGAAGCTGCGCCAGTACGAAGGCAACCACTGGCAGTTGCAACAGTTGGACCTGGCGACCATCCGTTCCCTGACCCCACGCAACGACCTGCTGCAACCCTGGTCCTGGCAGGTCACCGGCGGCCTGGAGCGAGTACCGGGCAAACACGACGACGAGACCCTGGTCAGCCACGTCAACGGCGGGGCCGGCGGCACCTGGCAGTTGGGCGAGGACACCCTGGGCTTTGTCCTGGGCACGGTGCGGGTCGAGCACAACGCCGACTTCGCCGGTTTCATCGCCCCGGCAGCGGGCTTCAACTCCGGGCTGCTGTGGAAAAACCCGCTGGGCAACTTCAGCCTTGAGGCCAAGGGCGACTACTTCACCAATGGCGAGGTACGCCGCAGCCTGAGCCTCAACCAGCAGTGGGAGCTGTCGCGCAACCTGGGCCTGCGCCTGAGCGCACAGCGGGAGTTCAGCCAACTGGCGACTCCGGTCAACGAGGTCATGCTCGAACTCAAGTGGTATCACTACTAAAGGCAGCCAGAGGCCGCTCTCAAGGGCCCTGGAAGGTGCTGCGAACCTTGTCGCAGCCTGCACCAGCGGCCACGGATAAATGGGTTGATCACCCGGCTTTCACGGCTTGCTGACAAACGCCCTTCTAGACTTCACGCAGAGGAAGCCTGGGAGACGAAAATGTGGCGGTACGGGTGGGCAGCGCTGTTGCTGGCGCTAGTCGGTGGCTGTGAATCAACCCATGAGCATCTGCTGGCGCAGGGCTATCCGCCGGCCTTTGCCGATGGCTTCGATGCCGGCTGCGTCAGCGGCCGCCAGGCGGCAGGCTCCATGAGCGGAGAGTTTCGCAAGGACGTACCGCGCTACCTCAAGGACGCGCAATACGCCGAAGGCTGGAACGATGGTTTCCGCCAATGCCAGGCCATGCTGGAGAACCAGGACCGCAACGAGTATCGAGAGCGGCACTGGGACGAGCGCGAGCGAGCCTGGCAGCAGGAAAAGGACCGCGATGCGGCCCGGGCCTATCGTTCGCCGTAGGTCGCTTTCAGGTAACCGCCCAGGTGAAAAGCCTGCAACCATGGTCCACCCGCCTCCCTTCAAGGAGAAAACCGTGAGCCGCGCTTTCGTCAATGAAGATCAAGCCGCCCAGGCCGAGCAGCCGGTGGAGCGCCAGATCAGCGCCCAGCCCAATTACGTCACGCCCCAGGGCCTTGCCGAATTGCAGGCCAGGGTTGCCCTGCTGCACAGCCAGCACAGCGAGCAAAACGACCTGGGGGATGACGCCGACAAGCAGCGAATGGCCGAACTTGAGCGCGACCTGCGCTATTTCACCCAGCGCCTGCACAGCGCCCAAGTGGTGACGCCGGCCAATTCAACCGACAAGGTGCAGATCGGCAGCCGGGTGACCTTCGCCGATGAACAGGATCGCCAGCAAAGCGTGCAATTGGTGGGGGAGGATCAAGCGGATGCGGCCAAGGGGCTGATCAACTGGGCCTCGCCCCTGGGTCGTGCCCTACTGGGAGCGCAACCGGGGGACGAAGTCCTGTGGCAAAGGCCGGCGGGCAATCAGTTGATCGAGATCATCCGCATCGAACCGGCCTGAGACGGTTCAGACCACGCCCTGGGCCAGCATGGCATCGGCGACCTTGACGAAGCCGGCGATGTTCGCACCCTTCACGTAGTTGATCCGGCCATTCTCTTCGCCATAGTGCACGCAAGCGTGGTGGATCGACTGCATGATGTTGTGCAGCTTGCTGTCCACTTCACCGGCGGTCCACAGCAGGCGCATGGCGTTCTGCGACATTTCCAGGCCACTCACCGCCACGCCACCGGCGTTGGACGCCTTGCCCGGGGCGAAGAGGATGCCCGCGTCGATAAAGATATCCACAGCCTCCAGAGTGGTCGGCATGTTGGCACCTTCGGCGACACAGGTACAGCCGTTGCGCAGCAGGGTACGGGCCGCCTCGGCGTCCAGTTCATTCTGCGTGGCGCAAGGCAAGGCGATATCGCACGGCAGGTCCCACGGAGTCTTGCCGGCACGGAACTCCAGGCCGAACCGGCTCGCCAGCTCGCTGATACGCCCACGCTGCACGTTCTTGAGTTCCAGTACCGCCAGCCACTGCTCTTCGCTCAGGCCCGACTCGCAATACAGGGTGCCTTCGGAATCGGACAGGGAGATCACCTTGCCACCCAGGTCCATGACCTTGCGCGCCGCATACTGGGCCACGTTGCCGGAGCCGGAGATCGCCACGCGCTTGCCTTCGACCCGATCACCGCGGCGCTTGAGCATTTCCTCGGCGAAGTACACGCAGCCAAAGCCCGTGGCCTCGGGGCGGATCAGGCTGCCGCCGTAGCTGATGCCCTTGCCGGTCAGCACCGACGTGAACTGGTTGCTCAGGCGCTTGTACTGACCAAAGAGGAAACCGATTTCCCGGGCACCCACGCCGATGTCACCGGCCGGGACGTCAACGTCGGCACCGATATGCCGGTACAGCTCGCTCATGAAGGCCTGGCAGAAGCGCATCACCTCGGCGTCGCTCTTGCCCTTGGGGTTGAAGTCCGAACCGCCCTTGCCGCCGCCCATGGGCAGGGAGGTCAGGGAGTTCTTGAAGGTCTGCTCGAAGGCGAGGAATTTCAGCACGCCCATGTTGACCGAGGGATGGAAGCGCAGGCCGCCCTTGTACGGGCCGATGGCGCTGTTCATCTGGATGCGGAAGCCGCGGTTGACCCGGACCTTGCCCTGATCGTCGACCCACGACACGCGAAACACCACCGCGCGTTCCGGCTCGCAGATCCGCTCGAGAATACCGGAGCTCAGGTAGTGCGGATTGGCTTCGAGAAACGGCCAGAGGCTGCGCAGGACCTCTTCCACCGCCTGATGGAATTCAGGCTGGTCCGGGTCGCGTTTTTTCAGGCGGGCGAGGAAGTCTTCGACGGATTCGATCATGGGAAGTCTCGGCAAATTTATTGTCGTTAAGAAGAGATTTGCCCGGGACTTTATCAATTCAATCCGCACCGCGACAGCGCAAAATGTCGCAGATATGAATTTAAATGGTGCAATAAATATAAATAGCCCGGTTCTACAGGTGTTTTACGCACCGAATTGGTGACAAAAATTGACTGCTTTGCACTCACTTTGAACGTTGAGCCACGCCCCCGAATGAACCGCCCAGGTTTCTGCCAGGCATAAAAAAACGGAGCCCGAAGGCTCCGTTTTTTCAAGCAGCTGCCCGATCAGGCCAGCTTCTTGTGCCGTACCCGGTGCGGTTGCGCTGCGGCTTCGCCCAGGCGCTTCTTGCGGTCGGCTTCGTACTCGGTGTAGTTGCCTTCGAAGAACACCGCTTGGGAGTCGTCTTCATACGCCAGGATGTGAGTCGCCACCCGGTCCAGGAACCACCGATCGTGGGAGATCACAATCGCGGCGCCCGGGAAGTCCAGCAGGGCTTCTTCCAGGGAACGCAGGGTTTCGACGTCGAGGTCGTTGGACGGTTCGTCGAGCAGCAGGACGTTGCCGCCCTCCTTCAGGGTCAGGGCAAGGTGCAGACGGCCGCGCTCACCACCGGACAGGTCCTTGACGAACTTCTGCTGGTCGCCGCCCTTGAAGTTGAAACGGCCGACGTAGGTACGAGACGGGATCTCGTAGTTGCCGATGCGGATCTGGTCGGAGCCGTCGGAGATCTGCTGGAACACGGTCTTGCTGCCGTCCAGGTCCTCACGGCTCTGGTCCACGCAGGCAAGCTGCACGGTTTCACCGATCTCGATGCTGCCCGAATCCGGGGTTTCCTTGCCCATGAGCATGCGGAACAGGGTCGATTTACCGGCACCGTTACCGCCGATCACGCCGACAATGGCGCCCTTGGGCATGGAGAACGACAGGTTGTCGATCAGCACACGATCGCCGTAGCCCTTGGTGACGTTCTTGAATTCGATGACCTTGTCACCCAGGCGCGGGCCGGCCGGGATGTAGATCTCGTTGGTTTCGCTGCGCTTCTGGAATTCCTGGGACTGCATTTCCTCGAAGCGTTGCAGACGAGCCTTGGATTTCGACTGGCGGGCCTTGGCGCCTTTGCGCACCCACTCCAGCTCTTCCTTCATGGCCTTTTCATGGGCCGACTGCTGCTTGGATTCCTGGGCCAGACGGTCGGACTTGGCTTCCAGCCAACCGGAGTAGTTGCCCTCGTAAGGAATGCCGGCGCCGCGGTCGAGTTCCAGAATCCAGCCGGCAACGTTGTCCAGGAAGTAACGGTCGTGCGTGATCGCGACCACGGTGCCCGGGAAGTCGTGGAGGAAGTGCTCCAGCCAGGCGACGGAGTCGGCGTCCAGGTGGTTGGTGGGTTCGTCGAGCAGCAGCATGTCAGGGGCCGACAGCAGCAGGCGGCACAGGGCCACACGACGCTTCTCGCCACCGGACAGGTGCTCGACCTTGGCGTCCCAGGCCGGCAGGCGCAGGGCGTCGGCGGCCACTTCCAGCTGGCGCTCCAGGTTGTGGCCGTCGCTGGCCTGCAGGATGGCTTCCAGCTTGGCCTGCTCGGCGGCCAGCTTGTCGAAGTCGGCATCCGGCTCGGCATAGGCGGCGTAGACCTCGTCCAGGCGCGCCTGGGCGTCCTTGATCACGCTGACCGCTTCCTCGACCACTTCACGCACGGTCTTGGCCGGGTCCAGCTGGGGTTCCTGGGGCAGGTAACCGATGTTCAGGTCCGGCATCGGGCGGGCTTCGCCCTCGAACTCGGTGTCGACGCCGGCCATGATCTTCAGCAGCGTGGACTTGCCCGAACCGTTGAGGCCCAGCACGCCGATCTTGGCGCCAGGGAAAAAGGACAGGGAGATGTTTTTCAGGATTTCCCGCTTCGGCGGAACAACCTTGCCCAGCCGATGCATGGTGAAGACGTATTGAGCCATGGTGAACCTAGCGTCAGTGACAGATGAATAGAACGGGCCGGGCCCGGGCCAGGCCATGCGCTGCGCCGGCATTGACCATGATCAATACCGACGGGCGGAAAAAGCCTGATTGTCTGGAGCTGGAACGCTCCCGCGTAACCGGCAAAACTACCTCAATGCACGATCCAGGTCCAGCCAGGCGGGACTGGCACTTTGCCACAACTCAAGGCATGCTAGCCGCCCTTCGGGCGTCCGGCTTATAGTGCACGTCGCGCCAGCCCAGCCAAACCGCAGGATCACAGCTTGTTCAACGTCACTTCGCCAAAGCCCGCGCGCGCCGCTGCCCCCGGGCCGGCCTATCCTATGCGTGGCACACTCAAAGGCGCACTGGCGACGCTGGTGCTGTTGCTGCTGGCCCTGTTATTCTGGCAGTTGCTCGATCAACTGCAACAGACCCGCCAGGACCAGCGTCAGCATGCCATCGACTACAGCGCCGACCTGGCCGACCACCTGAGCCTGAACCTGGCGCTCAACGCCCAGATCGCCCTCAATCTGCTGCCCATCATCGAGGCACCGCAAGACAGCCAGCAGCAACAGCAACTGCTTCAGAAACTCCAGCGCTCGCTGCCGGACGTACGCAGCTTTGCCCTGCTGGACAGCAAGGGGCAGATCCTCAGCGACAGCGCCACCGATAGCCAGGACGCCCTGTGGCTCGCCGAGCTGGTCCAGCGCAGCCGTGCCCAACGCTACTACTACAGCAACCCCGCCGATGGCTCGGTGGTGCATGTCCTGCTGCACCAGTCCAGCGGCGGGAGCCGCGGCTACTGGGTCCTGCGCCTGGCTCCAAGCTTTCTGCAGACCCTGGTACGGCAAAGCGAAGAAGGCTTCAAGCCCACCTGGGTGATCGAGAACCGCCTCAGCCACCAGGTGATCAAGCGCGATGAGCGCAGCACTTCGACCCCAGGCATGCTGGATCCCGACGAAATGGCCAGCAGCGTACTGCTGGTGCCCCTGAGCAACAGCGACTGGCAACTGCGCGGCCTGTTCGACCAGCGGGCCGTGCTCGAGGCGCTGCTGCCGGCCTTCATTGGCAAGTGCCTGCTGGGCCTGGCCTTCTCCCTGCTGCCGGTGATCGCCCTGCTGAACATGCGCCGGCGCCAGCGCCAACTGCACGAAGGCCGGCGGCGCTATCAGGATATTTTCGAAGGCACCGGCGTGGCCTTGTGCGTCATGGATATCTCCGGGCTTCCAGGGTTGCTCGACAAGCACAACCTGCACAACAGCGACCAACTCAAGCGCTGGCAGGCCAGCGATCCTGGCCACCGCCTGCAACTGCTCAGTGAATTGCGCATCACCGAGGTCAACCAGGTTGCCCTGCGCCTGCTCAACGTCGAATCCAGCGAGCAGGCCTGGCAACTGCTGATCGAAGGCAGCCCGAAGAACGGCAACGCCATCGGCAGCCAGTTGCTCGAAGCCGTGATCAACCAGCAGAAACAGCTGGAACTGGAGATCAAGCTCAGCGACGCCCAGGGCAACGACCAGCATCTGTGGCTGGTCCTGCGCCTGCCCGAGGCCATCGCGGACTACAGCGCGGTGATCCTCAGCATCAGCGACATCACCAGCCGCAAGCTGATCGAACTTTCACTGCTGGAGCGCGAAGGTTTCTGGTCGGACGTGGTGCGCACCGTGCCCGATCACCTGTACGTGCAGGACGTGATCAGCCAACGGATGATCTTCAGCAACCACCACCTGGGCCAGACCCTGGGCTACAACAAGACCGAGCTGCACCAGATGGGCGAATACTTCTGGGAAATCCTCCTGCACCCGGAAGACGCCGACCTCTATCACCGCCTGCGCCAGGAGCAGCGGCATTCGGCCTACGCCCAACTCCTGCAATGCCAGTTGCGCTTCCGCCACCGCAGCGGCCAGTGGCGGCGCTTCGAGATCCGCGAGCAGGCCCTGGCCCGGGACCGCTACGACCAGGTGACACGGATCATCGGCGTGGCCAAGGACATCACCGACCAGATCGAGGCCAGCGAGTCCCTGCGTGACAGCGAGCAGCGCTACCGCATGCTCGCCGAAAGCATCAGCGATGTGATCTTCTCCACCGACAGCAAGCTTTCGCTGAACTACGTCAGCCCTTCGGTGCACGCGGTGCTCGGCTACGACGTGGAGTGGATCTTCCAGAACGGCTGGCAGTCGACCATCGCCAACCCGCAGCAGCTGAGCGGCATCTACACCCTCATGGACCGGGTCAGCAAGGCCCTGGACAAACCCGAGCAACTGGCGCAATTGCGCAGCCAAGTGCAGACCCAGCTGTTCCTGTTCGACTGCCTGCGGGCCGATGGCCGCAAGATCCCCATCGAGCTGCGCCTGGTACTGGTGTGGGACGAGCATGGCGCCTTCGAGGGTGTGCTCGGGGTCGGCCGCGACATCAGCCAGCAGCGCCGAGCGGAAAAGGACCTGCGCATGGCGGCCACGGTATTCGAGCACTCGACCTCGGCGATCCTGATCACCGACCCCGCCGGCTATATCGTCCAGGCCAACGAGGCGTTCAGCCGGGTCAGCGGCTACGCGGTGTCCCAGGTGCTCGACCAGTTGCCGAACATGCTCACCGTGGACGACCAGCAGGAAGCCCACCTGCGCTATGTACTCAAGCAACTGAACCAGCACAGCACCTGGGAAGGCGAAGTCTGGCTCAAGCGCCGCAATGGCGAGCACTACCCGGCGTGGGTCGGGATCACCGCAGTGCTCGACGATGAAGGCGACCTGGCCAGCTACGTGTGCTTCTTCAGCGACATCAGCGAACGCAAGGCCAGTGAACAGCGCATCCACCGCCTGGCCTACTACGACGCCCTGACCCACCTGCCCAACCGCACTCTGTTCCAGGACCGCCTGCACACCGCCCTGCAATCGGCAGAACGACAGAAGTCCTGGGTGGTGCTGATGTTCCTCGACCTGGACCGCTTCAAGCCGATCAACGACTCCCTGGGCCATGCCGCCGGCGATCGCATGCTCAAGGAAATGGCCACGCGCCTACTGGGCTGCGTCGATGACGACGACACCGTGGCACGCATGGGCGGCGACGAATTCACCCTGCTCCTGCAGCCGCGCTCCAGCCGCGAGATGGCCCTGAACCGGGCGATCCATGTGGCCGAGCAGATTCTCGCCAGCCTGGTCAAACCCTTCGTCCTCGAAGGCCGCGAGTTCTTTGTTACCGCCAGTATCGGCATCGCTCTGAGCCCCCAGGATGGCAACGAGCTGAGCCAGTTGATGAAGAACGCCGACACCGCGATGTACCACGCCAAGGAACGCGGCAAGAACAATTTCCAGTTCTACCAGGCAGACATGAACGCCAGCGCCCTGGAGCGCCTGGAACTGGAAAGCGACCTGCGCCACGCCCTGGAGCAGGAGGAATTCGTGCTTTATTACCAACCGCAGTTCAGCGGTGACGGCAAGCGCCTGACCGGCGCCGAGGCGCTGCTGCGCTGGCGCCACCCGCGTCGCGGCCTGGTACCGCCGGGTGACTTCATTCCGGTGCTCGAAGAACTGGGGCTGGTGGTGGATGTGGGCGACTGGGTGATCAGCGAAGCCTGCCGCCAGCTCAAGTCCTGGCACCAGGCCAAGGTGCGGGTGCCGAAGGTTTCGGTGAACATCTCCGCCCGGCAGTTCTCCGACGGCCAGCTGGGCATGCGCATCGCCACCATCCTCAAGGACACCGGCCTGCCACCGGCGTGCCTGGAGCTGGAACTGACCGAAAGTATCCTGATGCGCGAAGTCAGCGAGGCGATGCAGATTCTCGATGGCTTGAAGAACCTCGGCCTGAGCATCGCGGTGGACGACTTCGGCACCGGCTACTCATCGCTGAACTACCTCAAGCAGTTCCCCATCGACGTGCTGAAGATCGACCGCACCTTCGTCGACGGCCTGCCGTCCGGCGAGCAGGATGCGCAGATCGCCCGCGCCATCATCGCCATGGCCCACAGCCTGAACCTGGCGGTGATCGCCGAAGGCGTGGAAACCCACGAACAGCTGGAGTTCCTGCGCGAACATGGCTGCGACGAGGTCCAGGGCTACCTGTTCGGCCGGCCGATGCCGGCCAACCGCTTCGAGGCGCAGTTCAGCAACGACGCCCTGTTCATGTTCGACTAACATCCCCTGCTTGCGTAATTGCCGGCCTGCCGGCGAAGGCGGTCTCAGGGGCCTCTTCGCTGGCAAGCCAGCTCCTATACAAGCCCGTACCCAAGTGAAGGCCACTTGTCTGCGACATGATGTCCTTTCATATGCCATCTAAAACCCATTGGGTTAGAATGCCTCCCTTTTCTGCCCCCGATCCTTGAGGACCGCCATGTTCAGCCGTGATTTGACTATTGCCAAGTACGACGCCGATCTCTTTGCCGCCATGGAGCAAGAAGCTCAGCGCCAGGAAGAGCACATTGAGCTGATCGCTTCGGAAAACTACACCAGCCCAGCGGTGATGGAAGCTCAAGGCTCGGTACTGACCAACAAGTACGCCGAAGGTTACCCGGGCAAGCGTTACTACGGCGGCTGCGAATACGTCGACGTGGTTGAACAGCTGGCCATCGACCGCGCCAAGGAGCTGTTCGGCGCCGACTACGCCAACGTCCAGCCACACGCCGGCTCCCAGGCCAACGCCGCGGTCTACCTGGCCCTGCTGCAAGGTGGCGACACCATCCTGGGCATGAGCCTGGCCCACGGCGGTCACCTGACCCACGGTGCTGCCGTTTCCTCCTCCGGCAAGCTGTACAACGCTGTTCAGTACGGCATCGACGCCAACGGTCTGATCGACTACGACGAAGTCGAGCGCCTGGCCGTCGAGCACAAGCCGAAAATGATCGTGGCCGGTTTCTCCGCCTACTCGCAGATCCTCGACTTCCCGCGTTTCCGCGAAATCGCTGACAAAGTGGGCGCCTACCTGTTCGTCGACATGGCCCACGTGGCCGGTCTGGTCGCCGCTGGCGTCTACCCGAACCCAGTACCATTCGCCGACGTGGTCACCACCACCACCCACAAGACCCTGCGCGGTCCACGTGGCGGCCTGATCCTGGCTCGCGCCAACGCCGACATCGAGAAGAAGCTGAACTCCGCCGTATTCCCTGGCGCCCAGGGCGGCCCACTGGAGCACGTGATCGCCGCCAAGGCCATCTGCTTCAAGGAAGCACTGCAGCCTGAGTTCAAGGCTTACCAGGAACAAGTGGTGAAGAATGCCCAGGCCATGGCCGAAGTGTTCATCGAGCGCGGTTTCGACGTGGTGTCCGGTGGTACCAAGAACCACCTGTTCCTGCTGTCGCTGATCAAGCAGGACATCTCCGGCAAGGACGCTGACGCCGCTCTGGGCAAAGCCTTCATCACCGTGAACAAGAACTCCGTGCCAAACGATCCACGCTCCCCGTTCGTCACCTCCGGCCTGCGCTTCGGTACTCCGGCCGTGACCACTCGTGGCTTCAAGGAAGCCGAGTGCAAGGAACTGGCCGGCTGGATCTGCGACATCCTGGCGGACCTGAACAACGAAGCGGTGATCGACGCCGTGCGTGAGAAGGTCAAGGCCATCTGCAAGAAGCTGCCGGTATACGGCGCTTAATCAGCCCGCAGACCGCAGCAGAAAAAGCCCGGCCCAGTGCCGGGCTTTTTTGTGCCCGCAGGGCCGCGCAGACAGGCGGTGAAAGGAGCCTGCGAGGTCTTGCGAACGCAGGATACCCGGGCGGCTGGTCCGGCCGATCGCAGCCTGCGACACCGGCTACAGTGGCCAGGGGAGGAAAAACCACTGGTCAGACCGGTAAAGCCAATCTGCACCCTCCCCCTTGTAAACCCATAAAACCCGAGCGTAGACTGCGCCTGCACTGGACATACCGGTAAGACCACAATAATTAAGTCCTCCATCCGCTGCGCATCCCCCGCGCACGGCAGACAGGACACCGACCAGGATTCCCCCCATGCTCAGATGGTGCTCGCGTTCGATTTTCCTCCAGGTTGTCCTCGGACTGATGCTCGGCATCGTGTGCGGACTCACCCTCCCCGAATACTCCTCCCAGCTCAAACCCCTAGGCGATGGTTTCATCAAGCTGATCAAGATGCTGATCGGGCTGATCGTGTTCTGCGTGGTCGTCAGCGGCATCTCCGGTGCCGGCGACCTGAAGAAGGTCGGCCGCATCGGCCTCAAATCAGTGATCTACTTTGAAATACTCACCACCATCGCCCTGGTGATCGGCCTGGTCATGGCCTTCAGCACCGGCATCGGCAGCGGCGCCAACATCCATCTGGAGCAACTGTCCACCGCGGACATGGGCGACATCGCCCAGCGTGGCCAGCACATGCACACCACCACTCAGTTCCTCATGGACCTGATTCCCACCTCGGTGATCGGTGCCTTCGCCGAGAACAACATCCTCCAGGTGCTGCTGTTCTCGGTGCTGTTCGGCAGCGCCCTTAACCTGGTGGGTGAAGCCGCCTCGGGCATCTCCCGGCTGATCAACGAACTGAGCCATGTGATCTTCCGCATCATGGGCATGATCGTGCGTCTGGCGCCCATCGGCGTGTTCGGTGCCATCGCCTTCACCACCAGCAAGTACGGCCTGGATTCGCTGCAGCACCTGGGCAGCCTGGTGGGGCTGTTCTACCTGACCTGCTTTGCCTTCGTCGCGGTGATCCTGGGCCTGGTGATGCGTTTGTCGGGCCTGCGCATGCTGCCCTTTCTCAAGTACCTGCGCGAAGAGTTGCTGATCGTCCTCGGCACCGCTTCCTCCGACGCGGTGCTGCCGCAGATCATGCGCAAGCTGGAACACCTGGGGATCGGCAGTTCCACCGTAGGCCTGGTAATTCCCACCGGCTACTCGTTCAACCTCGACGGCTTCTCCATCTACCTGACCCTGGCCATCGTCTTCATTGCCAACGCCACCGGTACTCCGCTGTCCATGTCGGACCTCTTGACCATTCTTCTGGTGTCGCTGATCACCTCCAAGGGCGCCCACGGCATCCCCGGCTCGGCGCTGGTGATCCTGGCGGCAACCCTGACTGCAATTCCGGCGATTCCAGTGGTGGGCCTGGTGCTGGTGCTGGCGGTGGACTGGTTCATGGGCATTGGCCGCGCCTTGACCAACCTGATCGGCAACTGCGTGGCCACCGTCGCCATCGCCCGCTGGGAAAAGGACATCGACGTGCAGCGGGCCAACAAGGTGCTCAGCGGCCAGCAGGGCTACACCTTCCAGGCCCGAAAACCGGTGACCGGCGCCCACCAGCAGGAATTTTGACCCGATCTTGTGCCTGTCATCGGCAGGCACAACACTCGGCGCGGCAACAGCGCGCTATTAATCGTTCATGGAGTCAACAGTGATCAGCTCGTCAACAGTGGTGAATTCAGTGGTAGAAAAGCTCCGGGCCGCCCTGGCCCGCGGCCAGTGGCGCTCCGGCGACATGCTGCCAGGGCAACGCGAATTGGCCGAGCAACTGGGCATCAGCCGCCCCAGCCTGCGCGAAGCGGTGATCGTCCTGGAGACCCTGGGCCTGGTGCGCTCCATGCCCGGCAAAGGCGTGGTGGTGCTGGACACCCCCCTGGACGAAGCGCAGAACAGCGACAGTGCAGTGGCCGGGGCCAGCCTCGAAGACGTGCTGCAACTGCGCTACACCCTGGAGCCCTTCATCGTCGGCCTGGTGGCGCAATCCATCAGCAGCAAGGAAGTCGGCCAGTTGCGCCTGACCCTGATGGACATGCGCGAAGCCCTTGAAGCCGGCGACAGCGAAGCCGGGGTCAACGCCTACATCGCCTTCCACGAGGAACTGTTCACCCTGACCAGCAACCCGATCTTCCAGAACGTGGTGCAACAGACCAGCAATGCCCTCAAGCAAAGTGCACAGATCCTGCGCAATTCACCGGAGCACCTGGCCGAACGCCTGGAAGAAAACGAGGCGGTGGTGCGGGCCATCCGCAACAAGAACAGCGCCCTGGCCAGCGCCGAGATGCGCCGGCACATCCTCCAGGAAGGCCAGCGCATGGGCATCGAACTGAATATCCCGGACGATCACCTGGGCAACAGCGCCCAGTAATCCCCCCGAGTCAGCAACCGGACTGGAGACAGGCCATGGTCAGCTACGCCCTGAAAAACAATCCCTTCACCCGGGTGGCCAGCCTGCCAAGGCGCCCTCGGGGCGAAAGGAAGCTGCTGGTGGATGATGTCTACCCGCAGATCTTCGACGCCATTCTCGAACAGCGCATCGCTCCCGGCAGCCGCTTCACCGAAGACAGCCTGGGGCAGGCCTTCGGCGTCAGCCGCAGCATAGTGCGCCAGGTCCTGGCGCGGCTTTCCCATCAGCAAGTGGTGATCCTGCGGCCCAATTACCGGCCCCAGGTGGCGGCGCCGGACCTGGAACAGACCCGGCAGATCCTGCATGCCCGGCGCCTGACGGAAATCACCCTGGTGCGCCTGGCCTGCCAGCAGCCCCGGCGCCAGTTGCAACCCTTGCGCGAGTTGATCGCCCAGGAGCGCGAGGCCATTGCCCGCGACCAGCGCGGGCCGGCTATCCGCCTGTCCGGGGAGTTCCATCTGCAACTGGCGGAAATCGCCGGCAACGGGCCCCTGGCACAGTTCCTCGGCAGCCTGGTGCCCCTGACCTCACTGGCCATCGCCCAGTTCGAGGGCCAGGCCCGCAACTACTGCTCCTGGCAGGAACACTCGAAGATCATCGATGCACTACAGGAGGCCGATGCCGAAAAGGCCGAAACCCTGATGAACCAGCACCTGGCGCACCTGGAGCAGCGCCTGCTGGGCGGCCTGTAGCCGCCATCAGCCCGCGAGCATCCGCTCGAACCCCTGCCGGATCTTCTCTTCCGGCAGATCGTCGGCAATGAACACCATCACGCTCTCGCGCACTTCGCCTTCGGCCCATTCGCTGTCCCAATCGAAGCCATAGAGCTTGAGCACGCCCTGGAACACCATGCGCCGGGGCTCGTCGATAACGCTCAGCACACCTTTGTAGCGCAGCAGTTGCTTGCCGTGGTCTTCCAGCAGCTCATTCATGAATTCGCTCAGGCGATCCAGGTCCAGGGCTTGCTCGGTGCGCAGCACCAGGCTGGAAATCCGGTCCACTGACGGCGCCTTGCTCACTGGCCGCAGGCTGAGACCGCCCCCCAGGTCGGCATTGAGATTGAACCCCCGCACATCCAGCAGTTCGGCCAGGTCGATCTGGCCGTGCTCCACCAGGCGGATCGGTGCCCGGCGGTTGATCCGGGTCAGGCGCTGGCCGAGGGCTTCGAAAGTCGCCTCGTCCACCAGGTCACGCTTGCTCACCAGCAGCCGGTCGGCAAAACCGATCTGCGCCTGGGCAATGGTCTGGGTCAGGTGGAACTCGGCGTGCTTGGCGTCCACCAGGGTGATGATGCCGTCGAGGATATAGCGTTCGCGCAGTTCCTCATCGATGAAGAAGGTCTGTGCCACCGGCGCCGGATCGGCCAACCCGGTGCACTCGATCACCAGCCGGTCAAAGTCGATCTCGCCGCTGTCCAGACGCTCCAGCAACAGGTACAGGGCCTTGGTCAGGTCGGTGTGGATAGTGCAGCAGACGCAGCCGTTGGACAGGGTCATGACCTGTACCGGCTGCTCGCCCAGCAACTGGGTGTCGATGCCGGCATCGCTGAATTCGTTCTCGATCACGGCGATTTTCAGGCCGTGCTCGGCCTTGAGCAGGTGGCGCAACAAAGTGGTCTTGCCGGCGCCAAGAAAACCGCTGAGCACGGTCACGGGAATAGGGTTGTGCAAAACAGGATCTCCCACGCATAAAAACGTAGAAGCCGGCTTGTCGGCGATGGCGTCCGAAGAACCGCTATCGCCGGCAAACCGGCTCCTACAGGGGTGTGGCTCAAACGCTGTGTTTCAACAGCACTTCGGACCGCCCTTGCCGCCGTATCGCGCCTCCTGGCGTTCCCGGAAGAACGCCTCGTACGACATCACCGGCTTGTCCGGGTGCTTGGTTTGCATATGCTCGACGTAGTTGTCGTAGTCGGGCATGCCGACCATCAGGCGCGCGGCCTGACCGAGGTATTTACCGAGGCGACTCAGGTCATTGAACATCGTTGCAATCCTCGAGTTACGCGTCCGGCACGGCCTGATAGGGCGATTCTTTATCCGTACGCTCCTTGCTGCCCCAGGCGGCGATGCCGACCTTGAGCGCGTAGAACAGGATGCTGAACACCACCAGCAGGAACAGGGCTGTCAGGGTCGCGTTGGTGTAGGCGTTGAAGATCACGTGCTGCATCTGCGTGATGTCCTTGGCCGGGGCGATGATCTGGCCGTTGGCCATTGCATCGCTGTATTTCTTCGCCAGCGACAGGAAGCCGATCGCCGGGTTGGCGTCGAACAGCTTGATGAAGCCTGCGGTGGTGGTGCAGATCAGCAGCCACACAGCCGGCAGCAGGGTGACCCAGATGTAGCGCTGGCGCTTCATCTTGATCAGCACCACGGTACCCAGCATCAGGGCGATACCGGCCAGCATCTGGTTGGAGATGCCGAACAGCGGCCACAGGGTGTTGATGCCGCCCAGAGGATCGATCACGCCCTGGTACAGCAGGTAGCCCCAGAGCGCCACGCAGCCTGCGGTGGCAATCAGGTTGGCGGTCCACGACTCGGTGCGTTTCAGCGCCGGAACGAAGGAACCCAGCAGGTCCTGGAGCATGAAGCGCCCGGCACGGGTACCGGCGTCCACCGCAGTGAGGATGAACAGGGCTTCGAACAGGATCGCGAAGTGGTACCAGAAGGCCATGGTGTTCTCACCCGGCAATACATGGTGGAGGATCTGCGCGATCCCCACTGCCAGGGTCGGCGCGCCGCCGGCACGGGCCAGGATGGTGTTTTCACCGATGTCCTTGGCCACCGCCTGCAGTTGGTCCGGGCTGATCGCAAAGCCCCAGCTGCTGACAGTCTGGGCTACCGCCACCACGTCGCCGCCGACGATGGCCGCCGGACTGTTCATGGCGAAGTACACGCCCGGCTCGATCACCGAGGCCGCGACCATGGCCATGATCGCCACGAAGGACTCCATGAGCATGCCGCCGTAGCCGATGTAGCGGGCGTTGGCTTCGTTATCCAGCAGCTTGGGCGTGGTGCCCGAGGAGATCAGCGCATGGAAGCCGGAGACCGCGCCACAGGCGATGGTGATGAACAGGAAGGGGAACAGGCCGCCTTTCCACACCGGGCCAGTGCCGTCGGTGAACTGGGTCAGGGCCGGCATCTTCAGCTCGGGCATGGTGATCAGGATGCCGATCGCCAGAGCGATGATGGTGCCGATCTTGAGGAAGGTCGACAGGTAGTCCCGCGGTGCCAGGATCAGCCACACCGGCAGTACTGCCGCGACGAAACCGTAGCCGATCAGCATCCAGGTGATCTGCACGCCGGTGAAGGTGAACATCTTGCCCCACACCGGATCCGCCGCCACCTGGCCACCCAGCCAGATGGAGCCGAGCAACAGCAGCACGCCGATCAACGAGATCTCACCAATGCGGCCCGGGCGGATGTAGCGCATGTACACGCCCATGAACACCGCGATCGGGATGGTCGCCATCACCGTGAAGATGCCCCACGGGCTCTCGGCCAGGGCCTTGACCACGATCAGCGCCAGCACCGCGAGGATGATGATCATGATCAGGAAGCAGCCGAACAGCGCGATGGTCCCCGGGATACGGCCCATTTCCTCACGGACCATGTCGCCCAGGGAACGGCCGTTACGCCGGGTGGACAGGAACAGCACCATGAAGTCCTGCACCGCACCGGCCAGGACCACCCCGGCAATCAGCCACAGGGTGCCGGGCAGGTAGCCCATCTGCGCCGCCAGCACCGGGCCCACCAGGGGGCCTGCGCCGGCAATGGCCGCGAAGTGGTGACCGAAGAGGATGTGCTTGTTGGTCGGGACGTAGTCCAGGCCATCATTGTTGACCACGGCGGGCGTGGCCCGGCCCGGGTCCAGCTGCATCACGTTGTTGGCAATGAACAGACTGTAATACCGGTACGCCACCAGATAGATGGCCACGGCGGCGACCACAATCCACAAGGCGTTGATCGCCTCGCCGCGACGCAATGCAACTACGCCAAGGGCGCAAGCTCCTACGATTGCCAGCAGCAGCCAAGGAACATGGCGCAACAGGCTATTATTATTTTTCATTTTTTTATTCCAGCCAGGAGGATAGAAAAACCGCGTTTCGAGTGTAGCGCTACTGCTCTTAAAGACCACCCCCCACGTTGGTCTAGAGCCTTCTTTTAACTTATGAGGGCGTTTTTTCTTGCTCCCGATCTGCCTGAGCGGCGCCCGCCAGGAAAAAACCGGAACCCTGGGCACTTGCCGACAGTCGCACGCTTGAGCCCTGGTGCAGGAACCTCCATGTCAACGCCACCCGAACAACCGCCATTGCCACCGCCACTCCTGTATTTACTGTGCCTGACCCTGGCGCTGTTTCTCAGCGGCTGGCTGCCCTTGCCGCTGCCGGTCAATAACGGCGTGCGCAGCCTGGCAGTGATCCTGATCGTCTTCGGGCAGGGCTTGTCGTTCTGGGCCATGTGGCGTTTCCGGCAACAGCGCACCACCTCCAGCAACTTCGACCAGCCCGACCAGTTGCTCCGCGATGGCCCCTTCGCCATCTCGCGTAACCCGATCAACCTGGGCGACACCCTGGGCTACTGCGCCATTGCCCTGCTGCTGGGCAACCTGTGGCCCTGGCTGTTGCTGCCGGGGCTGCTGTACCTGATGAACCGCACGGTAATCCGCCCGGACGAGAGACAACTGCTGGAGCTCTTTGGCCAGCCCTACCGTGACTACTGCCGCAAGGTCCGGCGCTGGTTGTAGCGACAGGCGCGAACCGGGGTCTATAGTTCAGGGCACCATGCAGAGGGCCAGCCCATGACCGAGCAACACGACGACCGCCGACGCTTCAAACGCATCGCCTTCGATGCCCGGACCGAACTCAGCCAAGGCACCCACCGCTGGCCGGTACGGCTGCTGGATCTTTCACTGAAGGGCCTGCTGATCGAGCGCCCCGATCCGTGGCTGGGCGACCCGGCGCGCCCCTTCGAGGCCGACATTCACCTGAGCTCCGACGCCGATGTGCGCATGGACGTACAACTGGCCCATGACAATAAGGGCCAACTGGGCTTCGTCTGCCTGCACATCGGCCTGGAGTCCATCGAGCACCTCAGGCGCCTGATCGAGTTGAACCTGGGAGACCCCGAGGAGCTTGAGCGCGAGCTCGGGGCCTTGATCGATATCTGATGGCCTTTCAGGGAAACAGCGCGGGCTCGGGAAACTCGCTTTCCGTGTCCCAGTAAGCCGCCTGCTGGCGCGTGGTGACAGTCCACTGGCCGTCGGCATAACGGAAGGTGCGATAGGTGGTGACGAACTCTTCGTTCTCCATCGATGAAGCGGACGACACCTGCTGGATGCTTTCCGTGCCACCACCAACGGACGGTACGATCTGCCAGGCCGCCTTGCCGGTCTGGGCAAACACCAGCGGCTGCTTCTCCGCGCCCTCCCCCTGGCACAGCACCGGGTCCAACTGATTCTGTTCCGGCATCAGCACTTGGGTGGCCGGGCCGCTGTAGCTGCCCATGGGAGCGGTCTGGTCGATGGTCAGGAAAAACGCCGGGGACGGCAGGCCGTTCAGCGGTGCCTTTTCCACGGTGGCCATCGGGTAGCCCAGGGACTTCTGCGCCAGTACCTCGCCGCTATCGGACACCAGGCGCGCCTGGGCTCCCAACGGCGCGCTCGGCTGATCCCCCTCCGGCTCGGCAAAGCTGTCGGCGTCCAGGCCATTGCCCCAGCTATCGGCATGCAACTGGGGGGTGATGCGCACATCCTCCAGCACCTCCAGCACCGAACCGTCGCCCACCAGCACCTGCTGGGCAATCCGATAGCCTTCCGGCACCTCGACCGGCTGTGCCAGGGCCAGGCCGCAATAGCCCAGCAACCCCCAACCCAACACCCGCCTCCTGAATCCGCTCATGGCCATATCACCTGCTTCCTTTCAAAAAAGACCAGCATGCTTACTCGAAAAGTGCATCCAGCGCCTGCTCCAGGCGGGTCACGGCAATGATCTTCAAGCCCGGCGGCGCCTCTTTCGGCGCGTTGCCCTTGGGCACGATAGCTCGCTTGAAGCCGTGCTTGGCCGCTTCCTTCAAGCGCTCCTGACCGCTGGGCACCGGGCGCACCTCACCCGACAGGCCGACTTCGCCAAACACCAGCAGGTCATGGGGCAACGGACGGTTGCGCAGGCTCGACATCACGGCGGCCATCAACGCCAGGTCGGAGGCGGTTTCCAGCACCTTGACCCCGCCCACCACGTTGAGGAACACATCCTGGTCGTGGGTGGGGATGCCGCCATGGCGATGCAGCACCGCCAGCAGCATGGCCAGGCGGTTCTGGTCCAGGCCCAGGGTCACCCGGCGCGGGTTGGCCAGGTGGCTGTCATCCACCAGCGCCTGGACCTCCACCAGCATCGGCCGGGTGCCTTCCCAGGTGGCCATCACCACGCTGCCCGGAACCTCTTCCTGGGCACGAGTGAGGAAAATCGCCGAAGGATTGGAGACCTCCTTCAATCCGCGGTCAGTCATGCCGAATACACCCAGCTCATTCACCGCACCGAAACGGTTCTTCACCGCCCGCAGCAAGCGCAGGCGCCCGTCGGATTCGCCTTCGAAATACAGCACGGTGTCCACCATGTGCTCCAGCACCCGCGGCCCGGCCAGGGCGCCTTCCTTGGTCACGTGGCCGACGAGGAAGATCGCCGTGCCGCTCTGCTTGGCGTAGCGCACCAGCAAGGCCGCGCTCTCGCGCACCTGGGACACGCCGCCCGGGGCCGACTGCAGTTGTTCGGTGAAAATCGTCTGGATCGAGTCGATCACCATGACCTTGGGTTTTTCTACCCGGGCCGTGGCGATGATGGTTTCGATGCAGGTCTCGGTCATCACCCGCAGTTGGTCCTGGGGCAGGCCCAGGCGCCGGGCGCGCATCGCCACCTGCTGCTGGGATTCCTCACCGGTGACATACAGCGCCGGCATGCGCGTGGCGATATTGCACAGGGTCTGCAGCAGGATGGTCGACTTGCCGATCCCCGGATCACCACCGATCAGCACCACCGAACCGTCCACCAGGCCGCCGCCCAGCACCCGATCGAGTTCACCGGAAGCGGTGGAGAAACGCGGAATTTCCTCGACGCTGACTTCCGCCAGGGTCTTGATCTGCGCCTGCTGCCCGGCCCAGCCGGTGCGCCCGGCAGGTGCCGCCGCGCCGCCGCTTTCGATCATGGTCTCGGTCAGGGTGTTCCAGGCCCCGCACTCACCGCACTGCCCGGCCCATTTGGGAAAGGTGGAGCCGCACTCGGTGCAGCCGTACATGCGCTTGGCCTTGGCCATCTGAACCCCCGGCAAAAACCGCGATGATAGCTCAGCTGGCGCGGATCAGCGCGGTGCGGCGGTACGTATCTGCCCGCTGGCCAGGCGCGTGGCGCTATTGCCCAGGGGATCCTCGGCATTCAGGTCGGCGCCCTTGGCGGCCAGGGCGTCGAGCAATTCGACCCGCTTGAACAACCCGGCGTACATGGCGGCGGTCTGCCCGGCGCCATTGCGCTGGTCAGGGCTGCAATCGGCGGCCAGCAGGCGCCGGGCGATCTGCACCTCGCCCTTGAAGATCGCCCCCATCAAGGCCGTGTTGCCACGCTTGTCCTGGGCGCAGGCGTTGGCCCCAGCGGCCAGCAGGCGCTCCACCGCCGGGCCCTGGCCGTGATAGGCCGCGAGGATCAGCGCGGTGTAGCCCTTTTCATCCTGGGTATCGAGGGAATAGCCGGCCGCGATAAAGGTGTCGAGCATTTCCACATCGCCACGGCGGGCGGCATCGAAATAGTAGTTTTCCAGTTGGACCTTGACCGCCACCGGGTCGGCGGCGGCCGCTGCTTCGGCCGTAGGCTGCGCGTAGGCGGCAAACGACCAGGCCACTGACAGCAGCGCTATAAAAAGACGCATGGCGCGACTCCTCTGTCGGAAAAAGACGTCACGCCCGGACGGGCGTGACGGGTAAGGCTCGCTCGATCAGTCGCTCAACTTCGCCGCCAGGGCCTTGACTCGGGCCAGGTCGCCCTTGGCCACCTTGGTCACCCCAGTGCCGTATTCAGGGTCGGCCTTGTAAAGGAACGACAGCATGATGTGCTTGCTCTCATCATCAGTGGTGGCCAGGGAGCCGCCGAAGCTGTCGATCAGGTCCTGGCGTTCCTTCTTGCTGAAGGAGCGATACAGGTCACCGGCCTGCTTGAAGTTCTGCTCGCGCTGGATCTTCGCCTGCTGGGTGCTGCCCGCCAGCGCCATCTGGCTGTAGCGCGCGGTCTGCGGCTCTTCGCGTGGCATCAGGCGGCTTGGCTGGTAGTTGACCCCCGTGCTGCTGTGGCCCAGGTTCATCGCACCGTCCTGGTTGCCGTTGTTCACCGGGTTCTTCGGCGCGTTGATCGGCAGTTGCAGGGCATTGGCGCCGATGCGGTACATCTGGGTATCGGCATAGGAGAACACCCGGCCTTGCAGCAGGCGGTCTTCCGACGGTTCGATGCCCGGCACCAGATTGGCCGGTGCCATGGCCACTTGCTCGGTTTCCTGGAAGACGTTGGCCGGATTGCGGTTCAACACCATCTGCCCGACTTTGCGCTCGGGCACACCGGGCCAGATCTTGGTAGCGTCCAGCGGGTCGAAATCAAACTTGGCCAGGTCTTCGGGTTTCAATACCTGGACATACAAGTCCCACTTGGGAAAGTCCCCTTTATTAATGTGGGTTACCAAGTCATTAGTCATATGGCTGTAATCGCGGCCCTGTACCTCCACCACTTGTTTCGGGTCGAGATTCTTCAGACCCTGCAGGCTCTTCCAGTGGAACTTCACGTAGTGCACTTCGCCCTTGGCGTTGATCAACTTGTAGGCATGCACACCATTACCGTCCATTTCCCGGTAACTGGCCGGAGTGCCGGAGTTGGAATACAGCTCGGTCAGAGTACGGGTGGCTTCTGGAACATGGGAGAAGAAGTCGAAACGCCGCGAGTCATCGTCGAGATTGGTGCGCGGATCGGGTTTGAACGCATGCACCATGTCCGGGAACTTGATGGCATCACGAATGAAGAAGGTCGGGAAGTTGTTGCCCACCAGGTCCCAGTTACCGTCCGCGGTATAGAACTTGGTGGCGAAGCCCCGTGGATCGCGCAAGGTTTCCGGGGAGTGGTTGCCATGCACCACCGCCGAGAAACGCACGAATACCGGGGTCACTTCGCCGGCGGCAAACACCTTGGCACGGGTCAGGTCCGTGAGGTTGTCGGTTACCGTGAAAGTACCGTGGGCACCCGTGCCACGGGCATGCACCACACGCTCTGGAATGCGCTCGCGGTCGAACCGCTGGAGTTTCTGAATCAACTGCACGTCTTGCAACAGCACCGGGCCGGTGGCGCCCGCAGTCTGCGAATTCTGGTTGTCGCCCACTGCCGCACCGTTGTCGCGGGTCAGCGTGGCGGCCTGTACGGAAAGGGAAAGCATACTGGCGGCAAGCACGCCCAGTACGCGTCGCTGGGAAAGACTCCCAAGGCCAAGAGAAGCGGTCATGTTGTATTCCTCTAGTTATATAAGGCGCATCTCGATGCGCCTGCTAGAGGCTAGTGACTAAATATTTGAAAGATAAATAGAAAGGCCGTAACCGCTCGATTGACAGAATGTACTGGTTATATCGTGGGGCGCGGGGTATATCGCGCGCGATTTGATGGCACTTTGAATAAACTATTTGCCTCTTTATCGGTCGATAACCCCGCGAGCTGTAAAAAGTTGTTTCGGCAAAATGCTTTTTGCTGAATTACACTGCCGTAACCAACCTCATCTGTAGCAAGGAATAACCTATGGGCGTGCTAAGTGAATTCAAGGCCTTCGCGGTCAAAGGTAATGTGGTCGATATGGCCGTCGGTATCATCATCGGCGCCGCGTTCGGCAAGATCGTCTCGTCCTTTGTTGGCGACGTGGTCATGCCGCCAATCGGCCTGCTGATCGGTGGGGTGAACTTCGGGGATCTGGCGGTCACGCTCAAGGCGGCTGCGGGCGATACGCCGGCAGTGGTCTTGGCGTACGGCAAGTTCATCCAGAGCATCATCGACTTCGTGATCATTGCCTTCGCCATCTTCATGGGGGTCAAGGTGATCAACCGTCTCAAGCGCGAAGAGGCCGTGGCCCCGACGCTGCCGCCGGTGCCGACCAAGGAAGAAGAGCTGCTGGGGGAGATCCGCGATCTGCTCAAGGCTCAGAACAACAAGCCCTGAGGCTGATCCCGCAATACGACAACGGCGCCCTGATGGCGCCGTTTTCATTACCAGTAGTTTTCCACCGCCACCTGCCCCGGTCGCCGGGTCAGGCTCAGGCTCATGCCCCGCTGCTTGAGCAGGGCGCGGGTGTCATCGATCATCTGCGGGTTGCCGCAGAGCATCACCCGGGAGTGCTCGGGGCTCAGCTCCACGCCGGCGGCACGCTGCAGCTCACCGTTCTCGATCAACTGGGTGATGCGCCCGTTGAGGCTGCCCGGATGCTGCTCGCGGGTCACGGTGCTGATGAATTGCAGCTTGTGGGCAAATTCCGCCAGGTATTCGCGCTGGGGCAACTCGGCCAGCAGGCGCTGATAGGCCAGCTCCTTGGCCTCGCGCACGCTGTAGACCAGGATGATGCGTTCGAATTTTTCCCACACCTCGAAGTCCTGGAGGATCGACAGGAACGGCGCAATCCCGGTGCCGGTGGATAGCAACCAGAGGTCGCGACCATCGACGAAACGGTCCAGGGTCAGGTAGCCAAAGGCCTGGCGATCCACCAGCAGGCTGTCCCCCACTTCCAGGCGGCTCAGCTCGCTGGTGAACTCGCCGCCGGGCACCACGATGGAAAAGAACTCGAGAAACTCATCGAACGGCGATGACACCATGGAATAGGCGCGCCACACCGTACTGCCGTCGGCCTTGGTCACCCCGAGGCGAGCGAACTGCCCGGCACGAAAGCGAAACCCCGCATCCCGGGTGGTGCGCAGGGTGAACAGGCTGGAGGTCAGGGGCTGGACCTCGAGCAGGGTCTGGCGGGTGTACTTTTCTTCACTGGCAGTCATGACAGGCTCCACAAAACCGATGCGCTAGTGTCCCGCAAAGCGCCGCGCAGAAACACCGGCGGTTTGTAGTGGCATAGAGCGCGGGCAATCAGCGACAAAAAAACGTACCATTTAGCCCCGCTTCGAACAGCCCGCACTGCCGCTGTCCGAGGGTTCCCGTGCGCTCGACAGCCCCCACCGCCGGGACATTCACCGATTACCTAGAGTCCGCCCCATGCCCCTGCTTGCAAGCTCCTTCGCCCAACTCGACCTGATCCGCCAGCCCGAACAGCAGAACGAGCCACTGCAAGCCTTCGACGCGGCGGACGAATACCTGCTCAATCACCTGGCCGAACAACAACCGGCCAGCGACACCCGGGTGCTGGTGCTCAACGACAGCTTCGGCGCCCTGGCCGCGAGCCTGCTGGGCAAGGTCCAGGTCAGCAGCAGTGGCGACTCCTACCTGGGCGCCCTGGCCCTGGAAAAAAACCTGGTGCGCAACGGCCTGCCCTTCGACGCCGTGCGCGTGGTGCCGGCCAGCGAGCCCCTGGCCGGCCCCTTCGACCGGGTGCTGATCCGCGTCCCCAAGACCCTGGCCCTGCTGGAAGAGCAACTGATCCGCCTGCAAGGGCAACTGGCCCCCGGCGCCCAGGTGGTGGCGGCGGCGATGGTCAAGCACCTGCCCCGCGCCGCCGGTGATTTGCTGGAGCGCTACATCGGCCCGGTCCAGGCCTCGCTGGCGGTGAAAAAGGCTCGGCTGCTGATTGCCACGCCGCAAGACAAGCAGCCCGTCGTGTCGCCCTACCCGACCCGCTATCGCCTGGAACAGCCGGCCATCGAGCTGCTCAACCACGCCAACGTGTTCTGCCGCGAAGGCCTGGACATCGGCACCCGCGCCTTCCTCCCGCACCTGCCGCAGAACCTCGGCAGCGCCCGGGTCGCGGACCTGGGCTGCGGCAACGGCGTACTGGCCATTGCCAGCGCCCTGGACAACCCCCAGGCCCATTACACCCTGGTGGACGAATCCTTCATGGCGGTGCAATCGGCCCGGGAGAACTGGCAGGCCGTGCTGGGCGAGCGCGAAGCCCAAATGCGAGCCGGCGACGGCCTGGCCGGACAGGCAGCGCAATCCCTGGAGGTGGTGCTGTGCAACCCGCCGTTCCACCAGCAGCAGGTGGTGGGCGACTTCCTCGCCTGGCGCATGTTCCAGCAGGCCCGGGAGGCCCTGGTGGTAGGGGGCGCACTGTACATCGTCGGCAACCGCCACCTGGGCTACCACAGCAAGCTGGCGCGGCTGTTCCGCGGCGTCGAGCAAGTGGCGGCAACCCCCAAGTTCGTCATCCTCAAGGCCCGCAAGTAAGGTCTCGCCAGAACACAGCGGCCTTTTCGACAGGCAAAAAAGACCCTCCACCAAGGGAGGGTTGAAACCGTGCCGCAAGGCAACGGGATGGGATGATCAGTGGGTGGTCAGGCCTGCGGCATTCATGAACATGCGCATCAGGCTGGCGACCACGAACAGGGCCAGGACACTGCCGCCCCAGATCATTACCAGCCAACCCAGGCGCTGCCACAGCGGCTTCTTTTCCGCCTGTTCGATTTCCTGCAAAGAGTGTTTACCGCTCATGACCTCAACTCCTGCCTAACCCGGATTCCCGTAGAAGCTGGCGTGCCAGCGAAAGCGACCGCAAGCTCGGCGCAAGGCGCGAAGGTCTCTTCGCCGGCAAGCCGGCTCCTACCTAGTGATAACCGTCTTCGTGGGTGACCTTGCCGCGGAACACGTAGTAGCTCCAGAAGGTATAACCCAGGATGAACGGGATGATGAACAAGGTGCCCACCAGCATGAAGCCCTGGCTCTGCGGCGGCGCGGCGGCGTCCCAGATGGAGATCGACGGTGGCACTATGTTCGGCCACAGGCTGATGCCCAGGCCGCTGTAGCCGAGGAAGATCAGCACCAGGGTCAGCAGGAACGGCGTGTAGTGGGCGTTGCGGGCCACGGCGCGGAGCAGGCCGTACATGGTCACCAGCACCAGGATCGGCACCGGCAGGAACCAGAACAGGTTCGGCAGGGTGAACCAGCGCGCGGCAATCTCGGCGTGGGCCAGGGGCGTCCAGATGCTGACGACGCCGATCACCGCCAGCACCACGTAGGCCAGGGGCCGCGCCAGGTCATGCATCTGCAGTTGCAGCTTGCCTTCGGTCTTCATGATCAGCCAGGTGCAACCGAGCAAGGCATAGGCCACCACCAGCGCCAGGCCGCAGAACAGGGTGAACGGGGTCAGCCAGTCCAGGGAACCGCCGGCGAACTGGCGGTTGACCACCGGCAGGCCATCGATGAATGCCCCCAGGGCCACGCCCTGGAAGAAGGTCGCCGCCACCGAGCCGCCGATGAAGGCCTTGTCCCAGATGTGGCGCTTGTCTTCCTTGGCCTTGAAGCGGAACTCGAAGGCCACGCCGCGGAAGATCAGGCCCACCAGCATCAGGATCAGCGGCAGGTAGAGTGCCGAGAGCACCACCGAGTAGGCCAGCGGGAAAGCGCCGAACAACGCCGCGCCCCCCAGTACCAGCCAGGTTTCGTTGCCGTCCCAGACAGGCGCGACGGTGTTCATCATTACGTCACGGTCGCGGTCGTCCTTGACGAACGGGAAGAGAATCCCGATCCCCAGGTCGAAGCCGTCCATGACCACGTACATCATGATGCCGAAGATGATAATCACGGCCCAGAGCAGCGGAAGATCAATACCCATGACTCAGTTCCCCTTGTTCAGGCGGGTGCCGTGGTCGGCGTCGTGGTCATCGTCGGCTGCGGACAGCGGACGGGCCGGGGTGCGTTTCTGGCCGGGGCCACCGTGGCTGGTTTCGGCACCTTCGTTGGTAACCGGGCCTTTGCGCACCAGGCGCATCATGTAGCCGATACCCACGCCGAACAGCGAGAAGTACACCACCACGAACAGCGCCAGGGTGATGCTCATCTGCACAAAGCTGTGGCCGGAAGAGGCATCCGCCGTGCGCATCAGGCCATAGACCACCCACGGCTGGCGGCCGATCTCGGTGGTGAACCAGCCGGCCAGGATCGCGATCAACCCGGACGGGCCCATCCACAACGCCAGGTACAGGAACGGGCGCGAGGTGTAGAGGGTGTCGCGCTTGCGCAGCCAGAGGCTCCACAGGCCGGTGAAGATCATCAGCATGCCCAGGCCGACCATGATCCGGAACGACCAGAAGACGATGGTCGAGTTGGGCCGGTCCTCGGGTGGGAACTCCTTGAGCGCCGGCACCTGCTTGTCCAGCGAGTGGGTGAGGATCAGGCTGCCCAGGTAAGGGATTTCCACCGCGAAGCGGGTTTTCTCGGCCTTCATGTCCGGCCAGCCGAAGAGGATCAGTGGGGTCGGCTCGTTGCCAACGTTCTCCCAGTGGCCTTCGATGGCGGCGATTTTCGCCGGCTGGTGCTTGAGGGTGTTGAGGCCATGGAAGTCGCCGATCACCGCCTGCACCGGCGCCACGATCAGGGCCATCCACATGGCCATCGACAGCATGCGACGAATGGCCGGGTTGTCCCGCCCGCGCAGCAAGTGCCAGGCTGCGGACGAACCGACGAAGAACGCCGTGGCGACGAACGCCGCTACAGCCATGTGCGCCAGGCGATAGGGGAATGACGGGTTGAAGATCACCGCCAGCCAATCCACCGGGATCACCTGGCCGTTGACGATTTCATAGCCTTGCGGGGTCTGCATCCAGCTGTTGGACGAGAGGATCCAGAACGTCGAGATCAGGGTGCCGATGGCCACCATCACCGTGGAGAAGAAGTGCAGCTTGCGCCCGACCTTGTTCCAGCCGAACAGCATCACCCCGAGGAAACCGGCTTCCAGGAAGAAGGCCGTGAGCACTTCATAGGTGAGCAAGGGGCCGGTGACGGACCCGGCAAAGTCCGAGAAGCGGCTCCAGTTGGTGCCGAACTGGTAGGCCATCACCAGGCCGGAGACCACGCCCATGCCGAAGTTGACGGCAAAGATCTTCGACCAGAAGTGGTAGAGATCGCGGTAGGTGTCGTCGCGGGTCTTCAGCCAGAGGCCTTCGAGTACCGCCAGGTAGCTCGCCAGGCCGATGGTGATCGCCGGGAACAGGATATGGAACGAGATGGTGAACGCGAACTGAATTCGGGCGAGATCAAGAGCCTCTAAACCGAACATAAGCTTTCCTCTATCAGGTAATACCGGCTGCCGGCCAGAGGCCTGCACCCACTGCCCCCACGGATATGGAGTGCGGCGAATTCGGATTCGTTCTTTTTTAAACCATCGCTACGCAGGGAGTCTGGCACTTGGGCCACCACATCAGCCTTTGCAAAAAGGTTTTGATCTGGATCAAGCAACGTTGAAAGAGTAGTCCTAATTTCGCCATGCAACTCTGTGGTTATTTGCCGCGTGACAGCTTGCCTCACCCTCTCAAGCCCGGGGTTTTCCCGGCTTTTCCCACACAAAACGCCTGTAGCCGCTGCTGAGCCTGCGAAGCTGCGAAAGGCCGGGCCGCGTTCGGTACGCAGGGCCTTGGCTGGCAACTTCCCGTCGAACCTGCGGCGTATTCAAGATCCTGGCGTCTCCTCCGGAGCCGTTCGCAGCCTGCGGCAGCGACTACAGGATTCGCGATCAGGTGTTCGAGCGAAAAACAAGATAGATGCGCGGCTAACGAATTTTCCCCGAGCCGCAACTATTGGTTACATCTTGGTGATAATCTCGTGGCACTCCCCGCTCAGATCTAGCGCCCGATGCCCAGCCAAGACCCTCTGCTGCTCCGTCACCATCGTCCGTTCATCGCGTTCTGGCTGGCGCGGATCTTTACCGCCAGCGGCTTCCAGATGCTCACCGTGGCCATTGGCTGGAACCTCTACCAACTGACCGGCAATGTGCTGGACCTGGGTCTGGTGGGGCTGGTGGAATTCGCCCCGCGGGTGCTGTTCATGCTGCACACCGGGCATGTGGCCGACCGCTACGACCGGCGCCGGGTGGCGGCTATCTGCCAGTCGCTGCAAGCCCTGATCGCCCTGGCCCTGGCCGTCGGCAGCCTGACCGACAGCGTCACCCGGGAAATGATCTTCATTCTGGCCTTCCTGCTCGGCGGCGCCCGCTCCTTCGAAATGCCCACCACCCAGGCCCTGCTGCCGAGCATCGTGCCCGCGGCGCTGTTTCCCCGGGCGGTGGCCGCCGCGCAATCGGCGCAGCAGTCGGCGACCATCGTCGCCCCGGCCCTGGGCGGTTTGCTGTACGCCTTCGGCAGCGTCTGGGTCTACGGCCCCACCGTGGTCCTGTACCTGATCGCCTGCGTGCTGATGCTCAACCTGCCGGCCCGGCAGACCCCGTTGAACAAGGGCAAGGCCACCCTCGATTCGCTGCTGGCGGGCATCCGCTTCATCCGCAGCCGCCCGGACATCCTCGGGGCCATTTCCCTGGACCTGTTCGCCGTGCTGCTGGGCGGCGCCACCGCGCTGCTGCCGGTGTTCGCCAAGGACATCCTGCTCACCGGCCCCTGGGGCCTGGGGCTGCTGCGTTCGGCGCCAGCGGTGGGAGCCTTGCTGATGTCCCTGTGGCTGGCGCGTTTTAGCGTCGAGCGCAAGGTCGGGCGGGTGATGTTCACCGCGGTCGGGGTATTCGGCGTGGCCACCATCGCCTTCGGCCTCTCGACCTCGTTCTGGTTTTCCCTGGCGGTGCTGGTGGTGCTGGGGGCGGCGGACATGATCAGCATGGTGATCCGCGCCTCTTTCGTGCAACTGGAAACCCCGGACGAAATGCGCGGCCGGGTCAGCGCGGTGAACGGCCTGTTCATCGGCGCTTCGAATCAGTTGGGGGAGTTCGAATCCGGGCTGACCGCCCACTGGTTCGGCACGGTGCCGGCGGTGGTGCTGGGCGGGGTCGGCACGCTGCTGGTGACCGGCGTCTGGATCAAGCTGTTTCCGACCCTGGCCCAGCGCGATCGGATGATCGAACGGCTCGAGCAACCCAAGGCCTGAAGCCGCGCCGGGCTGGCGCGGCCAGGTTCAAGCCTCAGTGGCTGGGCTGAGCTTCAGCAGCGGCTCGCCATTTCGCCGCCTCCAGCAGGTCGCAACCATCCTGCGTCAGTACATAGAGCACGTCGATGATGTGCGGGATGTCCTTCACATCGCCGTGGCTGAAATTCAGGCAGCAGAGGGTTTCCAGCAGATTGGCAGCCGTGCGCATGCGTTGCTCGGCGGCTTCGTGCAGCGCCTCAGGGGAGGCATTGGCGTTGATAAAAAACACACCTGGCCGGCTTATGTTGGATTTAAGCGGCACATAGTGAGCAGCAGTTTCCGGGGTATTCATCATTAGATCCTTCTTTATGAATGACCGCCCCAATCGTGACCAAACGATGGGTGGCGGACTGTGCACAGGTTGGTCAACCGGGAAGAAGGCACCCGGCACACCCGAAGGTGTCCCGCGCACAGCCCACCATTAAGCGTGCGGACACGAAAAAGTGCCTGCAAACCAGGGTGGCGCGTGCGCCTTCTAATTTCGGGTGACCAAACCCGGCCGCTGAATTGGCAGCGACGGCGCGAACTATAGGGGTGATGGGACGGGCGGTGCAAGAAGCGGCTGGTTAGCCTTTGTTACCCGTTCACAAGCCCCGTGCCCGACTCCTTGCCGAACCGAGCTGCGACAGAGAAACGCCCCGTGGGGCGCCTCGTAACAGGTTATTGATCATTCTCTGCAATACAAAACCACTACGAAGCGTGTAAGGTATCGCCTTACACTCGCACCCCATGATCAAGTCCTTTCAGCACAAAGGCCTGCGCGCCTTCTATGAAACCGGATCGACTCGTGGAATACGGGCCGAGCATGCACGCCGGTTGGCCCGCCAGCTGTCGTTCATGGATCACGCCAGCGAACCGGCAGACCTCAATCTGCCGGGCTGGCGGCTGCACCCGCTCAGGGGCGACCTGCTTGGCTACTGGTCCCTGGTGGTGTCCGGCAACTGGCGAGTGATCTTTCGTTTCGTAGGTTCGGATATCGAGCTGGTGGATTATCTGGACTACCACTGAACAGGAGGCAGGATCATGCCCATCCACAACCCGCCCCACCCCGGTGACACCCTGCGCCTGGATATCTTGCCCGAACTGGGCATCAGCGTGACGGAGCTGGCGCGGCATATCGGCTACGCCCGCCCGCACCTGTCCAAGGTGCTGAACGGCCATGCGCCAATCCGCGCGGAACTGGCGGTCAAGCTGGAACGCGCCGGGATCGGCAAGGCCAAGGTCTGGCTGGCGGTGCAGGCCGACTACGACATCTGGCACACCGAGCAGGAACTGCAACCGCTGATCGAGCCCATCGTGGCCCATGTTGGCTGAGCCCTAAACCAGCAGCTCTCCAGCCACCTTGGCGCGCTTGCCGCGACCGCACAGCGCTTCCACCAGGGCCAGGGCAAACGCCAGGGCCGCGGCGGAGCCCTGGGCGGTGATGCAGTTGCCATCCACCACCACCGGCTGGTCGACAAAGGTGCAGCCCAGCAGATGATGGCTGGCGCTGGGCAGGCAGGTCATGCGCCGCTGGCGCAGCACGCCGAAGGCTTGCAAGGCCAGGGCGGGGGCTTCGGCGATGCCGGCGAACAGGCGTCCCGCTGCGGCCTGATCCTTGAGCAGTTGCTGCAGCGGTTGATGGGCCGCCAGGTGCTGGGCGCCCACCGCGCCGCCGGGCAATACGATCAGGTCGAAGTTCTGGGCCAGCACGTCCACCAGCATGGCGTCGGCGGTCAATCGGGTGCCCCGGGCGCAGGTGAGCATGCGCCGGCCTTCGACGCTGGCGGCCAGCACTTCGACTTCGGCACGGCGCAGTACGTCGATCAGGGTCACGCTTTGCAGGTCGTCGATGCCTTCGGCAAGGGTGACCAGGGCTCTGAAGGTCATGGGGATGACTCCGCGTGGAGGTCTTTAGAGCTTAGTCAGCTTTGCCGGCTGCCGTTCAGGGCGCCGTCACTTGATGTAGATCTGCGCGCCCAGGCTGTTGCCCGGGGCGTTGAGCGAGGTGTTGCGAAAGCTGAAGGTGCCCTCCTGCTTGCCCGCCAGGTCGAAGACATAGACATAGCCGACGGTAGTCCCCGAGTTGCCGCAGGGCACATAGCTGGAGCCGTCCTCGCACACCGGCGAACGGGTGCCATCGACCTCGAAGCCGTCCAGGGTCACATGGGGCTCGCGACCGTAGCCGATCTCCAGCACGTAGACCTTGATGTTCGGGCCGTTGTGATCGCACTGGGTCCGTTCACGGCCGTCGGAGACATCCTCCAGGCCGCAGGAAGGTGACAGCACCTTGAGAATCTCCACCCGGCTCAGCGGCGGGGCCGAGCGCGCCATGGCCGGGGCCGCCAGCCAGCAGGCTGTCGCGCCGAGCAATGCCAGGGCTGTCATTTTCACTGTGCTGCGCATAAATCCCCCCTAAAACCAGGGCGCAGTATGCGCTACTTGCCAGCGCGGCAAAACATCGCCGACGATCGCAGCCATTGGCCCACGCTGCTGGTATGATGCGCGGCTTTTTCCGACCCAGAGCAAATCCGCAGGCACCTTATAAAGTCTGTGCTTTGCTGTTGGAGTCGATACATTCACGGCGCCCGGCGGCGCCACGGGGAGCAGACATGCTGGAAAGGCTGTTTCAACTCAAGGCACACAACACCAACGTGCGCACCGAGATTCTTGCGGGCGTGACCACCTTCCTGGCCATGGCCTACATCCTTTTCGTCAACCCGAGCATTCTCGGCGAGACGGGCATGGACAAGGGCGCGATCTTCGTTGCCACCTGCCTGGCGGCGGCCATCGGTTCCACCGTCATGGGCCTGATCGCCAACTACCCGATCGCCCTGGCACCGGGCATGGGCCTGAACGCCTTCTTCACCTACACCGTGGTCCTGCACATGGGCCACACCTGGCAGGTGGCCCTGGGTGCGGTATTCATCTCGGCGGTGCTGTTCTTCCTGCTGTCGATCTTCCGCATCCGCGAATGGATCATCAACAGCATCCCCCTGCCCCTGCGCTCGGCCATTGCCGCCGGTATCGGCCTGTTCCTGGCGCTGATCGCCCTGCATAACGCCCAGATCGTCGTGGGCAACGAGTCGACCCTGGTCGGCCTGGGCGATCTCAGCAAACCGGCCCCCATCCTCGCTGCCCTGGGTTTTGCCCTGATCGTGGCCCTGGAAGCCCTGAAAGTGCGCGGCGCGGTGCTGATCGGCATCCTCGCGGTGACCGTCGTCTCCATTCTCATGGGCGTCACCCCGTTCGGCGGCGTGACCTCGATGCCACCGTCCCTGGCCCCGACCTTCCTGCAACTGGACATCAAGGGCGCCCTGGATATCGGCCTGATCAGCGTGATCTTCGCCTTCCTGTTCGTCGATCTGTTCGACAACTCCGGCACCCTGATCGGCGTCGCCAAGCGCGCCGGCCTGATGGGCAAGGACGGCCACATGCCGAAAATGGGCCGGGCGCTGATCGCCGACAGCACCGCCGCCATGGCCGGTTCCCTGCTGGGCACCTCGACCACCACCAGCTACATCGAATCCGCGGCGGGCGTGAGCGCCGGCGGCCGCACCGGCCTGACCGCCATCGTGGTGGCGATCATGTTCCTGCTGGCGCTGTTCTTCTCGCCACTGGCAGCCAGCGTGCCCGCCTTCGCCACCGCACCGGCCCTGCTGTTCGTCGCCGTGCTGATGACCTCGGGCCTGGCAGAAATCGACTGGGAAGACATCACCGTCGCCGCTCCCGTGGTCGTCACCGCCCTGGCCATGCCGTTCACCTATTCCATCGCCAACGGCATCGCCTTCGGCTTCATCGCCTGGACCGTGATCAAGCTGCTGTCGGGCCGTGCCCGTGAGCTGAACGCGCCCCTGGTGATCCTGTCGATCCTGTTCGTGATCAAGCTCGGTTACCCCGCATGACTTTTGACGCCGCAAGCTACACCACCCAGTTGAATGACAAGGTCGCGCGCTTGCGCGACCTGCTGGCCCCCTTCGATGCGCCCGAGCCTCAGGTCTTCGACTCGCCCCTGCAGAACTTCCGCCTGCGGGCAGAGTTCCGCCTGTGGCGCGAGGCCGGGGAACGGCACTACGCGATGTTCTCCCAGGACGACAAGCGCACACCGATCCTCATCGAGGAGTTCCCCATCGCCAGCCAGCGCATCAACCAGTTGATGCCCCGGCTCAAGGCCGCCTGGCAAGCCAGCGCGCCCCTGAGCCACAAGCTGTTCCAGGTGGAGTTCCTCACCACCCTGGCCGGCGACGCGATGATCACCCTGTGCTACCACCGCCCGCTGGACGAGCACTGGCACAAGGCCGCGAGCCAGTTGGCCGCCGACCTCAAGGTCAGCGTGATCGGCCGTTCCAAGGGCAAGCGCGAGGTCATCGGCCAGGACTACGTAGTGGAAAAGCTCGAAGTCGGCGGGCGTACCTTCAGCTACCGCCAGCCCGAAGGCGCCTTCACCCAGCCCAACGGCACGGTGAACCAGAAGATGCTCAACTGGGCCTATAAAGCCCTGGGCGAGCGCCAGGACGACCTGCTGGAGCTGTACTGCGGCAATGGCAACTTCACCCTGCCCCTGGCCACCCGGGTGCGCAAGGTGCTGGCCACCGAGATCAGCAAGACCTCGGTGAATGCCGCCTTGAGCAACCTCAGCGAAAACGCTGTGGATAACGTCACCCTGGTGCGCTTGTCGGCCGAAGAGCTGACCGAAGCCCTGAACGAAGTTCGGCCGTTCCGCCGCCTGCAGGGCGTGGACCTCAAGAGCTACGAATTCGGCAGCGTGTTCGTCGACCCGCCCCGGGCCGGCATGGACCCGGACACCTGCGAACTGACCCGGCGCTTCGACAACATCCTGTACATCTCCTGCAACCCGGAGACCCTGGCGGCCAACATCGCCCAGCTGCACGACACCCACCGCATCACCCGCTGCGCGCTGTTCGACCAGTTCCCCTGGACCCACCACATGGAATCCGGGGTCCTGCTGACCCGCCGCTGATCCGCCCCGCTCCCGCCAACAGCCGTCCTCGTGACGGCTGTTTGCATTCCAATGCCCGTCCTGTAGGAGCCGGCTTGCCGGCGAAGAGGCCTTTGAGACCTGCGCCAATCTGGCCGGCGCCTTCGCTGGCAAGCCAGCTCCTACAAGGCCAAGCCTGACGCGACACCCCCTCCGTAGGAGCCGGCTCGCCGGCGAAGAGGCCCTTGAGACCTGCACCGATCTGGCCGACGCCTTCGCTGGCAAGCCAGCTCCTACAAGGCCAAACCAGACGTAACGCCCCCCTCCGTAGGAGCCGGCTTGCCGGCGAAGGGGCCCTTGAGCCTTGCGCCAATCTGGCCGACGCTTTCGCTGGCAAGCCAGCTCCTACAGGGGGCGGTACGGCAATGGGGTTCAGCCCGTGGGGCGGAAGTAACCGGCCAGTTGCTGCAGGTCCTGTTCGTTGAGCAGGCCGGCGTAGTACTTGAGCTGGATCCGCGCCAAGAGGTAGGCATGACGGGCATCCGCCAGGTCGCGGCGGGCGGTGAACAGTTGTTGCTCGGCGTCCAGTACATCCAGGTTGACCCGCTCGCCGCCGTGCACGCTCTTCTGGGTCGCGGTCACCAGGGCCTCGGCGGAGCTGACGGCCATTTCATAGGCCCGGACCTTGGCCGCGGCGCTGGTGTTGAGGTTGAACTGCTTGCGCAGTTCGTTGAGGGTGGTGGCGGTCTTGGCATCCAGTTCGAACTGGGCCTGGGACAGCTGGCTGGCCGCCTGGCGGGTCGAGGCCGATACCGAACCACCGGCAAACAGCGGCAGGCTGACCTGGATGCCCACGGTATTGGTGTCGTACTTCTGGTTGTAGGAGCTTTCCGAATCGGAACTGGTCTGACGGCTGCTGGCATACAAACTCACCTTGGGCAGGTGCCCGGCGCGCTTGCGCTCCACTTCGTACTCCGCCACTCGCAGCGCCTGCTGCTGGGACGCCAGGTCCGGGTTGTTGGCCATGGCCAGGTCACGCCAGCTGTCGAAGCGGTTGGGCAGCAGCGGCTGGATCTGGAACTGCCGGGTCAGCGGATCCAGTTCGTCGATCTGCAACGGTTCGCCGACTATGGCTTGCAGCTCGCGCAGGGCGGCATCCTGCTGGTCCTGGGCCTCGATCTCCTGCGCCAGGGCCAGGCTCAGCCGGGCCTGGGTCTCCAGCACATCGGTGCGGGTGCCCTCGCCGCCCTTGAGCAGGCGTTCGTTGAGCTGCAAGCGTTCGGCGTAGGCACGCTTCTGCGCCCGGCTCAGTTCGATACGCTCCTGGGCCAGCAGCGCCTGGCTGTAGGCACTGAGCAGGCGTACCGCCAGTTCCTGGCTCTTGCCACGAAAGCGTTCGTCGGAAAACAGCGCCTGGGCCGAGCCCTGGCGGTAGCGCGCATAGGCTTCGTAGTCCAGCAGCGGTTGCTGCAGGGTCAGGGTCGAGGCGTAGCTGCGGTAGTCCCGGTCATTGGTGACATCACCGCGAACGGTCTCCTGGGTCACTTCGGACTGGTTGCGCGAATTGTTGTAGCTCCAGGACAGGTTCGGCAGCAGCCCGGCACGGCCAATGGCCCGGTTCTCTTCCCCGGCATCGCGCTCCTTGATCGCCGCCTGGAAGGTCGGGTCATTGCGCAAGGCCAGGTCATAGGCGTCCAGCAACCCCAGGGCCTGGACCGACGGGCTGCCCAACAGGCACAGCAGGGGCAGGTAGTAGCACCAGGCTCGAATCATTCTTCCACCAACGCCATGTGAGTCCGATCCAGCAGAGGCTTGAACAGGTAGTTGAGCATCGAACGTTCGCCGGTACGGACAAAGGCTTCCACCGGCATGCCCGGGCGGATCTGCAAGCCCTGCAACTGCTGCATGCCCTGGGCGCTGACCGTGGCCCGCAGGGTGTAGT
Source organism: Pseudomonas sp. GW823-FHT03E05 (assembly GCF_058796855.1). Taxonomy (NCBI): domain Bacteria; kingdom Pseudomonadati; phylum Pseudomonadota; class Gammaproteobacteria; order Pseudomonadales; family Pseudomonadaceae; genus Pseudomonas; species Pseudomonas sp. GW823-FHT03E05. The sequence goes on from NZ_JBXAJB010000006.1 coordinate 129,291, forward strand.
AAGGCTCTTCGGTACGTTCGTCCACCTGCCGGTCGGCGGACACCAGGGTCACCTCCCCCGGCACCCTGGGCGTGGTGCTCTGGTTGAAGGCCGAGAACATCAGCTCCACTGGCAGCCCCGGGTGCACCTTGTCCACCAGTTGCACCGGCACCCGCGCCTCCACCAGCAACGGCTCATCCTGGGGCACGATGTCCATCAGCGGCTGGCCCGGCTTGATCACCCCACCCTCGGTGTAGACCTCCAGCCCCACCACCACCCCGGCGGCCGGGGCACGTACCTGGCTGTTGGCCAGTTCGAACTCGGCGGACGCCAGGCGATTGCGCAGGTCTTCGGTACGGATCCGGGTATCGGCCAACTGGCTACGCAGGTCTTTCTGAAAATCCTCGCTGGACTGGCGGATGCGCAGGCGCAATTCGAGGATCTGCCGCTGCAACTGGCCGATGCGGCCGAAGTCCTCGGCGATCGAGCCGTCGATCTGCGCGTACAGGCGCTCGCTGTCCAGCAGCCGGTTGCGCGGGATGTAGCCGTCCCGGGCCAGTTCCCGCAGGCCTTGCAGCTGTTCGTTCAAGGCACTGCGCTGTTGCCGCTTGCTGGCCTGGGAATCCCGAGTACCCCGCAGTTGCGCCTCGGAGCCGGCGATGGTCTCGGCGATCCCTTGCTGTTCCATGCTCAGGGCCTGGCGCCGGCTGCTGAACAGCTGCCGTTGCAGGGCCAGGCTGGCGGCCACGTCCGGCTCGCTGGCCAGGGCCTGGAGCTGCGGGTCGAAGACGATATCGCTGGCGCCATCGCGCTCGGCATTCAGCCGCGCTTCGCTGGCCAGGGAACCCAGGTACTGGCTGCGCAGGGATTGCATCTGGGTGCGCAGCGGCGTCTCGTTGAGGCGCAGCAGCACCTGCCCGGCACTGACCCGGTCGCCCTCCTTGACCTCGATCCGCTCGACGATGCCACCGCTCTGGTGCTGCACGGTCTTGCGATGGCCCGAGACCATGACCTTGCCCGACACCGCCACGCCCTTGTCCAGCGGCGCCAGGGCGGCCCAGCCGATAAACCCGGCAAAACCTCCCAGCACCAGGAGCCAGCCGAGCCGCGAATACTTCCTGTCGTCCAGGGACAACACATTGCTGGCGGCCGGCCCCGCGACCGGCGCAGCAGGACCCGTGGATAAATTCGCCTTCATGCTTTTTTCCCTTCGCCGCCGGCCACGCCCAGGCGGTAGTTCATGTTCAAGCTGGTCACCGGGCTGCTCGCCGGATTGCTCATCGGTACAGCCGGCGGCGGCGCGGCCTTGGCCTTCTGGTTCGCCTCCAGCACCCGCGCCGTAGGACCATAGGCCTGCAACTGGCCGTCGCGCAGGATCATCAACTGGTCGGTCAGGGTCAGCACGTTGGGCTTGTGGGTGATCAGCACCAGGGTCCGCTGCCGTTGCTTGAGCTGGCTGATGGCCTGCAACAAAGCCTGCTCACCGGCCTCATCGAGGTTGGAGTTGGGCTCGTCGAGGACGATCAGCGCCGGCAGGCCGTACAGCGCCCGGGCCAAGCCGATGCGCTGGCGCTGGCCGCCGGACAACCCGGCACCGCCCTCGCCCAGGCGCGTGTCATAGCCCTGGGGCAATTGCAGGATCAGTTCGTGCACCCCGGCCATTTGCGCGGCCTGCAGGACCTGATCCGAGTCCAGCTGGGCAAAACGCGCGATGTTCTCGGCGATGCTGCCGGCGAACAGCTGGATGTCCTGGGGCAGGTAACCGATATGCGGCCCCAGTTGCTGCCTGTCCCACTGAGCCAGGTCTGCGCCATCCAGGCGTACCTTTCCCGTCAGGGGCGTCCAGGCACCGACCAGCAGCCGGGCCAGGGTCGACTTGCCACAGCCGGAAGGGCCGATCACCCCCAGGACCTGGCCAGCCTCCAGGGTGAAACCAAGGTTGCTCAAGGCCGGGCGCCGGCTGCCAGGGGCACAGGCACTCAGCTGCTCGACACTCAACTTGCCCTTGGGCGTCGGCAGGCTCATGCGCGCCGGCCGTGGCGGGTTGGCTTGCAACAACTCGGACAAACGCTCGTAGGCCAGGCGCGCCGAACTCCATTGCTTCCATACCGCGATCAACTGGTCGATGGGGCTGAGCACGCGGCCCATTAGGATCGAGCCGGCGATCATCATCCCCGGGGTGATCTGGCCCTGCACCGCCAGCCAGGCGCCCAGGCCCAGCACCAGGGACTGCAGGGCCATGCGCACGCCCTTGGACCAGGCGCTGATGGTGGCGGTCTTTTCGCTGGCCAGGTTCTGCTGGGCCAGAAAGCCCTGGTGGCCGATGAACCAGCGCTCGCGCAGGGCGCCGAGCATGCCCATGGCTTCGATCGCGTCGGCATTGCGCAGGTTGGCGGTGGCCTGCTGGCTGGTGATGATCGACAACTGGCTGGCCTGGGCCAGGGGTGCCTGGCAGATATGCTGGTTGATCCAGGCCAGCACCACCAGCAGCACCGCACCGGCCAGGGCCAGCAGGCCGAGCCAGGGGTGAAAGAGAAAGATCACCAGCAGGTAGACCGGAAACCAGGGCGCATCGAAGAACGCGAACAAGGCATTGCCGGTGGCGAACTGGCGCAGCGCGGTCAGGTCATTCAAGGCCTGGCCGGCGGCCTGGGGGCTGCCCTTGAGCTGGGCTTCGAAAGCGGCGTCATACACCCGCTGGTTCAGGCGCATGTCCATCTGGGTACCGAGGTGGATCACCACCTGGCTACGCACCCACTCCAACGCCCCCATCAGGCCGAACAGGCCGAGGATCATCAGCGTCAGCATCAGCAGGGTCATCTGATTGCCCGAGGCCAGCACCCGGTCGTAGACCTGCAGCATGTAAAGGGCCGGGGCCAGCATCAGCAGGTTGATCACCGCCGAGAACAGGCCGATGTTGAAAAAGCCGCCCTTGTAGGCCGTCAAGGCCGCCAGCGTCTCGGAAGCGGCAAGTGGATTCGGCCTGCTCATCAAGGTGTCCTGTGGAGAGTTTAGGGTTACAGGGCCTTCCGCTCGGGCAGAGCGGAACGACAAGAGGCGCGCCCGGTGCGTTGACAGGCACCACGGCGCTCCCCAGAATTTGCCACCGCCGCCGCCCTGGCCTTCGAAAACTCGGGCGACGGAGGTGAGTCAAGCCAGCGAATGGAGGAGCGATCCTGCATTCGCTTTTTTATGCCTCAGGCCTGCACTCAGGCGGCCAGCGCCCAGTCCTGGGCCACGTCCTGCACACCCACCAGGCCGACATCGGCAGCGGCTGCGGCAGCCGGGTTGACGTGAGCAACGCCAGCAGCGGCCAGGTCGTCGAAGGTGGAGTTCACCGACAGGCTTGGGTCGATCGCCTTGAGCAGGGCATCGATCTCGCCGGCCAGCGCCGAGCTGTCGCCACTCATCAGGCCGTAGACCACCTTGTGCACTTCGCCTGCACGGCCTTCTTCCTTCAGGCTGTTGAGGCCCAGGTTGGTGAAGCTGACTTCCTGGCTGACCAGGTTGTAGTTGCTGCCCGAACCACCGGCGAGGGTGTCGCCCAGGGAGATAGTGTCCACCGAGCCCCACAGGGTGTGGCTCGGGTTGCTGAACAGGGTGTAGTGCAGGTTGCCGTCGGCGACGAAGGCCGCGTCACTGGCGGTGCTCTTGATGGCGTACTGGGTGCCGTCGAACGGGCCCGGGTTGAAGCCACCGGTGTTGGTGCCGTCGACCACTTCGCCTGGGCGGTGGTTGACGTCGCCGAAGTAGGCCGACCAGTCAGTCAGGTATTGCGCAACAGTATTACCGCCGTAGGTAGCGCTGTAAGAGATCGAAATGCTCATGCAAAACTCCAATACATTAGGGGGGTCATGTCCGCAGCACGCCACTGCCTGCTGCGGTTTTGCCCATCAATGGGCAAAAGCGGTCAGAACTGATACTCCACGGTGCCCTGCAAGGTCCGGCCACGGCCGAGGGTGAAGGCCAGCACATCGCCGAGGGGCACCAGGTAGGCGCGGTCGGTGACGTTTTCCATGGCCAGGCGCAGGGTCAGTTCTTCAGTGGCCCGGTAGCTGCCATACAGGTCGTAGACGGTGTAGGGCTTCCAGTCGGCCGGGTAGACGCCGGTCTGGCTCACGGTGCCGGTGGCGGAGCCGGCGATCGAATAGCCGGCGCTGTAGCGGGCCCGGGCGCCTATATCCAGCTTGCGGTCGAAAAAGCGTGCGCCCAGGGTCAGGGTGCCGCGGTCCATGGGCATGTGTTCGGCCGAACCGAGGATCGCCGCATTGCAACGGCTGGCGTTGTTGGCCGCATCATCGGGGCGCATGCCGGTGACGATCGCGCCACGCCCGCTGCCATTCTTCACCGGCTGGGTCACGCCCCCCAGCCAGGCGATTTTCGTGCAGAAATCGTTGTCGCCGATCATGCGGGTGTAGTTCAGCTGGCCGTAGGCGCGGCCGGCGTCATAGTCCAGCTGGTACTCCACGCCCTTGAAGCGGGTGCTGCTGAGGTCGTTGACATAGGCACTGTTGCCGATGCCGGGCGAGCCGTAGCCAGGGGGCTGCACACCCATGGCCATGTAGATGAAGTCATCGACCCGGGTATCGAAGTACGCCACCTTGATCCCCAGGCGGTCATCGTTGAACCAGAGGTTTTCCTTGAAGACGTTGACCCCCGCTTCCCAGGTGCTGGAACGCTCCGGCTTGAGGAAGGGGTTGGGGAAGGTGCTCTCCGAGCCGCCGCCGTGGGGCCGGCCGGTGATCATGGTTTCGGTCACCGCCGGTGGCCGCCAGCCCTTGCCATAGCTGGCGAACAACTGCAGCCATTCGACGCCCGGCTTGACCGACAGGCCGAAGGTCGGCGAGAAGCGCCCTTCCTCGTTGTCGATGTCATAGGCCACCGGCACCGAAATCTGCTGGGGCGTCTTGCCGATCACGAAGGTGCGGGTGTTGATTCCGGTCTCGCCCCGCAGGCGGTAGCGGTCGTAGCGCAAACCGGCGTTGAGGTTCAGCCAGCCGTCGTAGTCGAAATCCAGGCGGGTGAACAGGCTGCCCAGGGCACGATCGCCCTCGGGGGTCATGCTGGCCGCGGGCGAAGCGCTGACCGCCGATCCTTTGGGCACCGGCTGGCGGGAGTCGGGGCGGACCTTGTCATAGAAGAATTCCAGGCCGTAGTTGGCCTTCAGCGTGGCCAGCTCGCCGAGCGCGAAGGTCGAGGTGTTCTGCGCCTGAGCGCCATAGGTGTCGGTCTGGTAGGTGATCGAGTAGCCGGGGCTGCTGCGCCGGGTCAGGGTGCTCTGGTCGTTGCTGTTGTCGACGTAGTAGAGCTTGGCCTTGAAGTCGATCAGCGGGTTGTCCGGGGTGTAGCTGTAGTCGAGGCCGAAGTTCTGCGAGCGCACATCGCTGCTGCCGAGCTTTTCCCAGAGCTGTTGCTTGTTCTCGACGTTCATCATGTTGGCGTCGTCGTAGGACACCTGGGTGGTCAGGTAGCTCAGTTGCAGGCGCTGGTCCTGGGGCAGGTTGAGCCCCAGCTTGGCCAGGCGCGAACGCATCACGGAAGCGGAATAGGCCACCTTGGAATTCTTCACCCGGTCATTGATCGACGGGTCCATCCAGCTGCCAGTGCGCAGCTCGCCAATGCCGCCCTTGGTCCCCGGGTTGTAGTCCCCCAGGTGCCGTTCACTGGCGGCCAGCAGCATGTCCCAGACCTCGGTGCCGATGGCGAAGGCGGTGCTGCCGATGAAATGGGTGCCGTTGCTGCGGCCACCCAGGCCGCTGGTTACGCGGATCCGGCCACCGATTTCCTGGCCGGGCTTGAGCAGGTCACGGGCTTCGACGGTGCGAAAATTGGCGACCCCGCCAATCACCCCGGCGCCGCCCATGGTCGAAGTGGCGCCCTTCTCCACCACCACCTCGGAGAGCAGCTCGGGGTCGACGTAGAGGGTGCCGTTGCGCTGCTGGTGGCCGCTCTGCTGGTAGTTCTGGCGCATGCCGTCCACCGACATGTTGACCCGGCCATAGTCCTGGAGGCCGCGGATATTCACGGACAGGCCCGGGTCCTGCTGACTGACTGCCGAATACACACCGGAGGTTTCCTCCAGCATGTCGGCCGCGTGCCGGGGCGGGTTGCGATCGAGCTGCTCGCGGCCGACCACGCTCACCGAACGCGGCGCGTTATACACCCAGTCGCTCTGGCGGCCTTCGAGGTTGCCGGAGATGGTGGTGGGCGCCAGGGCCAGGGCGCCGTCACGGCCGGTTTCCACCCGGTTCAGGGTCACTTGGCGCTCGCCGGTGAAGCGGTACTGCACCGGCGCATTGCCCAGCAACCGCGCCAGGCCTTCCTCGGCGCTGTAGCGGCCCTTGAGCGGCGAGCTGTGCAAGCCATGCAGGCGCAGGCTGTCGAACAGCACCTGCACCCCGGCCTGTTCGGCAAACACCAGCACCGCACTGCCGAGGGCCTGGGCGGGGATATCGAAATCCATCTCGCGTTGCTGCTGGGCGCTCTGTGGGGCTGCACCCACAGGCTCTGCCGCGAGCAGCAAACCGCCTCCTGCCAACAGCCCTGCGACGCCCAAGTGAATGGCCAGGGCCAAACGACTTGCTGCGTGAATTCCAGTGCGACTGCCTACCCTCATGTCCCTTGTTCCTGCGCTGGCTATTTTTGTTTATGCGAATGCATCTCAATTAGCTAGACGTGCCAGGCAGGAAAACTCAGTAAGGTTTTTTTGAATTATTTTGCACAAGGGTGGAAAAAGGCCCGCAGGCCTCAGTAAATCAGGCTGACGCCGGCCAGGTCGAAACGCTGCACCTGCAGTTCCTGGGTCAGGGTAACCAGGGCTGCATCGAGCATGTCCAGGCGGAAGACACCACTGACCTGACGCTGGGCCAGGGCACTGTTGGTCAGCACCACTCGCCCGGGCCGATAGCGATTGAGGCGCTCCACCACCAGGCCCAGGGGCTGGCGGTCGAACACCAGGACGCCGCGCCGCCAACTGGTAGCCCGCTGCAGGTCGAGCCCATCAAGCGCCACCACCCCCGACTGCGGGTCATAGCGCACGCTCTGCCCCTCTTGCAGCACCCGCTCGGAGGCCCCACGTTGCGCCGGGGCATCCAGGCTCACCGCGACACTGTGCTGCAACACGCCGACCCAGGCCTGTTGAGCACTCTCGCGCCCGACCACGAAACGGGTGCCCAGGGCGCGGGTCTGGCCGCCGGCACTCTGCACGATAAAAGGTCTTTTTTCCTCGCCGGCCATAGGCGCCACGTCAAACACCGCGGAGCCGGCCAGCAATTGAACCTGGCGCTTGTCGCCGCTGTAGTCCAGGCGAATGGCGCTGCCCGAATCCAGCTCCACCTGGCTGCCATCGGCCAGTTGTACGGTGCGCACCTCGCCCTTGCCGGTAAGGTAGTCAGCCTGCAGGTACAGCAGCGCCTGCGGCCCTTGCAGCCAGCCCAGGGCCACCGCCAGTACCAGCATCGCCACGCTGGCGGCCCGCACCAGCCGGCGTCGACGGCGCGGGCGCGGTATTGTCGCCGCAGGCCGCGCCGCCTGGCGCCGTGGTGGGGCAGTGGCCGCCAGTTCGGGGTCCAGGCGCAACTCGCCCAGGGCCTCCCAGGTCTGCCGGGCAAACACCAGAGCCTGGGGATGACGCGGGTCGGCGGCCTGCCATTGGGCAAGCTGCGCCTGCTCGGTGGCGCTCAGGCCTCCCGCGTGCAAACGCACCGCCCAGTCGGCGGCGGCCTCGGTGATACTGCGCTCTTGCGGACCCTGGCTATTCACGTGTGAATCTCGATTTCTCGTTATATATAAGCAGTGACGTCTGACCCCGACTTTTACCGTAACTCACTCGTCGACCGGCCGACCGTCGGTAGCCTGCAAACGCTGCATCACATAGGCCAGCGCCCGGGACAGGTGCTTTTGCACCGAGCTGTCGGAAATATTCAGGTGCCGGGCCACCTCGGCGTGGGTCATGCCTTCGATACGGTTGAGGCGAAAGATTTCCTGGGTCCGCGGGGGCAGTTCCATGATCGCCTGTTTCAGTGCCTTGCGCTGTTGCTGCGCCATCGCCTGAGCCTCCAGCCCGGCCGCCTCATCCTCGATGTCGGCCAGCACTTCATGGGGCACGGTCTCGGTCTTGCGCCGCGCCTCCTGACGTACATGGTCGATCAGCAGATTGTTCGCCGTGCGGTAGAGATAGCCCTGGGAGTTGTCGATACGCTCGCCGCGCGTGTGCTCGGCCAGCCGCAGGAAACTCTCCTGCACCAGATCAGCGGCCAACTGCGGGTCCCGTATCTTGCGCGCCAGGTACCCACGCAAGGCAGCGGCATGCTTGAGAAACAGTCCCTTGAGATCCACGTCCGACAAACCGACTCCCTGGAACATGAAGGAAATTGCCGGGCATCTTACGGTCAGTCGAGAATGATTTTCAATTGATATAAGCACTCATTGGCGGCAGCCTTGCACCTGCGAGCCCTACGCTGCCGTTCGATTACCGAACACTTAATCCGCCCGCCCCCCGTTGTGCATCTACCGCCAATTGACCAAATTAACCAGTTAGTACAATTTACCTTTCAACGCCTCGTACGCTCTCCCGAGGCCGACAATAACAACGGAGATTTACCCCATGCGTCCTATCGTTCTGGTGCTAAACGGCCCGAACCTGAACCTGCTCGGCACCCGCGAGCCGGCCACTTACGGCCACGAAACCCTGGCTGACATTTCCGCCCTGTGCGGCCGCGCCGCCGAGGAGTTCGGCCTCGCCGTGGAGTTTCGCCAGACCAACCACGAAGGCGAGTTGCTCGACTGGATCCACGGGGCGCGTGGTCGCTGCGCCGGCATCCTGATCAACCCGGCCGCCTGGACCCACACCTCGGTGGCAATCCGTGACGCCCTGGTGGCCAGCGAGCTGCCGGTGATCGAAGTGCACCTGTCCAACGTCCACGCGCGCGAACCGTTTCGTCATCACTCCTTCGTTTCCGCCATCGCACAGGCGGTGATGTGCGGCTTTGGCAGCCATGGCTATCGCCTGGCGCTGGAACACTTCAGCCAGCGGTTCAAGGAGCAAGGCGCATGAGCCGGCAAGCCAGTGTTCTGGCCGGGCTGATTGGCGCCGGCATCCAGGCCTCCCGCACCCCGGCCCTGCACGAACAAGAGGGCGATGCCCAGCATTTGCGCTACCTGTACCGCTTGATCGACCTGGATCAACTGGGCCTGGACAGCAGCGCCCTGCCTGAACTGTTGCGCGCCGCCGAGCAGATGAGCTTCACCGGCCTGAACATCACCTTTCCCTGCAAGCAGAGCATCCTGCCGCTGCTCGACGAACTGTCCCCGGAAGCCCGGGGCATCGGTGCGGTGAACACCGTGGTGCTCAAGGATGGCAAACGAGTCGGCCACAACACCGACTGCCTGGGTTTTGCCGAGGGCTTTCGCCGCGGCCTGCCGGACGTGGCAAGGCGCCAGGTGGTGCAGATGGGCGCCGGCGGTGCCGGGGCCGCAGTGGCTCACGCCCTGCTGAGTGAAGGCGTGGAGCAACTGAACATTTTTGACGTGGAGCCGCAGCGGGCGCAAAGCCTGGCGGACAACCTCAACCAGCACTTCGGCAGCGCCCGGGCCCGGGCAGGCGGTGATCTGTCGAGTGCCCTGCACAGCGCCGACGGGCTGGTGAACACCACACCCATGGGCATGGCCAAGCTGCCGGGCATGCCGGTGCCGGTGGAACTGCTGCGAGCGCAGTTGTGGGTTGCCGAGATCGTCTACTTTCCCCTGGAAACCGAACTGCTGCGCAACGCCCGGGCCCTGGGTTGCAGGACCCTGGACGGCGGCACCATGGCGGTGTTCCAGGCGGTCAAGGCGTTCGAGCTGTTCAGCGGCCAACGCGCGGACCCGCAGCGCATGCTGGCGCACTTTCACAGCATGAACGGCTGAGACAGGGCTCGGTAGCAGCTGCGGCCTTCAGGGCGCTGGCGAGCCTGCGGCAGCGGCTACAGCCTGCTTAGTCGGATTTGAGCTGCAGGCGCGAGAGCAGGCCGATCAGCAGCACATTGAAGAGAATCATCAGCAGGCTGCCGAGGATGCCCACCAGGCTGATCACCGACGACGGCAACCAGTCGAACATGCTGAACCCGGTGAGGGACAGCAGGCGCTCGCCGAACCAGAACGTGTCGACCACGATCATCAGGATCAGGATTATTTTCAGGGTTGGAACGGGGTTGCCCATGGTGCCTTCCTTGTCGTGGTGCAGGTTGCAGAAGCCTTGGTGGCGATGGCGATCTTACGGGCGCTTTCGCTGGCAAGCCAGCGCCTGCCAAGCCAGCGCCTACAAAGAGTGGGATCAGGCCTGCAGGTAGCGCAGCACCGATTCGCAGATCATCTCCCGGTGGCGTTGCTTGATGCCTTCATCCGGCAGGTCGATCTGGAAGATCTCGCCAAAGGTGTGGCGGTTCGAGACCCGGTAGAAACAGAACGAGCTGATCAGCAAATGCACATCCAGCGGATCCAGGCCGCCGCGGAACACGCCTTCGCGCGCGCCGCGCTCGAGGATCTCGCCCAGGGCATGGAGAATGGTGTTGTTCATGGCCTTGATCACGCCGGACTGCTTCACGTACTCGGCCTTGTGGATGTTCTCGATGCTGACGATACGCACGAAATCGACGTTGCGGTCGTGGTGATCGAAGGTGAACTCCACCAGCCGGCGAATCGCTTCCTGCGGCGCCAGCTCTGCCAGGTGCAGGCGGCTCTCGGTGCTGCGGATATCGCCGTAGAGCTTCTCCAGCACCTCGACGTACAGCTGCTCCTTGCTGCCGAAGTAGTAATAGATCATGCGCTTGGAGGTATGGATGCGTTCGGCGATCGCATCCACTCGCGCGCCGGACAAGCCCTGCTGGACAAACTCGACAATGGCTTCTTGAAGGATGTTCTCGCGGGTCTTTTCCGGGTTGTTCTTGCGACTCTTGCGCGGTTCGAGAGCAGGCTCATCGGGCGCAATCGAGCGTTCACTGGTCATTGTCATTCTGGGCTCACGGCCATCACTGCACACGCGGGCGATTATGGGCCGCGTCACCCTGCGAAAGAAAGCGCGACGGCGGCCGTTACCGCCGTCGTTAACAATCTTCTACAACTTGGCCTGGCGCACGGCACCGCTGCGTGATTTGGCCATGGCCGCCAGGCGCACCGCGACGTTGGCCGCACCGTAGCCGGCATAGCCGTTCTTGCGCTGGATGATCTCGAAGAAGAAGCGCCCTTCGAAGGGCTCGGTGTAGACGTGAAACAGCTCGCCGCCCTGGGCATCGCGGTCGTAGAGGACGTTGTAGTAGGCCAGTTCGCTGAGAAATTCGTCGTCGAAATCAAAGCGTGCCGCCAGGTCGTCGTAGTAGTTGAGCGGGATGTCCAGCAGCGGCACGCCAGCCTCCTTGGCCCGGCTGACTTCGGCAAAGATGTCTTCGCAATCGAAAGCGATGTGGTGCACCCCGCAACCGCGATAGCTGGACAAAGCATGGGAGATCGCAGTATTGCGGTTTTCCGAGATGTTCAGCGGCAGGCGGATCGAGCTGCAACGGCTGCGCAGGGCGCGGCTTTTCACCAGGCCGTAGGGGTCGGGCAGCACCACTTCGTCGTCGGCCTCGAAGTCCAGCAGGCTCTTGTAGAACAGCACCCAGCTGTCCAGGCTGTCCGCCGGCAGGGCCATGGCCATGTGGTCGATGCGCTTGAGGCCGCCCTTGGCCACCACGCCGCTGTGCATATTGAAATCGGTGTCGTACAGGTGCTGGCCGCCCTGCTGCTGATCCACCAGGTAGATCAGGCTGCCATCGGGCTCGCGCACCGCCGCCAGCTCCAGCTCATTGGGGCCCACCAGGCCGCGATAGGGCTGGCCCTTGTAGGCCACCGCCCGCTCCAGGGCCTTGGCGCTGTCCTTGACCCGGATTGCCGTGGCACACACCGAAGGGCCGTGGGCCTCGAAGAAACTGTGGGCGAAGGAATAGGGCTCGGAGTTGAGGATCAGGTTGATATCCCCTTGGCGCATCAGGCTGACGCTCTTGGAGCGATGCTGCCCGGCCCTGGCGAAACCCAGGCGCTCCAGCCAGCCGCCGAGCTTGGCGCCCAGGGCCTCGTCCACGGCGAACTCGAGAAACTCGGTGCCGCCATAGGCCTGCACCGCAGGCGGCGCGAACAGGGTGTCGATGTTCGCCACCGGCTGGCCTTCCTGCAGCAGGCGCTCGCGGGTCTTCTCTTCCAGGTACAGCAGCGAGCGCAAGCCATCGGCGGCGTTGGCCCGCGGCGGCGCGGCGCGAAAGCCGTCGTTGAAGATCTCCAGGGACAGCGGCCCGGTGTAGCCGCTCTTGATGATCGGCGCCAGAAAGCCTGGCAGATCGAATTCGCCCTGGCCGGGGAAGCAGCGGAAATGCCGGCTCCACTCCAGCACATCCATGGCCAGGATCGGCGCATCGGCCATCTGCACGAAGAAGATCTTGTCCCCCGGAATCTCGGCAATCGCCGCCGGGTCGCCCTTGAGCGACAGGGTGTGGAAGCTGTCCAGCAACACCCCGAGGCTTGGGTGATCGGCGCTGCGCACGATGTCCCAGACCTGTTGATAAGTATTCACGTGACGGCCCCAGGCCAGGGCTTCGTAGCCGATGCGCAGGCCCCGGGCACCGGCACGCTCGGCCAGCAGGTGCAGGTCGTCGATGAGGATCTGCCGGTCCCCCAGGCTGTCCGCCGAGGCGTTGCTGCACACCAGCACCAGGTCGGTGCCCAATTCCTGCATCAGGTCGAACTTGCGCTCGGCGCGCTCCAGGTTGCGCGGCAGACGGTCGCGACGGCAGCCCTCGAAATCCCGGAATGGCTGGAACAGGGTGATGGCAATGCCCAGGTCGGCGCACATCTGCTTGATTTCCCGAGGGCTGCCGTCGTAGTAGAGCAGGTCGTTCTCGAAGATCTCCACGCCGTCGAACCCGGCGGCGGCGATGGCTTCGAGTTTTTCCGGCAGGGTACCGCTCAGGGACACGGTGGCAATGGAACGCTGCATGATTCGACTCCCGGGTAAGGACGGCCAGTCGGGCACAGGGGGACCGCGGCTTTTTATTGGATGTTGCGGATTATTCCACAGGCCTTGTTAAAGTGTACGAACCAGTTAGTTTTGTGTTCGATTATCGAACAAAATACAGATTGGCGAATTGACGATTTTTCAGCCACTGCGCACCATCGATAGCACGTTGAGCCGGCCCCAAACCCCCGGCTTCAATCACCCAGACCCAGAACACACCATAAAAATTTCAAAAATCGGGTACACCCTCATGCTTGCACTCAACGCCCTTCACTGCTGCACATCCCTTTGGCTGATACCGCCAACGGCCTCAACCGGCACCCTGGAATACGCCGCGCTACAGCCCTGAGCTGCAGCCGACCCGATGGCGTTCGCCTGCCCGGCATCTGCCGCAACGACGCGCCGCCCCAGCCGATCAACCCGCAGGTTCCCGGGCTGCCATGCCCCCGCCGACGGTTGATCACGCGCCCTTGAGTTCCGACGAGCCCCGGCTCGCCAGTCACTGAACGGATGGCCCACATGACTCCTTCCCAAAGCTCTCGCATCGCCCCGAGCCTCAGCGTTGCCGGCGGCATCGGCGACAAGATCCGCGGCGCCATGGCGGTCGGCAAGACCCGCTGGGGCATGCTCGCCCTGGTGTTCTTCGCCACCACCCTGAACTACATAGATCGCGCCGCACTGGGCGTGATGCAGCCGATCCTGGCCAAGGAAATGAACTGGACGGCGATGGACTACGCCAACATCAACTTCTGGTTCCAGGTCGGCTACGCCGTGGGCTTCGTGCTCCAGGGCCGCCTGATCGACCGGGTTGGGGTGAAGCGGGTGTTCTTCTTCGCCGTGCTGTTGTGGAGCCTGGCCACCGGCGCCCACGGCCTCGCCACTTCGGCGGCAGGCTTCATGGTCTGCCGGTTCATTCTCGGGCTCACCGAAGCCGCCAACTACCCGGCCTGCGTGAAGACCACGCGGCTGTGGTTCCCGGCCGGCGAACGGGCCGTGGCCACCGGGATCTTCAACGCCGGGACCAACGTCGGCGCAATGTTCACGCCCATGCTGCTGCCGCTGATCCTCCACGCCTGGGGCTGGCAGGCCGCGTTCCTGTGCATGGCCGCGCTGGGTGGCATCTGGCTGCTGTTCTGGGGCCTGAAGTACTTCAACCCTGAAGATCATCCAAGCGTCAAAGCCTCCGAGCTGGCCTACATCCAGCAACAGGTGGAGCCGGAAGAAACCCGCGTACCCTTCAGCCGCATCCTGCGCATGCGCGGCACCTGGGCCTTCGCCCTGGCCTATGCGATGACAGCGCCGGTGTTCTGGTTCTACCTGTACTGGCTGCCACCGTTCCTCAACCAGCAGTACAACCTGGGCATCAACGTGACCCAGATGGGCATCCCGCTGATCATCATCTACCTGACCGCCGACTTCGGCAGCGTCGGCGGCGGCATCCTCTCCTCGTTCCTGATCGGGCGCGGCATGAACCCGATCAAGGCGCGGCTGCTGTCGATGTTCCTGTTCGCCTGCTGCATCATCGGCGTGATCATGGCCGCCGGCACCGCCAACCTGTGGCTGGCCGTGTTCGCCATCTCCCTGGGGATCGGCGCGCACCAGGCCTGGACCGCCAACATCTGGAGCCTGGTGATGGACTACACGCCCAAGCACATGATGAGCACGGTGTTCGGCTTCGGCGGCATGTGCGCGGCCATCGGCGGCATGTTCATGACCCAGATCGTCGGCCACATCCTGACCGTGACCAACAACAACTACACCCTGCTGTTCACCCTGATCCCGGCGATGTACTTCATTGCCCTGACCTGGATGTACTTCATGGCCCCGCGCAAGATTCCCCGCGTAGAAGACTGATGCTCCTTTCACGCAGGCCCACTCCGGGCCTGCGTTTTTTTTATCGGCTCGCCCTCCCCCCTTTTGTTTTTCCAGACTCGGAGATCGTCCCATGACGCTCGGTAACCTGAGCATCCCCCAACGCGCCGTGATCAGCTTCGGCGTGATTGCCCTGCTGGTCCTGCTGCAGGGGCTGTTCGCCCTCAAGCAAGTGGCCGAAGTCCGCGCCACCGGCCAACACACCGAAAACATTTCCCTGCCCAGCACTCGCTACCTGGGAGAAGTGCGCGACTACGTGTTGAGCATCCGCGTGCTGAGCCTGCGCATGGCCCTCAACCGTGAACCGCAAGTGCTGGAAAGCACCATTGCCCGCCTGCATCAGGTACAAGCCTGGCTCGACCAGGCCCTGGCCAGGTTCGCGCCGCTGGTGGGCGATCACAATCGGGTGCCATACGAAGCATTCCTCGCCACGGTCAAGAGCTACCAACAGGCCCTGGCCCAGTACGAAGCCCTGTCCCGGGACAATCGCAGCAGCGAGATGACAGCGCTGCTCAACGGCAAGATCCAGGATTACTCGACCCAGACCGGCGATCAGTTCGCCGAGCTGATGAACCTGACTGCCGAGGAAGTCAGCCAGTCGGCCCAGCATGCAGACGCGCTCTACACCCAAGTAAAAATCACGGTGATCGGCGCCCTGATCGCCGTCGCCCTGCTGACCCTGTGCCTGGCCTGGCTGTTGATTCGCAGCATCGTCGTGCCCATCCGCCAGGCTGTGGACGTGGCCGAGCAAGTGGCCGCCGGCGATCTCGGCCGCCCCATCCACTGCGAGGGCAGCGATGAAACCGCGCGCCTGCTCAAGGCCCTGGCCAGGATGCAGGCCAGCCTGCGTGAAACCCTGCAACTGATCAGCAGCACCTCGACCCAACTGGCCGCCGCCGCGCAACAGATGAGCCAGAGCACCCATCAGGACTCCAGCCGGCTGCAGCAGCAACACAACGAAATCGAGCAAGCAGCCACGGCCGTCAACGAGATGACCGCGGCCGTCGAGGAAGTGGCACGCAACGCAGTGTCCACCTCCGATACCACCCGCCAGTCCACCGCCCAGGCCACCCAGGGGCAAACCCGGGTGACCCAGACCCTGGACGCGATCCAGGCCATGAGCAGCGATGTCGGCATCGCCCTGCAGCAAGTGCAGACCCTGGCCGAGCAGTCACGGGAAATCGGCAAGGTGCTGGACGTGATCCGCGCCATTGCCGAACAGACCAACCTGCTGGCCCTGAACGCCGCCATCGAGGCCGCGCGGGCTGGGGAAGCCGGCCGTGGTTTTGCCGTAGTGGCAGACGAAGTGCGGGCCCTGGCCCATCGCACCCAGCAGTCGACCCAGGAAATCGAACAGATGATCGGCCGGGTCCAGGGCGACACCGACAGCGTGGTGCAGTCCATGCACGGCAACAGTCAGCGGGTGGCCCAGACCCTGTCCATCGCCGAGCAGGCCGGGCTGGCCCTGGGGCAAATCACCCGGGCCATGGAACAGATCCACGAGCGCAACCTGGTGATCGCCAGTGCCTCGGAAGAACAGGCCCAGGTGGCCCGTGAAGTGGACCGCAACCTGCTGAACATCCGCGACCTGTCCCTGGAAAGCGCCGACGCCGCCACCCGCACCAACGCCACCAGCCAGGAGCTGTCGCACCTGGCGGCCGGCCTGCAGAACCTGGTGGTGCGCTTGCGCTTTTGAGCCGTCTCAGCGGTGGCGTTGCTGCCAGGCCGCCGCCAGCCCGCTGAGGCAGATCACGGCGATGCCCACCTGGGTGATCAACGACGGCGCGTGGCCGAACAGCAACCAGCCCAGCAACCCGGCAAAGACAATCTGGCAATAACCGAAGGGCGCCAGCAGCGCCGGCGCCGCATGACGAAAGGCCTGGGTCAGGAACAGATGGGCACTCATGCCGCAGGCGCCCAGCGCCAGCATCAGCAAGCCATGGAGGAACCCGGGGGTCTGCCAGAAGAACGGCACCAGCGCCGTCATCACCAGGGTGTTGCACAGCCCGGCAAAGAAGTTGCTGGTGGTGGGGCTGTCATGCTCGGCCAGCTTGCGTGTGAGCAGTTGATAGAAACAGAAGAACAGCGCCGAACAGAACGGCAGCAACACCGCCGGCGTGAACAGCTCGCCGCCCGGATGCACGATGATCAGCACCCCGACGAAACCGCAGATTACCGCCAGCCACTGGCCCCGGGTCACCTGCTCGCCAAGCAAAGGCACCGACAACGCGGTGACCAGTACCGGCGCGAGAAAGTTGACCGCCGTGGCTTCGGCCAGGGGAATGAACAGCAGCGCCGAGGTGAACAACAGGCTGGTGCTCAGCAAACACAGAGCCCGCAGCAGTTGCAGCAGCGGTCGCTTGCTACATAGTACCCGCAGGCCGGATTGCGGCAGGAAGATCCCGGCCATCAGCAGGGTGTGGATCAGGTAACGGGCCCAGACCACCATGATCACCGGAAAGAATCCCGAGAGGTATTTGGACAGGGCATCGTGGCTGGCGAACAGAAAGGTCGCCAGAACGATCAGCACAATGCCCTTGAAAGGGTGGTTGGTCCCGGAAAGGGGCGTGCTGCGGGTCATGGGCTTTCCTTGGGGCAAGTGTAGAAACGGCTTCGCCGGCCAGCCGGCCCCTACCGGATGTTGGCAGGAGCCGGCAGGCCGGCGAAAGGCCTGCGCGGCTTCAAATCCGAGCCAGCAACTCCCGGGTTCTGTCCAGGGCCATCTGTGCTCGCTGCAAGGCACTCACGCCCTGCTCCAGCAATTGCACCGTAGGAATCTCCAGGCTCAGGGGCAGGTTTTCCGGCAGGCACTTGAGCAGCCCCGCCAGATCGCAATCGCCCTCCCCCGGAAAACGCCGCTCGTTACGGGCCTGGCGCAAGATTTCCTGCATATCGTCCGGCCGCGGCCCGGCCACGTCGCACAACTGGGCATACCGCAACCGCGCCGGAGCCACCTTGGCCAGGTCCTCCAGGCGCGATCCCGAGCGGTCGAAGTGAAAGGCGTCCACCAGCACGCAGCCGTTGCTGCGAGCGGCGTTCTCCACCACGCGCACGGCTTGCTCCAGGTTGCGCGCATCGGTCCAGGGCATGAACTCCAGATGGGGGTGCAAGCCATACTGCGCCGCCAGATCACACAAGGCGGCAAAGTTGTCGGTCATGCGGGTTTCATCCGGATCATTGCCCGCCACCAGCAACTCGCTGGCGGCAAACTCGGCGCCCACTGCCAGCACGCCCTCGAAGTCCTTGATCCGGGTCTGCGGCTTGAGCCGCAGGATTTCCACATCCAGCACCCGCACCCCGGTATCACGCAACCGGGCCAGGGTCTGGCGGCGTAGATCGGCATCCGCCACCAAGGGAAAATGGTGCTCTTGCGGCGTCGCCGGCACCAGCCGCAGGCCAACGTGGCTGTAGCCGGCCTGGGCCGCCACCTCGACCATCTGCGGCGGGGAAAGCTCCAGCACGGTCAGGCTGGCCAGGGAGAAAATCCGCTCACTCATGCGTTCTTCACTCAATCAGGGTTGGGGTGCAGGCACGGCCGGTGGCGGCGGCCTCTCGAATCGCTTCAATCAGCGCCAGGGTGCGCGCGGCATCGGCAGCACTGACCAGAGGCTCGACTTCGCCCCGGGCCACTTGGACAAAGTGCTGCAACTGCAGGCGCAGGGCTTCGCCCGGGTCAAAGGCCTCCTGCTCCATCAGCAGAGGCTCATGCCAGCCGGCCCCGGCTTTGGCGTAGTGCCAGCGCTTGAGTTGGGGAATGCTCAAGGCGCCTGCGGTCCCGGCCAGCAAGTAACAGGGCTGGTCCGGCTGGCGCGGGTACACCGGGTTTTCCCCGGAATCCAGCTCCCAGCTCCAGGGCGCGGCCGCGGCGTCGGAACCGGTCAGGCTGCCCAGGGCGCCGTTGTCGAATTGCAGCAGCACCGCTGCGCAATCCTCGTTGGCGTAGCCGCGCACGCTGTTGCTGGTGATGGCCTGGACCTGGCGCACCTCGCCGCACAGGTGGCGCAGCAGGTCCAGGTCGTGGATCAGGTTGGTCAGCAACATGCCGGCCCCGGCCTCGCGGCGCCAGGGAATGTCGAAATAGTGCTCGGGCTTCTGCAATTGCCAGAGTGCGGTGACGTTGGTCAGGCGCCCCAGGGCGCCGCTGCGCAGCAGTTCATGGGCGCGGGCGATCAATGGGTTGTGCCGTCGATGATGCCCCACCAGCACCGGGACCCCAGTAGTCCGCGTGGCCGCTACCAATTCGCGCACTTCATCCAGATGCACGCCCACCGGTTTTTCCAGCAGCACCGGCACGCCTGCGGCGAGGCAATCCAGGGCGGTGCTGACATGGAGGTTGTTAGGGTTGGCAACGATCACCGCATCCGGGCGGACTTCCCGGAGCAGGGTCTGGTGATCGGCAAAGTGCGGCACCTGCCATTGTGCGGCGACAGCCGCCGCCTGGGGTCCGGGATCGGCCACCGCGCAGAGGCAGGCCTCGGCCAGAGTCTTGAGGTGCTGATAGTGCTGCTGCCCCATATTGCCGACGCCGATCAGGGCGATGCGCAGTGGCGTGCTCAATGGAAGATCCTCTTGTGATTGTTATAGGGACACTGAATTTCAAATATTTAGAACTCAGTTCCACTTTCACACAAGAGGGATAAAAAATACCGTCCGATTATCGAACAGCTTTGTGCCGAGTCGAGGTCTACGTAGCCGCTGCCGCAGGCTGCGAACGGCTGTGATACAGACGCGGCGGTATCAAGGCCACCACCGGCCCTGCGGCAGATCGCCAAGCAAGGCCCTGCGGCGTTATCTCAATTGAACAACTCGGACGCCTGACTGGCGGCCGACAGTTCCTCGACAAACTGCAACAGCAGTGGCGCCAGCTCGTGCAGCCGCGCCAGAGGCAGGCGTGCGCTGGGCCCGGCAACGCTGAGCACGCCCACGACCCGGCCATCAATGGGATGGCGCACCACCGCGGCGATCGCCGAGGTCCCCACGGCGGAGCTTTCTTCGACCCAGGCATAGCCCTGCTCCCGGGCCAGGCGCAGGCGCTCCAGCAGTTCGATGTTCGAGCGCGGAGCGTTGGGCCCCAGGTCCGTCGGGGGCTCGGCCGCCTGGCGCTCCACCAGGGACAGGGCCTCGGCATCACTCAGGGTGGCCAGCCAGGCATGCCCGGAGGCGGTATAGAACAACGGTGCCTCACGGCCCATGTCCGGGTCGTAGCGCAAGCCGGAACGGGCGCCCTGGGACTTGGCGATCCAGGTCTGGCGCTCGCCTTCGATCACGCCCAGGCGCACCAGCTCGCCGGATTCGACCGCCAGGCGGTCCAGTACTGGCTGAACGATATCGGCGCCGCTGGCGGACAGGTAGCGAAAGCCCATGGCTACCAGCCGCGTGGACAGCTGGTAGCGCAGGTTGTCCGGGTTCTGCCGCACATAACCCAGGCGGATCAGCTCCGCCAGCAAGCGGTGGGTGGCGCTTTTGGGAATCTCCAGTTGCTCGGCCAGGGTCTGCAACGGCAGCCCACGGGGATCAGCGGTAAGACGTTCGAGAACACTGAAGACGCGTTCGATTTGACTGCCAGCCATGGTCGGGTCCCGACAAAATTTGGCCGATTCTAGAGACAAGCGGCCGGTTGGGGAACCGGGCGGCGGTGTTCGATTACCGCCCGGAATCGGCGCCGATCGAGTCTTGTACCCGGCACGGCGCCTTGTGGCAGGGTAGCCGAGCTCGTATATTTTTTGGAACCCGCTTCCATAAAACGCAAAATAACGGCTTGCCCGCCGCATCGATTTTCCGGGCATTTTCCGCCCGCCAATGCTGTCCAACCTTCAGCAACACCCCCGCAGCCCGGATCGTCACTCGCCCCTCAACCGGCTGTGCTCTTTTATCCACAGGGAGATTGCCCATGCCTCATACCCTTGACTGCCCCGTCCTCACCCACAGCGGCCTGCACATGCCCAAGCTCGGCCTGGGCACCTGGCCAATGCTCGACCAGGAATGCACCCGCGCCGTGGAACAGGCACTGGAACTGGGTTACCGGCATATCGACACCGCCCAGGCCTACAACAACGAAGAAGCGGTGGGCCAGGCCCTGGCCAACACTCCTGTGCCCCGGGAGCAGATCCACGTCACCACCAAGGTCTGGTGGGACCAGTTGCACCCCACCGCCATGCGCCACTCACTGGAGCGCAGCCTGAAAGCCCTGCAAACCGACTACATCGACCTGTTCCACATTCACTGGCCCACCAGCGACTGGGAACTGGAACGCAGCATCGAAACCCTGGTGTCGTTCAAGGAGCAGGGGCTGGTGAAACACATTGGCGTGGCCAACTTTCCCCTGGCCCTGCTGCGCCGAGTGGTCGAAGGGCTGGGCGCGCCGCTGTCGGCGATCCAGGTGGAGTACCACGTGCTGCTGGGCCAGAGCGGCCTTCTGGACTACGCCCGCGAGCGCGACATGGTGTTGACCGCCTATACCCCGCTGGCGCGCAACAAGGTCTCAGAGGTGGCCGAAATCCAGCAGATCGCCGCCAAGCACGGCGTGCTGCCGACCCAGGTGGCCCTCAAGTGGCTGCTCGACCAGGACAATGTGGCAGCCATCCCCAAGGCCAGCAGCCGGGCCAACCAGCTGGCCAACCTGGAGTCCCTGAAGATCCACCTGGACGATGCAGACCGGGCGCTGATCGCCGCCCTGCCCAAGGACCAGCGTCAGGTCAGCCCGGATTTCGCTCCGGTGTGGGACCACTTCGACCACTGAAACGAAACGCCCCCTGACACCGCAGCGTGGCGTCAGGGGGCGGATTCTCGAGCGCTGGCCATCCCTGGCTTGGCGATGCTTCAGAAATCGAAGAACACTGTCTCGCCTTCACCCTGGATGCGGATATCGAAACGGTAGGCACGCTGGCCATTGACCTCACAGGGATGGGCCAGCAGGGTTTCCCGGCGCTGGGGCTGTTCGATCAGGTTCAGCACCGGGCACTGGGCGTTGGCTTCCGGCTCATCGGCAAAGTACAGCCGGGTGTGCAGGTGGATATTGATCCCCCGGGCAAACAGCGACAGGTTGATGTGCGGCGCCATGGGCACGCCAGCTGCGTTGCTCACCACCCCGGGCTTGACCGTGTTGAGTGTCCATTCCCCGGCATCGAAGGTGGTGGCGGTGCGACCGAAGCAGTTGAACGGTTTCTCCGTATCGAACACCGGGTCGTAGACCCCGGCGTGGTCGGCCTGCCAGAACTCCAGGAATGAATCGCGCACCAGGTGGCCATTGCCATCGTAGACGTGGCCGATCAGCAGGATGCGCTCACCCGGCGCATCGGCCTTGGCCATCTGGTTCCAGATTTCCTCGGGGCGCGGCGGGTTTCCCGCGGCCGCCAGGGCCAGGCCGATATGCACATAGGGGCCGGCCGTTTGCGAGGGGGTTTCAGGCAGCAGTTGAACAGGCATGTCAGGCTCCTCAGCAGTTCTCGAAGTGGGTCTTGCGCTGGCCGCGCAGCACGATGTCGAAGCGGTAGGCCAGGCAATCCATGGGGTTGGCGCCGCCCATGTCCAGGCGCGCGATCAGGCTCTGTACCGCGTCCGGGTTGGCGATGGACTTGACGATCGGGCACAGCGGGATCAGCGGGTCGCCTTCGAAATACAGCTGGGTGATCAGGCGCGTGGCGATCGACGGGCCACTGATGGAGAAATGGATATGCGCCGGGCGCCAGTCATTGGGGCCGTTGCGCCACGGGTAGGGGCCGGGCTTGATGGTGCGGAAACTGTAGTAGCCATCACGGTCGGTGAGGGCCCGGCCGACGCCACCGAAGTTCGGGTCCAGGGGCGCCAGGTAGCGGTCGTTCTTGTGCCGGTAGCGGCCGCCGGCGTTGGCTTGCCACATTTCCACCAGGGTATGGGGAATGGGTTTGCCGTACTGATCGCAGACCCGCCCGGAAACGATGATCCGCTCGCCCACGGGCAAGCCACCGTTGTTGAAGTTGAGCAGCAGGTCGTTGTCGAAACGCCCGGTGCGCAGGTGGGAAAAGTCCGGGCCTGTGGTTTCACTGACCGATTGTGGGATGCCCACCAGCGCCTGGCGCGGGGAGCGAGTGACGGAGGTCTTGTAGTCGGGGGTCAGGGCCTTGGGGTGCCAATTACGGTCGCGAATCACGAAGCGACTGCTGTCTGCATCAGACATGTCGATCTCCTGTTGTTTGATTTATGGAGCGCAGCCGGCGCAGTTTCAAACAAACCAGGAGCGGGGAAAATTGAAATGCCGCCCTCAATCAATAACCAAATGGTTATGGATAACTGCCCTCGCGATAGGCCAGCCCCACTTCCCGGAGCACCTCCACCACCCATTGCGCCGCCAGGGACAAGGGAAGGCTGGCATTGCTGGAAATCCCCACCGAGCCGCCGGGTTCGCGCAGGCCCAGGTCCAGCTCCTGCAACTCGCCATTGGCCAGGTCCAGGCGCACGGCATCCAGCGGCGCGATCCACAGCGCGTCGCTGGACAAGGTGTAGCGCCGGCTCAGGGCCACCGAGAGGGTTTCCAGACGCTGCTGCGACGGGGCAATGCCGCACTGGATGAACAGGCTGTCGGCGTGCTTGCGAATGCTGGTGCCGGCCAGGGGCAGCACCAGGGGATAGGCGCTCACCGCGTCGCGGTCCAGAGGGCCGGTTGCCAGTGGATGCTGCGGGCGGGCCACCAGGGTCATGGATTCGCTGTACAGGTGCTCGAAGCTCAGGCCGTGGATCTCCGGACTCTCGGTCATGCGCCCCACCACCAGGTCCAGGTCGCCGACCCGCAATTGCGACAGCAGGTAAGCACTGGGGCCGGTCAGCACACTCACGGTCAGCGCCGAATGGCGCTGATGCAGGCGCCGCATCACCTCCGGCAGCAGCAGGCTTTCCACCGTGGAAAGCACACCGATGCGCACCAGCCCGGCGGCGTACTCACCGCCGCGCAGGCTGCTGACACCCTCCCGCAGGGCCTGCACCGAAGGCCCGGCATAACGCAGGAAGGCCCGCCCGGCCTCGGTCAGGCTGAGGCCGGCCTTGCTCCTGGCAAACAGCCGGGTCTCCAGCAACGCTTCCAGTTCCTTGAGGGTTTTCGACATCGCCGGCTGGCTCACCGCCAGGACATCGGCCGCCCGGGCCAGGCTGCCCTGGCGGGCCATTTCAAGAAAACACACCAAGTGACGGAATTTGATGCGGGTATCGATGTTCAATAGGGAGCCCCGAATGCGCCTGGACCGGATCGATCCGTAACCGGGCCATGGTAGCGTGCAGAAAAATCCCTGACGACCGGACTGGCGCCGGTTCGAGCCACCAGCAACACTGACCAGCAGAAAAAACGAGGACACCCCCATGCTTTGGAAAAAAGGCCGGCGCAGCGACAACGTCGTGGACGCGCGAGATGACAGCAGCGCCGGCGGTGGCGGTGGCGGTGGCATGCGGTTCGGTGGAGGCAAGGGCTTGAGCCTGACGGCGATCGTACTGATCGTCGGCATCGGCTGGGCCACCGGCCAGGATCCGCTGCAGATCCTCGGGCAACTGCTGGGCCAGCAGAGCGGGCAGACTTCAGCGCCGGCCACCACCCAGGCACGCAAGGCACCACCGGCCAATGACGAACAGGCAGAGTTTGTCCGCGCCATCCTCGGTGACACCGAAGACACCTGGGGCCAGATCTTCCAGCAAGCCGGCCGCCAGTATCAGCCGCCCAAGCTGATCCTGTTCCGGGGCCGGGTCAATTCCGCCTGTGGCGCGGCCACTTCCGCCAGCGGGCCCTTCTACTGCCCCGCCGACCGCCAGGTGTACCTGGACATGGACTTCTTCCGGGAGATGGCCCAGCGCTTTTCCGCCGCCGGCGACTTCGCCCAGGCCTACGTGATTGCCCATGAGGTCGGGCACCACGTGCAGACCCTGCTCGGGGTCTCGGCAAAAATCCAGGCCGCGCGCCAGCAGGGCCAGCAGATGCAAGGCGATGGCGGCCTGCTGGTACGCCAGGAGCTGCAGGCCGACTGCTTTGCCGGGGTCTGGGCCTATCACGCACAGAAGCGCCTGAACTGGCTGGAACCCGGGGATGTGGAAGAAGCCCTGAACGCCGCCAATGCCATCGGTGACGACCGCCTGCAGCAGCAAGGCCAGGGCCGGGTGGTGCCGGACTCCTTCACCCACGGCACCTCGGCGCAGCGAGTGCGCTGGTTCAAGACCGGCTTCAGCCAGGGCCAGGTCAGCCAGTGCGATACCTTCAGCGCCAGGAGCCTGTAGATGCGCCGCTTGCTGGTCCTGCTGCTGTGCCTGGGTGGCTGCGGCGTCCAGGCGGCGGAACAGGGGGTCAAGGTCATCAGCCCGCAACGCCTGCCCCTGGAGGGCGGGCAACTGGCCCTGGGCCTGAGCCAGGATTGGCGCCAGCCGCTGCCGGGCGTAGAGCGGGCCCTGATCATCGTTCACGGCCGGCTGCGCAACGCCCAGACGTATCTGCACAGTGGGCAAAGCGCTGCCGGGCAGGCCGGGCAAAGCACAACAACCCTGGTGATCGCCCCGCAGTTTCTCAACCAGAGCGACATCACCCGCCATCAATTGCCAGACGCGCTACTGCGCTGGAAGGGCAATGGCTGGATGGCCGGCGAGCCTTCAGTGGGCCCGCAGGCCGTCAGCTCCTATGCGGTGCTCGATGCCATCCTCCAGCGCCTGGAAGACCGCAAACGTTTTCCGGCACTCAAGGAAGTGGTGATCGCCGGTCACTCCGGCGGCGCCCAGGTGGTGCAGCGCTATGCGCTGAGCACCGGCAGCCACCCCGAGCTGGAAAAGGCCGGGATCGGCCTGCGCTACGTGATCGCCAATCCGTCGTCCTACGCCTACTTCGACGCATGCCGCCCGGTGGCATTCGAACCGGCCAATTGCCCGGGCTTCAACGACTGGAAGTACGGCCTGAACCGGCTACCGGCCTATGCCGGCGGCCATTCCCCGGCGCAGCTTGAACAGGGCTACGTGACGCGCGACATCACCTACCTGCTGGGCCAGCAGGACACCGATCCCAACCATCCCGCCCTGGACAAGAGCTGCGCCGCCGAGACCCAGGGCGCGTACCGGTTGATTCGCGGGCACAACTACTTCGACTACCTGGTGCGGCGTCATCCGCAAGGCTTGCTGCAACGGCTGGTGGAGGTGCCCGGGGTCGGGCATGACGGTGACCGGATGTTCACCTCGCCCGAGGGGCAGGCGGCAATGTTCAAGTAAAGAAAGGCACTGCCTGGAAAGACGCTTTCGCCGGCAAGGCTCCGACGGGAGCCTTGCCGGCGAACAGAGCCCTCAGGCCGACAGCAGGTCGCGCAACTGCGCACAATCCCGGGCATGCCAGTCGGTCAGCTCCGGCCAGGGGTTGTCCGGCAGGTTGACCAGCACCGTACGGGTCCCGGCGGCCCGCCCGCAGTCCAGGTCGAAGCGGTAGTCCCCCACCATGACCATCCGTGACGGCGAGATATCCCAGGCTTCGGCCAGCTTCAGCAAACCGCCCGGATGGGGCTTGGGCGGTGCTTCGTCGCGGCCCAGCACGTCGGCCTCGGCAAAGCAGTCCGCCAGGCCGATGGCCTCCAGGGTCACATGGGCCAGCTCCCGCGCATTGCGGGTGAGGATGCCCAGGCGATAACCGCGCCCGGCCAGTTCCCGCACCAGTTCCACCGCACCCGGCGCCGGGCGCGAACCCTGGGCCAGGTCGCGCTCGTGTTCCAGCAGCCAGGCATGCTTGGCCGCGGATTCGTCCGCCGGCAAGGCCGCCAGGTGTGTGAGGATGTCATCCTCGGCAGGAATCGACAGCGCCTCGCGGATCGCCGCGAAATCATGCACAGCGATGGTCAGGGTGCCGTCCATGTCGAACACCCAATGTTTTATCTCTGAAAGACTCATGCCCAATCCTTGCGATGGCGGATCAACCCTTCCTGAGTCACCGAGGCCACCAACTGCCCGGCACGGTTGAACACGCTGCCCCGGGAGAAGCCCCGGGAGTTTCCGGCCCAGGGGCTGTCCATGGCATACAGCAGCCAGTCGTCAGCGCGTAGGTCGGCGTGAAACCACAGAGCGTGGTCGAGGCTGGCGACCTGCATGTCCTTCTGCCACACCGACTTGCCGTGGGGCAGCATCGAGGTGGTCAGCAGGCCGAAATCCGAAGCGTAGGCCAGCAGGTACTTGTGCAGCGCCGGACTGTCGGCCAGGGCGCCGTCGGCGCGGAACCAGACGTACTTCACCGGATCCATGGGCTGCGGGTTATAGGGGTCCTTCTCGGTCACCGGGCGCACTTCGATGGGCTTGGGGCACAGCAGTTTCTCGCGCATGTGCTCGGGAATCAGGTGCGCACGCTGGGTGGTGATCTCCAGCTCCGATGGAAGGTTTTCCGGCCCGACCACCTGGGGCATGCTGTTCTGGTGCTCGAAACCCTGTTCGTCGTACTGGAACGAGGCGCTGCAGGTGAAGATCGGATTGCCCTTCTGGATCGCCGTCACTCGCCGGGTGCTGAAGCTGCCACCGTCGCGCACCCGGTCCACCTGGTAGACCACCGGCAGCGCGGCATCCCCGGGGCGCAGGAAATAGCCGTGCATGGAGTGCACATGGCGCGCCTCCTCCACCGTCTGACTGGCCGCGGACAACGACTGGCCGAGCACCTGGCCGCCAAACAGCTGGCGAAAACCGAGGTCCTGGCTGCGACCGCGAAACAGGTTTTCCTCGATGGCTTCCAGGGTCAACAGATCGACCAGATCATCCAGCACATGACTCATTCAGACTCTCCTCACACAGAGCAAAACCGCGCAATCTCGGCTGCGGCGGTCAAATCAATTGGGGTCGCACCTCATCGGCACATTCTAAACGTGCGCGCTTGCTATCCATGCAAGGTTTCCAACCATTGTTCGCGGGTAATGCGGTACAGCACATGCTCGCGCAGCGGGTGATCGCCAGCGAGGTTCGGGTGTTCGAAGTCATCCTCGACGGCGTGATGCATACCAATGGCCTGCATGACCTTCTGCGACGGCAGATTGGTCCGGGTCGTGAACGCCACCACCTCCTCCAGCGCCAGACGATCGAAAGCGCAGCGCAGGGCGGTCCAGGCGGCCTCACTGGCGTAACCCAGGCCCCAGTGCTCGCGGGCCAGGCGCCAGCCGATTTCCACCGCCGGCGTGAAGGGCGCTTCGAAACCCACGACGCCCAGACCGGTAAAACCGATGAACTCACCGCTATCCTTACGCTCCAGGGCCCAGAGTCCGAAGCCATGTTCGGCGAAATGCCCACGCACCCGGCCGATCAGCGCCGCGCTTTCCAGACGGCTCAAGGGCGCCGGAAAGTAGCGCATGACCTGCGGATCGGCACACATCGCCGCAAATGCCGGCAAATCATCGTCGCGCCATTGACGCAGCAGCAGGCGCGCGCTTTCGAGTTGCAGTATCGGCTCCATCAGTGCCCTCCGTTTCCGTGGGTACAAGTCTACATCGCTGGTAGGATCCTTCACGGGTTCCTCTAAGAAAATGCCATGCCATTGCCATTGATCTATCACGACGACTACAGCCCCGAGTTCCCGGCGGAGCACCGCTTCCCCATGGACAAGTTCCGCCTGCTGCGCGATCACCTGGTGGACAGTGGCCTGACCCGCGACGCCGACCTGCTGCGCCCCGAGCTGTGCCCGGCAGAAATCCTCGCCCTGGCCCACGACCCGGCCTATATCGAACGCTACATGAGCGGCGAGTTGCCCCGGGAGGACCAGCGGCGCCTTGGCCTGCCCTGGAGCGAAGCCTTGGCCCGGCGCACGGTGCGTGCGGTCGGCGGCTCCTTGCTGGCCGCCGAACAGGCACTGGAACATGGCCTGGCCTGCCACCTGGCCGGCGGCACCCACCACGCCCACTATGACTACCCGGCGGGGTTCTGCATCTTCAACGACCTGGCGGTGATCAGCCATTACCTGCTGGAAAGCGGGCGCGTGGGCCGGGTGCTGATATTCGACTGCGATGTGCACCAGGGCGATGGCACCGCGCGGATCCTGCAACATACCGCCGACGCGGTGACCGTCTCGTTGCACTGTGAAAAGAACTTCCCCGCGCGCAAGGCCCAGAGCGACTGGGATATCCCGCTGCCCATGGGCATGGGCGACGCCGACTACCTGAACGTGGTGGACGACACGCTCAACTACCTGCTGCCCCTGTACCAGCCGGACCTGGTGTTGTACGACGCTGGGGTCGACGTGCATCAGGACGACGCCCTGGGCTACCTCAAACTCACCGATGCCGGCGTGGCCGAACGCGACGAACGGGTCATGCGCCATTGCCTGGGCCGCGACATCCCGGTGGTCGGCGTGATCGGCGGCGGCTACAGCAAGGACCGCCAGGCCCTGGCCCGGCGCCACGGCATTCTTCACCACAGTGCCCAGAAGGTCTGGGAATCGTCAGGGTGCTACTGACATCCGCAGGCCTTACCCACATCCACTGTGGAACCGCTTGTGGATAAGTTGGGAGAAAGCCTCTGCAGCCCATGTCCCACGGGGCCTCAAGGCCATCGCCTGTTTTTTGATCAGTGACATCAGACGGTCATACAGTTGTGAGCGTCTTACCCCCAATCCCTGTGGAGCCGCCTGTGGATAACCTGCGTGAAACACGCTACAGCTCGCTATCGGCGTGACTTGCAGCGTGGCGCCTGTTTTTTGATCAGGCGCAGCAGGCCTCCGGCGACGCCGTAGCGCTTACCCCCAATCGCTGTGGAGCCGCCTGTGGACAACCTGCGCGAAAGTCACGCCAGCCCACGGGACACAAGGCCCGCAGCCCGCTGCCTAGTTTTTGACCAGGCATCATCGCCCCAGCACGCCCCCTGCACCTCGGGTAGAATGCCCGACCTATTTCCTCAGCCCCGCCTCTGCCATGACTGCATCGCACTCTTCCACGCCCCACCACGTCGCGATTATCGGCGGTGGCCCCGCCGGCCTGATGGCCGCCGAGGTACTGAGCCAGGCCGGGGTTCAGGTCGACCTGTACGACGGCATGCCATCGGTGGGCCGAAAATTCCTCCTGGCCGGGGTCGGTGGCATGAACATCACCCACTCCGAAGCCTATCCGGCCTTCCTTTTCCGCTATGCCGAGCGTGCGCCGCGAATCGCCCCGCTGCTGCGCGAGTTCGGCGCCGAGGCACTCTGCCAATGGATTCATGAGCTGGGTATCCAGACGTTTGTCGGCAGCTCCGGCCGGGTGTTTCCTACCGACATGAAGGCTGCGCCGCTGCTGCGCGCCTGGCTCAAGCGCCTGCGCGATGCCGGAGTCGTTATCCACACTCGGCACCGCTGGCTGGGCTGGAATGCCGACGGCAGCCTGCGCATCCGGCATGCCGAGGGTGAAAGTGCGGTACGGGCGGATGGGGTCCTGCTGGCATTGGGCGGCGGCAGTTGGGCACGACTGGGTTCCGACGGGGCTTGGCTGCCCCTGCTGGAACAGCGCGGTGTGCAGCTTGCGCCCTTGCAACCGAGCAATTGCGGTTTTGAGGTCAGCGCCTGGAGCGAGCTGCTGCGCAGCAAATTCGCCGGCGCGCCGCTGAAGAACGTGGCCATCGGCCTTGATGACGACGCACCACGGCTGGGTGAATGCGTGATCACCGCCAGCGGCATCGAGGGCAGCCTGATCTATGCCTTGGCGGCGCCGATTCGCGAATCCATCAACCGGCACGGGCAGGCGACGATCCATATCGACCTGCTACCGAACAAGCCCCTGGACAAGGTCCAGGCCGCCCTTTCCAAGCCACGCGGCTCGCGGTCCATGGCCAAGCACTTGCAGGGCCAGTTGGGAATCGAGGGGGTAAAGGCGGCGTTGCTGCGGGAGCTGGCCCCGGCAGAGAGCTTCAACGATCCGGCGCTCTTGGCGGCAGCCATCAAGGCCCTGCCCCTGACGCTGATCAAGCCTCGCCCACTGGACGAAGCCATCAGCAGCGCCGGCGGCGTAATGTTTGAAGCCCTGGACGACGACCTGATGCTCCGGCAGTTGCCTGGAGTGTTTTGCGCAGGGGAAATGCTCGACTGGGAAGCGCCGACCGGCGGCTACCTGCTGACCGCCTGCTTTGCCAGCGGGCGCCAGGCGGGGCTGGGGATGCTGAAGTGGTTGCGGCGCCAGCCATAAACAGCTTCGCCGGCAAGTCGGCACCTACGCAAGGGTAGGAGCCGGCTTGCCGGCGAAGGGCCCGGCGCGATGTCAAATCAAGGCTTGCGCTTGCGCGGCCCGGTGTTGAAAGCCGGCACCTTGCGCACCGGCTTCACCGCCGGGGCTTCAGCCACTTCGCCACTGTCCACCCACTTGCCCAGGTTGCGCTTGCCGCCACCGCCGGAGGTTTTCGGTTTCTTGGGCTTCTTCGGCTTTTTCACCACCTGGCCACTGGCGTCGGTTTCCGGCACCCGGTGCTCGGGTTCGAAATCCTGTTCCTCATGGCGCTTGAGGGTCTGGCGGGTGAGCATCTCGATCGCCGAGAGCAGGTTCACCTCGTCGGCGCACACCAGGGAAATCGCCTCGCCGGTGGAACCGGCACGGCCGGTACGCCCGATGCGGTGGATGTAGTCCTCGGCCACGATCGGCAGGTCGAAGTTGACCACCAGCGGCAGGTCTTCGATGTCCAGGCCGCGGGCCGCCACATCGGTGGCCACCAGGATCTGGATCTCACTGGCCTTGAACCGGTCCAGGGCGCGCTGACGCGTGGCCTGGGGCTTGTCACCATGGATGCCGTCGGCGTTCACGCCCTGGCCCTGGAGTTTCTCCACCAGTGCATCCACACCGTTGCGGGTCTTGGCGAACACCAGCACCTGCTTCCAGCGATTCTTGCGCAGCAGGTGGCTGAACAGCTCCGGCTTGCGCTTCTTGTCCACCGGCACCACCCATTGCTTGACCGTGTTGGCAGCCACGTTGCGCGGGCTGACCTCGATGCTCAGCGGATCGTTGAGCATCTGCCCGGCCAGCTGGCGGATGGCGTCGGAGAAGGTGGCGGAGAACAACAGGGTCTGGCGTTTCTTCGGCAGGGCCGCGTAGATGCTCTTGAGCTCTTCGGAGAACCCCAGGTCGAGCATGCGGTCGGCCTCATCCAGCACCAGGGTCTGCAACTGGCTGAACTTCACCGCATTCTGACGGAACAGGTCCAGCAGACGCCCCGGAGTCGCCACCAGCAGGTCCACGCCTTTGCGCAGCTTCATCATTTGCGGGTTGATGCTGACCCCGCCGTACACCGCATAGGTGCGCAGCGGCAGGTGTTCGGCGTACTGGCGCACGCTTTCGTGGACCTGCTCGGCCAGTTCCCGGGTCGGCACCAGGATCAGCGCGCGTACCGAGTTGCTATCGACTTTCGGCCCTTCCAGGGTCAGCAACTGCAACAGCGGCAGAGCGAAACCGGCGGTCTTGCCGGTGCCGGTCTGGGCCGCGGCCATCAGGTCACGCCCGCCCAGCACTGCCGGAATGGCTTGCGCCTGCACCGGGGTCGGGGTCTGGTAGCCGAGGGTTTCGAGGGCGCGCAGCAGGGGTTCGATCAGGCCAAGAGTGGCGAATGTCATGGGGGTACCGTAGGAAAAAGTCAGCACAGGGACGCAATGGGCGGCAGTTTACCCTAATTCAGGGGCTCGCTCCCGGGCCGCCCCAGGCCTGCCAAGCCCGCCCCGGTGAGTGTATGCTCGCCCCACTGTTTGCCACGGGTCGCGTACAAGGGCGGCGCAACACCCGAGCTGGCACTCAACCGCCCCTTTGCCCTTCCCAAGGAGCCTCACCGCGCATGGACAACCAAAACCCCTTCCAGGCCCCTGCCGCCGAACTCCTGGCCAGCAAGCCAACCGATCAGAGCCTGTGCCTCTACAGCGTGGCGGCCATTGGCCTGAGCACCTTCATCGGCACCTCCGTGGCCGGCGCCTATTTCATCAGCCAGAACCTCAAGGCCATGGGCCGCGAGAGCGAAGTGAACAAAGTCTGGGCCATGGGCATCGGCCTTTTCATTGCCATGAGCGTGGCAGGCTTTTTCCTTCCGGAAAGTATCCCTGCGGTGGTGTTCATCCTGCCGCCGATCTACGGGATGAACGCTTACGCACGCCAACTGTTCGGCCCCCAGGTGATAGAGCACAAGGCCGGCAACGGGCGCTTCTTCTCGCTATGGCGAGTGGCGGGAATCAGCCTGCTGTTTTCCCTGGCCCTGGCGGCAGTGTTATTCGCCCTCGTCCTGCTGAGCGGGTTCGAGTAAGGCCCCCTGGCGGCCCTTTCGGCCGCCACAAGCCCCCACCGGGCAGCCTCTTGCGGCCTGGCTCAATGGAGTGAGCGATGCGCAATCTTGTCCTGTACACCTCAATGCTAGTGGGGCTTTGCCTGCCACACGCCTATGCAGCCGAATCCATCGGCTTTCGTGAAATCCAGCTAGGGGATTCCAGCCACAACCGTGAGCTGCATGTCGGCCTCTGGTACCCCACCGAGGACGGGGCAACGCCTGCCAACTCCTCGGAAAATCCGGTTTTCCAGGGGGTGCCGGCGATCAAGGATGCCCACCCCACCTCCCCCGCCCATCCATTGGTGGTGCTGTCCCATGGCTATGGCGGCAACTGGCGCAACCTCAGTTGGCTGGTACCGTCACTGGTCAGCCAGGGCTATATAGTGGCGGCACCTGATCATCCGGGCACCAGCACCTTCGACAAGCGCCCGGTGCAAGCCGCAAGGCTCTGGGAGCGGCCGCGGGACCTGAGCCGGGTCATCGACGCCCTCAGCGCTGACCAGTCCCTGGCAGGCGCGGTCGACCCGCAGCGCATCGCCGCCATCGGCCATTCGCTGGGCGGCTGGACGGTCACCGCATTGGCCGGCGCCCGCTATAGCCCGCAACGCTTCCTTGAGGAATGTCGGCTGCATCCCAACCCGCGTCTGTGCGGGCTGGCTCCGGAACTGGGGATTGCACCGCAAAACCAGGGCTCTCTGGGCACCGACCTGCGGGACCCGCGAGTCAAGGCGGTCGTCTCCCTGGACCCGGGGCTGGTCCGTGGGTTCACCCCGCAAAGCTTGTCAGCGGTGCAGACGCCGACCCTGATCCTGGGAGCAGGAGTCGATATTGCCAGCATGCCGGTGGAGCAGGAGTCGGGCTACCTGGGAACCCACCTGCCGTCGGCCACCTCCAGCCTGCTGGTGATCGCCGATGCCAGCCATTTCAGCTTCATGCAAATCTGCAAGCCAGGCGCCACGGCCCTGCTCCGGGAAGAGAACCCCGAGGATGAAATCATCTGCCGGGACGGCGGCCAGCGCAGCCGCGAAGCGATTCACCAGCAAGCGAGCCAGGTCATCGGCGACTTTCTCCAACGGAGCCTGGCCGGCCTGCCACCGGGACAGTGATCAGGCCGCCTCTTCCTGGGCCGCGGCCTTGGGCTTGCGCCATTGGGGCAGGCCGATCAGCACTACGGCACTGATGATCACCAGCATGGCCATGGCCTCCTCGATGCCAATGGTTTCGCCGACGAAGACGATGCCCAGCAGCACCGCCACCGCCGGGTTGACATAGGCGTAGCTGGTGGCCGCGGCTGGGCGCACGTGCTTGAGCAGGTACATGTAGGCGTTGAAGGCGATGATCGAACCGAAACCGGCCAGGTAGGCCAGGGCCAGCCAGCCTTCCATCGGAGGCAGGGTGTCCAGATGCTCACCGCTCAGGGCACTGCCGATCATCAGCACCACGCCACCGACAAGCATTTCCGCGGCACTGGCCATGGCGCCCTGGGGCAGCGGCAGATGCTTGCTCCACACCGAGCCGAAAGCCCAGGCCGCCGCAGCGAACAGCAGCAAGGCGGCGCCCATCGGGCTCGACTGCAGGTTGGACCCCAGGTTGAGCATGCCGATGCCAATCATCCCGAGGATGATCCCGGCCCACTCCAGGCGCGTGTTGCGTGCACCCCAGAAATACCCGCAGAGCAAGGTGAACAAAGGCACCGTGGCCACCGCCAGCGCCGCGACGCCGGAGGTCACCCCGGAGTGTTCGGCCAGCGTTACCGCGCCATTGCCACAGCTCAACAGCAGCACACCGATGATCCCTGCGGCCTTCCATTGCGCCCAGGTCGGCGCCGGTACTCCGCGCCAGCGCAGAAAGGCGTACATCAGGCTACCGGCGATGATGAAGCGAATGCCGCCGAGCATCAGTGGCGGCCAGTATTCGACACCGATGCGAATCACCAGGTACGTCGAGCCCCAGATTACATAGAGGGCAAAAAAGGCGGCGATCAATGGCAGCGGAAAACGGCTTTGGCCAGGCATGGGAGGCGGCTCTGAGGCAGGCAGGGGGAGGTCTATTCTAGAAACTCGGCCCAGGGAACTTAAGTTACAAAACCTGTTTATAACGCCCGTACACTTTCCAAAAGATGGAGATAAGGGCTATATACCGTGCTTTCGAAAGCTGGATAGATCGAGAGCCTTCCATGGACAAGTACGACCGCATGCTCCTGGCCAGCCTGCTGGAAAATGGCCGGGCGAGTTACGCCGAGCTGGCACGCAAGGTGAATCTCTCGGCACCGGCGGTGGCCGAACGCGTGGCCAAGCTGGAGGCCAGCGGAGTGATCACCGGCTACCAGGCCAAAGTCGACATGGCCAAGGTCGGCTTGCCGATCCAGTGCGTGATCGAACTGCGCCTGGCCCAGCACGGCAACCAGAAGGCCTATGACGAACTGATCAAGATTCCCCAGCTCACCGAGTGCCACCGGGTCACCGGCGACCCTTGCGTGATCATGCAGGCCGCAGTGGGATCGATGCCGGAGCTGGAGGAGTTGATCAACCGCGTGGCCCAGTTCGGTTTCAGCAAGACCTCCATCGTGCTCTCCAGCGCCATTGAACGGCGCGTGCCCCTGGGGCAACTGGAAAGCAAATGAACCTCGGGGCTCAGAACCCGCGGTGGCGCTTGAGGTGTTCGGGGACTTTGGCCGCGGGAACCTTCTGCAGTTTGCACAGGAAGTCATGGGACAGCTCGCGCAGGCCATGCTTGTGCCTCAGTTCGCCGGCCAGGTGGGCCACCAGGTTGGCTGCCATTTCCGCATCGGCCATGGCCCGGTGAGCCTGGCCGGTGTGCGGCAGGCCGGCGAATGAAGTCAGGGTGCCCAGCTTGTGATTAGGAGCCGCCGGCATCAGGCGCCGCGCCAGCAGCAGGGAACAGGCGAAGTTCTGCAGGCGGGTGCGCTTGATCCGGCCCAGCTCGAAATCCCAGAACTTCTGGTCGAAGGCCGCGTTGTGCGCCAGCAACGGCGTGATGCCGACGAACTCGTTGACCTCGTTCATCACCTGCTCTGCCGGGGGTGCGCTGCGCAACATGGCATTGCTGATGCCGGTCAGTTGCTCAATAAAGGCCGGCACCCGCACGCCGGCATTCATCAGGCTCTGGTAACGCTCGACGATGCGCCCCTGCTCAAGGATCACCACGGCGATTTCCGTGGCCCGGCAACTGCTGCTCGGGGAGATCCCGGTGGTTTCAAAGTCGATGACGGCAATGCGTTCCAAACCTGTCCTGCTCCGTATGAAAATTGATCAGCTTTTAAGCAGCAAGGCGCCTTCGATCGGCACATAGCGCGTAGCCGCGCGAATCAGCGAATTGGCGGTCAGCCCAGGCACCCCATAGGCCACCGCGCTGACCCCGTGCTTGTGGATGATGCGCTCCAGCAGCAGGTCGAAATCACCGTCGCCGGAAGCCAGCACCACTTCGTCGACATGGGCCGCAGCGTCCATGATGTCGATGGTGATGCCCACGTCCCAGTCGCCCTTGGCCGAGCCGTCGCTGCGCTGGATGTAGGGCTTGAGTTTTACCGTGAAGCCCAGGTTGCGCAGGATCTGCTGGAACTGCTGTTGCTTGCTGTCACCACGGTCGATGGCATAGGCATAGGCTTCGACTATCTGCCCTTGCTTGCTGATATCCGCCCACAGCGCCGCATAGTTGAAGTGGCAACCATAGGCCTGACGAACGGTGTAGTAGAGGTTCTGGACATCGGCGAACACAGCGATTTTCTTCACCGCTAATCCTCATGGCGCAGCAGCGCAAGGGCTGGATCGGGCCTCAGGCCCCGAAAAGTCGCCCAGTATGCCAGTCGCAGGGATTGTTCCGCGAATAATCGGTCCGGGGCAGGTGTCTGCCCCGGACCGACGCAGGTCAGACGAAGGAGTCGTCGTCGGAGAAGAACGAGCTGTCGTCGTTGTCGTAGTCGGCGTTGCTGAAGCCACCCTGGTCGTTGTTGCCCCAGGAGTCGTTGTTGGCCAGGCGCTGGTCGTCATTGCCCCAGCCGCTGTTGTCGCTGGCCGGCGCCGGTTCTTCCTTGATGACTTCGACGATTTCCTGGGGCTGCTGGTTGTTGTGGAACAGGCTGCTGATGCCCTGGGCCAGCATGACCCCGCCCGCAACGCCGGCGGCAGTTTTCAAGGCGCCGCCCAGGAAACTGCTACCCGCCGCCGGTGCCTGCTGCGGTGCATAGTTCTGTGGCGGTGCGGCGTAATTCTGCTGCGGCGCGCCGAAGTTCTGTTGCGCGGGGGCGCCAAAGGAAGAGCGCGCCGGTTCACGCCAGCCACCACCGGACGACGGCGGCGGCGCGCTCTGGCTCGGTGCCGGCTGTGGCTCGCGGGAACCGCCGAAGATGCTCGACAGGAAACCGCCACCGGCCGCCGGTGCCGGAGCACTGGCCTGGGCCCGGGCCTGTTGCAGGTCAGCCTGCAATTGCTGGACTTGCTGGGTCAGCTGCTGGTTCTGCTCGTTGAGGCTCTTGAGTGCGGCCTCCTGCACCAGGATCGCCTGGGTCATGAAATACCCGGCCGCAGGCTGGCGGGTCAGATGCTCCTTGATCCGCGCCTCTGCCTGGGCGTCGCGCGGGGCTGAATCCGTTTCGGCTTGCTGCAACCGTGAAAACAGTCCATCGATCAGGGTTTGCTCTTGGTTGTTCATGGCGACCTCTTTAGATTGCCGGTAGAAATCTGGTCCGCCGCTCGGACAGAGCGGTGGTACGCACCAGTTATGGGGCTGGTGCGACGACTTTCAATGGTCTTTACCCAAGGTTTACGTTTGCTCGGGCGGGGCCTGCATCGGTTAAAGTGTGCAACCGCTTCTTCAACTGCGATCTCATCGAATGAATCCGTTAGATGTACTGCGTGACTCTCTGTATTTCTTCCAGCGCAACCTCGGGCAGATCGCCCAGCTGTGCCTGCCGCTGGTGATTCTCGAAGCCTTGCTGCAACAAGGGGTCAACAGCGCCCTGGGCCCCGATACCTTCCCGGGCTACAGCGTGGTGGTGGGCCTTCTGGTGTATCCGTTGTACACCGGTGCGCTGATCTTGTTTCTCGACGCCCGCACCCGGGGCGAGTCGCCGCGTACCCGGGACCTGCTGGCCATGGCCCTGGCCCTGTGGCCGCGTTTTGCCCTGCTGACGGCGGTCAGCACCCTGCTGATCCTGGTGGGGTTGTCGCTGTATTTCCTGCCGGGGCTGTGGCTGATGGTGGTACTGGCTTTCGCCGAGTACCTGCTGGTGCTCAAGGGCATGGCGCCGCTGGCGGCCATCAGTGAAAGTTTCCGCCTCAGCCGTGGGCACTTCCTGCGGATCCTGGTGTGCATCCTGGCGGTAATGACCCCGCTGTGGCTGCTCAAGGGTGCCAGTGAAGCGGCCTATTCCGAACCGCTGAACCCGCTGCTGTCCCTGGCCATCGACAGCGCCTACAGCTTCCTGCAGCTGTTCACCAGCGTGGTGCTGTTCCGCCTGTTCATGCTGATCAGCGAGCAGCCGGACAAGCGCTGAATCCTCCCCCGGCCGCTCTGCCCCTTGGGTGACGGCCGTGCTCTCGGTTATGCTCCGGGGCCATCCTGCAACGCCATAAGCCGAGCCGATGATCCGTCTACTTCGCATCACCCTGTTGAGCCTGTTGTTGATCGGTCTGGTGCTGGCCGGGCTGGTCTACAACCTGACCTGGCGCCCGGAAGCCAAGGAAAGCCTCGCTGTCAGTTGCAGTGCCCAGGCCGCGCCGCTGGTGCCGGGCCAGGCCCTGAAAGTGATGACCTGGAACCTGCAGTACCTGGCGGGTAAGCGCTATGTGTTCTGGAACGACCAGGCACAGGGCGAGGACGAGCAGCCGACCCTGGAGGACATGGCCTTCAGCCTCGACGAAGTGGCTCGCGTGATCCGCGACGAACAACCGGACCTGGTGCTGCTGCAGGAAGTGGACAACGGCGCCAAGGCCAGCGCCTACCAGGACCAGCTCAAACTCCTGCAGGAACGCCTCACCGATCTCTACCCCTGCAGCACCCAGGCGTACGACTGGAAAGCCGATTTCGTACCATCGCCGCATATCTTCGGCAGCGTCGGCCGACAACTGGCCACCCTCAGCCGCTATCGCATCGACCACGCCGAACGCCTGCAACTGCCCACAGCCGAACACGGCTTCATCGGCCGGCAGTTCCAGCCCAGGGAGGCCCTGCTGCTGAGCTACCTGCCCCTGAACGACGGCGGCCAGGTGGCGGTGCTCAATACCCATCTGGAACGTGCTCGCACGCCTGGCCAGACGCAATCAAGGCAGGTCGCAGCCATTGGCAAAGTCCTGGATAAACTCGAAGGCCGCGGCACGCCCTGGCTGATTGGCGGGGATTTCAACCTGTTGCCCCTGGGCCAGTACCAGCGACTGAGCGACGTGCAACGGGCGCCCTACAGTGCCGACAGCCCGCTGCACCTGCTGTGGGACAAATACCCGATGATCCCCAGCAACACCCAGGCCAGCGGCGTCGACCGCGCACATTGGCTGACCCACTACCCCAACGACCCGAGCCTCGACGGCCCGGATCGCACGGTGGACTACCTGTTCTACAGCCCGCGGCTCAAGCGAGTCGAATCCCGGGTGCGCCAGGACGACACCTTGCGCATCTCCGACCACCTGCCGGTGCTGGCCCGTTTCCTCTTGCCGGCGCAATAAACCCCAGAGCGGCTACAGGGCAGTACGGGAGTTCGGGTTATTTGCGCGGTTTGACCCGCGCCGTGGCTTCGGCGATCAGCGGGTCATCCGGCCAGTAGTGCTTGGGGTAACGGCCCTTGAGGTCCTTTTTCACCTCGGCGTAGGTGCTGCGCCAGAAGTTCGCCAGATCCTGGGTGACCTGTACCGGACGTCGTGCCGGAGACAGCAGGTGCAACTTGACCACCTGGCGGCCACCGGCAATGCGCGGTGTTTGCGCCAGGCCGAACAGCTCCTGCAGGCGTACTGCCAGGATGGGTGGATGCTCGCTGTAGTCCAGGCGAATCGACGACCCGGAAGGCACCGTCAGGTGATGGGGGGCCAGCTCATCCAGGCGCTGAGGCAGTGGCCAGGGCAGCAGGTTGTGGATAATTCCGGCCAGTTCCAGGTTGGCGAAGTGGCTGAGCCGCGAGACCTTGCCCAGGTAGGGCTGCAACCACTGCTCCAGCCCCTTGAGCAAGGCCCCGTCACTGACATCCGGCCATTGGCTGGTGCCCATGGCCTCCAGGTCCAGCTGGCGCAGCAACGCTACCCGGGCCTGCCACTGGCGCAGCTCCGGGGTCCAGGGCAGCAGCTCCAGGCCTTTGCGCCGGACCAGATTGACCAGGGCCTGGGTGCGGGTGGACTCATCCAGCCCGCTTAGCGGTTCGCGACTGAGCACCAGTTCGCCGACCTTGCGCTGGCGTTCGGCCCGCAACACGCCTTCGCGCTCGTCCCAATCCAGCTGATCGACTTGCCGCACCTGCTCCGCCAGTACCGAATCGAACAACACCGGATCGAAATCCGCCGCCAGGTAGATGCGCTCCTCGCGCTGCCCCTGGCGGCTGCCCAGGTCGGCGATCACCAGCCAGGGTTGCTTCATCAGGCTGTCAGTTTCGCTGAACAGCGCCGCGCGACCGTTGGCCAGGCGGTATTCGGCACCGCCGGGGCGCCGCTGCTGGGCCACCCGATCGGGATAGGCCAGGGCCAACAGGGCGCCGAGCCAGCGCGGGTGCTCGGGGTCGGCCACCGCAGCCTCGGGCTGCCCGCGCAGATAGCCCCGGTACTGGCGCGCCAGTTGTCGGGCACGCTGCACCCCGCCCTGGGCTCCGCGAGCGGCACGCTCTTCCCCGCCAAGCAGCACCAGGCGGCTGTGCAGGTCGGCGCCGGCGCCGCGCAGGATATCCCGCTCCCCCAGCAGCGCCGCGACATCGCAAGCCATCGGCGCCAACCCCAGGGACTGGCCGCGCAGCAGCAGATGGGCGATGCGCGGGTGAGCCGGCAACTCGGCCATGGCCTGGCCGTGGCGGGTCAGGCTGCCATCGTCATTCAACGCCCCCAGGCGCACCAGCAAGTCCTGGGCCTGGGCATAAGCGGCACTGGGGGGAGCGTCCAGCCATACCAGTTGATTTGGCGTCACGCCCCAGCGCGCCAGTTGCAGGGCCAGTCCGGCCAGGTCCGCCTGGAGGATTTCCGCACTGGCATAGGCGGTCAGTTGCTCCTGTTGATCGGCCGACCACAAGCGGTAGCACACGCCGGGCTCCAGACGCCCGGCACGCCCGGCGCGCTGGGTGGCGCTGGCCCGGGAGATACGCTGGGTATCGAGGCGGGTCATGCCGCTGCCGGGATCGAAACGCGGCACCCGCGCCAGCCCGGCATCCACCACCACCCGCACGCCATTGATGGTCAGGCTGGTTTCGGCAATGTTGGTGGCCAGCACCACTTTGCGCTTGCCCGACGGCGCCGGGTCGATGGCTGCGCGCTGGGCTGCCAGGTCCAGCTCGCCATGCAACGGGCAGAGCAGGATCTCACTGCGCTCACCCAGGGCTTCGGCCAACTGCTGGTGCACCCGGCGGATCTCCGCCTGGCCGGGGAGGAACACCAGCAGGCTGCCGCTTTCATCGTTGAGGGCCTCGAGCACGGTCTGCACCACCCTTGGCTCGATGAATTCACCGGGCTGGAAGGGTCGGCCCCAGCGCTGGGTCACCGGGTACATGCGCCCTTCACTGCGCAGGATCGGCGCATCGCCGAGCAGGGTCGACAGGCGCTCGCCTTCCAGCGTCGCCGACATCAGCAGGATCTTCAGTGGCTGCTCGTCACGAAACAGCTCGCGGCCACTGAGGCTCAGGGCCAGGGCCAGATCGGCGTCCAGGCTGCGTTCGTGGAACTCATCGAAAATCAGCAGGCCGACGCCTTCCAGGGCCGGGTCATCCTGCAGGCGCCGGGTGAGGATGCCTTCGGTGACCACCTCGATGCGGGTACGCGGGCCGACCTTGCTGTCCAGGCGGATGCGATAACCCACGGTCTCGCCGACTTTCTCTCCCAACTCGCTGGCCAGGCGCTCGGCGGCGGCCCGGGCGGCCAGGCGCCGGGGTTCGAGCATGAGGATGGTCTGTCCGGCCAGCCAGTCCTGGTCCAGGAGCGCCAGGGGCACGCGGGTCGTCTTGCCGGCACCGGGCGGGGCTTCGAGCACCGCTTCATGGCGTGTCGCCAGGGCGGTACGCAGTGCAGGCAAAACTTCATCAATTGGCAAAGAATTCATGCTGGCTCCAAAACAGAGGCGCGAGTATAACGGCGAACTGCCTGGGGTTAATCATGGTCTGAGTGCTGATCGACAAGACTCAACACCCCGCTTCATCCCTCGTTGCTTTCGTGCTTGCTAGGAGATTTCCATGCGTATTTCCCACCGTGTCATCGGCGGCGTTCTGGTGGCCACCCTGCTGACCCAACTCACCGCCTGCGGCTCGATCTTCTTCCCCGACCGGCGCGGCCAGATCGACGGCAAGATCGATCCCCTGGTGGCTGTGCTGGATGCCGTTGGCCTGCTGTTCTACGTGATCCCAGGGCTGATCGCCTTCGGCGTCGACTTCGCCACCGGGGCCATCTACCTGGAGCCGGGCAAGACCGCGCAGATCGCGCCGGAAAAACTGCAACAGGCCATCGGCGCCGACGGTAAAGTCGACAACCGCAAGCTGCAGGCCATCCTGGAAAGCGAATTGGGGGGCAACTTCCCC
Organism: Pseudomonas sp. GW823-FHT03E05; assembly: GCF_058796855.1. Taxonomy (NCBI): domain Bacteria; kingdom Pseudomonadati; phylum Pseudomonadota; class Gammaproteobacteria; order Pseudomonadales; family Pseudomonadaceae; genus Pseudomonas; species Pseudomonas sp. GW823-FHT03E05. The sequence goes on from NZ_JBXAJB010000006.1 coordinate 172,076, forward strand.
CTGGATGACCCACGCCTGATCCAGCACAAGGGCAGCGTGCAACAACTGGCGCTGTACGGCCTGCAACCTGCTGCCTGATCACTTTTACCCAGGAACCCGCCATCGATGACCGCCAACTCGGAACACGCCCGCCTCCTGCGCCTGGCCACCCGCGCCTCGGTCACCGTGGCGGGGATACTGATCGTGACCAAGGCTGTCGCCTGGTGGCTCAGCGGCTCGGTGAGCATGCTCGCCGGGCTCACCGACTCGGTGCTGGACGGTTTCACCTCGCTGCTCAACCTGCTGGCAGTGCATTACGCCCTGCGCCCGGCAGACGACGACCACCGCTATGGCCACGGCAAGGCCGAGTCCCTGGCGGGCATGGCCCAGGCATTGTTCATCGCCGGCAGCGCGGTTCTGATTGCCTTCCAGGCGGCGCAACGCCTGCAACATCCGGAACCGGTAGGCGCGCCCTGGCTGAGCATCGGGGTGATCGTCCTGTCGCTGGCGCTGACCATCGCCCTGCTGCTCCTGCAGCACCGGGTGATCCGGGCGACCGGCTCCAATGCAGTGCGCGCCGACTCCCTGCACTACCGCTCCGACCTGATGCTCAACGGCAGCATCCTGCTGGCCCTGGTGCTGGCGGCGTTCGGCCTGCATCAGGTGGACGCCTGGTTCGGCCTGGGGATTGCCGTCTACATTCTCTGGAGCGCGATCCAGATCGCCCGGGAGAGCTTCTCGGTGCTGATGGACCAGGAGCTGCCACCGGACGTCAGCCAGCACATGCTGGAGCTGGCGTGCAGTGTGCCGGGAGTACTGGGGGCCCATGACCTGCGCACACGGATTTCCGGCAGCCACTGGTTTGTCCAACTGCACCTGGAATTACCCGGGGAACTGACCCTTTCGGTGGCCCATGGCATCAGCGACCAGGCCGCCGATGCCATCCAGAAGGCCTATCCACGGGCCGAAGTGCTGGTGCACGCCGACCCGCAGGAAGTGGTGAAGGCAGCCAGGGCTCAGTAGGTCACCTGATAGCCCCGTGAGCTCAAGCAGTTGCCCTGGGCCTGGCGGTAGGCCTGGACCACTTGCGGGGCCGGCTGATAGGTCACGCTCGCAGGATCGAAGCCGCTCTGCTGCACCGCCCAGCGATAGCAGTCGTAACGGTCCTGGTCGATCTGCTGCGGCGACTGGCCGTTGACCGGGTAGGCCAGCACGTCATAGCCATTGCCGCTCTGCTGCGGGTCCGCAACCGGCACGCCGGCAGGTGGCTCGACCACCACGTACTGCTGGGTGTTGGCTTCGTAGGTGTAGTAGGCCCCTGCCGCCAGAAAGAACAGCGCGCTGCCGATCCAGACTTCCCGCGCATAGTCGGGCAGGTACGTCACGCGAATGCCATAGGGCGGGCGCACCACCACATAGCGCGGGCCTTGCGGGCGGTACCAGTAACCACCGGAAAAAAAGTAATCCTGGCCGCGATAGGCGACCCGGTCATTGCGCCCGGGGAAGCGGTCGATCACATACCCGGGGCGGTACTGCGGCCCGGGGCCCCAGCCATTGCCATGGCCATCAGGGCGGCCCGGCCAGCGGTAGTCGTTGGGATGGCCGCCACCTGGCCGAGAGCCCGGGCCGCCAGCCTGCCAATGCTGGTTGTAGTCGTTGCGCCGGGGAATGTCCTGATAGTAGCCACGCTGTGGCTCCTGGGTCTGGCGCACGGTGTCGGGGCGGCCCTGGATCGGCAGGTTGTTTGGCTGCTGCACCTGGGGTTGTGGCACAGGGGCCGGGCGAACCTGCTGATTGGGATCGTGCTGAGGCCGGTTCTGCCACTGCCCTCCCGGGTTCTGGCCGTTGTGCTCGAACTGACGGCTGTTATCGCCGCGAATGATTTCATTCTGCGGCCGCTGTGGCTGCGCACTGGGTGGTGGACGGTTGGGAACATTGGCGGGCCGCGGCGGGGCATTTTCCGGGCGGCCCTGGCCTTGATGCTCTCGCTGCTCGCCCCCGGGAGCGCCATGCTGCGCAGGCGGCCGATTCTCGTCTCGCTCATCGGCGAGCAACTGAGCGTTGACGCTCAGGCACAACACACCAACACCTGCCATACGCCAGATGCGCGACTTCATGCTATTCCTCACTGCGGATAGGGGGGGCCTGTACATAAGACTGAAAAAGCCCTGGGCGGTTCTGCATCAGGTTATCAGTCACGAGACTTATTTCGCAGGCAATAAAAAAGGGCGGCCCGTCGGCCGCCCTTTGAGATTTTGTCCGTGCTCGGCGCTTTTGACACCGGCTCACCTCACTCCGTCTTCTGGACAGTGTGTAGCCCGGGGGCCGGCTCAACCCTGTGGGATTGGCGGCCGCGGCAGGCCTGATTCGGCGGGCCGCAGTGGACTCTATGTCCGGGCAGTGATTCTGGTGATAAGAATAGGCGCGCAGCGAAGACAGAGGATTGCGAAGATTGCTTGTAAAAACACCACTTGCGCAATTTTTAACTCAAGATAGATAATTAAACGCAATAGTTACGACAAAGGCCTGATTGATGAGCAAACTCGACCGCTACGACCTGAGCATTTTGGCGGAGTTGCAACGCGACGCCCGTATCTCCAACCAGGAACTGGCCGAGCGCATCGGCCTGTCGCCCTCCCCTTGCTCGCGCCGGGTCAAGCAGCTGGAGGACGATGGCTACATTTCCCGCCAGGTCGCCCTGCTGGACCGCAAGATGCTCGGTCTGAGCCTGACCGCCTATGTCCTGATCGGCATGGACCGGCACACGCCGGAACGCTTCGAGAATTTCGAAGCCGCGATCCGCAGCCTGCCCCAAGTGCTGGAGTGCAGCCTGGTGACCGGGGTCGATGCCGACTACCAGCTCAAGGTGGTGGTACCGGACATGGACCATTACCAGAAGCTGCTGCTCGGCCATCTGACCCGTATCGAGGGCGTGACCAGCGTGCGTTCGAGCTTCGTGCTCAATCAGGTGCTCAACAGCACCGAACTGCCGCTGACCCACCTGCGCAACTGAATCCCGGCCCCCGCTGTGGCGACATAACGCATGCAGATCAATGCTTGGGCCGCGGGCGTTGGCGTATACTCGCCCGGCATTTTTTGCCCTGCCTGCACTGGAGATGAGTGATGGACCCAGCAGTATTCGAAGAGTGGATGATGACCGGCCTGGTCAGCATCCTGATCATTTTCATGGGTTTCATCGTCTGGGACCTGGCCAAGAAGTCCAAGGCCGGGCGCTTCGGCTCGTTCATCCTGTTCTTCGTGCTGGGCCTGGGCGTTGCAGCATTCATCATCAAGAGCGTGGTGATCGGCCTGATCGAGTCCGGCGCCTTATAAGCGCGCCGCCACCTCTTTCCACTGGCCCTGCTCCAGGCCATCCAGGGTCCAGTCGCCGATCCTGACCCGCACCAGGCGCAAGGTCGGTAGCCCCACCGCAGCGGTCATGCGCCTTACCTGGCGGTTGCGCCCCTCGCGTATCACCAGCTCCAGCCAACTGGTGGGCACGCTCTTGCGAAAGCGCACCGGCGGGTTGCGCGGCCATAGCGTCGGTTCTTCGAGCTGACGCGCCTCGGCCGGCAGGGTCATGCCGTCATTCAACTGCACACCTTCGCGCAAGCGCTGCAACTGCTCGGCACTGGGCTCGCCCTCGACCTGCACCCAATAGGTCTTGGCCAGCTTGTGCTTGGGATCGGCGATGCGCGCCTGCAACTGCCCGTCATTGGTCAACAGCAGCAACCCTTCACTGTCGCGATCCAGGCGCCCGGCCGGGTAGACCCCGGGAACCGCAATGAAGTCCTTGAGCGTGGCCCGCCCCTCGCCATCGCTGAACTGGGTCAGCACATCGAAAGGCTTGTTGAACAGGATCAGCTTCGGCTCGACCGGCGCGGCCTTGGCCACACGCTTGGCGGGAGAGGAGGAAAACGGTTTGGCGCCAGGGCGGCGGGAAGCGGGACGGGGCGGACGGGACATGGGAGCAGGAACATTCAGCGATCAGGACCGACAATGCTAGTGGCCTGACCGCCAAATGACCATGGCTTAAACGCTTAGCGGAAAGGCGGCTCGTCGAAGCTGCGCAGTTTGCGCGAGTGCAGGGAGTTGAGCTCGCTGCGCATCAGGTCCACCGCTTCGATACCGATCTTCAGATGCTGGCTGACCGCACGCTCATAAAAGGCGTTGGCCGCGCCCGGCAACTTGATTTCACTGTGCAATGGCTTGTCCGAGACACACAGCAAGGTGCCGTACGGCACCCGCAGGCGATACCCCTGGGCGGCGATGGTGCCGCTTTCCATGTCCACCGCCACGGCCCGGGACAGGTTGATCAGCGGACGTTCTTCGGCCCAACGCAACTCCCAGTTGCGGTCGTCGTAAGTCAGCACGGTGCCGGTGCGCAGGCGTTTCTTCAGTTGTTCGCCCTTTTCCCCGGTGACATTGGCCGCCGCCTGCTGCAACGCCAGCTGGACTTCGGCCAGGGCCGGAATCGGAATGTTCGGCGGCACCACGCGGTCGAGAATGCCGTCGCGCCGCATATAAGCGTGGGCCAGCACGTAGTCGCCAATGGTCTGGGACTGCCGCAGGCCGCCGCAGTGGCCGATCATCAGCCAGCAATGCGGACGCAGCACCGCCAGGTGGTCGGTGATGTTCTTGGCGTTGGACGGGCCGACACCGATATTCACCAGGGTCACACCGTGGCCATCGCTGGCCTGCAAGTGGTAGGCCGGCATCTGGTAGCGGTGCCAGACCACACCGGCGGCGATGGCCGAGGCCTCGCCGTGATCCATGCTTTTCTCGATGATCACGTTGCCCGGCAGGACCATGCGCACAAAGCGCGGATCGCTGCGCAACTGCTCCAGGCCATGAACGATGAACTGGTCCACATAGCGGTGATAGTTGGTCAGCAGGATCCACGGCTGCACATGACGCCAGTCGCTACCGGTGTAGTGCACCAGGCGCCGCAGGGAGAAATCCACTCGCGCGGCATCGAACAGCGCCAGGGGCAGCGGATGGGTATTTTCCCAATCGTAGAGGCCATCGGCGATGCCATCGGTGGCGGCCGACAGGTCGGTACTCGGGAACACCCGCGCCAGCGCCGCAGCGGTCACGCCGGAACCTGCCAGCTCGTCGCCCTGCTCCACGACATAGGGATAAGGAATGTTCTGCTCACTGACGCCCACTTCCACCGTCACGGTGAAGTCGTGCATCAACGGCACCAATTGTTCGAGCAGGTAATTACGGAAGGCTGCAGGATGGGTCACGGTGACACTGTAGGTGCCCGGCAACTGGACCTTGGCATAGGCCCTTGTGGTCTGTGGGACTTCGCCGTGGCAGTGGTAGGTCAGGCGCAACTCAGGGTAGCGAAACAGTGCTCGTTGCTCGGCATCCGGCTCGACCCGGTCCTTGAGATAACGCTTGAGCGCCTGGCTCAGCGCCGTGGTGGCCCGCTCATGCAGGGCGGCAAGCCGGTCCACGGCTTGCTCGGCGGTTTGAACGACAATAAAAGCTTCGGTCACGATAAGCATCCTGTGTTCTGAACTTGCAGGCGTTCATCTTGCCTGCAAGACCGTCCCACGGGAACAGCGTAATCACCGCTGGCGCCGGGAAGCCGGCGCCGGGGAGGGTCAGAAGCCCTGAGGGGAGGAGCGGGCGACAATGGCCGCCACGTCCAGGCCACGCGGCAAGGTGCCGTAGACCCGCCCGCCCTGGCCGCCCAGGCGGCTGGCGATAAAAGCGTCGCTGACCACCTGGTTGCCGGCTTCCAGCAAGAGCTTGGCCTGCAGGCCCAGGGCAATGTCCTCGGTGAGTTGACGAGCACGGTATTGAATGTCGCCGGTGTCCTTGAAGCTCTCCTTCAGCCCGTTGATATGGGCGGCCAGGCGCTTGTCGCCATGGCCATCGCCCAATTCGGCGAACAAGGCGTCCAGCACGCCCGGCTCCTTCGACAAGGCTCGCAGCACATCCAGGCATTGCACGTTGCCGGAACCTTCCCAGGTGGAGTTCACCGGCGCCTCGCGGTACAGCCGTGGCAGGATGCTGTCCTCGACGTAACCGGCACCGCCCATGCACTCCGCCGCCTCGTTGATCATCGCCGGGGCCCGCTTGCAGATCCAGTACTTGCCCACCGCCGTCACCAGCCGGGAAAACTTCGCCTCCTGGGCATCGTCCAGATGATCCAGGGCCCGCCCCATGCGCATGCTCAGGGCCAGGGCCGCTTCGCTTTCCAGGGCCAGGTCGGCCAGCACGTTCTGCATCAGGGGCTGCTCGCTGAGCACCCGCCCGCCCACGGTGCGATGGGCACAGTGATGGCTGGCCTGGGTCAGGGCCTGGCGCATCAGGGAGCTGGAGCCGACCATGCAATCGAAACGGGTCATGGCCACCATCTCGATAATGGTCGGCACGCCGCGGCCTTCCTCGCCGATCATCCAGGCCAGGGCACCGCGGAACTCCACTTCGCTGGAAGCGTTGGAAAGGTTGCCGAGCTTGTTCTTCAGGCGCTGGATATAGAACTGGTTGCGCGTGTCATCGGGACGGTGCCGGGGCAGGAGGAAGCAGGTCAGGCCCTTGTCGGTCTGGGCCAGGGTCAGGAAGGCATCGCACATCGGCGCCGAACAGAACCATTTGTGGCCCACCAGCTCGTACGCCTGCCCGGGGCCGCCAGCCCCCACCGGGTAGGCCCGGGTGGTGTTGGCACGCACATCGGTGCCGCCCTGTTTCTCGGTCATGGCCATGCCGATGGTCAGCCCGGCCTTGTGTTGCATGCCGACATTGCGCGGGTCGTACCGGGTGGCAAGGATCTTGGGCAGCCACTGGTCGGCGATATCAGGTTGCAGCTTCAAGGCCGGTACACAGGCGAAGGTCATGGTCAGCGGGCAGCCGCTGCCGGCCTCGGCCTGGCTGTGCAGATAGGTCATGGAGGCGCGGGCAACGTGGGCCCCCGCTTGCGGATCGGTCCAGGGCAGTGAGGTCAGGCCGGCTTCGATCGCCGCCTGCATCAATTGGTGATAGGCGGGATGAAACTCCACCAGATCGATCCGGTGGCCAAAGCGGTCGTGGCTGGAAAATACCGGTTTGTTCTGATTGGCCAGGAACCCCGCCTCCATCAACGGACCACCGGCCAGGGCGCCATAGGCGTCGACCCGCGACTCGGCCCAACCGGCATCGAAACGGCGCATCCATTGCTGCAGCGGCAGGTCGATCCGATAGAGATTGGCGCCGTCCAAAGCTGGCGGCTGGTTGGTGACTTCGTGGGTTTCAGCGAACTGGTGGAGGTTCATCGCGGGGCTCCTTCAGGGTGTGCCAAGACCCCAGTTAAGCACCGCCCCCACCCCGAACAAAGTGGCATACCTGCCTAAATGTCGGCGCTTTCGCCCTGTTCCACAGAGAGCACATATCTCGACAATGCCGTTTGCAAGGCCTCGAACTTCACCGGTTTAGCCAGATAGTCGGAGCCAGCCCCCGCCGGGCAGCCCTCTTTGCCGGGCACGCAGGCCAGCAGGATGGGCAATTGGGAATAGCCGGGCAGCGCCTGGGCCTGCAAGCGAAACGCCCCCAGTTGCGCCGTGGACATCTCGCCATCGATCAACACCGCACTGACCAGCTCACGCCCGAGCAATTGCAGGGCATCAGTAGGGCTACCGGCGGTGCGCACCTGGTAGCCCAGCTTGAGCAGCATGCCCCTGACCACCAACTGATTGACGTCGTTGTCGTCCACCAGCAGCACGGTGCAGTCCCGGGGCAAGCGTCGCGCCACTGCCGCCGGCGAGCGCGGGGCGGGTTCCTGGGCGTCGAACTCCACCAGCAGGCGGAAACAACTGCCCCGGCCTGGCGTGGATTCGTGGGTCAATTGCCCGCCCAGCAACTCCACCAACTGCCGACAGATCGCCAGGCCGATACCCAGCCCGCCATATTCGCGGGTCATGGAACCATCGAGCTGGAAGAAACGCTGATACAGGGTCGCTTCATCCAGGTTGACGAAGCCAATACCGCTGTCGATCACCTCGAAACTCAGGCTGACCCGCTGCGCTGACACGGAACGCGTGAGCACCCGCAGCACCACGCTGCCCGAAGGGGTGAACTTGATGGCATTGTCCAGCAGGCACTCCAGGCAGTGGCTGAGTTTGCAGCGGTCGCCCTGCAAGCGATCGGGCAGCCCGGCGCTCAAGTCAATCTGGAAAGCCAGCGACTTGGCGGCGGCACTGGCGCCGTATTGGGTCTGCAGTGTCGTCAGCAGGGAGCGCAGGCTGAACGGCTGACGCTGGGCGCTGAGCTTGCCGGCCTGCAGCTCGGTCAGGGTCAGAATGCCGTTGACCATGCGCATCATGTCCCGCGCCGAGCCGGCCGCTGTCTGCTGGTATTGCTCCAGCTCCGGATCCAGTTCCAGGGTCTGCATCAGTTCCAGGGAGCCGATGACGCCATTCATCGGGGTCCGCAGCTCATGGGTCAGGGTGGCCAGGAATTCGTCCTTGAGCCGGTTGCTGTGGGCCAGTTGCTGGTTCAGCACTTCAAGCTTCTGCCCGGCTTCGAGCAGTGTCTGGGCCTGTTGCTCACGCATGGCATTGATGCGATCGGCCAGGGCCAGGGACAGCAACGCCACTTCGATCGCCGAGCCGATCTGGCTGGCGTACATGGTCAGGAACACATTCGGCAGGTAACCCAGCACCATCAAGGTGTTGATCACCCCTCCAAACAAAAAGGCCGACCAGGCGATGATGAAATAGCGTGCCACGCGCAGGCCTCGACACCAGGCGACAATCCCGGCCACGTAGATCACCACGGTGAACACCAGGGCCAGGGTGGTGGCCAGGCGCAATGCCAGGGCATAACTGGTCATCAGTGAAAGCGCCATGACCAGCGCGCCAAAGGCCATCAAGGCCAGTAGCACACGGTCGACCCAGGGGCTGTGGCGGGAAGTCTGCAGGAAGCTGCGGGCGAACTGGCTGCCGAACAAACCTGCCGAACCGATGAAGAACGGTGTCGCGGCATTGGCCCACCAGGGGCTGTCGGGCCAGAAGTACTCCACTGCGGCGCCGTTGACCGACAGCTGATAGAGACCGAAGGAAGCGATATAGACGATGTAGTAGAGGTAGCTGGTGTCCCGCACGCTGAGGTAGATGAACAGGTTGTACACCAGCATCCCCAGCAGCACGCCGTAAATCAGCCCGAGCACATACAACCGCACCGGCTGGGCTTCCAGGTAAGCACTGCTGGACCACAGGCTCACCGGCGCCTGGATCGAGCCTTCACTGGCCAGCCGCAGGTAGACGGTCTTGTGCTCGTGGGGAGAAAAATTCAGGTTGAACAGGTAGTTGTTCTGGCGAATCTCTCGACTGTCGAAGGGCAAGGCATCCCCGGTACGACCCGCCAGGCGATAACCACCAGACTCGTCAGGGACGTACAGTTCAAGGTGGTCCAGAGGCGGATAGGCCAACTCCAGCAACCAGCTGCGTTGTGCGCTCGGGTTGGCGGGGCGATAGTCGAGGTCGATCTTCAGCCAGAACGCCGAGCGCGAATAACCGGCGTTGAGGGTGTCTTTGTCGTGGGGTCTGAATTGTTCAGCCAGAGGCCCCGAGCTGACATCGGCAATGGTCGCCTCACCCCCCGCGTCTTCGAGTACTTGCATCACTCGGCCCAAGGGCAGGCGTTGAGTGAACTCGTCGAACTCGGCGGCGCCAGCCAGCATCGGCAAGCTCAACAGCAACATCAGCAAATAGTGCATAAAGCCCCAGCGTGGCTTGTCCGGTGGTGTCAGGAAGTCCCCCATTTCCCTTGAGCAGACGTAGAACCGGCATGACCTGTTATTGATTTGAATCCACTCTAGCATAGCCGCTGATGGCCATTGAACACCATTGTAAGTTTTAGTCTAAAGGCTCTAGAACGGGGCTTTCAGCGCAATCCAGCGGGCTAGAGCTGTTGCTTCGGTCAAGTGGGCTGGCCGGCGCCAGATCGCCCCTCTCTTATATGTCGAGCGCCGCGAAAAAAAACGTTTGGTGGTAAGCTCGCCGCCCATGAATATCTACAGCTCTCGCCCCGTTGTCCTCTGTCTCTCCGGCCACGACCCCAGTGGTGGCGCCGGCCTGCAGGCAGATATCGAAGCCCTGCTGGCTCAGGGTTGTCATGCAGCTCCGGCTGTCACCGCATTGACCGTGCAGGACACGGTCAATGTCAGCGACTTCCGCGTCCTGGATCGCGAGTGGGTATTGGCCCAGGCCAATGCCGTGCTCAACGACTCCACGGTAGCGGCGGTCAAGCTGGGCATGCTCGGTTCCCTGGAGATGGTCGACACCGTGGTCGAGCTGCTCCAGGCCCACCCGCACCTGCCAGTGGTCTGCGATCCGGTGTTGCGCGCCGGCGGCGGTGGCCGGCTGGGCAAGGATGAGGTCGGCTACGCCATGCGCGAGCGCCTCCTGCCCCTGGCAACCATTGCCACCCCCAACCTTCCCGAAGCTCGAATTCTCGCGGAACTGCCTGAAGGCAGCGCCGACCAATGCGCCGAAAAACTCCTGCCCTTCGTCAAGCATTTGCTGATCACCGGCGGCCACGGCGATGAACACGAAGTCCACAATCGCCTGTACAGCCGTGACGGCCTGCGCAAAACCTATACCTGCCAGCGCTTGCCGGGCAGCTACCACGGTTCCGGCTGCACCCTGGCCAGCGCACTGGCCGGCCGCCTGGCCCAAGGTGAACACCTGGCCAGTGCGGTGAAGTCCACCCTGGATTACACCTGGCGCACCCTGCGCGATGCCGAACAGCTTGGCCGTGGCCAGTTCGTTCCGCGCCGTTTGCCGCTGGATTTCTGCTCGTAATGTCATGAGGCCTGCTCAATGAAACTACGTGGTCTGTACGCCATCACCGACAGCCAACTGTTGGCCGGCAAGTTTCTGAAGTACGTGGAGGCGGCGCTGGAAGGCGGTGTCACGCTGTTGCAGTACCGCGACAAAAGCGACGACCAGGCCCGCCGACTGCGGGAAGCCGAAACCCTGCTGGCCTTGTGCGAGCGCTACAAGACCCGTTTGATCATCAACGATGATGCCGAGCTGGCGGCGCGTATCGGTGCCGGCGTGCACCTGGGCCAGACTGATGGCCCATTGACCCCGGCCCGAGCCTTGCTGGGCCGCCAGGCGATCATCGGTGCCACCTGCCACAGCCAGTTGCCACTGGCCGAGCAAGCCGCCAAGGAAGGCGCCAGCTATGTCGCCTTCGGCCGTTTCTTCAATTCCACCACCAAGCCCGGCGCGCCTGCGGCCAGCCTGGAGCTGCTGGACCAGGCCCGGGCCAGCCTGCACCTGCCGATCTGCGTGATCGGCGGCATCACCCTGAACAACGCCGCGCCACTGGTGAACCACGGCGCCGACCTGCTGGCGGTGGTCCACGGCCTGTTCGGTGCCGAGAGCGCCGAAGAAGTGACCCGCCGCGCCCGCGCCTTCAACGCCCTATTCAACAGCTGATTTTTGAGAGCCCGATCATGTCTCGTTCCGAAACCCTGTTTGCCAACGCCCAGAAACACATCCCGGGTGGCGTCAATTCGCCTGTCCGCGCCTTCAAGAGCGTGGGCGGCACCCCGCTGTTCTTCAAACACGCAGAAGGTGCCTACGTCACCGACGAAGACGACAAGCGCTATGTCGACTACGTTGGCTCCTGGGGCCCGATGATTCTTGGCCACAGCCACCCTGATGTCCTGGACGCCGTGCGCAAGCAACTGGAACACGGCCTGTCCTACGGCGCACCGACCGCCATGGAAACCGAAATGGCCGACCTGGTGTGCTCCATCGTGCCGTCGATGGAAATGGTGCGCATGGTGAGTTCGGGCACCGAAGCCACCATGAGTGCCATTCGCCTGGCCCGAGGCTTCACCGGCCGGGACAGCATCATCAAGTTCGAAGGCTGCTACCACGGCCACTCCGACAGCCTGCTGGTGAAGGCTGGCTCCGGCGCCCTGACCCAAGGCGTGCCGAGCTCCGCCGGTGTGCCCGCGGCTTTCGCCAAGCACACCCTGACCCTGCCCTTCAACGACATTGCGGCGGTGGAAAAAATGCTCGCCGAAGTAGACCAGGAAGTGGCCTGCATCATCGTTGAACCAGTGGCCGGCAACATGAACTGCGTACCCCCGGCACCGGGTTTCCTCGAAGGCCTGCGTCGCCTCTGCGATCAGCACGGCGTAGTGCTGATCTTCGACGAAGTGATGACCGGTTTCCGTGTTGCCCTCGGTGGCGCTCAGGCCCATTACGGCGTGACACCCGACCTGTCGACCTTCGGCAAGATCATCGGCGGCGGCATGCCGGTAGGCTGCTTCGGCGGCAAGCGCAAGATCATGGAGCACATCGCGCCCCTGGGCCCGGTCTACCAGGCCGGCACCCTGTCCGGCAACCCGCTGGCCATGGCCGCTGGCCTGACCACTCTGCGCCTGATCAGCCGCCCGGGCTTCCACGCCGAACTGAGCGACTACACCAGCCGTCTGCTCGAAGGCCTGCAACAACGCGCCGATGCAGCAGGCATTCCGTTCGTCACCACCCAGGCTGGCGGCATGTTCGGCCTGTACTTCAGCGGTGCCGATGACATCGTCACCTTCGACGATGTGATGGCCAGCGACGCCAACCTGTTCAAGCGCTTCTTCCACCTGATGCTGGAAGGCGGCGTGTACCTGGCGCCGAGTGCCTTCGAAGCGGGCTTCACCTCCATCGCCCACGGCGAGGCCGAGTTGCAGCTGACGCTGGATGCGGCAGAGCGGGCATTCGCCGCCCTGAAGTAAGCGCTGGACGGCGGGCGTGTGAAACATCACGCCCGTTGTAGTCTTTACTTGAATTTTCTCCAGTGAAACCTGGAAATGCTGATGAATCCTTGGGATATAGCGCCCACGCAGCAGAAAAACGAGTAAAGACTTTGTAAGGTGGGCCCTGCTTATTTCATAATGCGCGCTTATTGGGCCCCACGCTGGGCCCCGCGCCCCTCAGAGGTAAGTCGATTCCCATGAACCGCACCGGCCGCGCCCTGACACTGGGCTGCCTGTTGCTCCTTCAGCCCCTGCTCGCGCATGCACAAGCAGGTGGCAACTCGTTGTTGATCCCGGCGCTGGGTCGCTGCACCCTCGATCCCCAGGCTCAGGACCAGGCCGAGGCCCTCACCGCCTGCCAGAAGGCCGCCGACGAGGGGGATGCCGAGGCGCAATACGAGTTGGGCGAGTTCTACTACGAGGGCAAAGGTGCGCCGCAAGATTTCAATCAAGCCCTGAGCTACTTCGAAAAGGCCTCCTTGCAAGGCCATGCCCAGGCGCAATTCAAGCTGGGCACCATGTTCTTCCACGGTGAAGGCGTGCCGGCCAATAACGTGCAGGCTTACATCGTGCTGAAGATGGCTGCGGTCAATGGCGCCGAAGACGCCCTGGACACCGCCGACGAAGTCGCCGAACACATGCAGCGCGACGAACTGGAAGTTGCGACCCAGGTACTGGGACAGATTTTCCGCAAATACCTGATGGAACTGCAGAGCGCCGATGGGCGTTCACCCTTCTCGCCCCTGCCGTAGGCATTTGCGCCTCAGTCGCCGGTGAGCCGGCTTCCACACAGACAACCGCCCTCCCGGAAAGACGGAATCGGCCAGGCTTACTTTTCCGGCATCGGCATCGGGAACGGCATGACATTGCTCACCCCGCGGGCCTCGCTGATCTTCGGCGTACCCAGGCGCTCGACTTCATCGATGCGCACGATCGAATGCATCGGCACAAAGCTGCGCACTACACCTTCGAACTGGGCCTTGAGCTTCTCCTCGCTCGGGTCAACGACCACTTGCGTGCGCTCGCCAAAGACGAACTCTTCCACTTCCAGGAAACCCCACAGATCACTCTGATAGATCTGCTTGGCGTACATTTCGAACACCTGGCCCTGGTTGAGGAAAATCACCTTGTAGATTGGAGCTTCACGTTTGGTCATGGCGGGCGGGTAACACATCGGGGGACAAAAATAGGGCGCGAACTATAGCATAGCTACCCGATGCACAACCCTAGGAACCTGTGGGCATGGCCCCTATAATGCGCGGTTCTTTGAATCACGTGATGATCCCGTCCATGGCCAAGAAGCTTTACATCGAAACCCACGGTTGCCAGATGAACGAGTACGACAGCTCGCGCATGGTGGACCTGCTGGGCGAACATCAGGCCCTGGAAGTCACCGCACGCGCCGAAGATGCGGACGTCATCCTGCTCAACACCTGCTCCATTCGCGAACGCGCCCAGGACCGGGTGTACTCCCAGCTCGGGCGCTGGCGTGAGCTCAAGCTGGCCAATCCGGACATGGTGATCGCCGTAGGCGGCTGCGTGGCCAGCCAGGAGGGCGCGGCCATCCGCGACCGCGCACCCTATGTGGACGTGGTCTTCGGCCCGCAGACCCTGCACCGCCTGCCGGAAATGATCGACGTCGCGCGCATCACCAAATTGCCGCAGGTCGACGTCTCGTTCCCGGAAATCGAAAAGTTCGACCACCTGCCCGAGCCCCGGATCGATGGCCCCAGCGCCTATGTCTCGGTGATGGAAGGCTGCAGCAAGTACTGCACCTTCTGCGTCGTGCCCTACACCCGCGGCGAAGAAGTCAGCCGGCCCTTCGACGATGTGATCGCCGAGATCATCCACCTGGCGGAAAACGGCGTCCGCGAGGTGACCCTGCTGGGCCAGAACGTCAACGGCTATCGCGGCCAAACCCACGACGGGCGCATGGCCGACCTGGCCGAATTGATTCGTGTGGTTGCCGCGATCGATGGCATCGAGCGAATCCGCTACACCACCTCACATCCGCTGGAGTTCTCCGACAGCCTGATCCAGGCGCATGCCGAAGTACCAGAACTGGTGAAGCACCTGCACCTGCCGGTGCAATCCGGTTCGGACCGGATCCTCGCGGCCATGAAGCGCAATCACACCGCCCTGGAGTACAAGTCCAAGCTGCGCAAGCTCAGGGCGGCTGTTCCGGGAATCTGCATCAGTTCGGACTTTATCGTCGGCTTCCCAGGCGAGACGGAGAAGGATTTCCAGCAGACCATGAAACTGATCGAAGACGTCGGTTTCGACTTCTCCTACTCCTTCGTCTACAGCCAACGGCCGGGAACACCGGCCGCCGACCTGGCCGACGAAACACCGGAGGCGGTGAAAAAGGAACGGCTCAACGCCTTGCAGCACCGCCTCAACCAGCAAGGTTTTGAAATCAGCCGACAAATGGTCGGCTCTACCCAGCGCATCCTTGTGACCGACTACTCGAAGAAAGACCCGGGCGAACTGCAGGGACGGACCGAGAACAACCGCATCGTCAACTTCCGCTGTGACAATCCCACGCTGATCGGCCAGTTCGCCGACGTGTACATCGACTCGGCGCAGCCTCACTCGCTGCGCGGCTCCCTGCTGCAATAACCTGGCAGGGAAAAGCCCCAGCAGCCCTTGCTCCGCATAAGAGCTTTCGCACCCAGGCTGCTGGCGTTATCCTTGAATTCATCTTAATTGCCGTTGGGCGGCTAAAAACGACCTTGAACGCACCCATAGAACCTCATCGTTTCATCCTCGAGCCCTTCGAGGCTCGCCGCTTCGCCAATCTGTGCGGGCAATTCGACGAGCATCTGCGCTTGATCGAACAGCGCCTGACGATCGAGATCCGCAACCGCGGCAATCAGTTCGAACTGATCGGCGAACCCAAGCAAACCACCTCCGCGGAAAACCTTCTGCGCCGTCTCTACCGGGAAACCAAGGGCACCGAGCTGTCGCCGGACCTGGTCCACCTGTTCTTGCAGGAGTCTGCCGTGCAAGAGCTGGACAACCCTTCGGTAGCCGATGCCGCCGTGGCCCTGCGCACCAAGAAAGGCATGATTCGCCCCCGCGGCCTGAATCAGCAGCGCTACGTCAAAGAGATCCTCGGCAACGACATCAACTTCGGCATTGGCCCGGCCGGTACCGGCAAGACCTACCTGGCCGTGGCCTGCGCCGTGGACGCCCTGGAACGCGAGCAGGTGCGACGCATCCTGCTGGTGCGCCCGGCGGTAGAAGCCGGCGAAAAGCTCGGTTTCCTGCCCGGCGACCTGGCCCAGAAGATCGACCCCTACCTGCGCCCGCTGTACGACGCCCTGTATGAAATGCTCGGTTTCGAACACGTGGCCAAGCTCATCGAACGCCAGGTCATCGAGATCGCGCCCCTGGCCTACATGCGCGGCCGCACCTTGAACAACAGCTTCATCATCCTCGATGAGAGCCAGAACACCACCGTGGAACAGATGAAGATGTTCCTGACACGGATCGGTTTCGGCTCCACTGCGGTGATCACCGGCGACATCACCCAGGTCGACCTGCCCAAGGGCACCAAGTCCGGCCTGGCCCATGTGATCAACGTACTCAAGGATGTGCCTGGTATCAGCTTCACTCACTTCATGCCCAAGGACGTGGTGCGCCATCCGCTGGTGCAACGCATCGTCGAAGCCTATGAGCGCTTCGAACTGCACGCTGCCGACGAGGCCGCCAAGGCTGCCGCAGACCGAGGCAACCGCCACGATGCTTGAGCTTGACCTGCAGCGCGCCAGCCAACAGCCGGCCCCCAGCGATGAACAGTTCCGCCAGTGGTGCGAGCTGGCCCTGCGCCAGCGCACCGCCGATTCGGAACTGACCATCCGCCTGGTGGACGAAGCAGAAGGGCGTGAGCTGAACCACACCTGGCGTCATAAGGATTACGCCACCAATGTGCTGTCATTTCCTGCCGATGTACCGGATGAGCTGCTGGATATCCCATTGCTGGGGGACCTGGTGATCTGCATTGCGGTGGTCGAGCGCGAAGCGGCTGAACAAGGCAAGGAACTTCAGGCCCATTGGGCCCATCTGGTGATTCACGGCTGCTTGCATCTGTTGGGCTACGACCATATAGATGACGACGAAGCCGAAGAAATGGAAGCGCTGGAACGAACGTTGCTTGCAGAACTGGGTCATCCGGACCCTTATGCAGATGACGAAAGCTGATCAACAACCCCCTGTAACAACCAAGGATTCAGAGCAATCGCTATGAGCGAAGATCGATCGAGCAACGGGCAAAAGTCATGGCTGGGCAAACTGACCCAGGCTTTTGCCCATGAGCCGAAAAACCGCCAGGAGCTGCTGGAGCTGCTGCGCGAAGCCCATCAGAACAAGTTGCTGGACAGCGAAGCGCTGGCCATCGTCGAAGGCGCCATCCAGGTCGCTGACCTGCAAGTCCGGGACATCATGGTTCCGCGCTCGCAAATGATTAGCATCAAGGCGACCCAGACCCCTCGGGAGTTCCTGCCCGCAGTCATCGATTCGGCGCACTCGCGCTACCCGGTGATCGGCGAAAGCCATGACGACGTGATGGGCGTCCTGCTGGCCAAGGACCTGCTGCCGCTGATCCTCAAGGAGAACGGTGACAGCTTCAACATCAAGGACCTGCTGCGCCCGGCGACCTTCGTCCCCGAGTCCAAGCGCCTGAACGTGCTGCTGCGCGAGTTCCGCGCCAACCACAACCACATGGCCATCGTCATCGACGAGTACGGCGGCGTGGCGGGCCTGGTGACCATCGAAGACGTGCTGGAACAGATCGTCGGCGACATCGAGGACGAGCATGACGTCGAGGAAGACAGCTACATCAAGCCACTGCCCAGCGGCGACTTCCTGATCAAGGCGCTGACGCCCATCGAGAACTTCAACGAGTTTTTCGACAGCGACTTTTCCGACGACGAATTCGACACCGTAGGCGGCCTGGTCATGAGTGCGTTCGGCCACTTGCCAAAACGCAACGAAATCACTGAAATCGGCGCCTATCGCTTCCGCGTGCTCAACGCCGACAGCCGGCGGATTCATCTGCTGCGCCTGACCCCCATTTCCCGCTGAGGAAACGGGTCATCTGCCCTCCCCCGCACCGCGATATCGTCTTGAGGCCACTTGCCCGGCCTCAGGCGATACAGTGCGGGGACGCATCGGCCGAGCAGCGCTGCGAGACTCGACGCTCATCTGAAACAACCCAACCATTCTCCTCGTGCCTCGCCCGGTACGACACAGGAAAGAGCTGATGAAACGCCTCTTGCAGCGCTCAACCCGCCCCGGCTGGCCCGGCAACCTGCTGGCCGTGATCGCCGGCGCCATCACCACCCTGGCCCTGGCCCCCTACAACATCTGGCCTCTGGCGCTGCTAGCAGTCGGCCTGTTCTATGCCGGGCTGCGCGAGCTGACACCGCGCCAGGCCCTGGGCCGCGGCTGGTGCTTCGGCTTCGGCCTGTTCGGGGCCGGCACCAGCTGGATCTACGTCAGCATTCACACCTATGGAGGCGCCTCGGCCCTGCTTGCCGGCCTGCTGATGCTGGCCTTCATCGCCGCCATCGCCTGGTTTTTCGCACTGCCTGCCTGGCTCTGGGCCCGCTGGTTGCGACGCAATGAAGCGCCGCTGGCGGACGCCCTGGCATTCGCGGCCCTGTGGCTGGGCCAGGAAGCCTTTCGCGGCTGGTTCCTCACCGGTTTTCCCTGGCTGTATTCCGGCTACAGCCAGCTTGACGGCCCACTGGCCGGGCTTGCGCCGCTGGGCGGCATCTGGCTGATCTCCTTCTCCCTGGCCCTCACCGCAGCGCTGCTCTACAACCTGCCGCGACTGATCAAGGCCGGGCGCAAAGCCTTCATCGTTGCGGGCGTGCTCCTGTTGGCAGCCCCCTGGGTCGTGGGCCTGGCCCTGAAAGGCCATGCCTGGACCAGCCCGGCCGGAGAGCCGCTATCGGTCGCCGCCATCCAGGGCAATATCGAACAGAGCATGAAGTGGGACCCGGCCGAGCTCAACGCCCAGCTGGCGCTGTATCGCGACATGAGTTTTCGCAGCAAGCGCGTAGACCTGCTGGTCTGGCCGGAAACCGCAGTACCGGTGCTCAAGGAGTCGGCCGAAGGCTACCTGACGATGATGGGCAACTTTGCCGCCGACCGTCATTCCGCGCTGATTACCGGCGTTCCGGTGCGCCAACTGGTACGCCATGAAAAACGCTACTTCAACGGCATCACCGTGACCGGCGAAGGGGACGGCACCTACCTCAAGCAGAAGCTGGTGCCTTTTGGCGAGTACGTGCCCCTGCAGGAAGTGCTGCGCGGCCTGATCGACTTCTTCAACCTGCCGATGTCGGACTTCGCCCGCGGCCCGGCCGACCAGCCGCTGCTGCAGGCCAAGGGCTATCAGATAGCGCCGTTCATCTGCTACGAAGTGGTCTACCCCGAATTCGCCGCCAGCCTTTCGGCCCGTAGCGACCTGCTACTGACCATCAGCAATGACACCTGGTTCGGCACTTCCATCGGCCCCCTGCAACACTTGCAGATGGCGCAGATGCGCGCCCTGGAAGCCGGGCGCTGGATGATTCGCGCGACCAACAACGGCGTCACCGGGCTGATCGATCCGTTCGGCAGGATCACGGTGCAGATTCCCCAGTTCGAGCGCGGCATTCTGTACGGCGAAGTCGTGCCCATGCACAACCTGACGCCGTATCTGCAATGGCGCTCCTGGCCGCTGGTGGTGCTCTGCACCCTGCTGTTTGGCTGGGCCTTGCTGGCCAGCCGTATTGCCAAGACCGTTTGAGGGCCCTCACTGGCAATCCGGCTCCCGAGGGAGCCGGATTGCCATCAGCGATAGAACAACCGGTAGCCCAATTGGCCCATTGCCTCATTGAGCAACTGCCCGCTCTGCCAGATCGACTTGAACTCAGGCATCCAGCCTCCCAGCGGACGGGCGTTATCCATTCCCAGGAACCCCACGGGTGCAGGGACCACTTCAAACCCGGCGTGCTCGAAACTCCACACCGAGCGGGGCATGTGCCAGGCCTGGGTCACCACCACCACACGCTTGATCCCCAATGGCAGCAGGACTTCGGCGCTGAACTGCGCGTTTTCCCAGGTGGTGCGGCTGCGGCCTTCCTGCCAGCGCACCGTCACGCCAAAGTCATCGAGCAGGGATTGCGCCATCAACGCAGCCTCGGTGGGCGGCGTACCGTAATGCAAGCCGCCGCTGGTCAGCACCGGCAACCCGGAGGCCTTGGCCAGGCGCGCGGCATAGCGTTCGCGCTCCAGGCCCACGCCGGTGGGCTGATCGGAGCCCCACGCCGGATCGCCCCGCTCCCGCCCCGAACCCAGCACCACAATCACATCCGCCTGCTCGGCCAGGCTCGCCCATTGGCTTTGGGGCAAGGGCGGCAGGCGCTCCAGACCGCGCGCGCCCCACTCCACCATGACCGGCAGGCTCATCAACCAGAAACCACCCAGCCCCAAGGCAAAACACCAACCTGCCAGCCGTGGCCGGGAACGGCGCAAGCCCCAGGCAAGCAGCAGCAACAGCAATAGAATGCCGGGCGGCAGCAGCAACTGTTTGATGAAATAGCGAAAAGGCATCGAGCATCTCCAACAAGATGCCCGAAGCCTAAAGGGGATACCTGTCCGGCAACAACCAATGCCTGGTATTTTTGCTCCCGAGGTCCTCGGCCGCGACCTCGCTCGACCCGATAAGGGGCCCTGGGACCTACTTGAACTGCTGAGATCGGACTTTCACCGATGCCTTGACGGGCGCCTGATCCTTCAGCCAAATGATCTTGGCCGAACGAGGCACCTCCTGGTGTTGCAGACTGCCCATTGGATTGATCTGCATTTCACGTTGATGGCGGGCCAGATAGGCCCTGATCAATTCAAACTCCGCCCGGCTCAACCCCCGCAGCTCCAGCTCGATAGGCCGCTCATTGCGCAGTCGATCCGCCGTTTTTGCCGCATCCAGGGCCAGAGCCAGTCGATTGAGGAGCCTTTCATACACCTCCGGTTCTGTTGCTTTTCGCTGCGATTCAAGCATCCGTTCACCTCATCGAAGATAAGACTCACTCCCCTTTTTGAGCTTAGTCGGACAGCCGAAAGCGACGCGCCGCCGCGACCAACGGCCCGCCCGAGCAATCAGGGTTTCCCTCGGCAGAGTGCGGTCATGTATGCTACGGCGCTTCCTGTAACTCCACTTCCAGCTCCATCGGGCACTGAAAAACGCCGCATTTGGCGTCATCGCCACCCGAAGTTGCGTTGAAGAGGATTAGGCCACCCCTATTCAGTACAAAAGTAGCCATGCACGAACACTATCAGCCCCGTGAAATCGAAGCCGCCGCCCAGTCGTTCTGGGACGAGCAAAAGTCCTTTGAAGTCAGTGAACAGCCAGGCAAGGAAACTTACTACTGCCTATCGATGTTCCCTTACCCCAGCGGCAAACTACACATGGGGCACGTGCGTAACTACACCATCGGCGACGTGATCTCCCGCTACCAGCGCATGCAAGGCAAGAACGTTCTGCAACCCATGGGTTGGGACGCCTTCGGCATGCCGGCGGAAAACGCCGCGATGAAAAACAACGTGGCTCCCGCCAAGTGGACCTACGAAAACATCGCCTACATGAAGACCCAGCTGCGCAGCCTGGGCCTGGCGGTGGACTGGTCCCGCGAGGTCACCACCTGCAAGCCGGACTACTACCGCTGGGAACAGTGGCTGTTCACCCGCCTGTTCGAAAAAGGCGTGATCTACCGCAAGAACGGTACCGTGAACTGGGACCCCATCGACCAGACCGTGCTGGCCAACGAACAGGTGATCGACGGCCGCGGCTGGCGTTCCGGCGCGCTGATCGAAAAGCGCGAAATTCCGATGTACTACTTCAAGATCACCGCCTACGCGGATGAGCTGCTGGAGAGCCTCGACGAACTGCCGGGCTGGCCCGAGCAGGTCAAGACCATGCAACGCAACTGGATCGGCAAATCCCGTGGCATGGAAGTGCAATTTCCCTACGACCAGGCCTCCATCGGCGAAGCCGGGACCCTGAAAGTCTTCACCACCCGTCCAGACACCCTGATGGGCGCGACCTACGTTGCCGTGGCAGCCGAGCACCCGCTGGCCACCCTGGCAGCACAGGACAACCCCGAGCTGCAGGCCTTCATCGCCGAATGCAAGGGTGGCAGCGTCGCCGAAGCCGACATGGCGACCCAGGAAAAGAAAGGCCTGCCGACTTCGCTGTTCGTCGAGCACCCGTTGACCGGTGAAAAACTCCCGGTCTGGGTCGCCAACTACGTGCTCATGCACTACGGCGACGGCGCAGTCATGGCGGTACCGGCCCACGATGAGCGCGACTTCGAGTTCGCCACCAAGTACAACCTGCCGATCAAGGCCGTGGTACGCACCAGCGCTGGCGATGAAACTCCGGCGCCCTGGCAGGACGCTTACGGCGAGCATGGCGAGCTGATCAACTCCGGCGAGTTCAACGGCCTGGACTTCCCTGGCGCGTTCGATGCCATCGAAGTGGCGCTGCTGAAGAAGAACCTCGGCCAATCGCGCACCCAGTTCCGCCTGCGGGACTGGGGCATCAGCCGCCAGCGCTACTGGGGCTGCCCGATCCCGATCATCCACTGCGACAGCTGCGGCGATGTACCCGTCCCGCAAGAGCAGTTGCCGGTGGTATTGCCGGAAGACGTGGTTCCCGATGGCGCCGGTTCGCCACTGGCGCGCATGCCCGAGTTCTACGAGTGCAGCTGCCCGAAATGTGGAGCACCTGCCAAGCGTGAAACCGACACCATGGACACCTTCGTCGAGTCCTCGTGGTACTACGCCCGTTACGCCTCGCCGCACTATGAAGCCGGCCTGGTAGATCCGGCCGCGGCCAACCACTGGTTGCCGGTGGATCAGTACATCGGCGGTATCGAACACGCCATCCTGCACCTGCTCTACGCGCGCTTCTTCCACAAGCTGATGCGTGACGAAGGCCTGGTGAGTTCCAACGAGCCGTTCAAGAACCTGCTCACCCAGGGCATGGTGATTGCCGAGACCTACTACCGTCGCGAAGCCAATGGCAGCTACACCTGGTACAACCCGGCGGATGTCGAGCTGGAGCGTGACAGCAAGGCCAAGATCATTGGCGCCAAACTCATCTCCGACGGCCTGCCGGTGGAGATCGGCGGCACCGAGAAGATGGCCAAGTCGAAGAACAATGGCGTCGACCCGCAATCGATGATCGAACAATACGGCGCCGATACCTGCCGCCTGTTCATGATGTTTGCCTCGCCGCCCGACATGAGCCTGGAATGGTCCGACTCTGGCGTTGAAGGTGCGCACCGCTTCCTCAAGCGCGTCTGGCGCCTGGCCCAGGCCCACGTCAGCCAGGGGCTGCCGGGGGCTCTGGATGTAGCGACCCTGAGCGACGAGCAGAAAGCCATTCGCCGCGCAATCCACCTGGCCATCAAGCAGGCCAGCCAGGACGTAGGCCAGCATCACAAATTCAACACCGCCATCGCCCAGGTGATGACTCTGATGAACGTCCTGGAAAAAGCGCCGCAAGGCAGCGAACAGGACCGTGCACTGCTGCAGGAAGGCTTGCAGACCGTAGCCCTGTTGCTCGCCCCGATCACTCCACACATCAGCCATGAGCTGTGGGGCCAGCTGGGTCAAGGCGGCGCGATCATCGATGCCGGCTGGCCAGCCTTGGACGAAAGCGCGCTGGTGCAGGACAGCCTGCAACTGGTGATCCAGGTTAACGGCAAACTGCGTGGCCAGATCGAGATGCCAGCCAGCGCCAGCCGTGAAGAAGTCGAAGCGGCCGCTCGCAGCAACGAGAACGTACTGCGCTTCACCGAAGGCCTTACGATTCGCAAGGTCATCGTGGTGCCGGGCAAACTGGTCAACATCGTCGCCAGCTAATTGGATCAGGCGCCCGGTCCGGGATCGGGCGCCGAATAAAACCTCCAGGGCCACAAGGTTGGCCCATCTGGTTTCAAGGGGAGCAATACATGATCAAACGTAATCTGCTGGTGATGGGCCTGGCCGTGCTGCTGAGCGCCTGCGGCTTCCAGCTGCGCGGTACTGGAACCCAGGAGCTGTCCATCAAGGAACTGGACCTGAGCGCCCGGGACGCCTACGGCACCACCATCAAGATGCTCAAGCAGCAGCTGGAAAGCAGCGGTGTGCGAGTCCATGCCGGCGCACCTTACAAGCTGGTGCTGCTGAGCGAGGAGAACTCCCAGCGTACCCTCAGCTACACCGGCGGTGGCAGCTCGGCCGAGTACGAGATCGGCACCACGCTCAGGTATGAGATCCTGACTCACGACAACCTGCACCTGCTGGATGACAAACTGGAAGTGCAGAAAGTCTTCCTGCACGACGGCAACAACATCACCGGTTCCGACCAGGAGTCTTCCGAGACCCGCAAGGAAATGCGTCGTGACCTGATCCAGCGCATGCTGATCCGTCTGCAATTGCTGACCCCGGAACAGCTTGCCCAGTTGCAGGCGACCGCCGAAGCCAAGGCCAAGGCAGAAGCCGACGCCTTGGAAGCCGCACGCAAGGCTGAGGCGGAAACCCCGCGACAGTCCCCTATGGAACTGCCGAACCAGTAAGCCATGCGGGGCGCTCCGGCGCCCCCCCTGGCACCCGCCTATGAAACTAGCCCCCGCCCAACTCGGCAAACACCTGCAAGGCACTCTCGCACCGATCTACGTGATCAGCGGTGATGATCCACTACTTTGTCAGGAAGCCGCCGACGCCATTCGCTCTGCCGTACGCCAGCAGGGCTTCGATGAGCGCCAGGTATTCAGCGCCGACGCCAGTTTCGACTGGGGCACCCTGCTGCAAGCAGGCGCCAGCATGTCGCTGTTCGCCGAAAAACGCCTGCTGGAATTGCGCCTGCCCTCGGGCAAGCCCGGTGACAAGGGCGCAGCAGCGCTGATCGAATACTGTTCGCGGCCTGCCGAAGACACGGTGCTGTTGATCAGCCTGCCCAAACTCGATGGCAGCGCGCAGAAAACCAAATGGGGCAAGGCGCTGGTCGAGGGTACCCAGACTCAGTTCGTACAGATCTGGCCGGTGGATGCCAACCAGCTGCCGCAGTGGATTCGCCAGCGCCTGTCCCAGGCCGGCTTGTCCGCCAGCCAGGATGCCGTCGAATTGATCGCCGCCCGGGTCGAAGGCAACCTGCTGGCTGCCGCCCAGGAAATCGAGAAGCTCAAGCTGATGGCCGAGGGCGGCCAGATCACCGTCGAAACGGTCCAGGCGGCGGTGGCCGACAGTGCCCGCTTCGACGTATTCGGCCTGGTGGACGCCATCCTCAATGGTGAAGCGGCCCATGCCCTGCGCATGCTGGAAGGCTTGCGCGGCGAAGGCGTGGAACCACCGGTGATTCTCTGGGCACTGTCCCGGGAACTGCGCCTGCTGGCCAACCTGGCCCTGCAGTTCAGCCAGGGCGTGCCATTGGACAAGGTCTTCAGCCAGGCTCGCCCGCCCGTCTGGGACAAACGCAAACCCCTGATGAGCAAAGCCCTGCAGCGCTACTCCGCACAACGCTGGGGCCAACTGCTGCTCGATGCCCAGCGCATTGATGCGCAGATCAAGGGACAGGCCAGTGGCTCGCCCTGGAGCAGCCTGAGCCGCTTATCGCTGCTGATGGCCGGCCAGCGCCTGACGCTTGCGGCCGAGTAAAGCTGCCACCCCGTCACGCTTACAATTTTCTGCATCCATGATGCTGGACAGCGGCCCGACTCTGGCCGATGATCTGCGCCGCAACACCTCCCTCCCAAAGTGAGTATTGAGCATGAGCAAGCCATCCAAGCATGGCCCCAACAAGGCCAAATCCATCGTCGCCCAGCCACTGTTCCGCAGCCGTCAGGAACGCCCGGCCAAGGGCAAAGGCAGCTACCGCCGCGAAGCCTTCCAGTCTAAAAGCTGGGAGGCTTCTTACTTTCTGGCTGCCTGAAGCCCAGAACCCCGCCGGCATGATAAGGTCTGCACCTGATTGTTATTCTCTCTGGACCCGTGCATGCCCTTTTGTCTTTCCCGTCGTTGGCACATGCGCCAACTGATCGCTGCCTCCAGCCTTATTCTGCTAGTCGCCTGCGCGGAAAAACCCACCGCCGCCGACGCCCAGCCACTGCCCAGCCTCCAGGCAGCCCCTCTTGCCGCACCTGCCACTGTCGCGCCCCTCACCGTCGACAACCTGGATATCCAGCCCACCCAGACCTTTGACCAATGGTTGAACGCCTTCCGCGCCGAAGCCTTGGGCGCCGGTATCCGTGCCGAAGTATTTGATCGCGCCTTTGCCGGCGTGACCCCGGACATGAGCGTGATCAAGGCCGACCGCAGCCAGCCCGAGTTCAGCCGCCCAGTATGGGAATACCTGGAGGGGGCGCTGTCCCCGGTCCGAGTACGCAAGGGCCAGGCACTGCTGGTGCAGTACAGCGACATCCTGCAACGGATCGAACAGCGCTACGGCGTCGACCGCCAGGCATTGGTGGCGGTGTGGGGCATGGAAAGCAATTTCGGCGACTTCCAGGGCAACAAATCGGTCATTCGCTCCCTGGCCACCCTGGCCTATGAAGGTCGGCGCCCGGCCTTTGCCAACAGCCAATTGATCGCTGCGCTGCAGATCATCCAGCATGGCGATATACAGCCCGAGAAAATGCTCGGCTCCTGGGCCGGAGCCATGGGCCAGACCCAGTTCATTCCCACCACCTACAACACCCACGCCGTGGACTTCGACGGCGATGGCCGCCGGGATATCTGGAACAGCCCGGCCGATGCACTGGCCTCCACCGCGCACTATCTGCAGAGTTCCGGCTGGCAGCAGGGACAGCCCTGGGGTCTTGAAGTACAGCTCAACAGTGGTTTCGACTACGCCCTGGCCGACGCCTCCACCCGCAAGACTGTAGGCGAATGGATGCGCCTGGGCATGACTCCTGCCAATGGCAAGGCCCTGCCTTACGGCTCGGAACACCTGTCGGCCTCACTGCTCTTGCCAGCGGGTTACCGCGGCCCGGCGTTCCTGATCCTGGACAACTTCCGGGCAGTGCTCAAATACAACAACTCCTCGTCCTATGCCCTGGCGGTGAACCTGCTCTCCGAACGCTTCGGCGGAGCCGGCCAGATCAGCGGCAGCTGGCCCAAGGACGACCTGCCCCTGAGCCGCTCCGAGCGCATCGAGCTACAGACACTGCTCAGTGCCAACAGCTATGACGCCGGCAATCCCGATGGCATCATCGGCGCCAACACCCGCAAGGCCATTCGCAATGCCCAACAGGCACTGGGCTGGCCCGCGGATGGCTATCCGACCCACAAGCTGCTGGAAAGCCTGCGCAATCGTTAGGAGCCGGTCCGGCGCAGGGGAAACACTCCCCTCGCCGGCCCTGCGATTACTTGAAGACCACATCCTGCGCCAGGGTCAGTTCCCTGGCTCCCGCATCCAGCCTGACCAGCGCGCCCATGGGCAAGGTCAGGTTGGGGTCGCAGTGACCACTGCGCCATCCCGCCAGCACCGGAATCCGCAGCGGTTCGAAGGTCTGCTTGAGCAAAGCGCACAACGCCGCAAAATCCACACCGGCCACATCCCCCACCAATACCCCACGCAGACTTTCCAGCTTGCCGGCCAGGCGCAGGTGATTGAGCAGGCGATCTATGCGGTACAGCGGCTCATTGACATCCTCGATAAACAGGATGATGCCGTCGGTATTGATCTCATACGGGGTACCCAGGGTACTGGCGATCAGCGACAGGTTCCCGCCCAGCAGGGAGCCCAGCGCAATGCCCGGCTCGATGGTGGTCAAGGGGAAGGCCACGGGATGGGGCAGCAGGCTGCCAGCCCGGGCCTGGCCTCGAAGCAGATTGAAAAAGGAGGCCTCGGTGGGCGCCTGCTTGTCGCCCAGCAGGTCGGCGTTGAGCATCGGCCCGTGAAAGCTCACAAAGCCGGCATAACGGTTGATCGCCAGGTGCAGGGCGGTGATATCGCTGTAGCCGACAAAGGGCTTGGGATTGCGCCGCAACAGATCGAAATCGATCTTGTCCAGCAGGCGGGGGCTGCCGTAGCCGCCACGCAGGCACAGAATGGCGTCTATGTCCGTGTCGGCGAAAGCCTCATGCAGATCCTTGAGGCGCGCTTCGTCGCTACCGGCCAGGTACCCCTCCTGCAACCCGACACCCGGGAAAATCCGTAGGCTGTATCCCCTGGAGCGCATCCATTGGTGGGCTTTTTCAGTATCCAGCGCTGCGGGACCGGCAGGTGCAATAAGGCCGATAACGCCTTCTGCGGCCAGCGCCGGCACCGGCAGGTGGGCGTTCAGCGCAGCAGTCGGTTGGATAGGCATGCAGATTCTCCCTGTGTGAATTCACCCAAGCACAGTAGCCATGAATGGTGTCAAACAGAAGAGGCGGGATTTAAAAAGCGGCGGGCGCTGCGAAAGTGCTCGAAAGAGCCGGGGAACTGCCCGCAAGACGTGCGCCTTGCGGGCAGGCAAATCAGGAAACCAGGCCTGCCTTGGCCAGTTTCGCTTGTTCGTCGGCATGGTACGAAGAACGTACCAGCGGGCCGGAAGCAACGTTCTTGAACCCCATCCGATAACCTTCCTCGGCGAACCAGGCGAAGGTGTCAGGGTGCACGAAGCGCTGGACCGGCAGGTGGTTGCGCGACGGTTGCAGGTACTGGCCAAGGGTCAGCATGTCGATGTCGTGCTCGCGCATGCGCTTCATGACCTCGATGACTTCGTCATCGGTTTCACCCAGGCCCAGCATCAGCCCGGACTTGGTCGGCACATGCGGCACCAGTTGCTTGAATTTCTGCAGCAGGGTCAGCGACCACTGGTAGTCCGAGCCAGGACGGGCGGCCTTGTACAGGCGCGGCACGGTTTCCAGGTTGTGGTTGAACACGTCCGGCGGCGTGGCGGCGGTGATTTCCAGGGCAACATCCATGCGGCCACGGTAGTCGGGAACCAGGGTTTCCAACTGCACGTTCGGCGACAACTTGCGGATTTCACGGATGCAGTCGGCAAAGTGCTGGGCACCGCCGTCACGCAGGTCATCGCGGTCCACCGAGGTGATCACCACGTATTTCAGGCGCAGATCGGCGATGGCCACCGCCAGGTTCATCGGTTCGTCGACATCCAGAGGCTTCGGACGGCCATGACCAACGTCACAGAAGGGGCAGCGACGGGTGCAGATGTCGCCCATGATCATGAAGGTCGCGGTGCCGCCGGAGAAGCACTCGCCCAGGTTCGGGCAGGACGCCTCTTCGCAGACGCTGTGCAGCTTGTGCTTGCGCAGCAGCTGCTTGATCCGATCGACTTCCGGGGAGACGGGGATGCGTACGCGAATCCAGTCCGGTTTCTTCGGCAGTTCGGTAGTCGGAATGATCTTCACCGGAATGCGCGCGACCTTTTCCGCACCGCGCAATTTGACGCCGGTTTCAACTTTCGGACGGGCCGCTCGCTCGGAGATATCCAGCGTCGGGATCAGGGTTTGAACAGCGTCTTGCGCAGTAGTCATATCAGTCGATTCCGCCCGTTAGGGTCGTCTGCTCAGCATAGTCGAGGTGTTTGACGAGCTGCGCACGCAGCCGGGCACTTACCTCGGCAAATTCAATCGGCCCTGCATGGTCGCTCAGCTGGGTCATCGCCAACCCGGCATAACCACAGGGGTTAATCCGTCGAAACGGCTGCAAATCCATGTCCACGTTCAAGGCCAGACCGTGAAAAGAGCATCCGTGACGGATACGCAGGCCCAGGGAGGCGATTTTCGCCCCATTGACGTAGACGCCCGGTGCATCGGGCTTGGCCGCCGCCGGCACGCCGTAGCTGGCCAGCAGCTCGATCAGGCAGTGCTCCATGCGGTTGACCAGGTCACGCACACCGAAACCTAATCGGCGCACATCCAGCAGCAGGTAGGCCACCAGCTGGCCAGGGCCGTGATAGGTCACCTGGCCGCCGCGGTCCACCTGCACCACGGGGATATCCCCCGGGAGCAGCAGGTGCTCGGCCTTGCCGGCCTGGCCCTGGGTGAATACCGGTGGATGCTGCACCAGCCAGACTTCATCCGGTGCATCGCTACCGCGTTCATTGGTAAAGCGCTGCATCGCTTGCCAGACCGGCTCGTAAGCCATCTGGCCAAGCTCACGAAAGCCCAGCGTCTGTGGCATCACAGCACCATGTGGACGACACCGGTAGCACGCAGGGCACTATTGATATCACGCAGTTGGTCTTCACCGGTGGCGGTGATGTGCAGTTGTACGGTGGTGTACTTGCCGTTGCTGCTTTGACGCTCGGCCAGGGACTTGATGTCCAGCTTGGCGTACTTGGCAAGGATCTCGATCACGGTGTCCTTGAAGCCGACAACCGTGTCACCGATCACCTTGATCGGATAGTCATCGACGGGAAACTCAATCTTGTGCGACTTAACGTCAGTGTCTGTCATGGCAGTAACGGCCTCGTATAGCCGGACGACGGACATGGCCCCCGCTCCACTGGGGAACGAGGGCCACGCAGGTCGACAATATCAGTTGAACAAGCCGTAGAAGAATAGACGGATGCTATCCCACATGCGACGGAAGATACCACCTTCGTCGACCGCTTCCAGGGCGATCAGGTCAGCGCTGTGCACCACCTTGTCGTCCAGTTTCACTTCGACTTTACCAATCACGTCGCCCTTGGCGATCGGCGCGATCAGTTGCGGGTTCATGGTCATGCTGGCGGCGAGCTTTTTCAATTGGCCTTTAGGCATAGTCATGGTCAGGTCTTCGGCCAGACCGGCTTTGACCTGATGAGTGGTGCCCTTCCAGACCTGGGCCTGGGCCAGCTCGGTGCCCTTCTGGTAGAAGGTCTGGGTTTCGAAGAAACGGAAACCGTAAGTCAGCAGCTTCTGGGTTTCAGCAGCACGAGCCTGTTCGCTGTTGGTTCCGAACACCACGGCGATCAGGCGCATGCCATCACGCACCGCCGAGGACACCATGCAGTAGCCGGCTTCGTCGGTATGGCCGGTCTTCAGGCCATCAACGGTCTTGTCGCGCCACAGCAGCAGGTTGCGGTTGGGTTGCTTGATGCCGTTCCAGAAGAACTCCTTCTGCGAGTAGATCGCGTAGTGCGCAGGGTCTTCGTGGATAATCGCGCGAGCCAGCACCGCCATGTCGTGGGCCGACGAGTAATGCTCTGGGTTCGGCAGGCCGGTAGGGTTCATGAAGTGGCTGTTGCTCATGCCCAGGTCGGTAGCCGTCTTGTTCATCATGTCGGCGAACGCGTCTTCGCTACCGGCGATATGCTCGGAAACCGCGACGCTGGCGTCGTTGCCCGACTGGATGATGATGCCGTGCAGCAGGTCGCTGACGGTGACTTGCGAACCCACCTTGATGAACATCCGCGAGCCGCCGGTACGCCAGGCGTTCTCGCTGACGGTCACCGGATCGTTCTCGCCGATCTGGCCGCGACGGATTTCCAGGGTCGCGATGTAGGCGGTCATCAGCTTGGTCAGGCTGGCCGGCGGCAGGCGCTGGTCACCATTGTTCTCCACCAGCACGTTACCGCTGCTGGCGTCCATGAGCACATAGGATTTGGCGGCCAGTTGCGGTGGCGACGGCATCGCTTCGACCGCCCAGGCGGCGGGCGTGATGATCAGCGGGACAAGCAGGCACAGGCGTTTGGCAAAGGTGGTGATGTTCATCCGTCTCTCGAAGTTGCTAATGGAAACTTGCCCTTGCGGGCAAAACTATTTCAGACAGCCTTCTAAAGGGCTGTCGCGTGTGCAGTTGTTCACTCACTGACCCTTGCCGGGCTTTTGTTGTTCGACGAGCCAACAACCAGGACCCACCCCCCAATACCGCAAGCGGATCTTCAATCTTCAGTATTCTTACTCGGCAGAGACCACGCTGGCCTGCCCAAGGTTCGCCAGGCGTACGCTGTTCTGCGCTTGCTGGGCCTCACCCGGCGTGCCGAATGGCCCCAGGCGGACCCGATGCAGCGTCTGTTGATTGCGGACGATCGAGCTGATGAACACCGGGGCGCTCACCATGCCACTCAATTTCGACCTCAACAGCTCGGCAGCGTCAGGGTTGGCGAAGGCGCCCACCTGCAGATACTGGCCAGAAGCTGCTGCCGTGTTTTTCACTTGTACGGGAACCACAGCCGCCGCGTGCTGCTGGGGCGGCGGGGTCCATTGTTCGACAGTGCCGGCCGAGGCCGTAACCACCGGCGCGCTATTCTGCGCCACTTGCGGCTCGTTGAGCATCAGCGGCGCCGGACGGCCACGCTGAGCCCACCATTGCTGCGGATCGATGCCCTCGACCTTGACCCGGGCGGTGCCGGTCTCGGCATAGCCGAGCTTCTTGGCCGCGGCGTAGGAAAGGTCGATGATCCGGTCGGAATAGAACGGCCCACGGTCGTTGACCCGCAGGATCACGCTGCGATTGTTGTCCAGGTTGGTGACCTTCACGTAACTGGGCAACGGCAGGGTCTTGTGCGCGGCACTCATGCCGTACAGGTCATAGACCTCGCCATTGGCGGTGTTCTGGCCGTGGAACTTGGTGCCATACCAGGATGCCGTGCCGGAGGCCACGTAGTTCTTCGATTCCTGGATGGGGAAATAGGTCTTGCCCAGTACCGTGTAGGGGTTGGCCTTGTAGGGGCCGGTATGCAGGGTCGGGGTCGCATCGGGGATGCGCGAAACGTCGACATCCCACCACGGCGCGCCATCCTTGTGGGCGCGGTTGACGTCCAGGCCCGGCATGGAACGCACAGCGGAGGAAGATTTCTGCTGCGGCGAGCGACTCGTCGAGCAACTGACCACCAGCAAGGACAACGCGGCAAAAGCCACCAGCTTCAGGGGTTTGCGAATTGGCATTGCCAGCATTACTTGACGCCCCGTGCTTGGACCAGCTGTTCAGACAACTGATGTACGGCCATGGCGTACATCACGCTGCGGTTATAGCGAGTGATCGCGTAAAAATTCTTCAGGCCCATCCAGTATTCCGGGCCATTGTCACCTTCCAGACGGAAAGCGGTGACCGGCATATCATCGCGCAGCGCATCATGACTCGACCAGCCCAGGGCCCGCAACTCCCCGACGGTTTTCGTCGGTTCGATCCCGGTGGTCAAGCCTTCATCTACCCGATCGCCACGCACATCGGCGCGACTGACCACCGGTTCGCCGGCCACCCAGCCGTGGCGTTTGAAATAGCTGGCCACACTGCCGATGGCATCATCGGGGTTGGTCCAGATATTGATGTGGCCGTCACCGTCGAAGTCCACCGCATAAGCCCGAAAACTGCTGGGCATGAACTGTGGTAGGCCCATGGCTCCGGCGTAGGAACCCTTGAGGCTCAATGGATCGACCTGCTCCTCACGCGCCAGCAACAGAAACTCGCGCAGTTCCTTGCGGAAGAACTCGGCACGGGGCGGATAATCGAACCCCAGGGTGGACAATGCGTCGATCACCCGGTAATTCCCGGTATTTCGACCGAAAAAGGTTTCAACGCCGATGATCGACACAATTACCTGGGCCGGTACGCCATATTCCTGCTCGGCACGGGCCAGCACCGCTTCATGCTGGCGCCAGAAATCCACACCGCGGGCAATGCGCGCGTCGGTGATGAACATCGGCCGGTATTCCTTCCACTGCTTGACCCGCTCGGCGGGCCGCGAAATGGCGTCAAGAATCGACTGCTTGCGCTCGGCCTCGCGGAACACAGCCATCAGCTGTTCCCCGGCAAAACCATAGTCCCGAGTCATTTCGCCCACGAATTCGGCCACCTGGGGCGAACCTTCGTAATCACCGGCGAACGCGGGCTGCGCTGCACCAAGGATGCTTACCAGACCGACCCACGGCGCCTGCCGAGCGGCCCAGCCACGCATTGCTTGCATTGAATTCTTCACCTTAATCAAACCTGCGCGATCCACTTGCGATGGGTATGGATCGACATCAAAACCCCAAACGCTGACAGTAGCGTCACCAGCGAAGTTCCTCCGTAGCTAATGAACGGCAACGGCACCCCTACGACCGGCAACAAGCCACTGACCATACCGATGTTGACGAAAACGTAAACAAAAAACGTCATGGTCAGACTGCCCGCGAGCAATTTGCCAAACAGTGTCTGGGCCTGGGCGGTGATCACCAGCCCGCGCCCGATCAGCAGCAGGTAGATCAGCAGCAGCGCACAGATGCCCACCAGGCCGAACTCCTCGCCCATGACAGCGATAATGAAGTCGGTGTGGCTCTCCGGCAAAAAGTCCAGGTGCGACTGGGTGCCCAGCAGCCAGCCCTTGCCGAACACCCCACCGGAGCCGATGGCGGCCTTGGACTGGATGATGTTCCAGCCGGTGCCCAGCGGATCGCTCTCCGGGTCGAGGAAAGTCAGGATCCGCTGCTTCTGGTAGTCGTGCATGATGAAGAACCACATGGCGATGGCCACGGGAACCGCAGCCGCCAGCACGCTGAGGATCCAGCGCCAGCGCAGGCCGCCCATGAACAGCACGAAGGTGCCGCCGGCCAGGATCAGCAAGGCCGTACCCAGGTCAGGCTGACGCACGATCAGGATGAACGGAATGCCAATCAGCACCAGGCTGATCCCCACATGTTTGAGATGGGGTGGCAGGGTGCGCTTGGACAGGTACCAGGCGATGGTCGCCGGCATGATGATCTTCATGAACTCCGACGGCTGGAAGCGGATCACCCCGGGGATGTTGATCCAGCGGGTCGCCCCCATGGCGTTGTGGCCCATGACATCTACCACCACCAGCAGCACCACGCCGAACACGTAGCCCAGCGGCACCCAGCGGGCCATGAAGCGCGGCTCGAACTGGGCGATGACGATCATCGACACCAGGCCGATACCGAATGAAGTGGCCTGCTTGGCCAGCAGGTCCCAACTCTTGCCGCTGGCGGAATACAGCACGAACAGGCTGCCGGCAGCCAGGGTCAGCAGCAGCACCAGCAGCGGGCCATCGATATGCAGGCGCTGCAACAGCGTCGCGCGACGACGCATCACATCCTCACTGGAGAGGATGCGGTCAAAATTACTCTTCACGGGCCGTAGCCTCCGCGCTGATAGGGCTGGCGAACTCGGGCTTGAGCTGGCCGTCCTGGCCGAGAAGCCAGGCATCCATCACCTGACGCACTACCGGTGCCGCGACGCCGGAGCCCGACTCACCGTTCTCGACCATGACCGAGACCACGATCTTGGGGTTTTCCGCCGGAGCGAAGCCGACGAACAAGGCGTGGTCACGATGCCGTTCCTGGACCTTGGAGCGGTCGTACTTCTCGCCCTGCTTGATCGCCACCACCTGGGCGGTACCACTCTTGCCGGCAATCCGGTACGGCGAACCGGCCGCAGCCTTGCGCGCGGTGCCCCGGGCACCGTGCATCACCTGCTGCATGCCATGGTTGACCTTCGTCCAGTCCGAGGGGTCACGCAGGACAATGTCCGGCATCGGGTTGTGATCCACCGGCTTCTCGCCCTCGATGCTTTTGGCCAGGTGCGGCCGGTTCCACTTGCCCTTGCTGGCGACCAGGGCGGTGGCCTGGGCCAGTTGCAACGGCGTGGACTGCATGTAGCCCTGGCCGATCCCGAGAATCAGGGTCTCCCCCGGGAACCAGGCCTGGCGCCGGGTGGCGCGCTTCCATTCGCGGGTCGGCATCAAGCCCGGCGACTCCTCGAACATGTCCAAAGAGACCTTCTGGCCGATACCGAACTTGCTCATGTAGGCGGACAGCCGGTCGATCCCCAGCTTGTGGGCCAGGTCGTAGAAATAGGTGTCGTTGGACCGCATGATCGCGGTATCCAGGTCGACATAACCGTCACCGGTACGGTTCCAGTTGCGGTACTTGTGGTCGTAGTTGGGCAACTGGTAGTAGCCCGGGTCGTAGACCCGGGTCGAAGCCGTGACCACGCCGGCATCCAGCCCGGCAATGGCCACCGCCGGCTTGATGGTCGAACCCGGCGGATAGAGGCCACGCAGCACCCGGTTGAACAGCGGCCGGTCGATGGAATCGCGCAGCTCGGCATAGGCCTTGAAGCTGATGCCGGTGACGAACAGGTTGGGGTCGAAGCTCGGCTGGCTGACCATCGCCAGCACTTCACCGGTACTCGGGTCCAGGGCTACCACCGCGCCACGGCGCCCGCCCAGAGCCAGTTCCGCGGCTTCCTGCAACTTGATGTCCAGGCTCAGGACAATGTCCTTGCCGGGAATCGGGTCGGTGCGCTTGAGCACCCGCAGCACCCGGCCACGGGCGTTGGTCTCGACCTCTTCGTAACCCACCTGGCCGTGCAGCTCAGGCTCGTAGAAGCGCTCGATGCCGGTCTTGCCTATATGGTGGGTGCCGCTGTAGTTCACCGGATCGAGGGACTTGAGCTCTTTCTCGTTGATCCGCCCCATATAGCCCACGGAGTGCGCAAAGTGCGCGCCCTGGGGGTAATGCCGGACCAGCTGGGCCACCACTTCCACACCGGGCAGGCGGAACTGGTTCACCGCGATCCGGGCGATCTGCTCTTCCGTCAGCTCGAACAGGATCGGCACCGGCTCGAAAGGCCGACGCCCCTGCTTCATGCGCTTTTCAAACAGCACCCGGTCTTCCGGAGTCAGCTCCAGCACCTCGACGATCACGTCGAGCACCTGCTGCCAGTCGCCGGAACGCTCGCGGGTCATGCTCAGGCTGAAGCTGGGCCGGTTGTCCGCCACCACCACGCCATTGCGGTCGAAAATCAACCCGCGAGTCGGTGGAATCGGCTGCACGTGGACTCGGTTGTTCTCCGAAAGGGTGGAGTGATAGTCGTACTGGATCACCTGCAGGTAATACAGCCGGGCAATCAGCACACCGATCAGGCAAACCACCATGATGGCGCCGAACACGACACGGCCACGCACCAGACGGGCGTCTTTTTCGTGGTCCTTGATGCGGATCGGCTGGGACATGAGGGGCGCGGGCTACTTGTGGTAAGGGTGCCCGGACAGCACGGTCCAGGCGCGATACAGCTGTTCACCGATGAGAATCCGCACCAGCGGGTGCGGCAAGGTCAGCGGCGACAGCGACCAGCGCTGATCCGCCCGCGCACAGACCTCCGGCGCCAGCCCTTCCGGGCCGCCGACCATGAAATTCACGGTGCGCGAATCGAGACGCCAGCGATCCAGTTCCACCGCCAGTTGCTCGGTGCTCCAGGGTTTGCCATGCACCTCGAGGGTGACGATGCGCTCGTTATGCCCGACCTTGGCCAGCATGGCCTCGCCCTCCTGACGGATGAAGCGAGCCACGTCGGCGTTCTTGCCCCGGGTATTGAGCGGAATTTCCACCAGTTCCAACGCCAGCTCGGATGGCAGACGCTTGGCATACTCGTGCCAACCCTCTTCCACCCACTTGGGCATGCGTGAACCGACAGCGATCAGACGCAGGCGCACAGCCGTCCCTTATTGCTGGTCTTTGTTGAGCTTGGTGAAGTGCTCGTGGCCATGCTCCGGGCTGTGGTGCTTGCCATCGGCCGCGCGGCTCTGCTCGGCGCCCTGCCACAGACGCTCCAGGTCGTAGAACTGGCGGGCCGAGGCGGTCATCATGTGCACGATCACGTCGTCCAGGTCCAGCAGCACCCAGTCGCTGTCGCCCTTGCCTTCTTCACCCAATGGGCGCACGCCCTGGGCCTTGACCATTTCACGGACCTTTTCCAGCATCGCGCCGATCTGGCGGTTGGAGGTACCGGTAGCGATGATCATGTAGTCAGTGATGCTCTGCTTGTCGCGAACATCGATCACCAGGACGTCCTGGGCCTTGACGTCTTCCAGCGCGGCGACAGCCACCTTGACCAGATCTTCGCCTTTCATTACTTGGTTAGTCATATAAAACTCGTTTAGCTCGTATGTTTGGAACGCCGCTCAGCACAGGCCGGCAGCGCTCCTTCAGTTCGGCGCACGGTAAAGCCCGTGTGCATCGATATAGGCCAGGACCGCGTCAGGCACCAGGAAACGTACCGACTTACCGCTGGCCAGCAGTTGACGGATCTGGGTGGCGGACACCGCAAGCGGCGTCTGCCAGACGAATGCAATGTGTCCCCCAGGCCCTTGCAGGGCCAAAGGGTCGCTCACCGAACGCGCTGCCAGCAGGTTGCGCAAGGCATCCGGCGGTTCGCTGTCGGCATCCGGGCGTTGCAGCACCAGGATGTGGCAATGCTGGAGTAACTCTTCCCAACGATGCCAGGTGGGCAGGCCGCAAAACGCGTCCCAGCCCAGTAACAGAAACAACTGGTCATCTGCGGCCAGCTCGGCCCGCATCTGTTCCAGGGTGTCGATGGTGTAGGACGGCTTGTCCCGTTTCAGCTCACGGTCGTCCACCACCAGGGGTGAAACGCCCGCCACCGCACACTCGACCATCGCCAGACGATCGAGGGCCGACACCTGCGGTGTATCCCGATGGGGCGGCCTGGCACTGGGTACCAGGCGCAGCTCATCGAGTTGCATGGATTCCGCCACCTCCAGCGCGCCACGCAGGTGGCCGATATGCACTGGATCGAAGGTGCCGCCCAGCAGACCGATACGTTTGCCCATCAAGTACGCACGTGACCGTCGCCAAAGACTACGTACTTCTCGCTGGTCAGCCCTTCCAGCCCAACCGGGCCACGGGCGTGCAGCTTGTCGGTGGAAATGCCGATCTCCGCGCCCAGGCCGTACTCGAAGCCGTCGGCAAAGCGCGTCGAGGCATTGACCATGACCGAACTGGAATCCACTTCGTTAAGGAAGCGCCGGGCGTCACTGAAGTTTTCGGTGACGATCGAGTCGGTGTGGTGCGAGCCATAGGTATTGATGTGCTCGATGGCCTGCTCCAGGTTGTCCAGCACGCGGATCGAGAGGATCGGCGCGGTGTACTCGGTGCGCCAGTCTTCTTCGGTTGCTTCCAACACACCGGCACCGAGGAGTGCGCGGGTTTGCGCACAGCCACGCAGCTCGACGCCCTTGTCGCGATAGATCGCGGCCAATGGCGGCAATACGCGCTCGGCAATGGCGGAATGAACCAGCAGGGTTTCCATGGTGTTGCACGGTGCATAGCGCTGGGTCTTGGCGTTGTCGGCAATGCGAATGGCCTTGTCCAGGTCCGCCGCGACATCGATATACACGTGGCAGACGCCGTCCAGGTGCTTGATCACCGGCACCTTGGCGTCACGGCTGACCCGCTCGATCAGGCTCTTGCCGCCACGGGGCACGATCACGTCGACGAACTCGGGCATGGTGATCAGCGCTCCAACCGCAGCGCGGTCGGTGGTTTCCACTACCTGCACCACGTGAGGCGGCAGGTCGGCCGCCGCCAGGCCCTGCTGAATGCAGGTGGCGATGGCGCGGTTGGAATGGATCGCCTCGGAACCGCCGCGCAGGATGGTGGCGTTGCCCGACTTCAGGCACAGGCTGGCCGCATCGATGGTCACGTTCGGGCGCGACTCGTAGATGATGCCGATCACCCCCAGGGGCACGCGCATCTTGCCCACCTGGATGCCCGACGGCAGGTAGCGCATGTCGCGGATTTCACCGATGGGGTCAGGCAGCTTGGCCACCTGACGCAGGCCTTCGATCATTTCGTCGATACGCGCCGGGGTCAGCGCCAGGCGATCCAGCAGGGCCGGTTCCAGACCATTGGCCCGGCCGTTGGCCAGGTCCTGCTCGTTGGCCGCAGTCAGTTCCGGTCGTGCCGCGTCCAACGCATCGGCAGCCGCCAGCAGCGCACGATTCTTTTGCGCGGTGGTGGCACGGGCGATCACCCGGGAAGCCTGGCGGGCAGCGCGACCCAGGCGGGTCATGTAGTCAAGAACGGACTCAGTCATGGTCTGGTGTGGTCTTGGCAAAGAGGAAAGCGGCTGATTATAGCTGTCGCGCCGGCCCACGGACAGCGGTCACGGGCGGATGGTCGAAATGGAGTGCAAATACCCGGCGTTCAGCCTGAATTAAGCCTGGAGTTGTTACCATTGCGTCACCTTTTCCGCCATAACCCTTCGCCACCATGTCCATTCTGACCTCTGCAAAACTGCCAAAAGCCCTGCCGGACGGCTTTTTCGACCGTGATGCCGAGCTTTTGGCCCGCGAACTGTTGGGCAAAGTCATCCGCCATAAAGTCGGCGATCTGTGGCTGTCCGCGCGCATTATCGAAACCGAAGCCTATTACTGCGAGGAAAAAGGCAGCCACGCCTCCCTCGGCTACACAGAAAAGCGTAAGGCTTTGTTTCTGGACGGCGGCCACATCTATATGTACTACGCCCGCGGCGGCGACTCCCTGAACTTCAGCGCCCGGGGCCCTGGCAATGCCGTACTGATCAAGTCCGCCTATCCCTGGGTCGATGAAGTCTCCGGCCCTGCCAGCCTGGCGCAGATGCTGCTGAACAATCCGGACGCCAGTGGCCGGCCGCGCCCCGCGCAAAAGCTCTGCGCCGGCCAGACCCTGCTGTGCAAGGCCCTGGGCCTGAAGGTTCCGGTCTGGGATGCGAAACGCTTCGATCACGAGATTCTCTTCGTCGAAGATGTGGGTGCCGCCGTGCCACACATCCTCCAAACCACCCGCCTGGGCATCCCCCATGGGCGTGACGAACACCTGATGTATCGCTTTGTCGATGCCGCCTACGCCCCCTACTGCACGCGCAACCCTTTGCGTCGCGGCCAGGTCGAAGGGCGCGACTACCTGGTGCTCGGCTGACGCCACCGTCCCACCTCAGCAAAAAACAACAACGGAGTTGAATTTATGGGCCCATGGCTCGACAGCGTGACCGCCTGGCTAACCAGCAACCCCCAATGGCTGGCAGCCGCAGTGTTCATCGTGGCCTGCATGGAGTGCCTGGCGATCGTGGGCCTGATCGTGCCGGGCACGGTCCTGCTGTTCGCGATTGCGGTACTGGCCGGCAATGGCGCCCTGTCACTGGGGGAAACCCTGCTCCTGGGTGCTGCCGGCGGATTGCTGGGGGACGTGATGTCCTATCTGCTGGGACGGCATTTCCACCAAGGCATTCGCCGCTTGCCCGGCCTTCGTCATCACCCTGAATGGATCAGCGGTGCGGAAAGCTACTTCCAGCGCTATGGCATCGCCAGCCTGCTGGTGGGCCGCTTCATCGGCCCGCTACGACCGATGCTGCCGATGGTGGCCGGAATGTTCGACATGCCGTTCCCACGCTTCCTCGCCGTCAGCCTGCTGGCGGCGGCGGGCTGGTCGCTGGCCTATCTGCTGCCGGGCTGGGCCACTGGCGCGGCGATTCGCCTGCCCCTGCCCGAAGGCTTCTGGCCCCAGGCGGGCATCGTCATTGGCAGCCTGGTGGTGCTTGTCGGCCTGAGCGTCAACAGCAGCCTGCGGCGCCATCGCCGGGCAACCCTGTTGATGTCCGGCCTGAGCCTGCTGATTCTGGCAGGGCTGTTCATCGGCTATCCGTACCTGACGCAGTTCGACCAGGGCCTGATCGCCCTGGTACAGGAGCACCGGGACCCGGCTCTGGACAAGATCATGGTCATGGTCACCCAGATCGGCGAGTTCCGCGCCATGTTCATCCTCAGCGCAGTGCTGACCCTGCTGCTCCTGGCCCTGCGCCAATGGCGCCAGGCCGCGTTCGCCGGAGCGACCCTGCTGTGTACTGCCCTGGCCAACACCGGCAGCAAATGGTTCTTCGCACGGGTACGCCCTGAAGTGCTGAGCGAGCCTCTCACCAGTTTCAGCATGCCCAGCGGTCACTCTTCCGGCTCCTTCGCCCTGTTCTTGACCCTGGCAGTTCTGGCCGGCCGTGGCCAGCCACCCCGCATGCGCCTGACCTGGCTGTTGCTGGGCTGCCTGCCGGCGGCCGCCATTGCCTTGTCGCGGGTCTATCTGGGGGCCCATTGGCCAACCGACATTCTCGCCGGCGCCATGCTCGCGGCCTGTGTCTGCGCCGCCAGCCTGACCCTGAGCCAATGGCAAGGCCCGCTCAAGCCGATGCCGGCCAGGGCCTGGTGGCTGCTACTGCCGGTCATGCTGTTGATGTGCGGATACATGGCGACACGGCACTTGCCTCACGCCCTGCTGCGGTACGCCTATTAAAAACGCCAGAGGCAAGCTGCAGCCGCCACTACAGGCTGCGGCTCAGGCGAAGAGTTCGCCTTGCAGCTCGTCCAGCAACTGCTGGATGGCATCCAGACGCTGCTGTGGATCATCCAGTTGCAGCAGGTCGATCTTGTCCTGTTCGGAAAAAGGCAGCAGATAGGCCAACTGATTGGCCAGTGACAGCTGCCCCGTAGCCTCGACCCCCATATCCAGGGCCTCGACCATCGGATGTTCGGCCAAGGCCTTGAGCAGCGCAATC
This sequence comes from Pseudomonas sp. GW823-FHT03E05, assembly GCF_058796855.1. NCBI lineage: Bacteria > Pseudomonadati > Pseudomonadota > Gammaproteobacteria > Pseudomonadales > Pseudomonadaceae > Pseudomonas > Pseudomonas sp. GW823-FHT03E05. The sequence continues at coordinate 214,108 of NZ_JBXAJB010000006.1, forward strand.
AGGTCCGCATCCTCATCCTGCAACGGCTGTTCGGGGGCCTCTTCAAGCCATTGCACCCGAGCCACCGTCAGTTGGTCTTTCTGCACTTCGCTTTGCAGAATGCGAAAACGCCGACCGCCCTTGACCCTGATTCCCAGCAGCCCGTTGTCCTGCTGGTGGAAGTCGGTGATCAAGGCTTCACAGCCAATTTGCGCATAGCCCTGGGCGGCCGTCCCGACCTCCTCCCCTTCAAGGATGCACACCACCCCAAACCCGCTGCCCTGCTTCATGCAGCGCCCGATCATGTCGAGATAACGCGCCTCGAAAATCTGCAGATCGAGAATGCAATCGGGAAACAGCACGGTATTCAGAGGAAAAAGCGCCAGGTTCATACTTCCTTCCTTAAACCAGCAACGACACCGCCAACGGCAGCAACACTGCCGTGGCCACGCCCATCAGACTCATCGCCAGCGCCGCAAAGGCGCCGCACTCCTCACTTTCCTGCAAGGCCACCGAGGTGCCCACTGCGTGGGCGGTCATGCCCAGGGCCATGCCTCGCGCTTCCGGGCCATGCACCCCCAAACGGTTGAGCAGGCCCGGGCCAAATATCGCTCCGATCACTCCGGTAATCAGCACGAAGACCGCCGCCAACGCCGCCACGCCACCAATCTGCTCGGCCACCAGCATGGCAATGGGCGAGGTCACCGACTTGGGCGCCATGGTCATTAGGATCATGTGCTCGGCACCAAACCACCATCCCAGCAGTACGCCCAGGCTGGTAGCCACGACGCCACCCACCACCAGCGTAGCCAATATCGGCCAGAACAATTGGCGGATCCGTCGCAGGTTGAGGTACAGCGGCACCGCCAGGGCTACCGTCGCCGGGCCCAGCAGAATGCTCAGGATTTCGGTGCTCTTGCGGTACTCGGCATAGCTCAGGCCGCAGCCGAGCAGCACGCCGATCACCAGTAGCATGGACACCAGCACCGGCTGCAGGAACATCCAGCGGGTCTTCTCGAACGCCGCCAGCACCAGTTGATAGGCACCCAGCGTGATGCCGATGCCAAACAGCGGGTGATGGATCACCGCGGCCCAGGCCCCCTGCCAATCGAAGATCATTGACTGTCCTCCTGCCGGCCCTGGCGCTTGACCAGGCGCTGCATCAGCACGCCGACAAAGGCCATCGAGATCACCAGGGACAACACCAGCGCGCCGGTAATGGCCCAGAAGTCCGCGGCGATGTCACGGGCATAGACCATGACCCCCACCGCAGGCGGCACCAGCAGCAGCGGCAGGTAACGCAGCAGGCTGCCAGCCGCGAGATTCAGCGGCTCGCCCACTTCACCGCGCACCACCAGGAAAACCAGCAGCAGCAACAGGCCGATGATGGGCCCGGGAAGCACGGGCAACAGCAGGTGATTGAGCGCCGTTCCGAGCAATTGGAACAGCACCAGCCATGTCAAACCGCGTAACAACATACCGCCTCTCCAGCCAGATCCCGTCGCGCATTATAAGCACGCAGGTGCTATGAACCGGCATTCGCCAAAAGCATGGATGTTTACCGGGAAGGATCGCCATGATGATCTAAAGTGGAAGTTTCAGAGCGCACCACACAACGTCGAATACTAATAAATCGTTGATCCAAGGAGAGTCTCAATGCCCCATGTTCCTGTTGCAGAGCTCAAAGATTATGTCGGGAAGGAACTCGGACGTTCCCCATGGCTCACCATCGACCAGGAGCGCATCAACCTCTTCGCCGAGGCGACCGGTGACTTCCAGTTCATCCACGTGGATCCGGTCAAGGCCGCACAGACCCCGTTCGGCAGCACCATTGCCCACGGTTTCCTGACCCTGTCGCTGATCCCCAAACTGATGGAAGACATCCTCGTGCTGCCCCAGGGCCTGAAGATGGTGGTCAACTACGGCCTGGACAGCGTGCGTTTCATCCAGCCGGTGCCAGTCAATTCCAAGGTGCGGCTCAAGGTCGACCTGACTGAAGTTACCGAAAAGAAACCCGGTCAGTGGCTGCTCAAGGCGACCGCCACCCTGGAAATCGACGGCCAGGAAAAACCGGCCTATATCGCCGAGCCGCTGTCGCTCTGTTTCGTCTGAAATCCCTCCGATGCGAAACAGCTCACGCTGTTTCGCTCAACCTCTCTATATATAAGACACACCGCTGCGGCATACTCGGTCCCCTAATTATCCGGAACCCGTTATGCGCCCACTTGCACCCCTGGTTTTGACCCTATTGCTCAGTGCCTGTGGCGACGGCGAATCGCTGTTGCCACCCGATGCCCGCCTGCCGGATGGCGGGCGCTATCGAGGCGACCTGGTCAATGGCCTGCTCCAGGGACAAGGGCGCATCGACTACCCCAACGGCAGTTGGTACGCCGGCCAGTTCGACAAGGGCCAGTGGCATGGCCAGGGGGAATGGCACGGCAGCAACGGCGAGGTCTATCGCGGCCAGTTCCAGCAAGGGCTGTTCCATGGTCAGGGCACCCTGACCACCAAGGACAGCAGCTACAGCGGCGGCTTCAAGCTCGGCCGCCGGGATGGCGAAGGCACCCTCAAAGAAGACGGCATGACCTACCGCGGCGAATTCAAGGCCGACCTGTATTCGGGCCTCGGGCGCCTGGAACTGGACGACGGCAGCCAGTACCAGGGCCAGTTCGCCAAGGGCAAGCCCAATGGCGAAGGCCAGCGCAGCGACGCCAGCGGCAACCAGTTCACCGGCAACTTCGTCAACGGCCAGCTGGAAGGCAACGGCACCTTCAACAGTGCCGAAGGCGACATCTACGTCGGCGGCTTCAAGCACAACCAGCTCAACGGCAAGGGCCGCTACGAAAACTCCGACGGCGACGTCTGGATCGGCCAGTTCAAGGAAGGCGCCCTGAGTGGCAAGGGCGAACTGACCGGCGCCGACGGCAGCCACTATGTCGGCACCTTCAGCGACTGGCGCTTCAGCGGTGAGGGGCGGCTCAACCTCAGCGATGGCAGCTTCTACGTTGGCGGCTTCGACAGTGACAACTACCAAGGCCACGGCGTACTGGTACTGCGCGATGGCAGCGTGCAAAGCGGTGTATGGAACAACGGCCTGCGGGTTCGCGACGCCGATGGCAAGCTACTGCCAGACCCGCTGGAAACTGCGCTGCTGGTCCAGGGCCGCTTGCTCAAGGAAGCCCTCGATACGGTGCCCGCCTCCACCCCGGCCATCGAACTCTACAGCCTGACCCTGGCCGGCGACGGCAAGCAGAGCGTGTTCCTGCGCGAGGCCGACTATGTCAGCAACATGCTCGCCAGTCGCTTCGGCGCCTACGGCCAGATCCGCCTGGTCAATCACCGCGACCACCTGATGAACCGGCCCATGGCCACCCGGGAAAACCTGCGCCGCGCCGCCCAGACCCTGGCCGAACGCAGCGGCCCGGAAGACCTGGTGTTCATCTACCTCACCAGCCACGGCACCAGCGCCCACGAACTGGTGCTGGACCAGCCGCGCCTGGAGCTGGCAGACCTGCCCGCCGATGAACTGGCCACCGCCCTGGCCCCGCTGAAGAACCGCGACAAGATCATCGTCATCTCTTCCTGCTACTCCGGCGGCTTCATCCCGGCCCTCAAGGATGAGCGAACCCTGATCATGACCGCATCCCAGGCAGACCGAGTGTCCTTCGGCTGCTCGGAAGAGGCCGACTTCACCTACTTTGGCGATGCCCTGTTCGCCCAGGCGCTGAACCAGACCGACGACCTGGAGCATGCATTCAAGCTGGCCCGGGGCATCGTTGCCGAGCGTGAGCAGGCAGACGGCTTCGAAGCGTCGGAACCGCAGATCTGGGCGCCCAGAGGCGTCATTGCCCATTGGCAACAATTGCGCAAACAGCAGGCACGAAAGGCCCTGCAGAGTGTCTCTATAAGCAGCAAGGAAGCACAGAGCAACTAAGCTGAAACAGTATCAAGGGGGAATGACCATGTACTTGACGCCTCAGCATATCCTGCTCGCCGGCGCCTCCGGCCTGACCGGGGAGCAACTGCTCGATCGTCTGCTCAACGAGCCCACCATCACCCGCGTCCTCGCGCCCAGCAGACGCCCACTGAGCGAACACCCACGCCTGGAAAACCCGGTCGGCGACCCCGCCGTATTCCTGCCGCAACTCAGCGGCAAAGTGGAAATCGCCTTCTGCTGCCTGGGTACCACCCTCAAGCAGGCCGGTTCCGAAGCCGCTTTTCGCGCGGTGGACCTGGACATGGTGGTGGCCTTCGGTAAGCGCGCGCGGGAGCTGGGCGCACGGCACCTGATCGTGATCAGCGCCCTGGGCGCCGACCCCAAGTCGTCGATCTTCTACAACCGGGTCAAAGGTGAGATGGAAGAAGCGCTGAAACTGCAGGGCTGGCCACAACTGACCATCTGCCGGCCATCACTGCTGCTGGGGGATCGCATCGAGCCGCGCCTGGGCGAACAGCTGGCCGGACCACTGTCGCGGCTGATACCGGGCAAGTACCGCGGGATCGAAGCCTGCCAACTGGCCCGGGCCATGTGGCGCCTGGCCCTGGAAGAGCAGACCGGCACGCGGATCGTCGAGTCCGACGAACTACGCAAGCTGGGCAAATGAATCGCTCGCCCGCAAGCCGCTCCCGCACGTACCTGTAGGAGCCGGCTTGCCGGCGAAGCACTACAACCCGCCTGTTGCCTGAAACCCCACCCCCAATACCGTCAGCACCGACAGCGGCAGCAACAGGGTATCGAGCAGGGCACTGGCTGGCAGATCCACGCCAGGATAGCTCGGTGCCTCGGCGCCAAAGCGGTCCATGGCGCAGCACCCACCCTGCATCGCATACAAGTCCAGGCGCGTCCCCGAATACACCACCGGCGCCCCGGGCTGGGCGGCATTCAAGGTCCGGGCCGTGGCACAGCCGCCCAGTTGCAGGGCGGCCAACAGCACCAGCAGGGACTTACTCATCGCTGCTCAGATGATGCTCGCCCCAGCGCGGCAACATGTCCTGCGGGATGTTCAACAGATTGAGAATCCGCGCGACGACAAAATCCACCAGGTCATCGATGGTCTGCGGCTGGTGATAGAAGCCCGGCGAGGCCGGCAGAATGGTCACGCCCATGTTCGACAACTTGAGCATGTGCTCCAAGTGAATGCTGGAGTACGGCGCCTCGCGAGGCACCAGAATCAACTGCCGGCGCTCCTTGAGGGTCACGTCCGCGGCGCGCTCGATCAGGTTGTTGCAGGCACCGGTGGCAATCGCCGACAAGGTGCCGGTGGAGCACGGCACCACTACCATCGCCGCCGGCGAGCCGGAGCCCGAGGCCACCGGCGACATCCAGTCCTCCTTGCCATAAACGCGGATCTGCCCCGCCGACGCACCGGTGTATTCGGTGAGGAAGGCCTGCATGGTCTGCGGCTTGGGCGGCAGGGTCACATCGGTTTCCGTGGCCATGACCAACTGCGCAGCCTTGGAGATCAGAAAATGCACCTCCCGGTCCTCACGCACCAGGCAGTCCAGCAGGCGCAGGCCGTACTGGGCGCCCGAGGCACCGGTCATGGCCAGGGTGATGCGTTCCGGGCCGTTGTTCATCGCAGCGCCTCGGCCAGTTTGCCGTGCAGGCCGCCAAAGCCGCCGTTGCTCATGATCACCACCTGGGTGCCCGGCTTGGCCTGGCTCTTCACCCGCTCGATGATGCCTTCCAGAGAGTCGCTGACAATCGACGGCACCGTGCACAAGGCCGCCGTGGCGGCCAGGTCCCAGCCCAGGTTGGCCGGGGCATACCAGATCACCTGATCGGCCTGGTTGACGCTTTCCGGCAGGCCATCGCGGTGCGCGCCAAGCTTCATGGAGTTGGAGCGCGGCTCGATGATGGCGATCACCGGGGCATCGCCAACCCGCTTGCGCAAGCCATCCAGCGTAGTGGCGATGGCCGTCGGGTGATGGGCGAAGTCATCGTAGATGGTCACGCCATGCACTTCGGCGACTTTCTCCATGCGCCGCTTCACGCTCTTGAACGCGCTCAGGCCGGCAATGCCCATCGATGGCACCACGCCCACATGGCGTGCCGCAGCCAGGGTGGCCAGGGCATTGGCGACGTTGTGCTGGCCGGTCAGCTCCCACTCCACCACGCCCTGGCTCACGCCTTCGAACATCACCTCGAAGGCCGAACCGTCGGCGCTCAGCAACTTGACCTGCCACTGGCCACCGGCGCCGGTAGTCTGCACCGGGGTCCAGCAGCCCATCTCGATCACCCGCTGCAAGGCAGGCTCGGTAGTGGGATGGATCACCAGGCCTTCGCTGGGAATGGTCCGCACCAGATGATGGAACTGCCGCTCGATAGCCGGAAGATCAGGGAAGATGTCCGCATGATCGAATTCCAGGTTATTGAGGATCGCGGTCCGTGGGCGGTAGTGGACGAACTTCGAGCGCTTGTCGAAGAAGGCGCTGTCGTACTCATCAGCCTCGATCACGAAGAACGGCGTACCGCCCAAGCGCGCGGAGACGGCGAAATTCTGTGGCACGCCGCCGATCAGGAAGCCCGGGCTCATGCCCGCATGCTCCAGGACCCAGGCCAGCATGCTGCTGGTGGTGGTCTTGCCGTGGGTCCCGGCCACCGCCAGTACCCAACGCCCCTGCAGCACATGGTCGGCCAGCCATTGCGGGCCGGACACATAGGGCAGGCCCTTGTTCAGCACGTACTCCACCGCCGGGTTGCCGCGGGACATGGCATTGCCGATCACCACCAGGTCCGGCGCCGGGTCCAGCTGGGCAGGATCGTAGCCCTGGGTCAGCTCGATGCCCTGGGCCTGTAACTGGGTGCTCATCGGTGGATACACGTTAGCGTCGGAACCGGTGACGTGATGGCCCAGCTCTTTGGCCAGAACCGCCATCGACCCCATGAAAGTGCCGCAGATACCGAGAATATGGATGTGCATAGTCGACCTCGAAAAACATCGGCGCAGGTTAGCGTAGAGGGCTGCAAATCGCACCCATTAGCTGACCGGGAGGTTGCTGCTGGCCTGCGCCGGCGCAAGCCCGACGGGCCAGCAGCGGCCGGCAGCTCGGACTATCGCGCGATGCCGTGCTTGCGCAGCTTTCTATAGAGGGTGTTGCGGCTCACGCCCAACTGCTCGGCGGTATGGGTCATGTGCCAGCGCTGCTGCTCCAGGGCCGCCAGCAACGCCACCCGCTCGGCGTCCTCCAGTGGCCGCTCCGGCACCTCTGCTACCGCTTCGCCCAGCGGCGCCGGGCGGCTGTGGCGGATCAGCGGCGGCAGATCATCCAGGCCAATGCGGCCGTTTTCACACAAGGCCGCCAGGGTACGCAGCACGTTGCGCAATTGCCGCACGTTACCCGGCCAGGAATAACTCAACAGGCTCTGGCGCACCGCTTCCTCCAGCATCACCGGCTGGCCGCCCGCCTCTTCGGCCAGGAGGAAATCCAGCAACTGGGATTTGTCGCTGCGATCGCGCAAGGCCGGCAAGGCGATCTCCAGGCCATTGAGCCGGTAATACAGGTCCTCACGGAAGCTACCGTCGCGCACCCGCTCCAGCAGGTCACGGTGGGTCGCGCTGATGATGCGCACGTTGACCGGTTGCGGCTCGCCGCCGATCGGCACCACCAGCCGATCCTCCAGTACCCGCAGCAAACGGGTCTGCAGGGCCAGGGGCATATCGCCGATTTCATCGAGGAACAGGGTACCGCCATCGGCCTGCTGCAACTTGCCGCGCATGCCCTCCTTGCGCGCCCCGGTAAAGCTGCCGCCGCGATAACCGAACAGCTCGCTCTCGATCAGGCTTTCCGGGATAGCCGCGCAGTTGAGCGCGACAAAGGCCTTGCCCGCCCGCGCGCTGCCCTGGTGCACCGCCTTGGCGAAGGCCTCCTTGCCGGAGCCGGTCTCGCCATTGATCAGCAACGGCACATCGCGCTCGAACACTCGCGAGGCGCGGCGAAAATCGTTCTGCAGGCCGTCATCCCCCAGGCAGATCCCCGAGGGCCGCGCCGGCGCAATGGCCTGCGGTGCCCGCAGCACCGCTGGTTGTGCGGCCGGCTGTGGCTGGCCGCGCAACAAGGCGAACAGGCGTCGCCCGTCCCGGGTGCGCAATGGCCAACTGGCGCTGGCATTGATACTGGCGCGGCCGAGCAGTTCATCCAGGGAGCAGTCGAAAAAGCTTTCCACCGGCTTGCCCAGCAACCCGCCGCGAATATGCCCCAGCAGGTTCAGGGCGCTCTGGTTCACCGCACAGATCCGGCCATCGCCATCGAACGCCAGCAGGCCCTCGCTGAACAGCCCCACCGACTCCGCCTGCAGATGAAAGCGCAGCAGCCACTGGTTCTCGAAATAACGCAGGAAATAGCAGCTCTCGATCATCTTCGCCGACAGATTGACCAGGGCCATGGTATGGAACTGGCTCTGCCGGGACACGTCCTGGCGCGCCGACGACACATCCAGCACCGCCAGCAACTCGCCATGGGGGTCGAACACCGGGCTCGCAGAGCAGGTCAGGCCGGTGTGCCGGCCGCGGAAATGCTCACCCTGGTGAATGGTCAGCGGCTGACGCTCCACCAGGCAGGTGCCGATGCCGTTGGTGCCCTCCCGGGCCTCGCTCCAATCGGCGCCCAGCCACAGTCCGGCATGCTCGAAGATCTTGCGTTCGCTGGGGGCGGTAATGCAGTTGAGGATCACGCCCCGGGCATCGGTCAGCAGCACCGCATGCCCGGCGCCGGACAGTTGTTGGTGCAGGTTGGCCATCTCGGTGCCGGCAATCTGCAAGACATCTTGCAGGCGCTCGCGGCTCTCCAACAGGCGGCCATGTTCAAGCACCGTAGGGGCCATGACCTGGGCCGGGTCGAGATGATAGTCCTCGAGGCAGCGCAGCCAGGAGCGGGCAATGGAAGGATCGCTGCCCGGGCCCTGCAAATGAGCCTTGCCCTGGGCCACGGTGAGCACCTGCTGGGCATGCCGGCTCAAGTAATTGCTAGTGTGCATTTCTTATTATTCTCCTGCTGCGCTGTCACGCTCAGACGAAATACTGTCGCCACTGCCGGGCTGCAATCGACTACGAAGGAGGAATGCTCATCAGACTTGTCCGACAAGATTCGACACGCGAACCAGCATCCTCCAGGCGCTGCTGCATTGCAATGCCGGCTTGACTCCCGAGTCACAGGTTGTGCCACTTAGGTTACAAACTGTCACTCAAGCCTGTACCGGATCCGTCACAGCGCCCCGTAGCGGTCCCCTCGAAACATCCGCAAACCCTTGATGCATATGGCCTGTAGCACGCTGGCCCGACCTTTGCTCTACGCTTGATATGCGCTACGGCGCGTCCTCCCCCATAAGCATAAAAGCCAGGAGATACCCACCATGCGTTACGCACACCCCGGTACTGAAGGCGCTATCGTTTCGTTCAAGAGCAAATACGGTAACTACATCGGCGGCGAGTTCGTCGCGCCTGTCAAAGGCCAGTACTTCACCAACACCTCGCCGGTCAACGGCCAGCCGATTGCCGAATTCCCCCGCTCCACTGCCGAAGACATCGACAAGGCCCTGGACGCCGCCCATGCCGCCGCTGACGCCTGGGGCGCGACCTCGGTGCAGGCGCGCTCGCTGATCCTGCTGAAGATTGCCGACCGCATCGAACAGAACCTCGAACTGCTGGCCATCACCGAAACCTGGGACAACGGCAAGGCCGTGCGTGAAACCCTGAACGCCGACATTCCCCTGGCCGCCGACCACTTCCGCTACTTCGCCGGTTGCCTGCGGGCCCAGGAAGGCAGCGCTGCGGAAATCGACGGCAACACCGTGGCCTATCACATCCATGAACCCCTGGGCGTGGTCGGGCAGATCATCCCGTGGAACTTCCCGATCCTGATGGCCGCCTGGAAACTCGCCCCGGCCCTGGCAGCGGGCAACTGCGTGGTACTCAAGCCCGCCGAGCAGACCCCGCTGGGCATCACCGTGCTCATGGAAGTGATCGGCGACCTGCTGCCACCCGGCGTACTCAACGTGGTGCAAGGTTTTGGCCGCGAAGCCGGCGAGGCCCTGGCCACCAGCAAGCGCATCGCCAAGATCGCCTTCACCGGCTCGACTCCGGTGGGCTCGCACATCATGAAGTGCGCCGCCGAGAACATCATTCCGTCCACCGTGGAACTGGGCGGCAAGTCGCCGAACATCTTCTTCGAAGACATCATGCAGGCCGAGCCCAAGTTCATCGAAAAGGCCGCCGAAGGCCTGGTGCTGGCATTCTTCAACCAGGGTGAAGTCTGCACCTGCCCATCCCGCGCACTGGTGCAGGAATCGATCTACGACGAATTCATGCAAGTGGTGATGAAGAAGATCGAGCAGATCAAGCGTGGCGACCCACTGGACACCGACACCATGGTCGGCGCCCAGGCTTCCGAGCAGCAGTTCGACAAGATCCTCTCCTACCTCGACATCGCCAAGAATGAAGGTGCGCAGCTGCTCACCGGCGGCAAGGTGGAAAAACTCGAGGGCGACCTGTCCAGCGGCTACTACATCCAGCCGACCCTGCTCAAGGGCACCAACAAGATGCGCGTGTTCCAGGAGGAAATCTTCGGCCCGGTGGTCAGCGTCACCACCTTCAAGGACGAAGCCGAAGCCCTGGCGATCGCCAACGACACCGAGTTCGGCCTGGGTGCCGGGGTCTGGACCCGCGACATCAACCGCGCCTACCGCATGGGCCGCGGGATCAAGGCCGGCCGCGTCTGGACCAACTGCTACCACCTGTACCCGGCCCACGCCGCGTTCGGTGGCTACAAGAAATCCGGTGTCGGCCGTGAAACCCACAAGATGATGCTCGACCACTACCAGCAGACCAAGAACCTGCTGGTGAGCTACGACATCAACCCGCTGGGCTTCTTCTGATCGATCCTCCCGGCGGCCCAGGCCGCCGGGAGGCCTTTTCGCGGCCTTGCCGCACAGGTTCACCTGCTCTGATCCGGTGCCGACGGCTTGCCGGACGGGACACTGCTGTCGGAAGTTCTGCGCCAAACCAGTCGTGCACAGACCCTGCTTGAAAAACAATAACAAGGGACAAACGCAATGGATCAGATCGGCAACTACGTGCTCTACCTCATCATGCTCTGCGCCGTACTTGGCGCCTTCGCCGCCATCTATGACAGCGAGCGAGGCCTGGGCAAGGAATTCATGGAAGGCATTCACGCCACCGGCTACATCTTCGTGCCGGCCGCGGGCATCATGGCCTCCATCCCCTATCTCACCGTGGTCATCGAAACCGTCTTCGGACCGTTCTTCAATTCCCTGGGAGCCGATCCGGCCCTGGCGGCGACCATGATCATCGCCTCGGACATGGGCGGCTATCAGCTGGCCTCGGCCCTGGCCGCCAGCAAGGAAGCGCTGGTAATGGCGCTGATCACCGGCTTCATGGGTGGCGCCACCATCGTCTTCTCGATCCCCATGGGCCTGGCGATGCTCGACAAGCGCGACCACAAGTACATGGCCCTGGGGATCATGTCCGGGATCCTCACCATTCCCGTGGGCGTAATGATCGCCAGCCTGATCCTGGCCTTCAGCAACCCGCAGGTACGCGAACTGGTCAGCACCAGCGGCGAAGCCAGCTACCAACTGGCCCTGGGCCTGGGCAGCATCTTCGCCAACCTGCTGCCGATCCTGATCTTCGTCGTGGCCCTGGCCCTGGGCCTGCGCTTTTTGCCGGACATGATGATCAAGGGTTTCATCATCTTCGGCCGGGCCATGGACGCGGCGATCAAGCTGGTACTGGTGTTCTCCATCGTCGAGTATTTCACCGGGGCCTTCTCCGCGGTGTTCGGCGGCTGGGGCTTCCACCCGATCATCGCCGACGCCGAGGACCAGACCCGCGCCCTGGAAACCGCCGGCTACATCGGCATCATGCTGGCCGGCGCCTTCCCCATGGTCTACCTGCTGCGCAAGTACCTGGGCAAGCCCCTGGAAAACCTCGGCGGCAAGATCGGCCTCAGCGCGGTAGGCAGTGCCGGTATGCTGGCCACCATCGCCAACATCCTGGCCATGTTCCGCCTGGTGCGCTTCATGCCGCCCAAGGACAAGGTGGTGAACATCGCCTTCGGTGTCTGCGCCGCCTTCCTGCTGGGGGACCACCTGTCCTTCACCGCCAACTTCCAGCCGACCATCATCCTCCCGGTATTGATCGGCAAGATCAGCGCCGGCTTCGTCGCGGTGGGACTGGCCTATTGGCTATCGGTGCCCAAGGCCCTGCAACTGGAAGCCCAGGACCGGGCTGCCGGAATCATCGGCGAAGGCGAGTACCTGGGCGGTACAGCCCTGGAAACCCCGGAACCGGCAGGCCAGAAGGCCACGGCCTGACTCCGGCGCGGCGAGGAACGCCTGCATGCAAGCCTTCACCGGCGGCGCCCAGGTCTTGCTGCTGGGGCTGGACTTCGGGTCCACCACCAGCAGCGTGCTGATTGCCCAGGCCAGCCTCAGCAGCCACTGCATCACCGGGCGCATGGCCCTCAACGAACCCCGGGTGCTGTTTCGCGGCGACCCGGTGTTCACGCCCTTCAAGGATGAGGTCATCGATGAAGCCGCGATCCGCGGCCTGATCGAAACCTGGCTTGAACAGGCGGACGTGCGCCCGCAGCAGTTGTTTTCCGGCGGGGTGATCATCACCGGGCTGGCGGCCCGGCGGCACAACGCCCAGGCCCTGGCGCAACTGGTGGGGCAACTGATCGGTAACGCACTGATCACCCGTGCCGACGATGGCGGGCTGGAGTCCTGGCTGGCGTTCATGGGCAGTTGCTCGGCCCTGAGCCGCTTTCACGCGCAGCAGCCCATGCTCAACCTGGATATCGGCGGTGGCACCACCAATGCCGCCTGGGGCCTGGAGGGCAATGTGCTGGCCAGCGGTTGCCATTTCATCGGTGCCCGGCACCTGCAATTCGAGCCGGGCAGCTATCGGCTCAGCGGAATGTCGGAGTTCGGCCGGGCCCTGCTCGATCACCTGGCGATTGGCAAAACATCCGGACAACTCCTCGACAGCTCACAACTGCAGGCCGTGCTGGATTGGTACATCGACGCCCTGCTGGCGCTCGTGTCGGGGGACCGAGCGTTCTTTGCCAGCCCGCTGGGCCGGTTGACGGAGCAACTGCCGCTGAACCTTCCGGCTCACGAACCTGATGTGGCGCTGACCTTTTCCGGTGGCGTCGGCGAGTTGCTGTATCGGCACTTGCAGGGTGAAACCCTGCCCGGCACCACCCACTACGGCGACCTGGGCATCGACCTGGCCCTGGCCATTGCCCGCCAGCCGCGGCTGGTGCGTGACGCCCGCCGCCTGGTCCCGGAAAACCGTGGCCGGGCCACGGTCTACGGGCTGACCCTGCACAACACCGAAATCTCAGGCAGCACCTTGTTCCTGCCCCGGCCCGAAGCACTGCCGCTCAAGGACCTGCCCATCGTTGCCCGTCTATCGGTGCGCGCCTCCCGGCAGCAACTGGAGGCGGCCCTGGAACTGGCCCTGAGCAGCCGCGACGGTGCCTGCCTGCAACTGCTCGATGGCGGCCAGGCGCCAGGCCTGGAAGAAATACGCCACCTCGGCGCCCTGCTGTGCCGGGCCCTGGGCACTGCCCGCCCGGCTCCCCAATGGCCGCTGGTGCTGCTGTTGGAGAGCAACGTCGGCAAGGTCCTGGGCAACTACGCCACGGATTGGGGGCGCAGTTCTTGCAACCTGATCGTCATCGACGAAGTACGTGAACGCTCGGCGCACTTCATCAATCTGGGAACACCCCATCAGCACATAGTGCCCGTCGCCTTTTACGGTGTGCACTGATGCCGATGCCGGCCAAGGAGAGTCTTGCCATGTCACTCACCGAACTGCAGCACATCCGCCTTCCCGTCGTCCCGGCCGAACGTGGCTACAGCACCCGGGTGCTGGATCGCCAGATCGCCTTCGAAAGCCTCAAGGCGGTGCTCGGCGCCGCCGACATCAGCAAGGCCGGGGACCGTGTGGCGGGGCTGGCAGCCGTGGATGAAATCACTCGCGAAGCAGCGCGCAAGGTGCTCTCGGAACTGACCCTGGATCACTATTTCCAGCACCCGCTGACCGACCGCCACGGCCATATCGACAGTGTCATGCAGGTCAACTACGACATCGACCACGAAGTGTTCGGGGAAATCGCCCCTCTTACCCTGGGCGCCCTGAAAGATCGCCTGCTGCGCAGCCACGGCACCGAAATACGCCGCATCGGCCGCGCCCTGACCGGGGTGATGGTGGCCGCCCTGGCCAAGCTGCTGGATGTGCATGAACTGATCCTGCTGTCGAAAAAGCTCAAGAGTGGCGCGGCCGCCAAGGCCCGAACCCTGGTGGGCCTGCCCGGGACCCTGTCGTCGCGCCTGCAGCCCAACCATCCCACCGACAACCTCAGCGGCATCACCCTGCTGGTCTACACCGGCCTGAGCATGGGCTCGGGGGATGCACTGATCGGCCTCAACCCGGCCATCGACACCGTGGACAACATCAGCGCCACGCTCCACCACCTGGACAAGCTGCGCCGGGAAACCGGAGCACCCACCCAAATCTGCGTGCTGTCCCATATCAAGACCCAACTGGCCTGCCTCGACCAGGGCGCTCCAGTAGAGATCATGTTCCAGAGCCTGGCGGGCACCGAACGTACCCTGACCGACGAGTTCGACGTTACCGTGCAACTGCTGGACCAGGCCTGGCAGACCATGGCCGAGCGCGGCCCGCTGCGGGACGTGGCGGAAAACTTCATGTACTTCGAGACTGGCCAGGGCAGCGAGCTGACCTACGGCAAGCACGAAGGCATCGACATGACCACCTGCGAAGCCCTGTGCTATGGGCTTGCCCGGCGCTACCGGCCGTACATGGTGAACAACGTCACCGGCTTCATCGGCCCGGAAACCCACCTCGACAACTTCGAGATGACCTATTCCTGCCTGCAGGACCAGTTCATGGGCAAGTTGCTGGGGCTGCCCATGGGCATGGCCCCCTGCTACACCCTGCACTCGCAAGTGACCCTGGAAGGCCAGCAGATGGCCACCGAATTGCTGACTGCCGCAGGCGCCAACTTCTTCATGGACGTGTACCTGAGCACCGACCGCATGCTCGCCTACTTCGACACCAGCGCCCACGACAACCAGACCCTGCGCGAGGTGCACGACCTGGCACCGGCCCCGGAATACCTGCGCTGGGCCCTGGGCAAGGGGATTTTCCAGGAAGACGCCCACGGCAACGTGGAACGCGGGCCGAACTGG
Organism: Pseudomonas sp. GW823-FHT03E05; assembly: GCF_058796855.1. Taxonomy (NCBI): domain Bacteria; kingdom Pseudomonadati; phylum Pseudomonadota; class Gammaproteobacteria; order Pseudomonadales; family Pseudomonadaceae; genus Pseudomonas; species Pseudomonas sp. GW823-FHT03E05. The sequence goes on from NZ_JBXAJB010000006.1 coordinate 229,325, forward strand.
GGCAACCCGAGGATTTTCTGCCAGTCGGACATCGACTTCCAGCGCCTGCTGGAATCCACCCCGGCCACCTACGGCTTCGACAACGCCGGGCCGCGCCCGGCCAACAGCGTGTCGCGTACTGTGCGCGCCAACCTGGCAGTGGCCCGCGAGGCAATCTACGTCGACTTGCGCCCCAGCGAAATCGGCGCCATTCCCCTGCGTGAGTTGCACACCGCCGCCCCGGACAAGCTGGCCCATCTGCAAGACCCGGAGCTGGGCGCGCGGCTGACCGAGGAAGTGCTGCGGCGCCTTAAACCGGAATACAACGACGTGCAGATCGTGATTTCCGACGGCCTCAGTGCCGAGGCCATCCACCACAACATTCCCGAGCTGCTGCCGGTGCTGCTGGACGGCTTGCACAGCCGCGAGCTGCGCATCGGCCAGCCGATCCTCGCGCCCTATGGCCGGGTCAAGCTGGCGGAGTCGGTGGGCGAGGCCCTGCAACCCCAGCTGATCATCGTGCTGATCGGCGAGCGGCCCGGCGGCGACGCCCTGGCCTCACGGAGCATGTCCGCCTACCTGGGCTACCGCCTGCCGGACGACCAGGCGCGCCGCGCCGCCGCCCAGTTCAGCGGCAATGCCGACATTCGCTATGAATACACAGTGATCTCGAACATCTACAGCGGTGGCCTGCCGCCGCTGGAAGGCGGCAGCCTGGTGGCGGAAAAGGCCTTTGCCATCCTCCATCACCGGGCTGCCGGCAACCGTCTGGAAAACCTGCTGAAGAAGGTGGCATCCTGATGATCCGCCAGCACTCGGCAACGCCCCTACATCGTTGAAACGGAGACTGAGATGGCCCAATTTTCCCACAGCGTAGGTTCTCAGACCTATCGCTTCGACAGCCTCAAGGACGTCATGGCCAAGGCCAGCCCGGCCCGTTCCGGCGACTTTCTGGCCGGGGTTGCCGCCCTCAACGACGGCGAGCGGGTTGCCGCCCAGATGACCCTGGCGGATATCCCCCTCAAGCACTTTCTCGAAGAGGTGCTGATTCCCTATGAGTCCGACGAAGTCACCCGGCTGATCATCGACACCCATGACCGCGAGGCCTTCGCCACGGTCAGCCACCTGACCGTGGGCGGCTTTCGCGACTGGCTGCTCAGTGACGCCGCCGACGAACAGAGCCTGCGGGCCCTGGCGCCGGGCCTGACCCCGGAAATGGCCGCCGCGGTGTCGAAGATCATGCGCGTGCAGGACCTGATCCTGGTGGCGCAGAAGATCCGCGTGGTGACCAAGTTTCGCGGCACCCTGGGGCTGCGTGGACGCCTGTCCACCCGCCTGCAGCCCAACCACCCCACCGACGAGCCGGCGGGCATCGCCGCAAGCATTCTCGACGGCCTGCTGTACGGCAACGGCGACGCGATGATCGGCATCAACCCGGCCACCGACAGCATCGCCTCGATCTGCGCCATGCTGGAAATGCTCGATGCCATCATCCAGCGCTACGAGATCCCCACCCAGGCCTGCGTGCTGACCCACGTCACCACCTCCATCGAGGCGATCAATCGCGGCGTGCCCCTGGACCTGGTCTTTCAATCGATTGCCGGCACCGAAGCGGCCAATGCCAGCTTCGGCATCAACCTCAACGTGCTCCAGGAAGGCTACGAGGCGGGCCTGAGCCTGAACCGCGGCACCCTGGGGCAGAACCTGATGTACTTCGAGACCGGCCAGGGCAGCGCCCTGTCGGCCAACGCCCACTTCGGCATCGACCAGCAGACCTGCGAAACCCGCGCCTACGCCGTGGCCCGGCACTTCAAGCCGTTCCTGGTCAATACCGTGGTCGGCTTCATCGGCCCCGAGTACCTGTACAACGGCAAGCAGATCATCCGTGCCGGCCTGGAAGACCACTTCTGCGGCAAGCTGCTGGGCGTGCCCATGGGTTGCGACATCTGCTACACCAACCACGCCGAAGCCGACCAGGACGACATGGATAACCTGCTGACCCTGCTGGGGGTGGCAGGAATCAACTTCATCATGGGCATCCCCGGGTCCGACGACATCATGCTCAACTACCAGACCACGTCCTTCCACGACGCGCTCTATGCCCGGCAGACCCTTGGCCTGAAACCCGCTCCCGAATTCGAGCAATGGCTGGCCAGGACCGGCATCTTCACTCAGGCCGACGGCAAGGTGCATTTCGGCAACAACCTGCCGCCGGCTTTCCGCCAGGCGCTGGCCCAGTTGGGATAAGGAACAGGCTCATGCAAAAACACCCGACCGATTCGCAGAACCCCTGGCTGGAACTGCGCCGCCTGACTCCGGCACGCATTGCCCTGGGCCGTACCGGCACCAGCCTGCCCACCGATGCTCAACTGGACTTCCAATACGCCCACGCCCAGGCCCGGGACGCCGTGCACCTGCCCTTCGACCACGCCGGCCTGAGCGCTCAATTGGCCGAGCGCGGACGTGACAGCCTGCTGCTGCACAGCGCCGCCACCGACCGCCACAGCTACCTGCAACGCCCCGACCTGGGACGCCGGCTCAGTGACGACTCGGCCCAGGCCCTGCGCGACTACGCCAGCGCCCATCCCGGCGGGTTCGATCTGGCAGTGGTGGTAGCCGATGGCCTGTCGGCCCTGGCGGTGCATCGCCATACCCTGCCATTTCTGGCACGCATGGAGGAACAGACCGCCGCCGAAGGCTGGTCGCTGTCGCCCGTGGTGCTGGTGGAACAGGGCCGGGTGGCGGTGGCCGACGAGGTCGGGCAACTGCTGGGGGCGAAGATGACGGTGATCCTGATCGGCGAACGCCCGGGGCTCAGTTCCCCCGACAGCCTGGGGCTTTACTTCACCTACCAGCCGAAAATCGGCCTCACCGACGCCTATCGCAACTGCATCTCCAATGTGCGCCTGGAGGGCCTGAGCTACGGCATGGCCGCTCACCGCCTGCTCTACCTGATGCGTGAAGCCTGCCGCCGCCAACTGTCGGGGGTGAACCTCAAAGACGAGGCGCAAGTGCAGACCCTGGACAGCGACGAGCCGGCAGATATGAAGGGCAACTTCCTCCTGGGCCCGCCCCAAGCGTGATTTTGCAAGACGATTGCGCTTTTTCGCCGCTTTGGGCAGCATCGCAACACGGCTGCCCGAGTCATCCAACCTGTGCCGTCACATCCACTTGAAGTTGAGAGCCACCATGCGGATTACTCAAGCAACCCTCGAGCACCTGGATCTGTTGACCCCCTTATTCGTCAAATACCGCGAATTCTATGGCGCACTGCCCTACCCGGATTCGTCCAGGGCCTTCCTGGAAAAACGCCTGCGGCGCAAGGAATCGGTGATCTACCTGGCCCTGGCCGACGACGACAGCAACAAATTGCTGGGCTTCTGCCAGCTGTACCCGAGCTTTTCCTCCCTCTCCCTCAAGCGTGTGTGGATTCTCAACGATATCTACGTTGCCGAAGACGCCCGACGCCAGCTGGTGGCGGACAACCTGATGCGCACCGCGAAGAAGATGGCCAAGGAAACCAACGCCGTGCGCCTACGGGTGTCCACCAGCAGCAACAACGAAGTGGCACGCAAAACCTACGAGTCCATGGGTTTTCGCGAAGATACCGAGTTCAAGAACTACGTCCTGCCCCTCAGCGACGACTGACTCTGCAGACAGCGGCCCCAGGGCCGCTTTGGTATTTCCGCCCCTGACGCGCGCCCTCCCGGCAACCTACCAAGCACCGGCCAAGCCGAAACGCCCCGCTACAATCTGAACACGCATTTCACTTGTCAGCCCTTATAATGCCGACCTTTTCGGATCGTAAGAAAAGCTACACACCCCTGTAGTCCCTTTCTCCGAGTCATCGCACAGGCCTGCCGAGCCAGGCTGTCATCACAGGTGCCCCAATGGATTTCAACCCGATCGACCTAATCCTTCATCTCGACGTTTATCTCGACATGCTGGTGACCAACTACGGGCCCTGGATCTACGCCATCCTGTTCCTGGTGATTTTCTGTGAGACGGGCCTGGTGGTAACCCCCTTCCTGCCCGGCGACTCCTTGCTGTTCATCGCCGGCGCGGTGGCCGCAGGCGGCGGCATGGACCCGGTGCTGCTGGGCGGCCTGCTGATGCTGGCGGCGATCCTTGGCGACAGCACCAACTATGTGATTGGACGAACGGCAGGGGAACGGCTGTTCAGCAACCCCAACTCGAAGATCTTCCGTCGCGACTACCTGCAGAAAACCCACGACTTCTATGAAAAGCACGGCGGCAAGACCGTGACCCTGGCGCGCTTCCTGCCGATCATCCGCACATTCGCGCCCTTCGTCGCCGGCGTGGCGCGCATGCCTTACCCACGGTTCTTCGCTTTCAGCGTGGCCGGCACCATCCTCTGGGTCGGCGGCCTGGTGACCCTGGGCTACTTCTTCGGCAACGTGCCCTTCATCAAGAAAAACCTCTCGCTGCTGGTGGTGGCCATCATCCTCCTGTCCCTGGTGCCGATGATCATTGGCGTACTGCGCAGCCGTTTTGGCCGCAGTACCGAAAAAGCCGAAACCCGCTAAGCACCATGTGGTCCCTCAGCGCCTGGCGCCGCAAGCGCCGGCTGGCCAGGCACCCGGTCAGCGATGAAACCTGGCAGCGGGTACGCCAGCACCTGCCCTTCCTCGACGGCATCAGTGCCGCCGAGGACCAGTGGCTGCGCGAGGCCAGCGTGCTGTTTCTCGACGACAAGCACCTCACCGCCCTGCCCGGGGTCGAGCTGCACCAGGAACAGCGCCTGCTACTGGCGGCCCAGGCACAGCTGCCGCTGCTGCACCTGGGGGACCTGAACTGGTATCAGGGCTTCCACGAAATCATCCTTTACCCCGACGACTTCCTCAGCCCGCAACGCCATCGCGACGCCAGCGGTATCGAGCACGAATGGGATGGCGAGCACAGTGGCGAAGCCTGGCAGCAGGGGCCGATCATCCTCGCCTGGCCCGGAGTCCTGGCCAGCGGTGGCTGGGAAGCCTACAACCTGGTGATCCACGAACTGGCCCACAAGCTGGACATGCTCAACGGCGACGCCAACGGCCTGCCGCCGCTGCACAGCGACATGCGGGTCAGCGAGTGGGCGCAAGTGATGCAAAGCGCCTACGACGACCTCAACCACCAGTTGGACCGCAATCCGGACGCAGAAACCGCCATCGACCCCTACGCCGCGGAAAACCCGGCGGAATTCTTCGCCGTCACCAGCGAATACTTCTTCAGCGCCCCGGACTTGCTGGTGGCGGCCTATCCGAAAGTCTATGCACAACTACAGCTGTTTTATCGGCAGAATCCACTGGCCCGGTTACAGCAACTTCAAGCAGAAGATCCGGTCTATCAAACGCACCACTAATGTCCTGTCGCGCTATTTAAGCTGTTCATCTGAAGACCGGTTACCTGACAACCAGGCCGCCGGTCGCTCGGTAAACCCGAACACGCCCGCGACACAGTACAACCAAGGTTCTACGACCCTTGGTACGTGGCATCGGTAGCGGAGTGTGTCTATAATCGCCGCCACTTTTTGGTCAATCCGGCCAAGTCATTTGGTCAACTAACGGGGGCAACGCCCAATGAGCTACAGCAAGATTCCGGCGGGCAAAGACCTGCCGAACGACATCTACGTCGCTATCGAAATCCCGGCCAACCACGCGCCGATCAAGTACGAAATCGACAAAGACAGCGACTGCCTGTTCGTTGACCGCTTCATGGCCACCCCGATGTTCTACCCGGCCAACTACGGCTTCATCCCCAACACCCTGGCTGACGACGGCGACCCCCTCGACGTACTGGTCGTGACCCCTTACCCAGTAGCGCCAGGCTCGGTGATCCGTGCCCGTCCAGTGGGCATCCTGAACATGACCGACGACGGCGGCGGCGATGCCAAAGTGATCGCGGTACCACACGACAAGCTGTCCCAGCTGTATGTCGACGTGAAGGAATACACCGACCTGCCAGCCCTGCTGCTGGAACAGATCAAGCACTTCTTCGAGAACTACAAAGACCTCGAAAAAGGCAAGTGGGTGAAGATCGACGGTTGGGGCAATGCCGATGCAGCCCGCGCCGAGATCCTGAAGTCGGTTGCTGCCTACAAAGGCTAAGAAGCAACTGCACGCTTGGAGCAACAAGCTTCAAGAAAGAGCCCCGGTCATCCGGGGCTTTTTTATGCCTGCACGCAGCACCGGTTGCCTGCTGGCGCCGGCTTGCCGGTGAACCGCTTTCTCGGCCGACCACGCATCCAGCAACATATTCTTCGCACTTTTTACTGCTTCAAGGCCTCTGGAACGCGCTTCGCACTGGGAATTCCCGGCGAATATGCGTATGCTGCGCCCCACATTTGCGCATCGACCCTTCAAGCGGTCAGAGCGCCTGACGAAGCGGATGACTTTCTCGCCCAGTCCCACAGCCAGCCGCAAGAGCTGGGTGTACGTTTTGAAGGCTGGTGCGGTTTACCAAAAATGAACCAAGCCAGTCCCCGAGAAGCCGGCCACAAGCCGGCTTTTTAATGCCTGGAACCCGGGCACGGGAAGGACCGGCCACTCCTACAGCAGGTGCAGGATGCACGACCTACGCAGCTTTGCAGCTCCCAGAAGATCCCCTGCGGTGAATTTTCAGCCCCTGCGGCGAGCCATCAACGGTGCATTGCTGGCGGCGCTGACAGCCCTTGGCCTTTGCGGGTGCGTGGGTGCCTGGATGGATATGCCCGAAAGGCAAGTCACCAAGACCGACGCTCACCAAACGCTGGTGGGCCACTCCATGACCCCGGTCATCACCCGCACGCAGAAGAGCCCCGCCGAACGCCAGTGGTGCGGCACCACCGTTTTGCTCGTGATCCTGCCAATCCCGCTGAAACTGCCGGTTTGCGAGTCCTACAGCGCCACCTCGTACGGCAACGATATAAACGGCGCCGAAGCTGCGTTGCTGTATGTGAACCAGAAAGTCAGTTCGGACTTCTACGCCTGTGGCCCATTCATGTTCCTCGGGCCAATCGCGCACGGTTACCAGGGCAACGCGCTTTGCGGGAGGTTCCGCTAGGCCCTTCCCTCCTTGGCCCCCACACCAAGACCCTCAAGTTCTCGCTACAATCCCGCCCATTGATGGCAATTCGCCCGCTCTGCAGCGGCCGGCTTCGACTCCTGCCCCTTGAGCGCGACGTTAACGAGAATTCCGGACATGGCCCTGCACATCCCCACCCTGCTCGTAGTCTCGGTGTTCATTTTCTTTCTGATGAGCCTGCTGACCTTCCACGCCTGGCTACGGGAAACCCGTGAGCGGCCACTGGCTTATCTGGGCGGCATGATGCTGCTGGCGGCGGGGGGCGTGGTGCTGGTCGCATTCAGCCAGGTGCTTGCAGAAGCCCTGGGTACAAAAGACGTATTTGCCCGCATTGGCGGTGAAGAGTTCGCCTGCCTCCTGGCCGCGACCGATGAGCAGGCCGCAGTAACGGTAGCCGAGCGGGTTCGCCAGGCTTTTGCCCGCTTGCCTCTGCTGGAACCCAGGCTGCTCAGCGTCAGCATCGGTGTGGTCAGCAGTGAAACCCGGGGCTACGACCTGCCGCGCCTGTTGTCCCTGGCCGACGAAGCCCTGTATGGCGCCAAGCACCAGGGGCGCAACCGAGTGCACAGGGTATCGCGCAGCGCCCTGGAGTTGCAGCCGGACTGAACGGCCAGGCCGCCTGGCTCCTGCGTGGTTTTACCAATCAGCGGGATAACTGTGATACGCCCCCCAAAGGCGGCAAATAAGGCACTTAGCCAGTATTTCCGGCGCCCTTGGGCAAGAATAAACTCGCCGCTCTCCAGGACTCTCGGATGACAAGGAATGTGGAATAAAGAAGCCGCTATCAGTCACTTGAACGCTCACGCTCACGCCGGTAGTACGGGGCGCTGTGCGGCCTATACTCGCCAGGCGATCGAAGCCGGTGGCGGTGGGGTGATTCTGCACAGGAAGCACTCGGCCAAGGACTTCGGCTCATCATTGACTTCTGCCGGTTTCATCGAACAACCGGCCGGCCAGACGCCCGCAGCGGGCGATGTGGTGATCATCCAGCCCATTCCCGGGCACCCCCACGGTCACATGGCGATGTTCAACGGCACACTCTGGGTGTCAGACTTCAAGCAACTGCACGGTTTCTACCCGGGGCATTCCTACCGGGTGCAGAAACCTGCCTACAAAATCTATCGCCATCCGTAAGGGGTCCTCCATGAGAATGCTGTTCTGCTCGCTTCTGGCAGCGGTCGCGATGCATCAGTCGGTCGCCCTGGCCGACTGCGCCAGTTCGCCAAAGCCCGCAACCCAGGCGTTTTATAGCTGGTACCTGCAAACCTTCAGCGAAGACAAGGATCCGTTGACCGACAACGTGGCGGAAATGAAGAAGTACGTCTCCGACTCACTGATCACCAAGATCAAGAAACAGATGGCCAGCCCCGACGGCCTGGAAGAGGACTACTTCCTCAAGGCCCAGGACTACATGGATGAGTGGCTGACCCAGATCAAGGTCAGCGAACCACAAGTCCAGGGCTCCAGCGCCAAGGAGCAAGTGACGTTGGGCAACACCCCGGACACCACCCAGATCGTCGATGTGCGGATGATCAAGGACAAGGGCTGCTGGAAGATCGATGAAGTGATTTCCACCGCCGACCAGAGCGATTGACCTACCGCTTCGGCGCTGACTCCGGCCACAGCGCGGGTCGTCCATCCGGGCGATCCGCCATGCTAAGCTGCGCGCCGTTTCGGGCAACGGCCCGGGACCTCACTGAAAAAGGACTCTCAGTCATGTCGTTGCCGGCCGCAGTACGCCTGCCCCTGTCATTTCTCTCGCTGTTCAGCGTTCTCAGCCTCAGCAGTTCCTGGGCCCATGCCGATGCGCAACAGGACGTCGCCAAGGGGCGCTGGCAAGGCCTGGCCGGCATGGCCAACCTGTACCTGGACGAAGCCACGCCAGCGGATTTCATCGAGGCCGGGGACAATGAGAAGAGCCAGCACGACAACTACGCCGGCGCCCTCGCCTACTACCTGACCGCTGCCCGCCTCGACCCGAAGAATGCCTACGCCTCCTACCAGGCCGCCGGCAGCCTGGCGGCCATGGACAAGAACAAGCGCGCCGCCGAATACCTCGACCAGGCCCGCGAGCGTGGCTTCTGGCAGCTGGTGCTGCTCAAGGAAGACGACGAACTGGAATCGTTGCAGCAGGACCCGGCCTACAAGAAGCTGTTGCAGGCCGCCGAGAAGAACTACCCGGCCAAGGCCAGGGATGCGGGCCTTGCGGCCTTCAGCATTCCCCAGGGCAAGGCCCCGAGCGAGGGCTGGCCGGTAGTGGTCTGGCTGTCGGGGTTCGGTACCGAAGGCAGCGACGGTATCGACATGCGCACGGACCTTGTGGGGGAAAAAGCCGTGCTGGTGGGCATCAACGGCACTCTCAAGCGCGACGAGCACCAATTCATGTGGCAGCAGCATTCGGTAGCACCGACCGAAGAAGCGGTCAGCGCAGCGCTGAAGAAACTGGAAAAGCAGACCCGTATCGATCGCTCGCGCATCGTCCTGATGGGTTTCTCCCAAGGTGCCGAGCACGCCTCGCACCTGATCGCCGAGTACCCGCAGCATTACAGCGGCGCGCTGCTGCTGTCACCCGGCGGCTACCGGATTCCCTTCGGCGAAACCAAGGCTCGGGACAAGCGCATCGTCATCGTCCATGGCGCCAAGGAGCACGAGAGCAACCAGAAGCTCACCGCCGCCACGCAACAGGCCCTGGAACCCGGCAACCAGGTCCAGAGCCATGAGCATGAGCAAGGCCATACCTTCCAGGACGACTGGCGCCAGGTGTATCCGGGCTACCTGAAGTTCGCCCTGAACCTCTGATGCCAGGTGCCGGGGCTTGAGCCCCGGCTGCTATCACTTGGCCGGAGTCATGGGCCCGGGGGCCTTTACCTGGGTCATCAGGTCATCGTCCCACTGCCCCTCGACCTTGACCTGAGCCAGGGCCCCCAACTCCATGGCCTCGATCAGGTTGTGGTTGAGGTACACGTAGGTGCCCGGCTGCTTGAAGGTGTAGAGCGCCGCCAGGGCGGAACCGCCGGGGATGAACCAGGTCTCCAGGTTGCGTTGCGGGGCGTTGGCGAACTTGCCGGTGGTCCAGACCCAGTCGCCATGGCCGCCGATCAGGTGCGGACGGCTGTCGCGGTTGGCCTGGGAGTGGATGAACAGCACGCTTTCGCCGACCTTGGCGGTCAGGGCGTTGGCTCCGGTCAAGGCGCCGACACGGCCGTTGAACACCACGTGGCTCGGGGTCAGGGTACGCATCACTTCACGGGTGTCCTGGTAGCTGGAGGCCAGGTCCGGGTAGCTCTTGTAATGCCCGTCCTTGTCCTTGGGGATGTACAGGTCGAACTCGCCGATGGTGTAGGCCCGGTCATAGTGCAAGGGCTTGCCGGCAGGGTCCTGCAAGCCTTCGCGCGGCAGCACCATCAAGGTCCCGCTCATGCCCGAAACCACGTGCCAGGGCACCATGCCCGGCGGCGCGCAGTGATAGACGAAGGTCCCGCTGCGGTCAGCCTTGAAACGCAGCACCACTTCCTGCCCCGGCAGCACCTGGGTCAGGGCCGCACCGCCCAGGGCACCGGTGGCCGCATGGAAGTCGATGTTGTGGGGCATGCTGTTGCTGGCCGGATTGCTCAGGGTCAGCTCGACGTAGTCGCCCTCGTGCACCACCAGGGTCGGCCCCGGCATGGAGCCGTTGAAGGTCATGGCCTGCAGGGTGGTGCCCTGATCGTCCACCACCATCTTTTTCTCTTCCACGTTCATGCGGAACTGCACGACCTTCGGCGGCCCGCTGACAGCCTGCTCATGAGCATGCACCTGGGGCGGCGCCACCAGGTCTACCTTGACCCGCTGCAAACCGTCGGCGCCCGCGGCCAACACCAGGCTGGAGGCACAGCTTCCGGCCACTACACAGCACTTCAACCACGATTGAAAAGCACCCATGTTCTGCATTTCCCTGCCAATGAATGGTGATTCATTGCAAGGCAAACACCGGGGGCCCGTATTGTCTCAGGGCAATGAACGGATGGCCGGGAAAGCGCATCCGTTGAGCCCGGTCATGGATAACTGAAACTGCGCACCAGGGTCAGTTCCCCGGGGGCGCGCATCGGCACCACAAAGGTCTCGCTCTTTTCATCCGGCGTGCCTTCCTCGGTAATCACTGTGACCTGGGCGGTGGTCAGGGGCTGCACGGCATTTTCCTGGCCGCCGTCTTCATCGTCGTCACTGCGATAACCGCCACCGTAGTAGTTCACATAGACCAGGTACTGGCCCTTGAGCGGCGCCGGCATGGAGAAGATCTCCGGGCCGTAGCCCGTGGTCACGTCCACATCCAGGGTCGCGCCGTTGGGAGCCACGCGGTCGCCGTACCAGATGTGCGCGCCGTCCGGGGTTACCAGGTGCAGGTCGAGGTCGGTATTGTCGCTGTCCCAGGACAGCAGCACGCGCAACTTGGGCGGGGTCACGCCACCGCCGGTGTTGAGAAACTGCACGCGCTTGCGCTGCTGGCCATCCGGGCTGCGCACTTCGACGCTGTTGCTGCCGTTGGGGAAGGCGTACGGCCGGTCGAAGCTGCCTTGCTCATCGAACTTGAGCGGCATGCTGACGCCATTGACGATCAGCTTGCCGGGCTCTTTGTTCGCCTTGGGCGCACCCTTGATCTGCCCGCGAATACGCGCGGTATCGGCCTGGCCCTGGGGGGTATTCACCGAGGAGGCCGGATAGTTGACCTCCTGAATGTACTGTTCACCATCCATGGCTCGAGTGCGCCAGCCGCCCTTGGGGGTGTCGAGCTGGATGCCGCTGTCGGCCAGGGCCATGGGCAGGCTGAACATTCCACAAAGGAACAGGAGGACCGGGGGAGCAGGAAGTTTCATGGCCTATTCCAATAAAAGATGACGGGCGAGCCCTTCGATGTAGGTTTCATCCTGGCCGTTGGGATGAGCTTCAAAGGCCAGGTGCAGGTATTCGTGAGTCAGGTCGAGGCGGTCTTGCAGCGAGAGCACGCCCCGCACATAGATGCGTTGCCGTTCACGGTCGACGTAGGGCCGGCCGAAACTCAGGCGGCACACGGCGAACTGGCTGATTTCGTTGTAGCCGATCTCTTGCTCCAGCGGTTGGCGCCAGCGCCGGCGCTGCTGCAGCAGCCACTCCTGGGCCGCCGGCAAGGGTTCGCAGGAGGCCACGGGGTTGTCCCAGCGGCTGAGGCTGGCCCGGGGATAGGCGTGCAGCAGGATGGCGTCGTAGCGTTGCCCGGACCGGGCCTGCTCCACGGCCTGTTGCCAGGACAGTTTGTCCGGCGCCTTCAGGTCCGAGTGGTAGGTGACTTGAGTGCCGGCCAGCACCAGGTCGCTGGTCCAGGCGGCTATGGCCCGGGCCTGGGCAGTGGCCGGGCGCGGCGCGACCCGCTGGCGGTTGCTGCTGTCGTCGATGCTCAGGCATTCGCCGCTGCGCCCGGCGTTCTGCAACAGGTAGGTACGGATGGCCACGGCCAGCGCCTTGGCGGCCTCCACTGGCTCACTGGTGGCTTCGCGCTGCAGTACCCGAGCGACATATTCCTCACGGTCCAGGCGCGCCACCAGTCGCTGGGCCGCAGGGTCTTGCTGCAGGAACAGCTCGCCGGCGCTGTGGATATCCAGCTGGTTGCCGTTGGCAAACTCCACCCGGTAATCCCCTTGCAAGGCACCCGGTTTAGCCGGCTGGCCGCCCTGGCTGACGCTTCTGAGCGGGTAGCGGGAAAACAGGCTGACCTCCACACAGCGGCCTTTATCCACAGGCGGGTTGTCCGGCAGTTCCTGGTTCAGGGCCTGGGCGTAGTCCTTCAACACCCGTTGGCTGGTGCCGCGCCCGCCCACCCACAGCGGTGTGCCATCCACCAGCCAGCCGGCAAAACCACCCTGGCGCGATTGCGGGTCCTGATCCGCCAGCCAGCTCCAGGTCTTGACCCGCAAGCGCCCGCCCAAGGCGCCCACTACTGCGCCGTCGGCGGCATTGAGCACCACATCCAGCAGCACGCGCCGGGCCGTGTCCCGGGCCGGCAACAGCGCCAGCACCTGCAGCAGCTCCGCCACCGGGACCCGGGTCTGGGGCTGCAGCTGGTTGAGGTCCTGCAACCAGTCGGGAGCGTTGCGGGCCCGCCAGTAATGGCGCCAGTCAGCGGCGGACAGTTGCAAGCGCTGGGGCTCGAAATACAAACCGCAGGAACGTACCAGCGCCTGATCACGGGCGATGCTGGCGCCCACCGCACAGCAATAGACCTCTTCCTTGGACTTGCCCTGGCAGGCATAGGCCGGCTCCTGGGCGCCGGTGTCCACCAGCCAGGCGTAGACAAAGAGTTTCCAGACACTGCCCAGGGGCGCTTGCAGATCCTTGGGCAACGGCTCGCGAGACAGAACCTGGGTCTTGCTCAGGCTCACCAGCTCACTGTCCGGGGCGGTTTTCCAGGCCAGGCGCAGAGGCTCGTCCTGGGCCGTCACCCACCCAGGAAGCAAACACAGACATAGCCAGGCCCAGCACCGCACCATGTTATTTGACCGTGACCTGACCCAGGGCCGGGGTACGTTCCTGAGCCTGATGCTCCGGTGCGTACACCTGGTAGAAACGTGCCGGCGGCAGATTGAACTGGCCTTTCTGGGAGAAGCGAACCAGATGGCGCAGGCGCACTTCGCTGCCGTCGTTCAACGCATCCAGCGGCACCGCGTAGCTCATCTGCCCAGGTTCGGAACGAGCCTTCTCCAGGGACGCCGCCTCCGTACCGGCCGGGCCGGCCAGCTTGATGCCCCAGGTGGTGCGCTCGACATCGGCACCCGGCGGCAGCGGCACTTCCAGCATGCCGTACAGCAGCGGTCGGTTGCCTTCGTTGGCGATGATCACTTCGTCCAGGTACAGGCCGTCACTGGCGATCGGCTTGTTGCCCACCGGTTCCAGCTTGAAGGTGAAGGCTTCGTCCCCCGGCACCAGGCGCAACAGGCGGCGGGTGATGTTCACCGGCGACGGCGTGCCCATGTCCAGCTTGCTCAGGTAGCTCACCGACGCCCGCAGCGGACGTTCCGGCACAGAGCCCAGGGCCAGTACCGTCGGCACCTGCGCCCCTTGCCACTGCCAGTAGCTTTCACCGCTGGCGCCCTGGCGCTGTTGCCAGCCCTGCCCCGGGTTCAAGGCCACCGCCGGGGTCGACTGGGCGATGCTGCGCTGCAGCCAGGTCAGGGCCAGGGCCCGTTCCAGGGTCGATTGCGACGGCAGCAGGCGTTGCAGCAAGGCACGCGCCGCGCCTTGGTCGAACGGTTTGAGCGACAGGCTCAGGGCCTGGGTGAACGGCTGGGAGCTGATATCCAATTGCTGCTGCGCCGCTTCCAGTTGGGCGACGAACGCCGCGGGTGGCGTGACCTTGGCATCCCGCGCCAGGGCCGCGGCCAGCACCCGGGCGCTGGCCAGGCCGAGGGCCGAATCCGGATCGTCCATCACCAGGCTGTCGCTGCCGTTGTCCTGCATGCTGGCTGCCGGGCCGCTACCGGCCTTGGCCAGGTCGTCCATCAGACCGCTGACCAGGGTGTTGATCGGCAGTTTCATTTCACGGGCGAACGACAGGATCAGCGCCCGTTGCAGCAACGGCGTATTGCCAGCCTGCTTGGCGTAGACCTCCAGCACCCGCTGCCAGTGCTCCGGCGGCAGGTTCAGGTCCAGCACCTTGCTCGCATTCCAGTCGGCGTAATAGGCGTAGGCGGTGAGGAAGGCATCCGGCTCGGCATCTTCGCCCCACCAGGTGAATGCCGCTTCCGGCCCGGCCATGTGCACCAGGCGCAGACGGCTGTTCTGCATCATCAGCCGCAGCCGGTCGCGGATCTGCGGATTGCTGGCCAGCGCCGGGTAGGCAACGCTCAGCGGCAGCAACTGGCTGGCGGTCTGTTCGACGCCGCCATACGGGTATTCCAGCAGGTCATCCAAGGCCGAACGGAACAGCGCTTGCGGGCTGTCGTCCAGGCGCAGGCGAATGTCCGCAGCATCGGCCGGCAGGCCCAGCGGCGTGCTGATGGTGACCACGTCCAGGCTCTGGGTCTGCACGCTCTGCCAGCCGGCCGCACTGCTCACCAGGCGCACCGCCAGGGCATCCACGGTCTTGCCGCCCTGCACCAGCTCGGCGCTCCACTCGCCATTGCCCGGGGCAATGGCCGGCAGCGCCACATAGTTGATCCCGCTGTTGAGGGTCAGCGGCAGGCGCTGGGACTCACCGGCGTAATGGATCACCAGTTCGGCCTTGGTGGGTTGTTCGGACTGGCTGAAGGCGAATACCCCCAGGTCCGGCTTGTCACCCGTGCGGAAGCGGGTCGGACCGCTCCACTTCAGGTACAGGGCCTTGTCGGAACGCACGAACTGCTTTTTCTGCCCCACTTGGCCATCATCGGCGATGGCCCGGGCAGTGATGCGCCAGCGGGTCAGGGAATCCGGCATGCGGAAGGTGAAACGCGCCTTGCCGCTACCGTCGGTGACCAGCTCAGGCTGCCAGGCAGCGGTGTCGACGTCTTCGCGCCGCGGACGCTCCAGTACCTTGACCCCGCGTTCGCTGCGGTTGGCCTTGCCCGGGGCGGTGGGGCTGCCCGGCAGGGCCACGTCGTAGCTGATGAACGACAGGCTGGCGCTGGTGCGCACATTGTTGCGCCGCGGGTGGTAGAAGAACTGGTCGATGCTCGGCGCCACTTCCGGTTGCAGGGCGTAGACCATTTCGTCCACCACGCTGACCGTCAGGTGTGCGGGCACCGGCTTGCCGGCGAACTGGGTAGACAGGTCGACGGTGACCATGTCACCCGGCTGGTATTTGTCCTTGTCGGTATGGATGGCCACATCGATCTGCGGCGTCAGCACCTTGATCCCGGCGTTCTGGAAGCTGTACTCGCCGCCCTTGGTGTAGAGCACGGAAAAGGTCAGGTTCGGCGCAAAGCCGTCCTTCACCGGCACCCGGGCGCGGTATTGGGTGGGGCTGAGTTTTTCCACCTTGAGCCAATCGCCGCCCTTGGACAGCAGCGCCGTGGCCTCGACCTTGTCCCGCTCCAGGGACAGCAGGGCGTCGTTGATCGGCTCCGGGAAGGTGATCAGCGCCAGGGCTTCGTCACCAGCCTTGTACTCGGGCTTGTCGAGGACGATTTCCACGGTGCCCGGCACCGCTTTCACGCCCTCGCCAGTGACCGAGTGGCTGGTGCCGCCCAGTACACGATCGTGCTCGTCGCGCAGGGTCAGGTTGTAGGTACCGGGGCGCTCGAAGGCCAGGGCGAAACCGCTGTCGGCGGCAGCCAGCTTGCCCTCGCCGGTGGACTGGTCCTCCATGCGCACCCAGCCGTAGCGGCTCGGCTTGACGTTCTTGCTCTGCTCGCCGGTGTTCTGGTTGGCGTAGCTGAACTGCACCTTGTCGCCGGCCGCGCTGAAACGCTGCGGCGCGCTGAGGCTGAAGCTCGCCGCGCCACGCTCGATGAGGATTTCCTTGGTGGTCTTGACCCGATACGCAGCGCCATCACTGGCGAATACGGTGAGCATGTAGCGGCTGGGCTTGTCCGCCGCCGGCAGGTCGAGGGTCGCACTGCCCTTGGAATCGGTGGTCAGTTCGGCGCTGGTCAACTCCACCGGGAACTGGCCCATGTACTGCAGTTCGTTGTCCACCATGGACAGCTGCTGGGCCCGCAGGCTCAGTTGCAGGCGAGCGTTGGCCACCGGCTTGCCGTCGGGGTAGAGCAGCACCAGGTTGCCCTTCACCGGCTCGCCGGTCTTGAAGTCCGGCTTGGCCAGGGCCAGGGAAACCTCAAAGTGCGGCTTGATGTACTCGGCCACGCGGAAGGCACTGCTGTAGACCTGGCCCTTGTAGCCAAAACGCAGTTCATAACCACCGGCCACGGCATTTTCCGGCAGTTGGAAGCGGCCCTGGGCGCCGGACTTGGAATCCAGGTTCAGGGTCATGTTCTGCAGGGCGGTGCCGGCGGCATCCAGCACGCTGACGTTCACCGTGCCGGCACCCGGCTGTACCGAGTCCCGGGCGTTCTTGAACTCGCGACCGACGATCTTCAGCGATACCCAGTCCCCGGGGCGATACAGCGGCCGGTCGGTGAAGGCATACAGTTTGGTGTCGTAGATTTCGCTGTCGTAATAGAAGTTCTCGGAGACGAACACCCCGCCTTCCTGGTCTTCGCCGATCACGTAGGAGCGCTCGGGGCTGACGTGCTTGAGGCGCACCAGGCCCTGTTCGTCGGTGGCGCCGCTGTTCATCACGCCGAGGCCGTCGGTCCACAGCACATTGACCTTGGACACCGAGTTGCCTTCATGCTTGCCCGCGGCCCAGACCAGCAGTTCGTCGCCGGCGATCTTGCTCACCGCCACGGTGTTGGAAACAAAGACCATGGTGGTGGCGCGGTACTTGCCCACCAGGGCCTCCACCAGGTACAGGCCGGGCTTGAGCTGCCCCAGCGGGATGTAGACGTTGCCCGGGGCGACGTTGATGAACTGGCTGGAGGAACCGGACAGGTTTACCCCGGCCGGCGGCTGGATCGGCTTGGCCTGCCACAGCGGATAACGGAACTGGGTCACCAGGGGCAGCCCCGGGATCAGGGCGAATTGCGGCTGGGCGTCATACGGCGTCGGCGCCAGCATGGAGTTGCCCACCTTCAGTTCCGGCACCTCTTCGGTGACCTGCTTGCGTGACTCGTAGGAGAAGGCGCGCTGCATCACCCGGCGAGATTTGCGGTACCAGTTGTCCCACAGGTAGGCCAGGGTGTTGGACAGGCCCTCGCCC
The DNA here is from genome assembly GCF_058796855.1 of Pseudomonas sp. GW823-FHT03E05. Lineage (NCBI taxonomy): Bacteria > Pseudomonadati > Pseudomonadota > Gammaproteobacteria > Pseudomonadales > Pseudomonadaceae > Pseudomonas > Pseudomonas sp. GW823-FHT03E05. The sequence continues at coordinate 247,116 of NZ_JBXAJB010000006.1, forward strand.
TTGAACTGGCCGTCGCTGACCACCCGGTGCAGGTTCTTCTGGCGCTTGAGAAAGTCCAGCGGCTGGTCGATCCGGTACACCCGGATGTCCGCGCCGCCATAGGGCTCCATGCGAAAGCGCCGGTAGTCACGGCCCGGGGCCTCGAGGCGCACCATGGCCTGTTCGTCGCTGGCGAAACTGCTGTCGGCCAGGAGGAAGAAACTCTCGCCGGAGACCGCCGCATAGTCGCTGGGCGGCACCGAGTCTTCGGCGTTGACCAGGGCCACGGGGGTGAGCAGGGTCAAGGCCAGGGTCAGGCGAAACAGAAAACGGGACATACGGGATTCGCTCATTGGGTGAGGAAGTTCAGTCGATAGATGCCGATGAAGTTGGGGTTGGCTGAGTCGGGTATCCATCGAGTGTCCTTCCATGTCATCAGTTGCTGCACGCTAGCCGAGCGCATGCCGTTGTCGGTGGGAGTGGTGGTGCCGGTGTGATAGGCGATGTTGCGGCCCATCCAGATCATCAGGTGCTGGTCGTCGCCCTGGTCGAAGAACAACAGGTCACCGGGGCGCGCCTGCCCCAGGTCACGGCTCACCAGATGGCTGTTGAACTGGATCAGCTTGATGGCATTGACGTAGGGCCCGGTCTGGCCGCCGCCCTGCTGCCACTGCTGGGCCAGGCCGCGCTGGCCTTCGCTCAGTTGCAGCTCCGGCGGCAGGTAGCGATTGGACATGCCGTTGGCCCGCAGCCATTTGTTGTCGTGGACCTTGAGCGCTTCGTTGGCGGCAAAGCGCACCAGGCCCGCGCAATCCTGCTGGTACCAGCGCGGGCTCGGGCCCTGGCTCAACTGCTCCTGGGCGATGCGCACGAACCAGGCACGGAACACCTGGGACTGCTGCACGTCCAGGGGCGGAGCCTGGGTCGCGCCCACGGCGCTGCTCAGCAACAAGGCCAACAGGCCAAGGCTGCTCAGACCTTTGCGCAGTGCACTCACAGGGCACGCCATTGCAGGGGCAGCCATTGCCAGTGACCGTCGGGCTCGCTGCCTTCGGGCAGGGTCAGGGCGTACTTGCCATAACCGCCGAGGGTACGCAGCTTGGGCACCAGGTAGGTTTGCGCGGCGTTGTTGAACACCGGCTCCATGTCCTGGGGCAGGCTGTCGAAGGTTTCCTGCTGGATCAACTGGGCCAGGGACTGCGGGCCCAGGTACACCGGCATCAGTGCATCCTTGGGCACCACGTCCGCCAGGGGCGGGAAGCGCTTGTCCAGGGTGCCCAGGGCCTTGTTCACCAACTTGTCATCCAGGGAGAAGACCAGGGTCGAGCCATGGCGGGCCAGGCTGACCTGCATGAAGGCGCGACCGGTGATGGTTTGCGGGTCCTTGGCTTCCTTGGCCGGGTACTGGCCGAAGTTGGAACTGACCTGGCGCTGCCACTGGTGCACGTCGCCGTTCTGCTGCTCGACCACCGGGAAGATGCGCTCCGCCACCTTGCTTTCCCGGGTGCCGACCATGGAGCCGAACAGCTTGCCCAGGTCCGTATCGAGCTTGGCATTGTCCTTGTCCTTGAGGCTGGCCACCAGCAGCGGTGTGTACAGCCGCGAGTCGGCGTACCAGCACAGGCCGGCGGTCCCGGCCATGTGCTCGGTCAGGGTGGTGGCCACCGCTTCTTCGGCGCCCAGTTTGACCAGCAACGGCTTCTGCTGCTCCGCCGCCAGGGGCAAGGCTACGCAGGCGCTGGCGCCCATGGGCATGGCCTGCCAGATCGGCTTGAAGTCGAACGCCGGCTGGTTGTCCTGCTCTTGCATGGCCAGGTAGCTGTGCCAGCCCTTGTCGTCCATGTCGAAGCGCAGGCCGGCGAAGTTGGGGATAAAGCGCTGGTAACCCATGGCCAAAACGCTGGAATTGACTGCCAGCCGCTGCTGCACTTCAGGCTTGCGCGCTTCCAGGCCAAAGGCCTCGGGGAACAGTTTGTCGCCGTTGAGCAGGGCCTCCAGGGCGGTGGTGGACACCGCACCATGCTCGTCGTCGGCGCCGGTGGCGGGGTCGTACAGCTTGGCGGGGTTGGACAGCACCACCAGCTTGTCGCCGTGGGAGGCGAATGCCAGGGACCGGCTGGCGTTGTAATTCAACTGGTACAGGGTCACCGCATCGCCACCGACCTTCAGGTCCGCCAGCTTGCTCAACTGGGTGTCATCCAGGGCCACCTTGGCCAGGGGCTCCAGCAGCTTGGCCAGGCCGCCGCGGTCCATCACCAGCAGGAAGTCCTTGAGACGCCCGTCGGCGCCGCGCCACAGCGCCACGTCGGCCGGCTGGTCGAACAACTGCTCGATCAGGTTGTCCTGCAGCTTCAGGTCATGCTCGTAGATGATCCGCCGCAGGCTACCGATCAGGCCCAGGCGGTCGGCGTGGGTCTGGTAATAGAAGACGAAATCCTCGGTCAGGGTTTCCTTGAGGAAAGGCACCGCCAGCAGGTCCTTGGGCAACTGCGCCAGGGAATGGGTTTCCAGCAGCCCATCGGGGCGGCTCAGGCCCAGCTTGTCGCCGGCCAGCTCCGCCACCGGAGTCTTGGGCTTGCAGCCCACGCCGGTGACCGCGGCCGCCACCAGGCACAGGCCCATGACCAGGACCGGCCAGCGCCGCTTGCTGGCGGGTTGTTCAGTACCGGGCACGCCGGCTGCCGGGGATGCTGTGTTTTCGCTCATGATTCACAAAGCCCAATTCATCCGTGGTGCGGGATGTTCAATAGTTGAAAGACTTGACCAGCAACAGGTCGCCGATGGCCCGCATGGGCACGATAAAGGTCTCGCGTTTCTCATCGACGGTGTTTTCGTTAAGGATCAGGTTGATCTGCGAGGTGATCACCTCGTTCTGATTGCTGCCTTCGTCGAAGTTGTATCCGCCGCTGCCGAAGTTGCCCCAGTAGTTCACGTAGATCAGGTAGGTGCCCCGCAGCGGTGCGGTCATGGTGAACATTTCCGGGCCCGGGCCATCGACGCCGTCCGGGTCCAGGCCGCCGCCATTGGTCAGGCCGGGGTGGCCGAAGAAGGCGTGCTGACCGTCCGGGGTAATGATGTGCATGTCCAGCTCGGCCTTGGGATCGTCCCAGCCCAGCACTACGCGAATGCGCGGTGGAGTCTTGTTCAGGTTGGCTTCATAGAACTGCACGCGCTTGAGGGACTTGCCCTCGGAGCTGCGCACTTCGACGCTGTTGGAGCCGGCACCGAACGCATAGGGCCGGGCAAAACGGCCCTGCTCGTCGGTGTAGAGATTCAACGGGTTGCCGTTGACCGACAGGCTGTGGGGCTGGCGCAAATGGCCAATGGCCTTGAGCTGGCCTTCGATCAGGGTGCGGTTGCGCTGGATGCCGCGGTCGATGGGCGGCGTCGGATAGGCCACGCGATCCTGCTCGGTGCGGTCCAGCAGGCCGGAATAACGCCAGCCGGCCAGGGGTTCCTGCAGCTCGGCAGAAGGCTCGGCGAATGCCGGCCCGGCCAGCAGCAAGGTCAGCAGAAGGGAGGATAGAGCGCGCATGTAATGCGTCCTGCCATGCATGGGAAAACCCTGGCGCCAGATCCTCGGCGCGGCTGCAAATATTCAGAAAGAGTGCCCGGCAACAAAGGGCGTTGGAAAGGCCGCAGATTAGCGACTTGGCGCCTGTTGCACAATTGCCGAAAAAGGAATTTGCGAGGGAATCGGCAATGCCCTGAAACCCCCGCAGCAAGTGCCATTACAGCGCCATCACCCCCTCCACTCCCGGGAGCAATGCGCGTCGTGAAAACCCCAGCCCCCCTACCCCAACGCCCCCCGTCCGAAGCCCGCCAGCGGGCGCTTCTCATTTGCCCGAAACCCCGCTGTCTGCTAGTGTCGCGCCGGTTTAACGTCAACCGGGATAGCCGCCATGGCCCGCAAAAAAGCTGCCTTAGATTTCGAACAATCCCTCGCCGACCTGCAAACCCTGGTCGAGCGTCTGGAGAACGGCGAGCTGTCGCTGGAAGACTCGTTGACCGCCTTCGAGCAAGGCATCGGCCTGACCCGCGATTGCCAGGCGGCCCTGGCCCAGGCCGAGCAGAAGGTGCAGATCCTCCTGGAGCGCGATGGCGAACTGGCGGAACAGCCCTTCGATGCGGAACAGCCGGAATGATTACCGCCTATCAGGCCTCCAGCCAGGCCCGCGTCGACGCTGCAATGCACACCCTGTTCACCGCCCCTAGCCCCGAACTTGCCCGCCTCTATGAAGCCATGCGCTACAGCGTGATGAATGGCGGCAAGCGCGTGCGCCCGCTGCTGGCCTACGCCGCCTGCGAGGCCCTGGGCGGCAAGCCCGAGCAAGCCAACGGCGCCGCCTGCGCGGTGGAGCTGATCCACGCCTATTCCCTGGTGCACGACGACCTGCCGGCCATGGACGATGACGACCTGCGCCGCGGCCAGCCCACTACCCACAAGGCTTTCGATGAAGCCTGCGCGATCCTCGCCGGCGACGGCCTGCAGAGCCTGGCCTTCAGCGCCCTGCTGGACCCGGCCCTGAGCGACGCCAGCGCCGAGATCCGCCTGCGCATGGTCACCACCCTGGCCCAGGCCGCGGGCCCGGCGGGCATGGTCGGCGGCCAGGCCATCGACCTCGGCTCCGTGGGGCTCAAGCTGGACCAGCAGGCCCTGGAATACATGCATCGGCACAAGACCGGGGCACTGATCGAAGCCAGCGTGATCCTTGGCGCCCTGGCCAGCGGCCGGGCCGAAAAGGACGAGCTCAAGGCCCTGCAAACCTACGCTCAGGCCATTGGCCTGGCGTTCCAGGTGCAGGACGACATTCTCGATGTCGAAAGCGATACCGCCACCCTGGGCAAGCGCCAGGGCGCCGATATCGCCCGGGACAAGCCGACCTACCCGGCCTTGCTGGGCCTGGCCGCAGCCAAGGAGTACGCCCTGGAACTGCGCGACCAGGCGCTGCATGCCCTGCGTCCGTTTGACGCAGCGGCCGAGCCGCTGCGCGAGCTGGCGCGCTATATCGTCGAACGCCGCAGCTGATCGGCGGTCCGCAGCAGGACCGCATATCGGCCAAGTTCGGCGCTCTGCGTGGGCAGCTTGCGATGCATAAGGTAAACTGCCGCCTCTTTCTATACCTATAACGATTCGCCTGATGCCCACGACGTTTCATGAGATTCCCCGCAAACGCCCGACCACGCCGCTGCTCGACCGCGCCCAGACGCCGGACGGCCTGCGCCGGTTAGGCGAAGCCGAGCTGGAAACCCTGGCCGATGAGTTGCGCCTGGAATTGCTCTACACGGTCGGCCAGACCGGCGGGCACTTCGGTGCCGGCCTCGGGGTCATCGAGCTGACCATCGCGTTGCATTACGTGTTCGACACCCCGGACGACCGGCTGGTGTGGGACGTGGGTCACCAGGCGTATCCGCACAAGATCCTCACCGGGCGCCGTGAGCAGATGGCCAGCCTGCGCCAGAAAGACGGCCTGGCCGCCTTCCCGCGGCGCTCCGAGAGCGAGTACGACACCTTCGGCGTCGGCCACTCCAGTACCTCCATCAGCGCTGCCCTGGGCATGGCCATCGCCGCCCGCCTGCAGAACAGCGAGCGCAAGGCCATCGCCGTGATCGGCGACGGCGCCCTGACCGCGGGCATGGCCTTCGAGGCCCTGAACCACGCGCCGGAAGTGGACGCCAACATGCTGGTGATCCTCAACGACAACGACATGTCGATCTCGCGCAATGTCGGCGGGCTGTCCAACTACCTGGCCAAGATTCTCTCCAGCCGCACCTACGCCAGCATGCGCGAAGGCAGCAAGAAAGTGCTGTCGCGCCTGCCCGGGGCCTGGGAAATCGCTCGCCGCACCGAAGAATACGCCAAGGGCATGCTGGTCCCCGGCACCCTGTTCGAAGAACTGGGCTGGAACTACATCGGCCCCATCGACGGCCATGACCTGCCGACCCTGATCGCCACCCTGCGCAACATGCGCGACCTCAAGGGCCCGCAGTTCCTGCATGTGGTGACCAAGAAGGGCAAGGGCTTCGCCCCGGCGGAAGTCGACCCGATCGGCTACCACGCCATCACCAAGCTGGAACCCCTGGACGCCCCGGCGGCCGCGCCGAAAAAGGCCGGCGGGCCGAAGTATTCAGGTGTGTTCGGCGAATGGCTGTGCGACATGGCCGCCGCCGACCCGCGCCTGGTGGGCATCACCCCGGCGATGAAGGAAGGTTCGGACCTGGTGGCCTTCAGCGAGCGTTTCCCGCTGCGCTACTTCGACGTGGCAATTGCCGAGCAGCACGCCGTGACCCTGGCGGCCGGCATGGCCTGCGAGGGCGCCAAGCCGGTGGTGGCGATCTATTCGACCTTCCTCCAGCGCGGCTATGACCAGCTGATCCACGATGTGGCGGTACAGAACCTCGACGTGCTGTTCGCCATCGACCGCGCCGGCCTGGTGGGCGAAGACGGCCCGACCCACGCCGGCAGCTTCGACCTCTCCTACCTGCGCTGCATCCCCGGCATGCTGGTGATGACCCCGAGCGACGAGAACGAGCTGCGCATGATGCTCAGCACCGGGCACCTGTACAACGGCCCTGCGGCCGTGCGCTACCCGCGCGGCACCGGCCCCAACGCACCGATCGACAAGAGCCTGGAACCGATCGAGATCGGCAAGGGCGTGATCCGCCGCCAGGGCAGGCAAGTGGCCCTGCTGGTGTTCGGCGTGCAACTGGCCGAAGCCCTGCAAGTGGCCGAGAACCTCGACGCCACGGTGGTCGACATGCGCTTCGTCAAGCCACTGGATGAAGCCCTGGTACGCGAGATCGCCAGCAGCCACGAACTGCTGGTGACCATCGAGGAAAACGCCATCATGGGTGGCGCCGGCGGTGCGGTCAGCGAATACCTGGCACGGGAAAACATCCTCAAGCCGATCCTCCACCTGGGCTTGCCGGACGCCTACGTCGAGCACGCCAAACCGGCGCAGATGCTCGCCGAGTGCGGCCTCGACGAAGCCGGCATCGAGGCCTCGGTGCGCCAGCGCCTGGCGCTGCTGGGCCTGGCTTGATCCACAACGGCCAGCTGTAGCCGCTGTTGCACGCCCGCCATGCGGGCGTCGCTTTTTGGCCTTCACTGTGCAGCCTCTCCCACTTTGCGGCGAAGGCCGAGCCGCGCCAACGGAATAGCCATGAAACTCTCTCGCCTGGCCCTGCCGCTTTGCCTTTTGCCCTGCGCCGAACTCTTTGCCGACACCCCCGACCGCGATCAGGCCCTGAAACTGCCCGAAATGCTGATCAGCGCCAACCGCCAGGTGGAAGCGCGCAATGACAGCAGCGCCGCCAACACCGTATTCACCCGGGAAGACATCGACCGCCTGCAACCCGGCAGCCTCACCGACCTGCTGCAGCGGGTGCCGGGGGTGCAGGTAGCCCATGGCGGCGGGCGCGGCAACCTGCCGAATATCTTCATCCGCGGCACCAACTCGGCCCAGAGCCTGGTGCTGGTGGACGGCCAGCGCATCAGCAGCTCATCGAGCGGCGACAGTAACCTGCAGTTCATCAGTATCGAGCAGATAGAAAGGGTGGAAGTACTGCGTGGCTCGCGCTCAGTGATCTATGGCAGCGACGCCATTGGCGGGGTGATCCAGATCTTCACCCGGCGCGGAGCGGACTCGGGGCTCCATGGGCGCATGCGCGTCGCCGCTGGCAGCAACCAGACCTGGGAGCGCAGCCTGGGACTGTCCGGTGGAGATCAACAGACACGCTTCAGCCTCGGCGCCAACCTGGATGAAACCGCCGGGATCGACTGGACCCAGGAATCGTTCCCCAGCGATGCCGACCATGATGGTTACCGCAACAAGTCGTTGAGCTTCACCCTCAGCCATGCGCTGAACGATGACCTGGAGGTAGGCCTCAACCTGCTGGATAACCGTGGTCGCACGCGCTATGACAACCCCTTCGGGCGCTACGACTCAAGCTACGACGTCTTCGCCCAGGATCCTTACACCGACTTCAGTGTCAGCAGCGTCAGCGGCTATCTCGATGCGCACATCAATGATTACTGGACGTCGCGAGTAGAGCTGGGGCATAGCGAGAACCGCGACCTCAAGCGCGACAAACTCAGTGACGAACGAAACGTATTCAATACCTACCGGGACTCGCTGAACTGGCAGAACGATCTGCGCCTGGACGAACACAACAGCCTGATCCTCGGCGCTGACTGGTACGAAGACCGGCTCAATACCAGCCCGGCGCGATTTGCCGAAGACAGCCGCTGGAACCGGGCGGCCTTCATTCAGCACCGCTTTCGCGGTGACAGTTTCTCCACCGAGCTGGGTCTGCGCCGCGACCAGAACCAGCAATATGGCAGCCAGAACACCTGGAGCGGCACCTTTACCCTGCCGCTCAACCCGGACAATGACTTGCTGCTCTCCTATAGCGAAGGTTTCCGAGCGCCCAACTTCAGCGACCTGTATTACCCCGGCTTCAGCAACCCCGACCTCAAGCCGGAACACTCCAAGAGCTATGAATTGCAGTGGCGTAACCAACTGACGCAAAGCACTCGCCTGGAGACCTCGATCTTCCGCACCGATATCAAGGACGCAATCATTTATGACCGCATAGCCCAACGCCCGGAAAACGTTGGCGCAGCGAGAATCAACGGTTTCGAAGCGGCCCTGAAACAGGAACTGTTCGGCTGGCAGACCAGCATCGGCACCGCGATCATTGATCCGCGCAATCGCAAGGATGGCCATCAACTGCCGCGCCGTGCCCGCCGCACCTTGAATCTGGATCTAGACCGGCAGTTCGACCAATTGGCGCTAGGTGCCAGCTGGCAACTGGTGAGCAAGAGCCGTGAGGACTTGAGCACGAAAAAGCAGGTCCCGATTGGCGGCTACGGCCTGCTCGGACTGCGAAGCAGTTGGGCGATCAATCAGGAAGTGAAGCTGGACCTGAAACTCGACAACATCTTCGACAAGTCCTATAGCCGCGCGCTCTACGAGTACAACGGCAACGACTATGGCTACCGCAGCGAAAGCCGTACCTGGATGCTCGGCGTGACCTGGACGCCTGAGCTGTAAGATCCGCCGCCTTCGCCGGCAAGCCGGCTCCTACAGGCCCCTAGGGCAAGGCCTGCCGGTGAAGGGGCTCAGCGCTCAGGTGCGATCAAGGCACAGAGCCTGGCCGTCGCGGCAATCATCTGCCCGCTGGGCCGCTCCAGGCCCTTGTCCCTTACCAGCAGCAACCGCCCTTGCCGCACCGCCGCGACCTGCGGCCAGTCCTTCCAGGCATCCAGTTGTCCCTGGGCGGTGGCGAGGATCGCCTGCGGATTGCGCTGCAACACCGACTCGATACTGACCTGGGGCGCCGGCAGTTGCTGGTCGGCAAACACATTGCGCGCGCCGCAGACACTCAAGGCTTCGCTGATGATCTGCCCACCACCCACGGTATACAGCGGCTGGTCCCAGACCTGATAGAACACCGGCAACGGCGGTTCGCGGTGATAGCGGACGCGCAATGCAGCCAGTTGCCCGTTCAACTCGGCGGCCAGCTCGCGGCCGGCCGCCGGGCGACCCAGGCGCTCGCCGATCTCGGCAATCTGCGCGGTCAGTTGCGGGAAGTCATGGGGTTCGGCAACCAGGGTGGGGATCCCCAGGCGCGCCAGTTGATCGCGCTGGGCCGGGCCGACACTGCCCGGCCAGAGCAACAGCAGATCAGGCTTGAGACTCAGCAAGCGCTCGATATCCAGCTGGCCGTAGCGCCCCACCGAAGGCAGGTCCTTGAGCGGCGCGGGCCGTTCACCGGCATCCAGCACGCCCACCAGCAGCTCGGCAGCCCCCAGCTCTACAACGATTTCCGAGAGCGATGGCGCAAGACTCACCACCCGCTGCGCCGCCAGCGCCGGAACACTGGCCAGCAGGCACAGGACCGCCAGCCAGCGCAGCATCAGCCCAGTTGACGCGGAATGCGATAGAGGTAGAACAGCACCGCCGTGGACACCGCCAGAAGCATCAGCGGCACCGCTTCCAGGCCGACGAACACCGCCAGGGTGCCGATCCAGGCCGGCAGCGACGCCGCCAGGAACGCCACCCGCCGGCTGGCCGCAAGGTTGATCCAGGCCGCCGGTTCCTCGGGAGTGTCCAGGGCTTTCTGGGTGGCGATCAGGGCGTGCTTGTAGCCGCCGAAGAAGCGCAGGCTGACGAACATCGATGCCACCCCGGCAATGAAGAACGGCATCGCCAGCACCGGCAGGATGGGCTCGCCCTGGCCGAACAGCGCGTTGATCACGAACAACGGCAACAGGCCCAGGGCCAGGTATTGCCACCAACTGACGGTCAGGCGCCGCTTGACTTGGCCCCGGGTCACGCGCGGTCGACCTCGCCCTGGTGCTCGTTGCCCATCATGTGGTCGAGCTTGCTGGCCTTGGTCGCCAGGTAGAGTTTGTTGTGCGGGTTATGGCCGGTGTGCAGCGGGACGCGCTCGGCGACCTGGATCCCCATCTCGGTCAAGGCCTTGACCTTGCGCGGGTTGTTGGTCATCAGGCGCAGGGACTTGACCCCCAGGTGCTCCAGCATCGGCAGGCACATGGCGTAGTCGCGCTGGTCGGCGGCAAAGCCCAGGCGTTCGTTGGCCTCCACGGTGTCGGCGCCACCGTCCTGCAGTTCGTAGGCGCGGATCTTGTTCAAGAGGCCGATACCCCGGCCTTCCTGGCGCAAGTACAGCAACACCCCACGACCTTCGCGGGCAATGGCCTGCAGGGCGGCTTCCAGTTGCGAGCCGCAGTCGCAACGCTGGCTGAACAGTGCATCGCCGGTCAGGCACTCGGAGTGCAGGCGGCCGAGAACCGGAGCGCCGTCGGCGATATCGCCCAGGCTGAGCACCACATGCTCGCGGCCGGTAGCTTCATCGAGAAAACCATGCATGGTGAATTGCGCAAAAGGCGTAGGCAGCTTGCAAGCAGCAACAAAAACGACGGGCACTGTTGTGCTCCTGATCTGTATGAGGACTGGAGATTCGCAGAGGCGGCATTGTAACAGCAGCCTCCACTGGACGCTTAGGCTGAATTATCGGAGATAAAGATCGATAAGTTTGATCAACGCACCGCCGGCTAAGGGCTCCCGTCAAAGGGATAAGGCTGTTTCCAGCGCTCGAAGATCGGCCGCAAACGCCCGGTGCTCACCAGCTGTGCCATGCGCTGGTCGTACAGTTCGCGCATTTCCCGCCCGCGCGGGTTGCTGGCGAACCCCAGGTACAGCGGCAGCTCGGTCAGGTGGGTACGCTTGAACTGGCTCGGATCGGAGGCCTGCCCCAGCACGTAGTCGATCTCGGTCTGGGCATCGATGTAATAGTCGGCGCGGCTGTACAGCAGCATCGGCAGGATGCCGATGCGCCGGCGGATCTCGTTGTAGCGACGGATATTGGGCAGGTAGTCCTGGTACTTGTAGCCGCGCACCCAGACCAGTCGGTAACTGGCGATAGTCGCCAGGCTCAACTCGGGGTTGCTGGCCAGTCCCAGGGCGTAGATGTGATCGGTGTCGTAGTTCCAGTGGGGGTAAAGCACACCCGGCGACTCATCACGGTAGGCACCCATGTGGGCGTCCACTTCGCCGCGCTGTACCAGCCCGACCGAACGGGTATAGGGCACGCTGCAACGTTCGATGGTCACACCCAGCGGCTCGAAGACTTCGCGCAGGATGTCCCAGCCCAGCCCCTCGCCGTTGGCTTCGGTGTAATCGCTCCAGACCTCGCTGGCGATGCGAATGTGCCTGGGCTGCGCCTGCGGCTCCGCGGCCCGAACGCTGCAACAGCTCAAGGCAACCAGCAATACCAGCAGCGCGCGGCACACACCCATGCCTATTTCCTCAGCTGAAGCACCACACCAGCCCTTGCATCGCCAGCCAGGCAAACACCCCGGCGAGGACGTCGTCGAGCATGATGCCGACGCCGCCATGCACATGCCGGTCGATCCAGCGAATCGGCCAGGGCTTGAGAATGTCGAAGAAGCGGAACATCAGGAAACCTGCCAGCAGCCAGTACCAGCCTTCGGGCACCAGCCACAGGGTGATCCACATGCCGACCATTTCATCCCAGACGATGCCTTCATGGTCATGCACTCGCAGATCGTCGGCTACCTTGCCGCACAGCCAGAAGCCGAACAGCATGGTGATGCCGAGCATCAGCCAGTAGCCCCAGTCCGGCAACATCTGCCACAGCGGGATAAAGGGTAGCGCAACCAGCGAACCCCAGGTGCCCGGCGCCTTGGGCAAGGTGCCGGAACCAAAGCCGAAGGCCAGGAAATGCCAGGGGTTGCGCCACACCGACGGCGGTACGAACTCCGCCGGGACCTGTTTGGGATGATCTGTCACTGTGTCTCCGGAAAGTGTTGATAACCCCGGGTGCCGGGGGTGATGTCCTGCCCATCGGCATCCAGCAGGGTCACCCCCTGCCCGGCCACCACTCGCCCGACCACCCGCACTGGCCAGCCGGCCGTCAGTAGCGGCGCCAGTTCGGCCGGTGGCAGGGTGAAGGCCAGGACGTAGTCGTCACCGCCACTCAGGGCCGCGGCGCGAGCGCCCTGCTGGCCGAGAAAGCCCAGCAGCGCCGGCGACAGCGGTAGCTTCTCGACCTCGACCTGCAAACCAACCGCCGAGGCCGTGGCGATATGGCCGCAGTCGGCCAGCAAGCCATCGGAGATGTCCAGCGCCGCCGTGGCCTTGCCCCGCAGCGCCTGGCCCAGGGCCAGTTGCGGTTGCGGCGACCAGTAATGGGCCAGCAGTGGCTCAGCCAGCGCCGGCTCGGCGCTGCGCTGGCCCAGAACCAGCGGCAAGGCGCCGGCGGCGTTGCCCAGGTCACCGCCGACGCACAGCAGATCGCCTGCCCGAGCACCGCTGCGGGTCAGGGCCAGGCCGGCAGGTACCCGGCCGAATACCGTCAGGGTCAGGGTCAAGGGGCCGCGGGTGGTATCGCCACCGATCAGGCGCACCCCGCAGTTCTGCGCCATGGCATTCAAGCCTTGGGCATAGGCCTGCAGCCAATCGGTGCTTACCGTCGGCAGGGTCAGGGCAAGGGTAAAGGCCAGTGGCGTGGCGCCCATGGCGGCCAGGTCGCTGACAGCCACCGCCAGGGAGCGTTGGCCAAGAAGAAAGGGCTCGCAGGGATCGGCGAAATGCACACCGGCCACCAGGGTGTCGGTGGAAATCGCCAACTGCTCGCCAGGGGCAACTGCCAGCAAGGCGCAGTCGTCGCCGATCCCCAGGGCAACACCCTCGCCGCCCTGCGCACAAGGCGCGGCAGCGAAGAAGTTGCGGATCAGCTCAAACTCGCCCATGGCAGCTGCAAGCGCGGTTCAGCGCTTGAACGCCTTCACTTCAGCTTCGCGCAGGCGTGGGGCCAGCTTGTCGAGTACGCCATTGACGAACTTGTGGCCATCGGTGGAACCGAAGACCTTGGCCAGTTCGATACCTTCGTTGATCACAACGCGGTACGGCACGTCGACGCGCTTGAGCAGTTCCCAGGTGGACAGGCGCAGAACCGCCAGTTCCACAGGGTCCAGCTCATCGATGGCCAGGTCCAGGCAAGGCACGAGCGCGGTGTCGATCTCGTTCTTGTTGGCCGGAACCCCGTGCAGGATCTCACGGAAGTAGGCGCCATCGATGTCAGTGAAATCGTTGTCGACCCGAAACTGCGCTTCGATCTCGTTCAGCGAATGCTTGGCCATGTGCCATTGGTACAGCGCCTGGGTCGCGAGCTGACGGGCTTCGCGACGCTTGGCGCTCTTGGATGGCTTGCCGGCATTGGCAGGCTTGGGATCGCGCGGGTTGAAACGATCGCTATCGTCGCTAATCACTTGGCCTCCAACTGCGCCAGCAGGCTGACCATTTCCAGGGCGGACAGGGCAGCTTCAGCACCTTTGTTGCCGGCCTTGGTGCCGGAACGCTCGATGGCTTGTTCGATCGAGTCAACGGTCAGCACGCCGAAGGCCACTGGCACGCCGAACTCCATGGACACCTGGGCCAGGCCCTTGGTGCACTCGCCAGCCACGTATTCGAAGTGCGGAGTACCGCCACGAATGACCGCGCCCAGGGCGACGATTGCCGCGAACTCACCCTTTTGTGCCACTTTCTGTGCAACCAACGGAATTTCGAAGGCGCCAGGAGCACGAATGATGGTGATGTCGCTTTCGCTCACGCCGTGGCGAACCAGGGCGTCAACCGCGCCGCTGACCAGGCTTTCGACGACGAAGCTGTTGAAACGGCCGACCACCAGGGCATAGCGGCCTTTAGGGGCGATGAAGGTACCTTCGATGGTCTTCAGGGTCATTCGACAAATCTCTTAAAGAGCCAGAGCGTGTCTAGTACACGCTCTTCAGTGATATTTGAACCGCGAATAGGCTGCCGGAAACAGGCGGCTTTTATTCGGAGGGCACGTATTCTACAACTTCCAGGTCGAAACCGGATATCGCATTAAACTTCATCGGCGCACTCATCAGGCGCATTTTGCGTACACCCAGGTCGCGCAGGATCTGCGAACCGGCACCGACGATGCTATAGGTGGTGGGCTTCTTCGCCGGCTGGTGCTCCGCGGTTTCACGGATATGCGCCAGCAGCACGTCGCCATCCAGCGGGTGCCCGAGCAACAGCACCACGCCACTGCCGGCCTCGGCCACCGTGGCCATGGCCGCCCGCAGGCTCCAGCGGCCCGGTTGCTTGACCATCAGCAGGTCGCGCAGCGGATCCATGTTGTGCACCCGTACCAGGGTCGGCTCTTCAGCGCAGATCTCGCCCAGGGTCAGGGCCATGTGCACGTCGCCTTCCACGGAATCACGATAGGTCACCAGGTTGAACTGGCCCAGTTCGCTATCCAGCGGCTGCTCGGCAATCCGCTGAACGGTGCGTTCGTGGATCATCCGGTAGTGGATCAGGTCGGCAATGGTGCCGATCTTGATGTTGTGCTCGGCGGCGAAGGCTTCCAGTTCGGTGCGACGGGACATGGTGCCGTCGTCGTTCATCACTTCGCAGATCACCCCGCTGGGCTCGAAACCGGCCATGCGCGCCAGGTCGCAGGCGGCCTCGGTGTGGCCAGCGCGGGCCAGGGTGCCGCCGGGCTGGGCCATCAGCGGGAAGATGTGGCCCGGGCTGACGATGTCCTCGGCCTTGGCGTCCTTGGCAGCGGCGGCCTGCACGGTACGGGCGCGGTCAGCGGCGGAGATGCCGGTGGTCACGCCTTCGGTGGCCTCGATGGAGACGGTGAACTTGGTGCCAAACCCCGAACCGTTGCGCGGCGCCATCAGCGGCAGCTTGAGCAGCTCGCAGCGCTCGCGGCTCATGGGCATGCAGATCAGGCCGCGGGCGTGCTTGGCCATGAAGTTGATGTGTTCGGCCTTGCAGCACTCGGCGGCCATGATCAGGTCGCCTTCGTTCTCGCGGTCTTCGTCATCCATGAGGATGACCATCTTGCCTTGGCGGATGTCTTCAACCAGTTCTTCGATGCTGTTGAGCGCCACTCGGCACCCCCTTGAGTCAGGATTTGAGATAGCCGTTAGCGGCCAGAAAACTTTCGGTAATGGTGCCGCCCGTGGCCTCGGCCGCCTTGTCGCCCAGCAGCAAGCGCTCCAGGTAGCGCGCCAGCAGGTCCACCTCAAGGTTGACCTGCCGACCCGGCCGGTAGTCGGCCATGATGGTTTCCGCCAGGGTGTGGGGAACGATGGTCAGCTCGAACTCGGCGCCATTGACCGCGTTGACCGTCAGGCTGGTGCCGTCGACGGTGATCGAGCCTTTATGGGCGATGTACTTGGCCAGCTCTTTCGGTGCGCGGATGCGGAACTGGATGGCCCGGGCATTTTCTTCCCGCGCCACCACTTCACCGACGCCGTCGACATGGCCACTGACCAGGTGACCGCCCAGGCGGGTGGTCGGGGTCAGGGCTTTCTCCAGGTTCACCCGGCTGCCGGCCTTCAACTGATGAAAGGCGGTGCAGTCCAGGGTTTCACGGCTGACATCGGCCCAGAAACCATCGCCAGGCAGTTCAACAGCGGTCAGGCAGACGCCGTTCACCGCGATGCTGTCGCCCAGTTTGACGTCGGCCAGATCAAGCTTGCCGGTTTCTACATAGACCCGCACATCTCCGCCTTTTGGGGTCAATGCGCGAATGCTGCCGATGGATTCGATGATGCCGGTGAACATGGAGTCCTCCTCGAGAACAGGGCCGCCGGGTAGGCGAAAGTCGGGAATTATACGCTCGCTGGCGGGGCCGGGATGGCAGTGACTCGCCAGTCATCGCCCACCGCACGCATTTCTATGATCTTCAGCAATGGCGCCTGGCTCATCTGCGCCAGCGGCCAGTCCAGCAACGGCCGCGCAGAGGAACCGAGGAACTTGCCGGCGACGAATATCTGGTACTCGTCCACCAGGCCCTGCTGGGCAAAGGCCCCGGCCAGGCGTGGGCCGGCTTCCACCAGCACTTCGTTGACCCCACGGGCCGCCAGCTCCAACAGCAGGCGACGCAGATCCACCTGGCCATCGGGGCCGGGAACAATCAGGCATTCCGGGCCGTTGGCGTATTGCTCTTCCACCGCCGCACAAGTGGCAACCAACGCTGGGCCGGCCTTGAAGAATGGCGCATCCAGAGGCACCCGCAGGCGGCCGTCGATCAGCACCCGCAACGGCGGCCGGCTCATGGCCAGGGCGGTCTGCTCGGCATCCAGGCCCAGTTCGGCGGCGCGCACGGTCAGCCGCGCGTCGTCCGCCAGCACTGTGTCGGCGCCGGTCAGTACCACGCTGGACTCGGCCCGCAGGCGCTGCACTGCAGAGCGCGCCGCAGGGCCAGTGATCCACTGGCTCTCGCCACTGGCCATGGCGGTGCGGCCATCCAGGCTCATGGCCAGCTTGACCCGCACATAAGGCAAGCCGTGCTCCATGCGTTTCAGAAAGCCTTTATTGATCGCCCGCGCCTCGCCTTCCAGCACACCGCCATGGGTGTCGATGCCGGCCTGGGCCAGGCGCTGCAAGCCACGGCCGGCCACTTCCGGGTTGGGGTCCTGCATGGCCGCGACCACCCGTGCCACACCGGCATTCACCAGGGCGTCGGCGCAGGGCGGCGTACGCCCGTGATGGCTGCAGGGTTCGAGGGTCACATAGGCGGTGGCGCCACGGGCCAGTTCACCGGCCGCGCGCAGGGCATGCACCTCGGCATGGGGCTCGCCGGCCCGCACGTGCCAGCCCTCGCCCACTACCTGGCCGTCGCGCACGATGACGCAGCCGACACGTGGGTTGGGATGGGTGGAGTAGCGACCCTTGCGCGCCAGTTCCAGAGCACGGGCCATGTAGTGGGCGTCGAGGACCGCTTGCTCGGCAGGCTGGCTCATTGCTTGGCCGGCTCACGGGCGAGACGGTCGATCTCTTCGCGGAATTCGTTGAGGTCCTGGAAACGGCGATAGACCGAGGCGAAGCGGATGTAGGCGACTTCATCGAGCTTCTGCAGCTCGGTCATCACCAGCTCACCCACGACCAGCGACTTGACCTCGCGCTCGCCGGTGGCGCGCAGCTTGTGCTTGATGTGCACCAGCGCCGCCTCCAGACGCTCGACACTCACCGGGCGTTTTTCCAGGGCGCGCTGCATACCGGCGCGCAGTTTTTCTTCGTCGAAGGGCTGACGGCTGCCGTCAGTCTTGATCAGGCGCGGCATCACCAGTTCGGCGGTTTCGAAGGTGGTGAAACGTTCACCACAGGCGAGGCATTCACGCCGGCGGCGCACCTGTTCGCCCTCGGCGACCAGACGCGAGTCGATGACCTTGGTGTCGTTGGCACCGCAGAAGGGACAGTGCATGGTGGCAGGCAACAAAAAAAGGGAGGGCCATGGTAGCGCATCCCACTGGCAAGACAAGCCATAGCCTTTACGGTATACAGACCGACTATTATGTTTCGCACACGGAAATTCGCCTTGTTGGAGCTTCAGATGCCGCTCAGACCGCTCGTTCTGCTCAGTCTTGTCAGCCTGTTGGTCGCTTGCAGCAGCGATGCACCAAAAACCGCGGCCCCCTCCACTTCACAGCAGCAGGCGGTGAAAAAAAATCAGGAACCGGCCGATCCAGGCCCCTTGCCGGCCTACCAGCGCGAGTTGAGTGGCACCCTCGAGGGCGTACCGGCCGGCGCCGACGTCGAGCTGGCCCTGCTGGTGATCGATGAGCGCGGCCGTCCGCAACGCCTGCTGGCCAGCAGCAACCTGAGCGGCACCAGCCAGGCCCTGCCGTTCCGCCTGCGCTTTGCCACCGAAGCCTTTCCGGCCGGCGCCCGGGTCGAACTGCGCGGCCGCGCCAGCCAGTCCGGCCAATTGATCCTGCACCTGCCGGCCCAACGCATCGACCAACCCACCAGCCAGGCCCTGGGCCAACTGCAATTTGTCAAAGCCCCATGAATGTCCCGCTCGACCTGCAAGCTGCCCTCAGCGAACTGCTGGGGGACGCGCGACTGGTAGCCTGCGAGCTGCCCGATACCACGCTGAAGCTCTGGCTGATCGACGCCGACAACATGGACCGCGCCTTCACCCCGGAAGAAACCCGGCGCATCCTCCACGAGCCGCCCTACTGGAGCTTCTGCTGGGCCAGCGGCCTGGCCCTGGCGCGCTACCTGGCCCAGCAGCCGCATTGGGTCGCGGGCAAGCGGGTGCTGGATTTCGGTGCCGGTTCCGGCGTGGCGGCGATTGCCGCGGCCAAGGCCGGGGCCCGGGAAGTGGTGGCCTGTGACCTTGACCCGCTGGCCATTGCCGCCTGCCGGGCGAATGCCCGACTCAATGGCGTCGAGCTGAGCTATTCCATGGATTTCTTCGCCGAGGCCGACCGCTTCGACCTGATCCTGGTGGCGGACGTACTCTACGACCGGGCCAACCTGCCGCTGCTGGACCAGTTCCTCAGCCGTGGCCGCCAGGCCCTGGTGGCGGATTCCCGCGTACGGGACTTCCAGCACCCGCTCTATCAGCGCCTGGAAATGCTCAATGCCCTCACCCTGCCCGACCTGGCCGAACCCTGGGAATTTCGCAACGTGAGCCTCTATCACGCACAGCGGCGATAGCGATTTTCAGCCTCCCGGCCAGCCTTTATAGTGGTTCCATTCCCGCTTATTCGAGATACCCCATGAGTCAGGAAACGCCCTACATCTTCGACGCCCGCACCGCTGATTTCGACCAGTCGGTGATCGAGAACTCCTTTCACAAGCCGGTCCTGGTGGACTTCTGGGCCGAGTGGTGTGCGCCCTGCAAGGCGCTGATGCCGATGCTGCAGCAAATTGCCGAGAGCTATCAGGGCGAACTGCTGCTGGCCAAGGTCAACTGCGACATCGAGCAGGACATCGTCGCCCGCTTCGGCATCCGCAGCCTGCCCACCGTGGTGCTGTTCAAGGACGGCCAGCCCGTAGACGGCTTTGCCGGTGCGCAACCGGAATCCGCGGTGCGGGCCATGCTCGAACCCCATGTGCAGATGCCGCCACCGCCGGCCGCCGATCTGCTGGAACAGGCCGAAGCCCTGTTTGCCGAAGGTCGTATCGGCGATGCCGAGGCCCTGCTCAAGGTGCTGCTGGGCGAAGACAACAGCAACGCCAAGGCGCTGATCCTCTACGCCCGCTGCCTGGCCGAGCGTGGCGAGCTGGGTGAAGCCCAGACCGTGCTCGACGCGGTCAAGAGCGATGAGCACAAGGCGGCCCTGGCCGGAGCCAAGGCGCAGATCACCTTCCTCAAGCAGGCCGCGGACCTGCCGGACGCCGCCGAGCTCAAGGCGCGCCTGGCCAAGGACTCGCAGGACGATGAAGCGCTGTACCAACTGGCGATCCAGCAACTGGCGCGCCAGCAATATGAAGCGGCGCTCGAAGCCCTGCTCAAGCTGTTCATGCGCAACCGCAGCTACAACGAAGGCATCGCCCACAAGACCCTGCTGCAAGTCTTCGACCTGCTGGGCAACGACCACCCGCTGGTGACCGCCTACCGCCGCAAGCTGTTCGCCGCCCTGTACTGAGCCGGAGGAGCTGGCTTGTGTAGGAGCTGGCTTGCCAGCGAAAGCGTTCACAGGTCGAACGCGCCCGCCAGCAAGCTGGCTCCTACAGGGTCATTGCACCCAGCTGTAGATCGGCGTATCGGCGCCGCTCACCACCTTGACCTCGGCGCAGTGGCGCAAGCGCACCAACAAGCGCTTGCCTGCCGCAGCGCTACCGGCCAGCCCTTCCAGTTGCTCCAGCAACTCCGGCCCGCTGAGCTGCCCGGCCTTGCGCAGCAACTCCTTGGTGGTCTGCCACAGGGCATCGTCCTGGCTGGCCGGCTTCGCCGCCACCGCGACGCTCTCGGGCTTGGCCGCCTGCAACTGCGCACCCAGTTGCGCCCAGTCGCCTTCGTCCAGTTCCAGGGTCAAATCCACCGGCCAGTCGCCGATGCTTCCACGAATCCGCAACATTGCTGTGCTCCTGAATTTTTCTGACGAGCATGCTCCCACGCGTCTTGCGCAACGCCAAGCGGCCGGTCAAACTCAGCGGCCGATTGTTATAAGATCACATAACATTTATTTCATCTTCGCTCCGGAGACTTGCTATGCGCCGTCTGCTACTCGCCCTGCCGTTCGCCCTGTTGCCGCTGGCCGCCGCCCAGGCCGCGCAAGCCCATGATCACGAGCATGAACATGAACATGGCAGCCTCGGCGCCCACGAACATGGAGTCGGCCGTTTGAACGCAGTGCTCGACGGCCAGACCCTGGAACTGGAGCTGGAGAGCCCGGCAATGAACCTGGTGGGCTTCGAACACGCTCCGAGCACCGACGCCGACAAGGCCAAGGTGGCTGCCGCCCGCACCCAGCTGGAACAGCCGCTGGTGCTGTTCAGCCTGCCCAAGGCAGCGGCGTGCGTGGTGGCCAAGCAGGAGCTGGAGAGCCCGCTGTTCGGCGACAAGCCCGATGCCGATGATCACGATGACGACGACCACGACGAAGATGCCAAGGACACCGCTGGCCACGAGCATCACCATGAGCACAGCGAGATCCACGCCCACTACCAGTTCACCTGCGCCAAGCCGGATGCCCTGAAGACCCTCGATCTGGGGCAGGTCTTCAAGACCTTCCCCGCCACCCAGAAAATTCAGGTACAACTCATTTCGCCGAATGGCCAGCAGGGCGTCGAAGCCAGCGCCACGGCGGCAACCCTGAAGTTCTGAGCGCCAACCCTGTAGCCGCTGCCTTCGGCGGCTACAACACTCATCCGATGATCGACCCGACATGACCCAAGCACTTATCGAACTGTCCAACCTGGGCTTCAACTGGCCCGGTCATCCACCGTTACTGGACATCCCGGACTTTCGCCTGGAAGTCGGCGAAACCCTGTTCCTCAAGGGCCCCAGCGGCAGCGGCAAGACCACCCTGCTGGGCCTGCTGGGCGGCGTGCAGAAACCCAACCAGGGCAGCATTCGCCTGCTGGGCCAGGAGCTGACCGAGCTTTCGGCCGGCGCCCGCGACCGCTTTCGCGTCGATCACACCGGCTACATCTTCCAGCAGTTCAACCTGCTGCCGTTTCTCTCGGTACGCGAGAACGTCGAGCTGCCCTGCCACTTCTCCAAGCTACGGGCCGGCCGCGCCGCACAGCGCCATGGCAGCGTCGACCAGGCCGCAGCCACCCTGCTGGCCCACCTGGGGCTGAAGGACCCGGAGCTGCTCGGCCGCCGCGCCGATTCGCTATCCATCGGCCAGCAGCAGCGGGTCGCTGCGGCCCGGGCGCTGATCGGCCAGCCGGAACTGGTGATTGCCGACGAACCGACTTCGGCGCTGGACCACGACGCCCGGGAAGCCTTCCTCCAATTGCTGTTCGCCGAATGCCGCGAAGCCGGGGCCAGCCTGCTGTTCGTCAGCCACGACCAGAGCCTGGCAGCGCTGTTCGATCGCAACCTATCGCTGGCCGAACTCAATCGCGCCGCCAAGCCCGCAGAGGTCTGAGATGTATCTGTTCCGTCTAGCCATGGCCAGCCTGGCTAACCGTCGCTTCACCGCGATCCTCACCGCCTTCGCCATTGCCCTCTCGGTCTGCCTGCTGCTGGCGGTGGAGCGGGTGCGCACCGAAGCCCGGGCCAGTTTCGCCAGCACCATCAGCGGCACCGACCTGATCGTCGGCGCCCGTTCCGGTTCGGTGAACCTGCTGCTGTACTCGGTATTCCGCATCGGCAACGCCACCAACAACATCCGCTGGGACAGCTTCGAGCACTTCGCCAGCAACCCCAAGGTGAAATGGGCAATCCCGATTTCCCTGGGCGACTCCCACCGCGGCTATCGGGTGATGGGCACCACCGACGCCTACTTCCAGCACTACCAGTACGGCCACCAGCAGAACCTGCAACTGGCGGTGGGCCGGGCCTTCGCCAGCGACCCCTTCGAAGTGGTGCTGGGGGCCGAAGTCGCCGATGCCTTGCACTACAAGCTGGGGGACAAGCTGGTACTGGCCCATGGCGTTGCGGCCATCAGCCTGGTCAAGCACGACGACAAGCCCTTCACCGTGGTCGGCATCCTCAAGCGCACCGGCACTCCGGTGGACCGCACCCTGCACATCAGCCTGGGCGGCATGGAGGCGATCCACATCGACTGGCACAACGGCGTGCCGGCCCGTGGCGAGGGGCGCATCAGCGCCGACCAGGCGCGCAACATGGACCTGACGCCCCAGGCCATCACCGCCTTCATGCTGGGCCTCAACAGCAAGATCTCGACCTTCGCCCTGCAACGGGAGATCAACGAATTCCGCGGCGAGCCGATGCTGGCGATCCTGCCCGGCGTGGCCCTGCAGGAACTCTGGAGCCTGATGGGCACCGCCGAGAAAGCCTTGTTCGTGGTGTCGCTGTTCGTGGTCCTGACCGGCCTGATCGGCATGCTCACGGCGATCCTCACCAGCCTCAATGAACGCCGGCGGGAGATGGCCATCCTGCGCTCGGTGGGCGCGCGCCCCTGGCACATTGCGACCCTGCTGATCTTCGAAGCCTTCGCCCTGGCGCTGTTCGGGGTGCTGGCCGGGCTTGGCCTGCTGTACCTGGGCATCGCCCTGGCCCAGGGCTACGTGCAGTCGAATTACGGCCTGTACCTGCCACTGTCCTGGCCCAGCCAGTATGAGTGGACGCTGCTGGGCGGTATTCTGATCGCCGCGCTGCTGATGGGCAGCGTGCCGGCCTGGCGCGCCTACCGGCAATCCCTGGCCGATGGCCTGTCGATTCGTTTATGAGCCCTGGTTTATGAAGACCCAACGCTTGCTGCGCTCTCTGCTTGCCCTGTCGCTGCTGTTCAGCTCGCCGCTGTGGGCGGCGGGGGCTCCGAAGGACCTGACCTGGTCGGAAATGATCCCGCCGGACGCGCCGCCGGAAGTGCCGAACATGAAGCCGCTGCACGACCTGTCGCAGATGAGCGATGCGCTGTCCGCCGAATCGGCTCCCGCTGCCAAGCAGGACCTGCCCAATGCCCCGGTGGTAAAGAGCCTCGACGGCCAATCGGTGCGCCTGCCCGGCTACATCGTGCCCCTGGAAGTGAGCGAGGAAGGACGCACCACAGACTTCCTGCTGGTGCCCTACTTCGGCGCCTGCATCCACGTACCGCCACCGCCGTCGAACCAGATCGTCCACGTCACCAGCGAAGTCGGGGTGAAACTCGATGAGCTGTACCAGCCGTACTGGATCGAAGGCGACATGCAGGTCAAGCCCTCCACCAGCGAGCTGGCGGATGCCGGCTACCAGATGGTGGCGCAGAAGATCTACGTCTACGAGTTGCCGGAGTAAAAGAGTGCGGGCGGGCGACGCCCGGGGAACGTCAAAAGAGTGCGGGGCAAAAGAATAGTTCACCCCGCCAACCGGGGTTTGCCATTTCATTGAGCTGAGTCAAGGCGGTCAACTTGACGATCCTTACCATTGGACATAGCCAATCTGAATCGTCCTTTGGAGCTCCCATGCACAAGTCTCTGCTTAGCGCCTCCCTGATCGCGCTCGCACTCGCCGCCCCGATTGCCAACGCCCACGAAGCTGGTGACATCATCGTTCGTGCTGGTGCGATTACCGTCAAACCCAAAGCCAACAGCTCCGACGTCAAGGTCGACAGCGGCCCACTGGCTGGCGCCAACCTGGGCGGCAAGGCGACCATGGACAGCGACACTCAGCTGGGCTTGAACTTCGCCTACATGCTGACCAACAACATCGGTATCGAGTTGCTGGCCGCCACCCCGTTCGAACACGACGTGAAGATCCGCAACACGTCCCTGGCTCCGGCCAACGGCAAGCTGGGTACTCTCAAGCACCTGCCACCGACCCTGAGCGTGGTGTACTACCCGCTGGACCACAAGTCGGTGTTCCAACCCTACGTCGGTGCCGGTATCAACTACACCTGGATCTACGACGAGCACGTCGGCAGCCGCGCCCAGTCCGAAGGTTTCGACAACTTCCGCGCCAAGAACTCCTGGGGCCTGGCCTGGCAGATCGGTGCCGACTACATGCTGACCGACAACATCATGATCAACGCCCAGGCACGCTACATCGACATCGATACCCGCGCCTACGTGGACAACAACGCCCTGGCCGCCGGCACTCGTGCCAAGGTCAATGTGGACGTCGACCCATGGGTCTACATGGTGGGCCTGGGTTACAAGTTCTAAACCCGCCAGCAATAAAAAAGGCGCCTGCAAGGCGCCTTTTTCATGTGCGTGTTTTCCCTCAGCGCCCCATCAGGCGGGCGAGGCCGACGCTCATCGGGGTCGGCTCGGGGAACTTGAAGCGCTGCAGCAGGCGCTGGTTGCCAGCCCGCGAATGGCGGATATCGCCCGCCCGAGCCGGGCCGTAGCTGATGGGTGGCAAGGCACCCACCACCTCGGCCAGGGCCGCGAGCATCTGCTTGAGGGTCGTGGCCTGGTTCAAGCCAACGTTGACCGCTCCCACTTCCAACTGCGGCGCCTCGATGGCCTGCACCAGCACCTGAACCAGATCGCCGACGTAGACGAAATCCCGGGTCTGCTCGCCATCGCCGAACACGGTGATCGGCAAGCCTTGCTGGGCCCGTTCGCTGAAGATGCTGATCACCCCGGAATAGGGCGAAGAGGGATCCTGGCGCGGGCCGAAGATGTTGAAGAAGCGAAAGATCGCCGGTTCCAGCCCGTGCTGGCGCCGGTAGAAATCCAGGTAGTACTCGCTGGCCAGCTTGTCCGCGGCATAAGGGGTCAGCGGCGCCTTGGCCGTGTCCTCGTCGATGGACTGGCCTTCCCCGTTGTTGCCATACACCGCGGCGCTGGAAGCGAACAGCACTCGCTTGACGCCGTGCTCACGCATGGCCTCACAGACATTCAGGGTACCGATGAAATTGCTCTGGTGGGTCTGCACCGGGTCGTCCACCGAGGCCTGCACCGAGGCCACCGCTGCCAGGTGCGCCACAGCGCAGCAGCCTTGCATGGCCTGGCTGACCAGCGACGCATCGGCCACATTGCCCTCGATCAGCTCGACCCGCGGATCAGCCAGCGGCAGGTTGCTCGGTTTGCCGGTGGACAAGTCGTCCAGCACCCGCACCGCGTAGCCCTTGGCGAGCAGGGCATCGGCCAGGTGCGAGCCAATGAAACCGGCACCGCCGGTGATCAATACGAGGCCTTCAGCCATGACGATAAAACCTATCCAGTAAAGCCGGGAGCGCGGCACGCCAGGCGCGCGGCTTGATCCCGAAGGTATGAAGGATTTTCTTGCAGGCCAGTACTGCGTGCTGCGGTTCCTCGGCGGCATCGGCGCTGGCGGCATGGGCCTGGGCGGTCGGCGCCTCGATGGCCAGCGGGTGCAATTGCCGGGCTTCGGTCAGCACCGCCTGCCCCAGGGCCAGGGGCGTGGTGGCTTCCTGGCCGGCGTAGTGGTAGGTGCCCCAAAGCGGCGCGGCGCAATCGAGCTGCTTGAGCACCGAGATGATCACCCGCGCGGCATCGTCCACCGGAGTCGGATTACCCCGCCGGTCGTCGGCCATCAACAGTTCGTCCGGGGATTCGGCCCGGGCCAGGAAACGCCCGAGAATGCCGTCCGGGCTGTCATCCAGCAGCCAGCCGAAACGCAGCAGCACGTGCTGCGGGCAGGTGGCGCGAACGCTTTGCTCGATCCGCCACAGAGCCTGGCCGCGCAGGCCCAGGGGCACCGGCTCGTCCTTTTCGCTGTAGGCAGTCGCCCGGGAGCCGTCGAACACCCGGTAGCTCGAAGGTTGCAGGAGGATGATGTTGTGATGCTGGCAAAGCTCTGCCAGGCGCTCGACCGCCCGTTCCTGGCCGCTCAAGCGCGCCTCGCTCACGCTCTCCGCCTGAAACCAGTCGAAGTAGTAAGCCAGGTTGATCAAGGCATCCGGGCGGGTGTCGTCGAGCAGTTGCGTAAGGCTCGCGGCATCCCAGCCGTCTTGCGGCGGACGGGGGGCGAGGAAACCGATGTCTTCCTCCGCACCCAGGCGAATCAGCGCCTGCCCAAGGGCATTTCCGCCGCCCAGTAACATAAGGCGCATTCGCATAGAGTCAGCAGGCCCAGTCTGTTCAGAACGATGGTTGGAGTCGGCCAGTCTCGTGGGGCTGGCCGTCGATAATTGCCGGAATCGTTGCATTTTGCGGGTTTGTGGCGCAAGCGTCACTCAGAAAGTGTCGAGGCCCCATGGAATCAACGGTGCTTGCAAGTTGCCGGGTGCGGCCGCATAAATCCATCCATGAACCTTGCCCAATCCGTGAATCCGGTGCTGGACGGCTTCCACCCCGCTGTCAGCGCCTGGTTCAAGCATACATTTGCCGCTGTGACCCCAGCCCAGGCCCGCGCCTGGCCGCTGATCGCCCAGCGCCGCTCGACCCTGATCGCCGCGCCCACCGGCTCCGGCAAGACCCTGACCGCCTTTCTCGCGGTGATCGATGACCTGGTGCGCCAGGGGCTGGCCGGCGGTGGCCAGCTGCCGGACGCCACCCTGGTGGTGTATGTGTCGCCACTCAAGGCCTTGAGCAATGACATTCAGATCAACCTGCAGCAGCCACTGGCGGGCATCACCGAGCAATTGCGCCGCATGGGCCTGCCGGAACTGTCCATCAGCACCGCGGTGCGCACCGGCGATACCCCGCAGAAAGACCGCAACGCCATGCGCAAGAGCGCGCCGCAGATCCTCGTCACCACCCCGGAATCCCTCTACGTGCTGCTGGGCTCGGATTCCGGCCGCAGGATGCTGGCCAGCACCCGCAGCGTGATCGTCGACGAAATCCACGCCCTGGCCGGCAGCAAGCGCGGCAGCCACCTGGCCCTGAGCCTGGAACGCTTGCAGGCCTTGTGCGCCGAACCCTTGCTGCGCATCGGCCTGTCCGCCACGCAGAAGCCCATCGAAGCCGTGTCGCGCTTTCTGGTGGGCCACGGCCGCCCTTGCGAAATTGTCGATATCGGCCACGCCCGGCCCCGGGACCTGGACATCGAAGTGCCGCCGGTGCCGCTGTCGGCGGTCATGGCCAATGACGTCTGGGAGCTGGTGTACGAGCGCCTCGCCAACCTGGCCAGGGAACACCGCACCACGCTGATATTCGTCAACACCCGGCGCCTGGCCGAGCGCCTGGCCCGCCACCTCAGCGAGCGCCTGGGCAAGCAGGCGGTGGCCGCACACCACGGCAGCCTGGCCAAGGAGCAGCGCCTGGAAGCCGAGCAGCGGCTCAAGGCCGGCGACCTGCAAGTGCTGATCGCTACCGCTTCCCTGGAGCTGGGGATCGATATCGGTGATGTCGACCTGGTGTGCCAGATCGGCTCGCCGCGCTCGATCTCGGCCTTTCTGCAGCGGGTCGGCCGCTCCGGTCACCAGGTGGGCGGCACGCCCAAGGGCCGGTTGTTCGCCCTGACCCGCGACGACCTGATCGAATGCGCCGCCCTGCTCGACTGCGTGCGCCGGGGCGAACTGGACACTCTACTGATTCCCCATGCCCCCCTGGATGTGCTGGCCCAGCAGATCGTCGCTGAAGTCAGCTGCCAGGAGTGGTCGGAAGCCGCGCTGCTGGACATGCTGCGCCAGGCCGCGTCCTACGCCGACCTGGATCAGGCCCACTACCAGGCGCTGTTGCAGATGCTCGCCGAGGGCTTCAACGGGCGCCAGGGCCTGCGCAGCGCCTACCTGCACCGCGACGCCCTGGCCCGCACCCTGCGCGGGCGCCGAGGCGCCCAACTGACCGCGCTGACCAGCGGCGGGACCATCCCCGACAACGCCGACTACAGCGTGCTGCTGGAGCCCCAGGGGCTGAACATTGGCAGCGTCAACGAAGACTTCGCCGTGGAAAGCATTGCCGGCGACGTGTTCCAGCTGGGCAACACCTCCTATCGCATCCTGCGGGTGGAAACCGGCAAGGTGCGGGTCGAGGATGCCCAGGGCCAGCCGCCGAACATTCCCTTCTGGCTCGGCGAAGCCCCCGGGCGCAGCGCCGAACTCTCCGGTGCCGTGGCGCGCCTGCTGGCCCAACTCGACGAGTTGCTCGGCGCCACGCCCGGCCAGTTGCAAGCGGCCATCCACTGGTTGCACCACGAACTGGGCCTGAACCTGGCCAGCGCCGAGCAACTGGTGGATTACCTGGCACCGGCGCGCCTGGCCCTGGGCGCGCTGCCGTCCCAGGACACGCTGATCATGGAGCGCTTCTTCGACGAGTCCGGCGGCACCCAACTGGTGATCCACAGCCCCTTCGGCAGCCGCATCAACCGCGCCTGGGGCCTGGCCCTGCGCAAGCGTTTCTGCCGCACCTTCAATTTCGAATTGCAGGCTGCCGCCAGCGAGGACGCGATCGTCCTTTCCCTGTCCACCAGCCACAGCTTCGCCCTGGACGAGGTCTGGCGTTACCTGCACAGCAACAGCGCCGAACACATCCTGGTCCAGGCGCTGCTGGACGCACCGCTGTTCGGCGTGCGCTGGCGCTGGAACGCCGGAGTGGCGCTAGCCCTGCCGCGCTACAGCGGCGGGCGCAAAGTGCCGCCGCAGATCCAGCGCATGAAAAGCGAAGACCTGATCGCCAGCGTGTTTCCCGACCAGATCGCCTGCCTGGAAAACCTGGCCGGCGAGCGCGAGATTCCCGACCATCCGCTGGTGGAGCAGACCCTCGACGACTGCCTGCACGAAGCCATGGACAGCGAAGGCTGGTTGAACCTGCTGCGGCGCATGGAACAGGGCCAGGTGCGCCTGCTCAGCCGCGAACTGCCGGCGCCCTCGCCCCTGGCGGCGGAAATCCTCAGCGCCAAGCCCTACACCTTTCTCGATGACGCGCCCCTGGAGGAACGCCGTACCCAGGCGGTGCTGGCCCGGCGCTGGAGCGACCCGCAAGCCACCGACGACCTGGGCGCCCTGGATGCCGAAGCGATTGCCGCGGTGGCCGCCGAAGCCTGGCCAGCCCCGGCCAGTGCCGATGAAATGCACGAAGCGCTGATGAGCCTGGCCTGTATCAGCGAAGCCGAGGCCCAGGCCAACCTCCACTGGCCCGAGTGGCTGCAAGCCCTTTCCAGCCAGGGCCGCGCCTGCCGCTTGCAGGCCGGCCCGGGCGGCGGCTTGTGGCTGGCCCTGGAGCGCATCTGCTGTCTGCGGGCGCTGTACCCTCAGGCCGCCTTGCAACCCGCGCTGCAACCGGTGCCCGGTTTCGACCAGGCCTGGGAGGCACAGCCGGCCCTGGTGGAGCTGATTCGCGCCCGCCTCAGCGGCTTCGCTCCCCTGACCCTGGCGCAGATCGCCGCGCCCCTGGGCCTGCCCGCTTCCAGCATCCACCAGGCGCTGATCCAGCTGGAGAGCGAAGGTTATGTGCTGCGGGGGCGCTTCAGCCCTGGCGGCGATGAAGAACAATGGTGCGAACGTCACCTGCTGGCGCGGATCCACCGCTACACGGTGAAGCGCCTGCGCCGGGAAATCGAACCGGTGGCCTTGCAGGATTTCATGCGCTTTCTGTTCGACTGGCAGCACCTGTCGCCGGGTACCCAGGGCCAGGGCAGCGCCATGCTGGCCGAGGTGGTCGCGCAGTTCGAAGGCTACCCCGCAGCGGCCTCGGCCTGGGACAGCGACCTGCTGCCGGCGCGCCTGAAGGATTACTCCGCCAGTTGGCTGGATGACCTGTGCCGCAGCGGCAAGGTGGTCTGGAGCCGGATCAACAGCAGCGGCAAGATCGCCGGCAGCGCCCTGCGCAGCACTCCCATCGTGTTGCTGCCCCGGGCCCGCGTGGCGCTCTGGAACGCCCTGACCTGCCCCATCGACAGCAGTGACCTGTCACCCAAAGCCCAGAAGGTTCACGCCGTACTGAGCCAGCTGGGCGCACTGTTTTTCGATGAACTGCTGCAGGAAGCCCACCTGCTGCGCAGCGAACTGGAAACCGTGCTGCAGGAACTGGTAGGCGCCGGATGGGTGAACGCCGACAGCTTCGCCGGGCTGCGGGCCCTGATCACCCCGGCCAGCAAGCGCCAGAACCGCAGCAGCCGACGGGGTCGCGGCGCCTTCGTCGGAGGAATGGACGACGCGGGGCGCTGGGCCTTGTTGCGCCGCGCCGCCAGCGAGGATAGCGCCGCCACCCTGGAGCACGTGGCCATGACCCTGCTACGCCGCTATGGCGTGGTGTTCTGGCGCCTGCTGGAGCGCGAGGCCGACTGGCTGCCCAACTGGCGCGATTTGCTGCGTACCTTCCATCGCCTGGAAGCCCGCGGAGAAATTCGCGGCGGGCGCTTCGTCAGCGGCCTGGCCGGCGAGCAGTTCGCCCTGCCGGAAGCCATCCCGCTACTGCGCGAAGTGCGCCGCCGGCCCCATGACGGCAGCCTGATCGCGGTGTGCGGCGTCGACCCGCTGAACCTTGCCGGGACCCTGCTGCCCGGGCCCAAGGTCCCGGCCCTGAGCGGCAACCGCCTGGTGTTCCGCGACGGCCTGCCGGCGGCCGCCGACATCGGCGGCACCCAGCACCTGTGGCTGGAGCTGGAACCCCTGGCCGCCCAGGCCCTGCGCAACAAGCTCATCCGGCACTGACCTCCCCCCGTAGGAGCCGGCTGCCGGCGAAAGGGCCCGTGAGCCCTGCGCCAGATCCAGCGGCCCTTACGCTGGCCGTCGTTGCGCAATCATTGCGGGCGGGGGGATTCGGGGAGCAGCAGCGCCGAGTCGTCCTGTTCCGGTTCGTCTTCATGCACCCGCCGCGCCGGTAGCACCACCGGTTGTGGATAAGTCTGGGCGAAATGCACCCAGGGGCAGTTATCCACAAGCTTTTTCAGACGCTGGTTGAAGGCCCGGCTCACCGCGTACTGGCCGCCGGACACCGTGCGGAACTGGGCCGTCAGCACCACGCCGTTGAGGTCCATCTTGTCCACCCCGAACACGTCCAGGCCGCCTTGCAGGTTGTAGCGCAGGAAGCTGTCCTCGCTGATGGAGCGCCCGGCTTCGCGGATCAGTTCGATGGCCTTGTCGACGTCGGTGTCGTAGGTGAACTGCACCGAGAAGAAGGCATAGGCGAACTGCCGCGACTGGTTGGTGACCGCCTTGATCTGGCCGAACGGCACCGAATGCACGAAACCCTTGCCGTCGCGCAGGCGCAGGGTGCGGATGGTCAGGCCCTCGACGGTGCCGGCATGGCCGGAGTCGAGCACCACCCAGTCACCAATGGACAGGGTGTCTTCGATGATGATGAACAGGCCGGTGATCACGTCCTGCACCAGTTGCTGGGAGCCGAAACCGATGGCCAGGCCCACCACCCCGGCACCGGCCAGCAGCGGCGCGACGTTGATCCCCAGGTTGGCCATGGTGGTGATCGCGCAGATCACCACCAGGATGATTTTGATCGCATTGCGCAGCAGCGGCAGGATGGTCTTGACCCGGGTACTGGGCTGACGCGCCGAACGCTTGTTGGCCGGTGGCTTGAGGGCCTCCTGGATCGCTGTGTCGAGCACCACCCACAGCAGCCAGGTCACCAGGAAGATCAGGCCGATGCTGCTCAGGGAGTCGCTGATGGCCCGGCCCACGGTATTGCGCTGGGCGAACTCGAACAGCGAGATCCCCCAGATGCGCCCGAGGATCTCGATGAAGGCGATGGCCATGACGATCCGCAGCAGGGCGTGCAACAGGCTCAGGAAACGCTCCTTGTAGGCGCTGCTGCGCTGAATCGTCTGGGCGCTACGGGACTTGAACAGGTGCTGCAGCACGGTGCTGAGGAACACCGTGGCGATCAGCAGCACGGTGGTCAGCAAGGCGCAGCGCAGGGCCTGCTGGCTGTCCTCGCCGGCACCGATCAGGCTCACCGCCGAGACCAGCACCATCAGCAGGATCGGCCAGTACCAGAGCCCGGAAAAGATCCGCAGCGACTCCTGCAACGCCGGCTGTTTCAGACGCTGGGCCAGGGAGCGGTTGCGGATCAGGTGCGCCACCGGCCGGCGCAGGCGGATCACCAGCACCGCGAAGATCAGCGAGGCCAGCAGGCCGGTGAATACCGCCACGCTGCTGGTGATATTGCCCCCCAGCTGGCGAGCGATCTGCGGGCTGGTGAGGGCATCGCTGAGAGCCGCAAGGAAACCGATCAGAAACAGCGGTTTCGGGCAGTAGCCACGGATGATCCGCACCGCGGGCCGCTTGTGCCCGACGTTGAACATCACGATCAGGCACAACAGCACCGAGGTCGAGACGATGCCGCTGCTGGTGGCATAGGCCAGGCACAGGGCCAGCGCCCGCCCCACCGAACCGTTCAGGGAATGGCTGACGTAAAGCGTCAGCGGCAGGCAGACCAAGGCCGGCAAGGTGTAAGGCAGCAGGTATTCCAACAGGCCCTGGCCTCGGGGCCGGGCTTGCAGCCAGGGCCGCTGGCTCAGCCGCCGTACCAGCAGCCCGGCCAGCACCGTGAGCAGGGCGAAGCTGCCCAGCCAGGTGCCGGACAAGGTGAGGAAATCCCCGGCCACGCTCCAGCCCGAACGGTCCGAGGGTTGGTTCACCAGGCGCCCCACTTCGTCCGCCGCGCGGTCGGCCCGCAGGCGCCAGGCGTCGATCAGGTTTTCATTGAGGTCGAGCTTGTCCTGGACATCGTCGATGCTCGAACTGATGGCGCCCAGCAGGCCCCCTTCCACCAGCAGTTCCGGCTTGGCCGGGGCCGCCGCCGGGGCTGTTGCGGCAGTGGCGGCGCAGAGCTCGCTGCTGCCCAGAACGAGCAGCATCCCGAGCAAGATCGCGGTCTTGAAATTCAACACAACGCAGGGCTCCTTCAGCAGGGTCTGTAAGGAACTGATCAGCAAACGCCCGGCAAGTTCGCTTCAGTTGCCCCCGAGGCCGGCGCGCCGGTGAACGACGGGCTCCGGGATCCTTGACCCACAGGCAAATATCTTGTGCCGATAGGGCTATTTTTCCGCACGAGTCAAACCCGGACACTGCGCGCCAATCCCACTTTCACCGGAGTTGCAGTGATGCCCATTGCCCTGCTCGCGCTGACCCTCAGCGCATTCGCCATCGGCACGACCGAGTTCGTTATCGTTGGCCTGCTACCCACCATAGGTACCGACCTCGGGGTCAGCCTGCCGTCCGCCGGCCTGCTGGTCAGCCTCTACGCTCTGGGCGTGGCGATTGGCGCCCCGGTGCTCACCGCCCTCAGCGGCAAGGTGCCGCGCAAGCTGTTGCTGCTGTCGCTGATGGTGCTGTTCACCCTTGGCAACCTGCTGGCCTGGAAGGCACCCGGGTATGAATCCCTGGTGCTGGCACGGATTGTCACGGGCCTGGCCCACGGGGTGTTCTTCTCCATCGGCTCGACCATCGCCACCAGCCTGGTGCCCAAGGAAAAAGCCGCCAGCGCGATCGCCATCATGTTCACCGGGCTCACCGTGGCCCTGGTCACCGGCGTACCCCTGGGCACCTTTATCGGCCAGCATCTGGGCTGGCGCGAAACCTTCCTCGCAGTGTCCGCCCTGGGGGTGATCGCCTTTATCGGCAGCCTGCTGTTCGTGCCGAAGAACATTACCCACCGCCCGCCGGCGTCGCTGCTGCAACAACTGCAGGTGCTCAAGCAACCGCGCCTGCTGCTGGTGTACGCCATGACCGCGGTGGGCTACGGCGGCTCGTTCATCGCCTTCACCTTCCTGGCGCCGATCCTCCAGGACATTTCCGGCTTCAGCGCCGGCACCGTGAGCCTGGTGCTGCTGGTGTACGGCGTGTCGGTGGCGGTGGGCAATATCTGGGGCGGCAAGCTGGCGGACCGGCGCGGACCGATCGGCGCCCTGAAGATCATCTTCGCCCTGCTCGCCGCGGTGCTGCTGATGCTCAGCCTCACCGCCGGCAACCCATGGCTGGCGCTGCTGACCGTGCTGCTGTGGGGCGCGGTGGCGTTTGGCAACGTACCGGGGCTGCAGGTCTATGTGGTACGTCAGGCCGAGCACTACACACCCCAGGCGGTGGACGTGGCGTCCGGCCTGAACATTGCCGCCTTCAACCTGGGGATTGCCGGTGGAGCCTGGCTGGGGGGCTTGATCGTCGCTCACCTGGGGCTGATCCACACCGCCTGGATCGGCGCGCTGGTGGTGCTGGTGGCCCTGGCCCTGACCGTCTTGAGCGGCCACCTGGATCGCCGCAACCCGCTAGCGTTCGCGCCGGCCGGCGGCAGCGTCCGGGCAGTGGCCGGCCACTGAACAGGCCGCAGCCGGGTTACGGTACCCGGCTTGCAGCCGTTGAGGTGGCACCGAAGCGATTGCGATATTCACTGGGCGCCAGCCCGGTGATTTTCCGGAACAGGCTGCGAAAGGTGGCAGGGTCCTGATAACCCACGGTCCAGGCGATGTGATCGATGCTGCCGTTGGTGAACTCCAGCAGTTCCCGGGCCTTGCCCACCCGCAGGTGCTGACAGTACTGGGTCGGCTTGAGGCCGGTGGCCGCCCGGAAGCGCCGCAGCAAGGTGCGCGGCTCAAGCCCCGCCTGCTGCGCCATCACCGGCAGCGAAACATCCACCGCGCCATTGGCCTGCAACCAGTGCTGGAGCTTGAGAATCGCCCCGTCGCCGTGGCTGAGGATCGGTGCGAAATTGCTGCCGCACTGGCTCGCGCTGGCACTGTGTTCCATCACCAGAAAGCGCGCCGTGGCACTGGCGATGCTCGGCCCCAGCAAGCGGTTCACCAGACGCAGACCAAGCTCGGCCCAGGCCATCAGCCCGGCGCTGGTGATCAGGTCGCCGTCATCGACAATGGGTTTGTCCGCTTCCAGGCGCACCTGTGGGTAACGCTCGGCGAAGGCCTGGGCCGAGGTCCAGTGGGTGGTGGCGCTGCGGCCATCGAGCAGGCCGCTTTCGGCCAGCAGGATCGAGCCCACACAGACCCCGCCCAGGGTGGCTCCGGCGGCGTGTTGCTGGCGCAGCCAGTCCATCAGGGCGGCAGATGACTGATGGCTTGAGAAGCCCGCCAGCGAAGGCGGGATCAATACCGCCAACAAGGCCCCGGGGGCTTCGGCCAGGCTGTCGTGGACCCGCACCGGAGGCAGTTCGCCGCTGGCCTGCCAGTGGCTGACGCGCAACCGCGGCAACTGCGCCTGCGGCTGTTCGCCGGCAATCCGGTTGGCCACCTCGAACAAGTCGCTCAGGCCATGTACCGCCGCCATCTGCACACCGGGATAGAGCAGTACCCCCAATTCGGCGTGCGTGCCTTGAATACCCACTGTCAGTTTTCCCCCGGTTAATGTCGGTGCGGCCAATCCTCGAAGGAACGACCGATGGCGATACTGGCTCCCACGTCAATCACTCACCCGCAGGTATTACCCATGGCCAGACAGGCACTCATCGTAATCGATATCCAGAACGACTACTTCGCCGACGGCAAGTGGCCCCTGATCGGCGTCGACGCTGCAGCGGACAACGCCGCCCGGCTGATCCAGGCATTTCGCCAGAACGCTGAACCTGTGGTGCACATCCGCCACGAATTCACCTCCGACGACGCTCCCTTCTTCACTCCCGGCTCCCCAGGTGCGCAGTTGCACCCCAAGGTCCAGAACCACGCCGATGAGCCGGTGGTGCTCAAGCATTTCGTCAACGCATTCCGCGACACCGAGCTGCAATCTCTGCTCACGCGGCAGGGCATCGAGGAACTGGTGATCGTCGGCAACATGAGCCACATGTGTGTGGAAGGCACTGCCCGGGCCGCTGCCGACCTGGGCTACCCGGTCAAGGTGATCCATGACGCCTGTGCCACTCTCGACCTGGAGTTCGCTGGCCAGCGCGTGCCTGCCGCCCAGGTACAAAGTGCGGTGATGGCGGCCCTGGCGTTCGCCTATGCCAGCGTGCTGTCCACCGAGCAGTTTCTGGCGGCCGGGCAGGCCCCTGCGGCTTGATCACCCGCAAGCGGTGAGCCGTGGCTCACCGCAACTTCATGGCACCAGGCATTTCCCGGATTAAGTTCGCCGCTGTTTACCGAGAGGTTAATAGCGGCAAATGCCAATAGTTGCAGGACCTACAAGTTAACCACAATGCGCACGAATGATTCCCATTAACAAAAAACACTCCCCGACAACCCGCTCGGACAGCTCTATGGAACAACTAAATAACTCCCCTTTAATAAGCAAGCCATTAAATAGCTGACTAATAGTAATCAAGGGTTAATCCGTTATTTCAAAACCTGATTTGAAACATTTGTAAAAATCCATCAAGAGCTGCCCTCGCACATTACTTAGTGCGCTTTCATGAAACGATTTTTTCTATATATCCAATTTTCATAATATTTATAGCAAAGTAAAAAAACAGCCCCGCCGCCTATACCACCCCCAGCATTCATTGAGCAAGAACAGGCTCCATCAGACTTCTTGCAAGACGTTCAGCGGAGCCGTCCCGGACTAAACACGCACTTTCCCCTGAAGCCATAAAAATGCCTTGCAGGCCACTTCATTCAACTTACTTGCAAAACCCTCGGCCTTGACTAAGTTGATAGCTACTCGCCACTGAAGTGTTCTTCAGCCGCCAGAAGATCAATAAAAACCGTCGAGGAATTCAATAACCAGACGCCCTCCTGCCCTACCCAGCTGACACTGACACGGAATCCAGTCATATCAATCAAGAGGGACGCTTGATGAAGCGCAGCTCGTTGTCTCGTGCCTTTTCACTCAAGGGTGCGGCCGAAAATTACTGGCTCTCGTTATTACTATTCTCGATCCTGGTTATCGCCAGTTTCCTGTTGTTTGAACAGCAGATCCAACAACTGCTGAGTCACCTGGGCACCTTCCTTCCCACCGATCCCGTACAGCGCCTGAGCCTGGCCCTGTTGCTGGTAACCCTGTTGGCCCTGGACGTGCTGCTGCCCGTGCCCTCCAGCCTGGTGGCACTGCTGGCCGTGGCGGCCCTGGGCGCCATTGGCGGCTACCTGGTGATCTTCATCGGCCTGTGCCTGGGGGCCAGCCTTGGCTACTGGCTGGGGGCCGGCTACTTCCGCCTGCTGTCCAATTGGCTGGGGCTCAGGACCTGGCAACCCGGGCAACTGGCCTATCGCCTCAGCACCCTGTCGCTGGTGTGCCTGCGTGGCGTGCCGGTGCTGGCAGAAACCTCGGTGCTGGCCGCCGGCATGCAACGTTATCCGCTGCGCCAGTTTCTCCTGGTCACCACCCTGGCCAACGCCGGGCTGGCCCTGGCCTATGCCGCCATCGGCAGCCTGCTGGTGGAACAGAACGCCCTGCTGGCAACCATTCTCGCCAGCATGGTGCTGCCCGGGCTGTTCCTCGGCACCCGCAGCCTGTTCAAGAGCCGCCTGGCCCAGCCCCGGTACGATCAGGCGCATTCTCTGGAGGGCCGCTTCCAGGTGAGCTACCACTACCCGGTGCTGTTCACCGATCACATCTTCCAGGCCGACAACCCCTGCCTGCACCAGCAACTGACCCGGCAGAACCCGGGGCGCACCACGGTGCTGGTGTTTGTCGATGAACAACTGCTGCTGTGCTCGCCCCAGTTGCCGCTGCAGATCGACCACTACTTCAGCGCCCACGCCGCCGACCTGCATCTGCAGGCCGCACCGATCGCGGTGCCGGCCGGCGAATTGAGCAAGACCCCGGACGTGCTCCAGCAGCTGTACGCGCAGATGCTGGAACACGGCCTGGATCGCCACTGCTATGTGCTGGCCCTGGGCGGCGGCGCAGTGCTGGACGCAGTGGGCTATGCCTGCGCCACCTTCCATCGGGGCATGCGCCTGATCCGCATCCCGTCCACCGTGCTGGCGCAGAACGATGCCGGCATCGGGGTGAAGAATGGCATCAACGCCTTCGCCCAGAAAAACCTGCTGGGGGCCTTCTACCCGGCCACAGCGGTGATCAACGACTTCCAGCTGCTGCTCAGCCTTTCCCACCGGGACCAGATTGCCGGCCTGGCCGAAGCGGTCAAGGTCGCGGTGATCAAGGATGCCGCGTTCTTCCAGTGGATGGAGCAGCAGGCCGAAGCCCTGGCCGGTTTCGAGCACAACGCCAGCCGCTACGCCATTCGCCGCTGCGCCGAACTGCACCTGGGTCATATCACCGGTGCCGGCGATCCGTTCGAACGGGGCAATGGCCGCCCCCTGGACTACGGGCACTGGGCCGCCCACAAGCTGGAGAACCTCAGCCAGCATCGCTTGCGCCACGGTGAAGCGGTGGCCGTGGGCATGGCCCTGGATGCGCTGTATGCCAACGCCAGCGGCCTGCTGTCCGACGCCGACTGCCAGCGCCTGCTGCGACTGCTGGACAGGCTCGGCTTCAACCTCTGCCCGCCGGAACTGAGCCTGCGGGACAGCCAGGGGCGTTCGCCGATCCTGGTGGGCCTGGAAGAGTTCCGCCAGCACCTGGGGGGCCAGCTGTCGATCCCGATGCTCAACCGCCTGGGCCAGTCGGTGGATGTGCACCAGATCGACATGCCGCTGATGGAACAGGCCCTGCTGCGCCTGGCGGGTTTCGGCGGGCCGGATTTCGCCTGGGGCCCGGGGTGCGCGCAATGACCCAATCGTCGCTGACCACCTGGCTGACCCTGGGCCGGGTCTCCAACCTGCCAACGGTATGGACCAATGCCCTGGCCGCCGCGCTGCTGGCCAGCAGCGCTACCACCCTGGCGCCGCCCTCGCCGCTGGTCTGGACCCTGCTGCTGGTGGCGCTCTCGGCGCTGTACCTGGCGGGCATGCTGCTCAACGACCTTATGGACGCCGACTGGGACCAGCAGCACCACAACCCGCGGCCGATCGTTCTCGGCCTGGTCAGCCGCGCCCAGGTCCGCCTGGCCACTGCCGCGCTGCTGCTGCTGGCGGCGCTGGCGGTCCTCGGCCTGAGCCGGATGATTGCCCAGCCCCACTGGCTGCTGGCCAGCGCCGGATTGCTGCTGCTGTTTATCCTTGGCTACAACCTTCTGCACAAGAAATATCCCCACAGCGTCTGGCTGATGGGCGGCTGCCGCTCGGCGCTGTACCTGACCGCCGCCGCCAGCCTGGCCATGCCGCCCCAGCCATTGTGGCTGTGCGCCGCGCTGCTGGGCACCTACATCGCCGGCTTGACCTACCTGGCCCGCCTGGAGCATCGCAACCAGTTGCTCAGTCGCCTGCCGCTGCTGCTCATGCTCAGCCCTCTGCTCCTGGCCGCCTATGCCGGCAACAGCGTGTTCTGGCTGGTCCTGCTGCTGTGGCTGGGCTGGTTGGGCTGGCACTACCAGCGCCACCTGGCCAACCCGCAACAACGGCAGGTCCGCGCCTTCATCGGTGCCGGACTGGCCGCCCTGCCGCTGTTCGACGCCCTGGTGCTGGCGGTGGCCAACCAGCCCTTGGGCAGCCTGCTGTGTGTGCTGGTGTTCTTTCTGCTTCCCCACCTTCAACGCTGGATCAAGCCGACATGAACATGGATCCCATCGCCCCTGCGCCGCCGGCGCTTGCCATTCGCCATGGTGCCTTCGCCGAGCGCCAGCAATTGCTGGAACGGCATCTGGACGACGACAGCCGAAGCTGGTGGCAGCAAGCCCGGGAACAACTGGCCCGACAGCCCTCGGCCAACACCCTGATGCTGCTCAGCAGTCAGTGTCGGCGCCGCTTGGCCAGCGCACCGCTGGCCCCCAGCCCGGACTGCAACCGCACTCAACTGGCCCGGGCGCTGCTGCTGGCCCAGTTGCTGGAGCAGCAGGCCGGCGCCGGGCAACTGGCCCTGTTGCGCCAGCTGTTTCTCTGGGGCGACGACCAGGAAAAGGCTGCCCTGCTCAAGGCCCTGGATGACCTCGACAGCCAGGGGGCCAGCCTCGACCTGGCGCTCCAGGCCGGGCGCACCAACAACCGCGAGGTGTTCGCCGCCATCGCCCTGGACAACCCCTTTGCCGCGCGCCACTACCCGGAACGGGCCTTCCACCAGCTGGTGCTCAAGACCCTGGGCATGGGCCTGGACAGCCGCCACATCCACGGCCTGGCAGAACGGCGCAGCGTCGACCTCAACCAGTTGGCCCTGGACCTGATGGAAGAACAGCTGGCCGCCGAACGCGAGGTCGCCGACGGCCTGCCCCAGGCCATTGCCTTCAAGCTGTTGAGCCAGGCCCAGCTGCAGCGCCTGCGAGGCCTGTACCAGCAGGGACGATTGCCTGCGCACTGGCGCGACCACTTCCCGGCAGGCGGTTGACCCCCGGCAGCTGAGCCCACGATTTTTCCCGCACTCAAGCAAGGAGCCACCATGGCGAAGTACTTCGACCCGCACATTCATATGGTCAGCCGCACCACCGACGACTACCAGAACATGGCCGCCGCCGGCATCACCGGGGTCATCGAGCCTGCGTTCTGGCAAGGCCAGGCGCGCACCAGCGTCGGCAGCTTCATCGACTACTTCGACACCCTGCTGGGCTGGGAGCGCTTTCGCGCCAGCATGTTCGGCATCCACCATTTCTGCACCATCGGCCTCAACCCCAAGGAAGCCAACGACCTGTCGGTGGCCAACGAAGTGCTGGAGATCCTGCCGCGCTACCTGGTTAAGGACGGCGTGGTAGCGGTAGGGGAAATCGGCTACGACGACATCACCCCGGAAGAAGATCGCTTTCTCGCCGCGCAACTGGAACTGGCCAGACAGTTCAACCTGCCGGTGCTGGTGCACACCCCGCACCGCGACAAGATCGGCGGCACCAAGCGCACCCTGGCGGTGATCCGCGAGGTGGGCATCGCCGAAAACCTGGTGATCATCGACCACCTCAACGAACTGACCCTGCCCCTGGTGCTGGACAGCGACTGCTGGCGCGGGCACTCGATCTACCCCAACACCAAGATGTCGGAACAGCGCATGGTGGCCCTGCTGCAGGAATACGGCAGCGAAAAAATGGTGGTCAACAGCGCTGCCGACTGGGGCATCAGCGACCCGCTCAAAGTGCCCAAGACCGGCCAGGCCATGCTCGCCGCCGGCTTCAGCGAAGCCCAGGTGGAGCAGGTGCTGTTCCACAACCCGGTGGATTTCTTCGCCCAGAGCGGGCAGTTGGACAAGCAACTGGTGGGCACCCCGCTGCCTATCGACCAGCGCCGCCAGTGGCAGGACAACTCGGCCCTGAGGGGCCAGGAACCGGTGGTCAAATGAGTGCCCGGGCCGGCTGGAACGCCGCGCAGATCGGCTATTGCAGCAACGTGCACCCGGCCCGTGACGTGGCCGGCCTGCGGGCGTCGATCCAGGAACATTTCCAGGGCGTGCGGCGTCAGCGTGGGCTGGCGGTGCAGGACAGCGGCCTGTGGATCAGCGCCCAGGCCGCCGCCGAACTACAGGTGCCCGAGGTGCGCGAGGCCTTCATCGAACTGCTGCACGATTGTGGCCTGCGCCTGACCTCGCTCAACGGTTTCCCCTATGGCCAGTTCCATGAAGGCGCAGTTAAGGCCGAGGTCTACCGGCCCACCTGGGCCGAACCCCAGCGCCTGGAATACAGCCTGCAACTGGCGCATCTGCTGGCCGCCGCTCTGCCCCTGGATTGCCAGCAGGGGGTGATTTCCAGCGTGCCCTTCGGTTATGCCGCCACCTGGGACGAGGCCCAGCAGCAACAGGCCGAAACCCACCTGCGGCAACTGACCGCCGAGCTGGCCAGCCTGCATCGCAGCAGCGGCAGGAAGATCCTGGTGTGCCTGGAGATGGAGCCGGATTGCGTGCTGGAAAACACCGATCAGGCCCTGGCCTTTTTCAAGCACTGGCAGGCCACCGATCCCCATCATGGCTACCTGGCGCTGTGCTTCGACGTCTGCCATCAGGCGGTGGTCTTCGAAGACTGCTACCAATCCCTGCAACGGCTGCTGGATGCGCGGGTTCCGGTGGGCAAGATCCAGCTGTCCAACGCCCTGATCTGCCAGTTGCCGTTTGCCGATCGCCCACGCCGCCAGCAGGTACTGCAGGCCCTGGGCAACTTCGCCGAAGCCACCTACCTGCATCAGGTCAAGGCCCGGGATATGGCCGGGCAGCTACTGGCCTGGGCCGACCTGCCCGGGGCCCTGGACGCCGCCGAACCGGCCCAGGGGCAATGCCCCGAGTTGCGCATTCACTTTCATGTGCCGCTGTTCAGCGAACAGTTTCTACTGGCCGAGCTCAGCGGCAGCCAGCAGGCCTTGCTGCGCACCTTCGACTTTCTCGCCGCGCACCCGAACTTCCAGCCGGTGCTGGAGGTGGAAACCTACAGCTGGAACGTGCTGCCCGGTGCGCTGCGCCCGGACAGCGAGCAGGCCTTGCTGCAAGGCATCGCCGCCGAGCTGCAATGGGTCGAGGGCCAACTGCGCCAGCGGCATCTGCTGCGTACCCACTCGTCTGCCCTGGAGGCTCCGGCCCATGCCTTCTGAACGCCCGCGCCAGCCCTTGCTGCTGATCAATGTGGTGGGCCTGACACCCAGCCTGCTGGGGCCGGCCACGCCGCGGATCAACAACCTGCTGCAACGGGCGCGAATGGCCCGGCTGCGCCCGGTGTTCCCCGCCGTGACCTCCACCGTGCAGGCCTCGATCCTCACCGGGCTGCCGCCTTCGGAACACGGCATCGTCGGCAACGGCTGGTATTTCCGCGATCAGGCCGAGGTGCGTTTCTGGCTGCAGCCCAACGCGCTGATCCAGGGTGAAAAGGTCTGGCAGGCGCTGCAACGGGAGATCCCCGGCCTGCGCTGCAGCCAGCTGTTCTGGTGGTTCAACATGTATGCCCAGGTGGAGGCAGCCATCACCCCGCGCCCCCACTACCCGGCCGACGGGCGCAAGATGTTCGGCCTCTATTCGTCGCCTCCGGGGCTGCACGAACGCATCGAACAGCAGATCGGCGAGTTCCCCTTTCCGAGCTTCTGGGGCCCGGCCGCGGGGATTGCCTCCAGCCGCTGGATCGTCGACTGCGCCATCGCCGAGTTCCAGATCAGCCGCCCCGACCTGCAACTGATCTACCTGCCGCACCTGGACTACAGCCTGCAACGCCTGGGGCCGGAGCATCCGTCCATCAGCGACGAAGTGCGGGCCATCGACCATGAAGTCGGGCGCCTGCTGGATTTTGCCCAGCAGCAAGGCGCGGCCGTGATGCTGGTCTCCGAATACGGCATCGAGGCGGTGCAGCAGTCCATCTCGATCAACCGCGTGCTGCGCGAGCAAGGTCTGCTGCAGATACGTCGTTCACTGAGCTGGGAGCTGCTGGACCCCGGCGCCAGCGCGGCCTTCGCCGTGGTCGACCACCAGATCGCCCACGTCTATGTGCGCCAGCCCGAGGACATTGCCCGGGTCAAGGCCCTGCTGCTGCGCCAGCCCGGTATCGAGCAGGTGCTGGACAGGAGCGAGCAGCGGGCCTGCCAGCTCGATCACCCACGCAGCGGCGAGCTGGTGGCGGTGGCCGCCCCGGGCTTCTGGTTCGATTACTACTACTGGTTCGACGACCGCCTGGCCCCGGATTTCGCCCGCACTGTGGATATCCACCGCAAGCCGGGCTACGACCCACTGGAGCTGTTCATCGACCCGGCGATCCGCTTTCCCAAG
This sequence comes from Pseudomonas sp. GW823-FHT03E05, assembly GCF_058796855.1. Lineage (NCBI taxonomy): Bacteria > Pseudomonadati > Pseudomonadota > Gammaproteobacteria > Pseudomonadales > Pseudomonadaceae > Pseudomonas > Pseudomonas sp. GW823-FHT03E05. The sequence continues at coordinate 290,938 of NZ_JBXAJB010000006.1, forward strand.
CTGCGGGTCGCTCGCCGGCTGCTGCAGAAGAAGCTCGGCTTTCGCTACTACATGGACCTGATTCCCCTGGACACCTCACTGATTCGCGGCAGCCACGGACGCTTGCCCAGCAGTGCCGAGGCAGGGCCCCTGCTCATCACCGATTGCGATTTACCCCTGCCGGCGCACCTGCCGGCCACCGCGGTAAAGCACCTGCTCCTAGAGCATTTCCTAGGGCGCCCCTATGACGATACGGCTCAGGCCAAGGAGATTCCATGCGGCGAACCATCCCTATAGTCGTGCTCGGTGTGTTGAGCGGCCTCGCTCACGCACAGACCACGCCCGCCTTCAATTGCAGCAACTTCCTGACGTTCAATGGTGACCAGGCCGGCACCCTGAGCACCTTCAAGCAGAGCCCGGAAACCATGGCATGGAACTGGTTCGTGTGCCTCAACCAGCCGGCCGGCTCCGGTAGCCCGGAGCGGCTCTGGGAGACGTTCAAACCATCCGATGAGGTCTACCTGAGCAAGGGGCAGGCTCCCCAGCCCTACAGCACCCAGGCCAACCTGCCGAGCCAGGTGCAGACCCAGGCGCAGAAGATCCCGGGCATGAACACCAGCGGGCTGTTCCTCAACCTGGGCAACGACACCGACGGCAGCACCGACAACGGCACCCAGCAGGTCGATGGCCTGGCCCTGGAAATGGGCAACCAGGTGCCGGAAGCGCAACGGGGCCAGTCGGTGCGTTTTCACATGTTGATGGGCCAGGACACCTTCAACTACATCGTCCAGCAGAAGATCTACAACCGGAACGGCATTGCCGCCCTGACCAGCAGCCTGAACTTTCCCGCCACGGCCTGGGAGCTGAAGACCTCCTGGTTGTGGATCGGCAGCGATAGCACCTTCCAGGCGCAACTGGCAAAGGATGGCTACTTCATCGCCCAGGCCTACTACGTCGACAAGCAGGGCCAATACCACACCGGCTACGCCGGCCTCAGCGGCATGCACGTCATCAACAAGCTGACCCACGACTGGGTCTGGACCACCTTCGAGAACCGCAACAACAGCAAGTACACCGTGACCAACGGCACGCCGGCCAAGCCCATGACCAACATCACCGGGCCCACTGACGCGGCCCAGCCGGTGAATGCCACGTTCCAGCAGCAGAACCCCACGCTGGCCCAGTACGAGTTGATCGGCGTGCAGTACGACCAGGCCCAGGCCGAGCCCAAGCTGCTGGCCAACTCCCAGCTGGAATCAGCCTTCCAGAGCCACTCCTCGTGCCTGGCCTGCCACAACACCGCGGCCTATTCGAGCAACAACACCTACTTCAACTTCGCCTTGAAAGAGGATGGCGGGATCGTCTACCCCACCACCGTACTACCGGACTCCGACTTCGTCGGCTACCAGAAACTGGACTACGTCTGGTCGCTCAAACGCGCCCAGTGGCAGCGCTAAGGAGCAGCTCATGAGCGTCTTGAACTTTCCCCGGATCTACTTCAATGGCCACATGTTCTGGAACCCACCGACGGCCAACAACAACGACGTTTTCCCGCTATATGACGCGGTGAAGATGCGCATGAACTGGCCGTTCCTGTCCTACTACGGGATCAACGACCAGAACGCCCCGCAACAGCTGATGCCCTGGACCATCGCCCCGCTGGCCTACGAGAACGTGCCGGACTACGTGCTGCAGGTGCCCACCAATGGCTCGCCCAGTGGCTACCCGATGATTCCCGCCGAATGGGACCTGTTCGGCGACAACGCCTGCGGCTTGGTCGACTACGAGCAGACCCGCTCGGTGATCGTCGGTGGCGAGTTCCAGGCCAACACCTACATCGACAACGACCCGCTGGTGAACAAGTGTTACCAGTTGCAGGGCAACCCGTTCGGCAGCGCCGCGCCGACAGCCGCGCGCTTCGTCGATATCAGCCCCTGGCAGAACACCTTCACCGCCCTGTACTTCGACAAACTGGTACTGGGGGACGCCACCTGCGGCCTGACCTTGAAGCGCCGGTACCGCATGCTCGACCGCTTCCTCAACTTCAACTGGGGGGCCTTCGGCGGCTTGAGCTACGTGACTACCACCTGGCAGACCTGCTTCCCGAAAGACCAGCTGCAGTGGATCGTCGGCGACTCGCAACTGCTGAAGACCCTGCAACAGGAGATGATCAACCAGAACGCCAAGGGCCTGATGTTCCGGTTCACCACCTACCTGACCTTCTACGACAAGAACGGCATCTTCAACGACTTCCCGGTGGTGGACAGCCACTCCAAGACGCCCGAAGCCATGGCCGCGCTGCAGGCGATGTACCAGAAGGGCCTGGATAACGTCGCCGACATCTTCTTCAACCCGGCCTACAGCCGCACCGCCGGTACTCTGGGCCTGTGGTTCGACAATGAATACCCCACCGCTCCGGCTGGCCGGCGCCTGGAACCCAAGGCCCCGGTACCGGTGTGCAAGGCGGTTCCCAGAGACACCAAGCCTGCGGCCATGACCCTGGGGGTGATCAGCGCCCAAGTGCACGACAACACCCTGTCCCTGGACCTGGGCAATACCTTTCCGTTCTATCCCGCCGGAGACAGCGCCGCACTGCCGCCCACCAACACTGACCTGAGCCAGGGAATTCCGGTGCCCGGGAAATACCTGGCCGGTGATTACGACATCGGGGTACGGCCCACTGGCGGCGCTTTCCACAAAGTCGCCAGTTTTGGCTTCGAACAGTATCGCCAGACCGCCTTCGACAAGCGCGCCGGCCTGCTGGACCTGCCCATCAGCCCCGCCGACCAGGCCGCGTTGCAACAGGGCGCCCTGGAGCTGCAGTTGCAGGGCAGCCAGGAACTGGTCGCCGCCGCCCAGAATATGTGGACCGCCGAGGTCCTCGACAGCGGCTGCTTCATCGATGTGGGCGACACTCGGGTCCTGAGCATCATGGTGCAGTACGACGGCCTGCCCGCGCCCGCGGGCACCGCGCTGTGGGTGGCGGAGTACAACAACGCCTACATGCTGACCACCAGCGACTATTACCTGGCCTTCAGTAACGCGGCCAACTTCACCCTGTTCAACAACTACCCGAAGGACCCCGGGAGCAACACGTCGAACCGACCGCAGTTCGTCGGCACCCAGACCGCTGAAAGCCTGTTGCACGTGGGCAGCGGCCGCCGGCTCAGCGCGGTGCTGAACGTCGAGGACAGCGAGCCATCCGAGCCCATGCTCTACCAGAGCTTCCTGACCACGCCCTCGGCCGCGGCCCTGAGCCCCCGCCTGCAGTTCACCAATGGGCAGGCACGCAGCGGCACCCTGGCCGACCCGCTGAACGCCACCGTGCAGTACAGCCTGGCGCAGATCCTGACCGACGCCAATGGCATCGCCCAGGTATCGGTCAAGGCCGTGGCGGCCGGCTTCCCGACCTTGCGCTTCTTCATCCAGGACGGCCAGCAGCAACCGACGGTGCCCTTCAGCTTCAACTACACCGACGCCTACACCGACTTCCTTGCGCCCCTGCGGGTCCTGCCCCAGGAGCCGGAGATGCTCAAGGACTTCATCGACTGCTGGAACCGGGTGTGCACCCAGGACGACGCCAGCGTGCGGATCTGGAAGGAGTTCATCTTCCCCAGAATCCTCCAGCCTTTCTATTACCTCTACCCGATCATGAACAAGTTCATGCCGCTCAACTCCCTGCAACGCATCGAGGGCGCGATCAACCAGTTCATCGTGCTGATCAGCAAGGACTACCAGGAGGAAAGCACCCTGGCCATGCCGATCACCCGGGACCTGCCGCAAAGCCGGCGCAGGGTGCTGGAAATCTGGGCCCAGGACCTGGTGAGCAAGGGCTACCCACCGATCCCGCTGAAACTCAACGACTACCCCCACGGCTGAGCCGCAAAGGCCAGCCCATGGAATGCCGGGCGACCCCGTCGCCCGGCGCTTTCAAAGGAGTGTCAGATGAACGCCAGTCTCTTCAAGCAACTGCTGTTGGCCGCCAGCCTGCTGAGCGCCAGCCAAACGCTATGGGCCGAGACCTACCCCGACAACGTCTACTTCAACATGGGCGTGCACAACGACCGGGGGTGCGACGCCAAGACCAACAACTGCATCGCCAAGCGCAAACCCGGCGAGCCGGCCGATCCGCTCTACCCGGCAACCTGGGTCAGTGACTGGATTATGTACCGGGTCACCGCCAACTACGTGAAGAACCCACCGCCCTACAGCAGCCCGCCCAGCACCCTGAAACCGGCCGACTACACCGTGTCCCGGGGCACCAGCTACTACGACAACGACTATGTGCCGGCCGACAAGGACGGCACCGGGGCGATGATGGAGCACTACGAGAAGTACTGCCTGCCGATCTTCCCGATCAAGGACAACAACTACACCTGCTCCTTCGTTTCCCTGGGCAACAAGGCCTACTTCCTCACCTACCCCGAGGACCGGCCAAAGGACATGCCGGCCTGCTGCATGTTCTCGCCCATGAACCACCCGCCGCGCCGGGACTTCATCAAGCACCTGCCCTACAGCGCCGCCCGCAGCCAGCATCTGGATGGCAGCGTGCAGGCCTACGCGCTGGAGATCCCGGTCCAGCCGAGCCCGATTCTGTTCGGCTATGCGTTCTACAAGAAAGCCAGCAGCGACGGCCCGGGCCAGCCGGCCTATCAGCATCCGCAATCGTTCTATTTCTCCGGTGACGAGAGCGTCGCCAACGCGCCAATCGTCAGCCAGAACTACCTCAACTGGCGCACCGAGAAACCAAATCCGGCCACGACCTGGGACCAGGTGGCGAAGATGTGCCCGGCCAACCCGCCGGACTGCCAGCTCTTCACGCCACCGCCATCGCTGAAGAACGGTGCGCGGCCGCAGTGGAACCAACTTTCGCCCCCCTCGCCATGACAGGAGCCGCCTCATGAACCCTTGGAGCCGTTTCACCGCCCTGTTGTTGCTTGGCCTGGGCAGCCAGCAGGCCAGCGCCCTGCAACCCAGCGCAGCGGCGCCGCAGACCAGCTGCCCACCCACGGCTGCGGTGCCTGCTGCGGGCGCGTCGCAGCAGGCTTTCGATCAATACAGCTGGAAGATGTTCATCAACCTGAACTGGCCGGCCCAGGCGGGACAGCGCGGAGTGGCCGATTGCAGCAAGCCCCTGGGCAGCCCTGGCGATACCGTGTGGCAGACCTACAAGAGCGTCAGCGAGACCTTCCTCCCCGGGGCCAAGAATCCGGGCCTCTGGAACTCGCAACTGCCCCGCAGAAATCTCAGCCTGATCAACATCGCCGCGGTCAAGAACACCCAGGTGGTGCAATCGGACAACCAGGCGGTGGGCGGCTGGCTGATTGACCAGCGCGGCAACCCGACCTACTACGACATCGCCGCCAACGAGGTCTCCTACAACTACATCGTCGATAACGACTTCTACAACGCGGTGGTCGTCAACGCAGCGAAGAACATCAGCTTTCCCAACAACGCCGGCGAGATCAAGAGCAGTTGGCGCATCCTCAGCAGCGCCGACGACAGCAGCCGCTATCTGACAATGAAGGCCCTGGTCACCCAGTTCGACAGTCAGGGACAGCCCAACGGCACCACCGAGGCCACTTTGGGATTGGTGGGGTTGCACATCATCAGCAAGGTGGAGGGGTTCCCGCAGTGGATCTGGTCGACCTTCGAGCAGGTCGACAACGTGCCTCCCAAGACCCAGCTGGGGGGCCGTTGGGTGGACCAACCGGTCTCGGGGATTTTCTACTCCTACTTCAACGCCAAGGCGCCCGCCGAAAGCCTCAACCAATCCCCCTGCCTGTGGCAGCAACAAGCTGGACAAATGGTCTGTACCCCAAAACCCGGTAACAGCTTCAGTACCCCGGACCCACTGAACCGGGTCACCCCGATCACGGACGTCACCCAGCAGATCAATACCCAATACCAGGGCGATCCGCAGGTACAGCAAAGCGTGTTCAAGTACTACCAGTTGATCACCACCCAACGCCCGCAGTCGCCGGATAACCCCGGCAACCCCTTGGGGCAACCAACGCCATCACTGTCGGCCAACGTCACCATGGAAAGTTACATCCAGACCAACAGCAGCTGCATGAACTGCCATTCCATGGCCGCACCGCTCAACAGCCAGTACAAGAGCGACTTCTCCTTCCTGTTCAGATTCGCCCAAGCCCCAGTCACCAGCGTCGCCAAGGATAAGGAATAGATCATGAGCATATTGAATGGACCCCGACTGAACTTCTGGGGCGGCATCTCTACCGACGTCAGCGTGCCAAACAACTCACCGACCTTGCCCAATGGCATCGCCACCTCCCTTGAGCTGTTCGACCTGACCACCTCGACCGTGGCGGACCAGGCCAAGACCTATAGCGATGAGCACCTGTACCAACTGATCAACGCCCCGGACCCGAGAATCGGCCCCAACAGCCGGTACACGGCCGGCGGCTGGAACCACTATGGCGAACACGTGGTGACGCTGCACAACGCGCTGATCAGTTCCCAAGGCACCCCGGGCAACATTGCGCTGGAAGGGGATATGGTCGGACAGCCGGTTTACCTGCTCGGCTCCGTGACCCCCGGCACCGGACAAGGTCCCTACTCCGGCCCAATGATGGTCGACCTGGACCCCACAGCCAGCACCACGACCCAGATCTTTGTCGGAGGCCTGCAGATCGGCAACGGCAACACGCCTCAGCTCTTGATTCGCTGGGATACCGTGTGCAGCAGTTTCGACCTCAATACCCGGGTGCTGGAGCCTGCAACCATGGACTCGCCGGGCTCCTTCCACGCCAGCGGCACCTTTCAACTGACCTTTCCGCTGAGCAGCATCGTCAGCTACAACAAGGAAAGTGCCGGACTCCGGGCCCTGATCGAGGCGCCCAACGCTACCGGGATCGTGCTGCGTTTCGTGATGTTCGAAATGTGTCCGACCCTGACCACCGAGCAACTGAATGCCGACTACGCAGCCAACCAGTTCAGCCCGAACCCGAGCATCGGCCGGGTCATCGGTACCCTGGCCACTGCGTTCACCGATGAGCCGCAGATCTGTCCGCCGGGCCGCCAAATCATCAATGCCGACAAAGACCTGAACATCAACAGCGTGGCCTATGCCGAGGTCGCCAACGGGCAACTGAGCATCGACATGGTCAACCTGATCCCCAAGCAGACGTTCAGGGCTGTACGCGACGACATCACCAGCCCCATCGGCCCCAACGCCGACTTCGGGACCGTCACCATCGCGGCCGGAACCACGCCCCTGGCGAGCTTCGAGCCCAGCAATCCGCTGCTGCAAGACTACTACCGGTACGGCGGCATCATCGACGTGCCGCTCAACTCGACCCAGACACAGTTGGTGCAGAGCACGCCCTTGTGCATTAGTGCCCCCGGGACCACCCGCAACCCGGCGCTGTCGGCCCCCGAATGCCCCTATCGGGTCTACAGCGATCAGCGCAACACCTACCTCGATCCCGACAGCACAGGCGTGCAGATCACCTTGCAAGTCCGTTACCTGGGAGCGCCGGTGCAGAAGGCTACGCCGATCAGCATCGATGCCTCGGCGACCGCCGTCTATCAAGCCAACCGCTACTGGAACTTCCTGGAGCTTCCGAACTCGGTAACGGTGCCGGCCGGTCAACCTTCGGTGAGTTTCAACGTCGTTCCCGTCGCCGGTTCCAATACTCAGGCTGGCTTCACCACACTGACCTACACCATCGACAACAACCCTCTGACCCAGAGCTTCAGCAACTTCCGCAAGTACGCCTGGAGCGACTTCGGCGTTCCAACAGGCAGCATCGTCACCTGGGAACAGGCGTTTCAAAACGTGCTGCGCTTTCATTACCTGGCCTTCCCCGCCATGTCGCGCTACATCCAGCTCAATCAGCCCGACGCGGTGATGGGTTACAAACAGGCGATCCTGGCCCGGATATCCCCCGAGTACCAGAACACCACCTTGTACATGTCCGTGGTGCGTTCGATGTCGCCGAGCCAACGCTCCCTGCTGACCGCCTATCTCAATGGCACGCCCTGGCAGCCTTGAACAAGGAGAAGACCATGCCCGTTGCTCTGCATATTCCCACCCAGCTCGAGCAGGTGCTGCGACCGGATCACGTCATCGCCGAGGGCCTGCTCAACCCTCGCGGGGTTTGCCTGCAAGGCGATGGCAGCCTGCTGCTGGCGGAAGCCGGCTCGGGCCTGCCGGACCAGCCGTTCAGCGGCCGCATCAGCCGCCTGCGTCCGGATCCGGGCCAGCCGGGCGCCTACCTGCCGCCCCAGGTCGTGGCTCAGGGTTTTCGTTCGATGAACATGCAATCGCGCATGCTGCGCGACGAAATCATGGGCCTGTCGGACATCGCCCTCGGCGACGGGCGCTGCCTGGCCAGCCAAACCGACTACGTCGCCGGCTCCAAGCTGCTGGACCTGCAATACAACCCGCCCGAGCCGCTGTTCCATAGTCGCGGCAACCTCAACTCGCTGTGCTATCACCCGTCGCGCCGCAGCTGGCTGGCGGTCAAGCCCGATAGCAACCAACTGGTGGAGTTCAGCGAGGGCGGTGAACAAGTCCTGGCGCAACTGCCCGATCTGGATCAGGGCCAGGAAGCCGTGCCGGTGACCCTGGTGCACGAGCCGCAGACGGATGCCGTGCTGATCAGCCTGTTCTCCGGCGAGCTGCGCCGGGACCCGGCGCGGATGGGTATCGACTTCGCCGACAAGGCGGGCCAGGTGATCCGGGTCTGGCCCGAGAGCGGCAGGATCGAGGTGCTGATTCGCGGACTGCAACTGCCCACCGGGCTGGCGCTGGACCCGCAGGAGCGGATCCTGGTGCTGGAACTGTGCGACCGGCTGCTGCAACCGTTGCCGCCGGACTGGGCCGGCGAAGTTCTGCACGGCGGCTTCGCCCGCTTCAGCGGCCGCCTGCTGCGCTGCGATTTGCAGCAACGCAGCGTGCAAGTACTCGCCAAGGGCCTGGATACGCCTTCCAACCTGTGCTGCGTCGGAGACGCGGTGCTGGTGAGTGAAGGCATGGGCCTGAGTGGGCGGCCGATTCCAACGCCGGAGCAGCAGGTGGTCGCACTGAGCGGCCGACTGCGGCGAGTGGCGCTTTGAGCTGAGTGATGCGGCACACCGGTTAAACCCGGGCATAAAAAAACGGGGCCATCTGCATGGCCCCGTTTTTATCGATGCTGAACGCTGAAAACAGCGATCAGAACGGAATATCGTCATCGAAGCTGTCGAAGTCCGGAGCCGGCTGCGGAGCGGCCTGCTGTGGCGCTGGACGCGACTCACGCTGAGGCTGCGGAGCAGGACGGGACTGCTGTGGACGCGGTGCCGAGTTGGACATGCCGCCCTGGCCTTGCTGGTCGCCCTGTGGACGGCCACCCAGCAGCTGCATGGTGCCCTGCATGTCGACGATGATTTCGGTGGTGTAGCGCTTGATACCGTCTTTCTCCCACTCGCGGGTCTGCAGCTTGCCCTCGATGTAGACCTGCGAACCCTTGCGCAGGTATTCACCGGCGATCTCCGCGACCTTGCCGAACATCGACACGCGGTGCCACTCGGTGCGCTCGACCTTCTGACCGGTCTGCTTGTCGGTCCACTGCTCGCTGGTGGCCAGACTCAGGTTGGTCACGGCGTTACCGTTAGGCAGGTAGCGAACTTCGGGATCCTGGCCGCAAGTGCCGACCAATATGACTTTGTTAACCCCACGGGCCATAACGTTCTCCTAGGCTTCGCTCGCCGACGGCGCTGGATTGACCAGTTGCTCGAGGGTCGTGCGATCCAATAATTCGGTGTCCAATTTGATGTAAATGGCGGCCTCTTCGGCCACCACTACGGCATCTGTTACCCCAACAACGGCCTTCAGGCGCTCGACCAGGCCGGCTTCGCGGATCGCTTCGGGCGATAACGGCAAGCGCAGGCTCGTCACATACGGGGGCTCGCGCATGGTAACAGCAAAGGCCAGCCAGAGTGCAGCCAGGACTGCGCATCCAAGGAACACAGCCGACAAACCGCCATGCTGGAACAACCAGCCGCCGAGGATGCCGCCCAGTGCCGAACCGAGGAACTGGCTGGTGGAATACACCCCCATCGCCGTTCCTTTACCACCCGCCGGCGAAACCTTGCTGATCAGCGACGGCAAGGACGCTTCCAGCAGGTTGAACGCGGTGAAGAACACCACGGTACCAATCACCAGCGCCCGCAGGCTGTCGCCGAACTCCCAGAAGAATAGCTCGGTGAGCAGCAGCGTACTGACCGCACCCAACAGAACTCGTTTCATTTTGCGTTTCTTCTCGCCGTAGATGATGAACGGGATCATGGCGAAGAACGAAATCAGCAGTGCGGTGAGGTAGACCCACCAGTGCTGCTCCTTGGGCAGGCCGGCTTTTTCCACCAGCGCCAGGGGCAAGGCCACGAAGCTCGACATGAGCATCGCGTGCAACACGAAGATACCAAGATCCAGGCGCAGCAGATCGGGGTGCTTGAGGGTCGGGATCAGCGCCTGGCGCGCCACTCCGGATTCCCGGTGCTGCAGCGGCCCGGTTGAGCGCGGCACCATGAAGGCGATGATCAGAATGCCCACCAGGGCCATGGCCCCGGTGGCCAGGAACAGCCCCGAAAGTCCGAAACTGCGGGTCAGCAGCGGGCCAACCACCATGGCCACGGCAAAGGACAGACCGATGGTCATGCCAATCATGGCCATGGCCTTGGTCCGGTGCTGTTCGCGGGTCAGGTCGGAAAGCAGTGCCATCACCGCCGCGGAAATTGCGCCGGCGCCCTGCAGGATACGCCCGGCGATCACCCCCCAGATCGAATCGGCGTTGGCCGCCAGCACACTGCCCAGGGCGAACACGATCAACCCCAGGTAGATAACCGGACGACGACCGATACGGTCGGAAATGATCCCGAAGGGAATCTGGAACACTGCCTGGGTCAGGCCATAGGCACCAATCGCCAGCCCGATCAGGGTCGGGGTCGCTCCTGCGAGATCCATTCCATAGGTCGCCAGGACCGGCAGTACCATGAACATGCCAAGCATACGGAAGGCGAACACCAGGGCCAGCCCGCTTGCCGCGCGGGTCTCGCTGCCACTCATGCGTTCGTTGTGGGGATCGTGCATGGATAAACCTCATGTGAACCGGCGGCGATTCTACCAGTCGGATCGATTGAGGGGGTATATGGCGACGCTTTGCCGCGCAGCCCATGCCAGCGATCAAAAAAGCGCCGAACGATAGTGTGCATCCATCCAGTGTTTGGTTTTATACTCCTGCCTTTACGCCCGCCGATCGAGGCCACTTTTGGACAAGATTCTGATTCGTGGGGCCCGCACCCACAACCTGAAGAACATCGACCTGACCCTGCCGCGGGACAAGTTGATCGTCATCACCGGGCTGTCTGGGTCCGGCAAGTCGTCCCTGGCTTTCGACACGCTGTATGCCGAAGGCCAGCGCCGCTATGTCGAGTCGCTCTCGGCCTATGCCCGACAGTTCCTGTCGATGATGGAAAAGCCCGATGTCGACACCATCGAAGGCCTCTCGCCGGCGATTTCCATCGAACAGAAATCCACCTCCCACAACCCGCGCTCCACCGTCGGCACCATCACCGAGATCTACGACTACCTGCGCCTGCTCTATGCCCGCGTCGGTACTCCACGCTGCCCGGACCACGACATCCCGCTGGAAGCCCAGACCGTCAGCCAGATGGTCGACCTGGTGCTGGCCCAGCCCGAAGGCAGCAAGCTGATGCTGCTGGCCCCGGTGATCCGCGAGCGCAAGGGCGAACATCTGTCGGTCTTCGAAGAGTTGCGAGCCCAGGGCTTCGTTCGCGCCCGGGTCAACGGCAAGCTGTTCGAGCTGGACGAGCTGCCGAAGCTGGATAAACAGAAGAAGCACTCCATCGATGTGGTGGTCGACCGCTTCAAGGTCCGCGCCGACCTGCAGCAGCGCCTGGCCGAATCCTTTGAAACCGCCTTGAAACTGGCGGACGGGATTGCCCTGGTGGCGCCGATGGACGACGAGCCGGGAGAAGAGATGATCTTCTCCGCGCGCTTCGCCTGCCCGATCTGCGGCCATGCCATCAGCGAACTGGAACCCAAGCTGTTCTCCTTCAACAACCCGGCCGGTGCGTGCCCGACCTGCGACGGGCTGGGGGTCAAGCAGTTCTTCGACATCAAGCGCCTGGTCAATGGCGAGCTGACCCTGGCCGAAGGGGCGATACGCGGCTGGGACCGGCGCAACGTCTATTACTTCCAGATGCTCGGTTCGCTGGCCTCTCATTACGGCTTCAGCCTGGAAGTACCGTTCAACCAACTGCCCGCGGATCAGCAGAAGGTCATCCTGCACGGCAGCGGCACCCAGAACGTCGACTTCAAATACCTCAACGACCGGGGCGACATCGTCAAGCGCTCCCATCCGTTCGAAGGGATAGTGCCGAATCTGGAGCGCCGCTACCGGGAAACCGAGTCGGCCACCGTGCGTGAAGAGCTGGCCAAGTTCCTCAGCACCCAGCCCTGCCCGGATTGCCGTGGCACCCGCCTGCGTCGCGAAGCGCGGCACGTCTGGGTGGGCGAGAAAACCCTGCCGGCAGTCACCAGCCTGCCCATCGGCGACGCCACCGATTATTTCGGCACCCTGAAACTCACCGGGCGCCGTGGCGAAATCGCCGACAAGATCCTCAAGGAAATCCGCGAGCGCCTGCAGTTCCTGGTCAACGTCGGGCTCGACTACCTGACCCTGGACCGCAGCGCGGACACCCTGTCCGGCGGCGAAGCCCAGCGTATCCGCCTGGCCAGCCAGATCGGCGCCGGCCTGGTGGGGGTGATGTACATCCTCGACGAGCCGTCCATCGGACTGCACCAGCGGGACAATGATCGCCTGCTGGGAACCCTGAAACACCTGCGCGACATCGGCAACACGGTGATCGTGGTTGAACACGATGAAGACGCCATTCGCCTGGCCGACTATGTCGTCGATATCGGCCCGGGGGCCGGTGTGCACGGCGGGCGAATCGTTGCCGAAGGCACCGCCGCAGAGGTCATGGCCCATCCGGACTCCCTGACCGGCAAATACCTCTCGGGCCGGGTGAAGATCGTGGTGCCGGCCAAGCGCACGCCGCGCAACAAGAAGCTCTCCCTGACCCTCAAGGGCGCTCGCGGCAACAACCTGCGCAATGTCGACCTGGAGATCCCCATTGGCCTGCTGACCTGCGTCACTGGGGTATCGGGCTCGGGCAAGTCGACCCTGATCAACAACACCCTGTTCCCCTTGAGCGCCACCGCACTGAATGGCGCCACCACCCTGGAAGCCGCGCCACACGACAGCATCAACGGCCTGCAGCACCTGGACAAGGTAGTGGATATCGACCAGAGCCCGATCGGCCGGACTCCGCGCTCCAACCCGGCGACCTACACCGGGCTGTTCACCCCGATCCGCGAGCTGTTCGCCGGGGTACCCGAGTCGCGCTCCCGGGGCTACGGGCCCGGTCGCTTCTCCTTCAACGTCAAGGGTGGGCGCTGCGAGGCTTGCCAGGGCGATGGCCTGATCAAGGTGGAAATGCACTTCCTGCCGGACATCTACGTGCCCTGCGACGTGTGCAAGAGCAAGCGCTACAACCGCGAAACCCTGGAAATCAAGTACAAGGGCAAGAGCATCCACGAGGTGCTGGAAATGACCATAGAGGAAGCCAGGGAGTTCTTCGACCCGGTGCCTGCCCTGGCGCGCAAGCTGCAGACCCTGATGGATGTGGGCCTGTCCTACATCAAGTTGGGGCAGTCGGCGACGACCCTGTCCGGTGGCGAAGCGCAGCGGGTCAAGTTGTCTCGCGAGCTGTCCAAGCGCGACACCGGCAAGACTCTGTATATCCTTGATGAGCCGACCACGGGCCTGCACTTTGCGGATATCCAGCAGTTGCTGGACGTACTGCACCGCCTGCGCGATCACGGCAACACCGTGGTGGTGATCGAACACAACCTGGATGTGATCAAGACCGCCGACTGGCTGGTGGACCTGGGGCCGGAAGGCGGCTCCAAGGGCGGCCAGATCATTGCCGTGGGCACCCCGGAGCAGGTTGCGGAGATGCCGCAGTCCCATACCGGGCACTACCTCAAGCCGTTGCTGACCCGCGACCGCGCCTGAGGCCCATGAAAAAGCCCCTGGCACTTGACGGTGCCAGGGGCTTTTTTGTCTCTAGGGGTTGCTGCCCCTCCCGCAGAAGCGAGCTTTACTCGCGAACAGGCAGCAACACCTAACGCAATCAGAACTGCGATTGCAGGTAGTTCTCCAGGCCGATGGACTTGATCAGGCCCAACTGCTTCTCCAGCCAGTAGGTGTGATCTTCCTCGGTATCCGCCAGCTGGATCCGCAAGATGTCGCGGCTGACATAGTCCTTGTGCAACTCGCACAGCTCGATGCCTTTGCACAACGCGGCGCGCACCTTGTATTCCAGGCGCAGGTCGCTGGCCAGCATCTCGGGCACCGTGGTTCCGGTGTCGAGATCGTCAGGGCGCATGCGCGGAGTGCCTTCGAGCATCAGGATGCGGCGCATCAGGGCGTCGGCGTGTTGCGCCTCTTCTTCCATTTCATGGTTGATACGCTCATAGAGCTTGGTAAAGCCCCAGTCTTCGTACATCCGCGAGTGGATGAAATATTGGTCGCGTGCTGCCAGTTCACCCGTCAGCAACGTGTTGAGGTAATCGATTACGTCCGGGTGACCTTGCATCGCCCTACATCTCCCTGCTTGAAAGTGGATAGTTTGAACCAAGCTGACTTGCAGGTCACTTAGAAACAGCTGAAAAAGTGAAGAATATCTGAGAAAACCAGTAGAAATAACGCAAAAACCGCCCGAATGAGGGCGGTTCTGCTTCTTATTTAGACTTACTTGAGCGATACGCCCAAAGCTTTGGCGATGCCTTCGCCGTAAGCCGGGTCGGCCTTGTAGAAATGCTGCAACTGCCGATCAACCACATCAGCCGTCACTCCAGCCATGGCGCCGGCGATGTTGTTGATCAGCAACGCCTTCTGCTCATCGTTCATCAGGCGGAACAAAGCACCAGCGTGGCTGTAGTAGTCGGTGTCTTCACGATGATCGTAGCGGTCCGCAGCACCGCTGAGTGCCAGGGCCGGCTCGGCATAACGTGGAGCTTGCTTCGGCGCATCGCCGTAGCTGTTGGGCTCGTAGTTAGGCGCCGCCCCCCCATTGGTACCGAAAGCCATGGAGCCGTCGCGCTGGTAGCTGTTCACCGGGCTCAATGGAGCGTTCACCGGCAACTGTTGGTGGTTGGTACCCACACGGTAGCGATGCGCGTCGGCGTATGCGAATACCCGGCCTTGCAGCATGCGGTCCGGCGAAAGACCTACCCCAGGTACCATGTTGCTAGGGCCGAATGCAGCCTGCTCGACCTCTGCAAAGTAATTCAACGGGTTGCGATTCAGTTCCAGCTCACCCACTTCGATCAACGGGAACTCTTTCTGCGACCAGGTCTTGGTCACATCGAAGGGGTTCTCGTAATGCGCGGCGGCTTGAGCTTCGGTCATGACCTGGATGCACACGCTCCATTTCGGAAACTCACCGCGCTCGATCGCATTGAACAGGTCGCGCTGGGCGTAATCAGGATCGGTACCGGCCAGGCGCGCTGCGTCAGCCGGCGCCAGGTTCTTGATGCCCTGCTTGGTCTTGTAGTGCCACTTGACCCAGTGCCGCTCACCCTTGGCGTTGATCAGGCTGTAGGTGTGGCTGCCAAAGCCATGCATGTGGCGGTAGCCGTCCGGAATACCCCGATCGGAAAACAGAATGGTTACCTGGTGCAGCGCCTCTGGCGAATGGGACCAGAAATCCCACATCATCTGGGCACTTTTCAGATTGCTCTGGGGCAAGCGCTTCTGGGTGTGGATAAAGTCGGGAAACTTCAGCGGGTCGCGAATGAAGAACACCGGGGTGTTGTTGCCTACGATGTCCCAGTTGCCTTCTTCGGTGTAGAACTTGAGGGCAAAGCCGCGTGGGTCACGCTCGGTGTCTGCCGAACCACGCTCGCCGCCTACCGTGGAAAAACGCAGGAAGGTCGGAGTCTTCTTGCCTACCGCCTGAAACAGCTTGGCGCTGGTGTACTCGGTGATATCACGAGAAACGGTGAAAGTGCCATAGGCGCCTGAACCCTTGGCGTGCACGCGACGCTCGGGAATATTCTCGCGGTTGAAATGGGCGAGCTTTTCGATCAGGTGAAAATCGTCGAGAAGCAG
This sequence comes from Pseudomonas sp. GW823-FHT03E05, assembly GCF_058796855.1. NCBI lineage: Bacteria > Pseudomonadati > Pseudomonadota > Gammaproteobacteria > Pseudomonadales > Pseudomonadaceae > Pseudomonas > Pseudomonas sp. GW823-FHT03E05. The sequence continues at coordinate 307,125 of NZ_JBXAJB010000006.1, forward strand.
AGGGCCCCGGGGGCCGGCGGAACGAGAGTTCTGGTTATCTGCGACAGGAGCGCCACTTGCGGTAGTAAGAGTTTTGGTCTGGCTCATGCTCAATCTTCCTCTGTCAGTCTGTGAAACTGCCGGCTAATCGGCTGACAAAGAGTATTGACCACCAGTGTTACAACATCCAATGCATTACACATTAGCTAACGATAGAAATATCCAATATAGGCAGACACAAAAAACCGGGCGCTAGGCCCGGTTCCTTGTTTCAGACTGACGTCTTACTCAGCGGATACAGCTTCACCGCCGACAGCACGATCAACCAGTTCAACGTACGCCATAGGAGCGTTGTCGCCAGCGCGGAAACCGCACTTGAGGATGCGCAGGTAGCCACCCTCACGGGTAGCGTAGCGCTTGCCCAGGTCGTTGAAGAGCTTACCAACGATAGCTTTCGAACGAGTACGATCGAAAGCCAGACGGCGGTTAGCCAGGCTGTCTGTCTTGGCCAAAGTGATCAGCGGCTCGGCAACGCGGCGCAGTTCTTTAGCTTTCGGCAGTGTAGTTTTGATCAGCTCGTGCTCGAACAGCGACACCGCCATGTTCTGGAACATGGCCTTGCGGTGCGAGCTGGTGCGGCTCAGGTGACGCCCACTTTTACGATGACGCATGGTTCATTCCTTACCAAACACAACGTTCGGTGATTACGACGATCAGGCAGTCGCCTTGTCGTCCTTCTTAAGACTTGCAGGCGGCCAGTTGTCGAGGCGCATGCCGAGGGACAGACCGCGGGAGGCCAGAACGTCCTTGATTTCAGTCAAGGATTTCTTGCCCAGGTTCGGAGTCTTCAACAGTTCTACTTCGGTACGCTGAATCAGGTCGCCGATGTAGTAAATGTTTTCCGCCTTAAGGCAGTTAGCCGAACGTACAGTCAGTTCCAGATCGTCAACCGGGCGAAGCAGGATCGGATCGATCTCGTCTTCCTGCTCGACTACCACTGGCTCACTGTCACCCTTGAGGTCGACGAACGCAGCCAACTGCTGTTGCAGGATGGTTGCAGCACGACGGATAGCCTCTTCAGGATCCAGAGTACCGTTGGTTTCCAGATCAATAACCAGCTTGTCCAGGTTAGTACGCTGCTCGACACGGGCGTTTTCCACCACGTATGCGATACGGCGAACCGGGCTGAACGAAGAGTCGAGCTGCAAGCGACCAATGCTGCGGCTTTCGTCTTCATCGCTCTGACGCGAGTCGGCCGGTTCATAACCACGACCACGAGCTACTACGAGCTTCATGTTCAGTGCGCCGTTAGACGCCAGGTTAGCGATTACGTGATCGGGATTAACGATCTCGACATCATGATCCAGCTGAATATCGGCAGCGGTAACCACCCCCGAACCCTTCTTCGACAAGGTCAGCGTAACTTCGTCACGGCCGTGCAGCTTGATAGCCAGACCTTTAAGGTTCAACAGGATTTCAATTACGTCTTCCTGTACACCTTCGATGGCGCTGTACTCGTGGAGCACACCGTCAATCTCGGCCTCGACTACTGCACAGCCGGGCATTGAGGACAACAGGATGCGGCGCAGCGCGTTGCCCAGGGTGTGGCCAAAACCACGCTCGAGAGGCTCGAGGGTGATCTTGGCGCGGGTTGGACTGACAACCTGCACATCAATGTGGCGGGGTGTCAGGAACTCATTTACCGAAATCTGCATGGATGCACCTATTTTCTAGCCCTTACTTGGAGTAGAGCTCGACAATCAGGCTTTCGTTGATGTCGGCGGACAGATCACTGCGAGCTGGAACGTTCTTGAAAACGCCCGACTTCTTCTCAGTGTCTACTTCTACCCATTCTACGCGGCCACGTTGAGCACACAGATCGAGAGCTTGGACAATGCGAAGTTGATTTTTTGCTTTCTCGCGAACAGCGACCACGTCACCAGCACGAACCTGGTAGGACGGAACGTTAACGGTCTGACCGTTTACGCTGATCGACTTGTGCGATACCAGCTGACGGGATTCGGCACGAGTAGAACCGAAGCCCATGCGGTACACAACGTTGTCCAGACGGCATTCGAGCAGTTGCAACAGGTTTTCGCCGGTTGCGCCCTTCTTGCCAGCTGCTTGTTTGTAGTAGCCGCTGAATTGACGCTCGAGTACGCCGTAGATACGACGAACTTTTTGCTTTTCACGCAGCTGGGTGCCGTAGTCGGATTGACGACCGCGACGCTGGCCGTGGATGCCAGGAGCTGCTTCGATGTTGCACTTGGATTCGATAGCGCGCACGCCGCTCTTCAGGAAGAGATCGGTGCCTTCGCGACGAGCCAGTTTGCATTTTGGACCAATGTAACGAGCCATTCTTTACAATCTCCTGGATTACACGCGGCGCTTCTTCGGCGGACGGCACCCGTTGTGCGGGATTGGCGTCACGTCGGTGATGCTGGCGATCTTGTAGCCACAGCCGTTCAAAGCGCGGACTGCGGATTCACGACCTGGACCTGGACCCTTGACGTTGACGTCGAGGTTTTTCAGGCCATATTCCAGCGCAGCTTGACCAGCACGCTCAGCAGCTACTTGAGCAGCGAACGGGGTGGACTTGCGAGAACCGCGGAAACCCGAACCACCGGAGGTTGCCCAGGAAAGAGCATTACCTTGACGGTCGGTGATGGTCACGATGGTGTTGTTGAAAGACGCGTGGATGTGGGCGATGCCATCAACCACTGTCTTTTTAATCTTTTTACGAGGACGAGCAGCAGGTTTTGCCATGACTAAATTCCTGTCGATTCGCTGGTGCGATTACTTGCGGATCGGCTTACGCGGACCTTTGCGAGTACGCGCGTTGGTCTTGGTACGCTGACCGCGCACTGGAAGACCACGACGATGGCGCAGACCGCGGTAGCAGCCCAGATCCATCAAGCGTTTGATTTTCATGTTGATTTCGCGACGCAGGTCACCTTCAGTGGTGAACTTCGCCACTTCGCCACGCAGCTGTTCAATTTGCTCGTCGCTCAGATCCTTGATCTTCGCAGCTGGGTTGACCCCAGTCACCGCGCAGATTTTCTGCGCAGTAGTGCGACCAACACCATAGATGTAGGTCAGCGAGATAACAGTATGCTTGTTATCTGGAATGTTAACGCCTGCAATACGGGCCATTCAGTGGGACTCCAATTGACAGCTACCTACGCCCCGGAAGCCAAGAAATAGGGCGCGAGATAATATCGCTGTAATAACAAATAATCAACCCGGCAGCGCACTAGCTGCCGGGCTTGAAGCACAATCACACTCAGCCTTGGCGCTGTTTGTGACGCGGTTCCGCGCTGCAAATTACTCGAACAACACCTTCGCGGCGAATAATCTTGCAGTTACGGCACAGCTTTTTCACCGATGCACGAACTTTCATCACCAACTCCTCGAACCTTATGGATTAGCGCAGCATGCCGCTGCCGTAACCCTTCAGGTTGGCTTTCTTCATCAGGGATTCGTACTGGTGGGAAACGAGGTGCGATTGTACTTGCGACATAAAGTCCATAACAACCACGACCACGATCAGCAACGAGGTCCCGCCAAGGTAGAACGGAACGTTTGCAGCAACCACCAGGAACTGGGGCAACAGGCAGACGGCCGTCATATATAGAGCACCGAACATGGTCAAACGAGTCAGAACGCCATCAATGTAGCGCGCCGACTGCTCACCTGGACGGATGCCCGGAATAAAGGCACCGGACTTCTTCAGGTTTTCCGCTACGTCTTTCGGATTGAACATCAACGCCGTATAGAAGAAGCAGAAGAAAATAATCCCTGCACTAAACAGCAGAATATTCAACGGCTGACCAGGAGCGATCGACTGCGAGATGTCCTGCAACCAGCCCATACCTTCAGACTGACCGAACCAGGCACCCAACGAAGCCGGAAACAGCAAAATGCTGCTCGCGAAGATAGCAGGAATAACACCGGCCATATTCACTTTCAGCGGCAAGTGGCTGGTCTGCGCAGCAAATACCTTGCGGCCCTGCTGACGCTTGGCGTAATGAACAGCAATACGACGCTGACCACGCTCAATGAACACCACAAAACCGATAATCGCTACTGCCAGCAAACCGATCGCAACCAAGGCAAAAATGTTGATATCACCCTGACGTGCAGACTCGAAAGACTGCCCGATCGCTCTCGGAAGACCGGCGACGATACCTGCGAAAATCAACATCGAGATACCGTTGCCAACACCACGCTCAGTAATCTGCTCACCCAGCCACATCATGAACATCGCACCAGCCACAAAAGTGGATACCGCGACGAAATGGAAGCCAAAGTCACCAGTGAACGCAACACCCTGACCCGCCAAGCCAACGGACATGCCGATAGCTTGAACCAGGGCCAGGATGACAGTGCCGTAGCGGGTGTACTGGCTGATCTTGCGACGGCCAGCTTCACCTTCCTTCTTCAACTGCTCCAACTGCGGGCTGACGGCTGTCATCAGCTGCATGATGATCGATGCCGAGATATACGGCATGATCCCCAGTGCAAAGATGCTCATCCGTTCCAGCGCGCCGCCGGAAAACATGTTGAACAAGCTAAGAATGGTCCCCTCATTCTGTCGAAACAGGTCCGCGAGTCGGTCAGGGTTGATACCTGGAACCGGGATGTGTGCGCCTATTCGGTAGACGATAATCGCCAAGAACAGAAAACGCAGACGAGCCCAAAGTTCAGACATACCGCCTTTGCCGAGCGCAGAGAGAGCACCTTGCTTAGCCATTTATTCCTCGAACTTGCCGCCAGCTGCTTCGATAGCCGCACGCGCACCTTTGGTGGCTGCGATACCCTTGATGGTCACAGCGCGAGTAACTTCGCCGGACAGCATGATTTTCACACGCTGAACGTTTTGGTTAATCACGTTGGCATCTTTCAGGGACTGCACGGTGACGATGTCGCCTTCCACTTTAGCCAGCTCGGACAAACGCACTTCTGCGCGATCCATGGCCTTCAGGGAAACGAAACCGAACTTCGGCAGGCGACGATGCAGCGGCTGTTGACCGCCTTCAAAGCCTGGAGCAATGGTGCCACCGGAGCGGGAAGTCTGACCTTTGTGGCCACGGCCACCAGTCTTACCCAAACCACTACCGATACCACGGCCCGGACGATGCTTTTCGCGACGGGAACCCGGCGCTGGACTCAGATCATTGAGTTTCATCGATTAACCCTCGACACGCAGCATGTAGTAAGCCTTGTTGATCATCCCGCGATTCTCGGGAGTATCCTGGACTTCTACAGTGTGACCGATGCGACGCAGACCCAGACCCTTAACGCACAGTTTGTGGTTAGGGATACGGCCGGTCATGCTTTTGATCAGCGTTACTTTTACGGTAGCCATGATCAGATGATCTCCTGGACGCTTTTGCCACGCTTGGCGGCAATGGATTCAGGGGACTGCATTGCTTTCAAACCCTTGAAAGTGGCGTGAACCACGTTTACTGGGTTAGTCGAGCCGTAGCACTTGGCCAGAACGTTCTGAACGCCAGCTACCTCGAGGACAGCACGCATAGCGCCGCCAGCGATGATACCGGTACCTTCAGAAGCAGGCTGCATGTACACCTTGGAAGCGCCGTGAGCGGACTTCATTGCGTACTGCAGAGTGGTGCCGTTCAGGTCAACTTGGATCATGTTGCGGCGAGCAGCTTCCATTGCCTTCTGGATCGCAGCAGGCACTTCACGCGACTTGCCACGGCCGAAGCCAACACGGCCCTTACCATCACCAACCACGGTCAACGCGGTGAAAGTGAAGATACGGCCGCCTTTTACGGTTTTGGCTACGCGGTTAACTTGAACCAGCTTCTCGATGTAGCCTTCGTCGCGCTTTTGGTCGTTATTTGACATAACTTAGAACTCCAGCCCAGCTTCACGAGCAGCATCAGCCAGCGCCTTGACGCGGCCGTGGTACTTGAAGCCAGAGCGGTCGAAAGCCACCTGCGAGACGCCAGCGGCTTTCGCACGCGTAGCGACCAGCTGGCCAACCTTAGTGGCCGCGTCGATGTTGCCAGTGGCGCCATCACGCAGTTCTTTATCCAAAGTCGAGGCACTTGCCAGGACTTTGTTGCCGTCGGCCGAAATGACCTGGGCGTAGATGTGCTGCGAAGAGCGGAACACGCAGAGACGCACGACTTCGAGTTCGTGCATTTTCAGGCGTGCTTTGCGAGCGCGACGCAGTCGAGTAACTTTTTTGTCGGTCATTTGCTATGCCCTACTTCTTCTTGGCTTCTTTACGACGGACGACTTCGTCCGCGTAGCGCACACCTTTGCCTTTGTAAGGCTCTGGTGGACGGAAGTCGCGGATCTCAGCGGCCACTTGACCTACCAGCTGCTTATCGATGCCCTTGATCAGGATATCGGTCTGGCTAGGAGTCTCAGCGGTGATGCCTTCCGGCAGTTCGTAATCCACTGGATGCGAGAAGCCGAGGGCCAGGTTCAGCACTGTGCCTTTTGCCTGTGCCTTGTAACCAACACCGACCAGCTGGAGCTTGCGCTCGAAGCCTTGGCTTACGCCTTGGACCATGTTGTTTACCAGAGCACGAGTGGTACCGGCCATTGCGCGAGTTTGTTGGTCGCCGTTGCGAGCAGCGAAACGCAGCTCACCAGCTTCCTGAACAATTTCAACGGACGAGTGTACGTTCAGTTCGAGAGTGCCCTTGGCACCCTTCACCGAAAGCTGTTGGCCGGCGAATTTGACTTCGACACCAGCTGGCAGCTTAACGGGGTTCTTAGCGACGCGAGACATGCTTATCCCCCCTTAGAACACAGTGCAAAGAACTTCGCCGCCGACACCGGCAGCGCGCGCAGCACGATCAGTCATCACACCTTTGTTGGTGGAGACGATAGACACGCCAAGACCGCCACGTACTTTCGGCAGTTCTTCAACGGACTTGTACTGACGCAGGCCTGGACGGCTAACGCGCTTCACTTCTTCGATGACCGGACGGCCTTCGAAGTACTTCAGCTCGATGGACAGCAGAGGTTTGATTTCGCTGCTGATCTGATAACCCGCGATGTAACCTTCGTCCTTCAGGACTTTTGCTACAGCCACCTTCAGCGTGGAAGACGGCATGCTTACGACGGACTTTTCAGCCATCTGGGCATTACGGATTCGAGTTAGCATGTCCGCTAACGGGTCCTGCATACTCATGGGCTAGATGCTCCTGATACAAAAAGAATTAGCCTTGCGGCTACAACTGTCGCCGAGAAATTCCGGGCAAAAAACACGGGCTCAGGCGAGCCGGTCATTCTAGACACACCCCAGAAATGAATCAAGCCCCAAAAGGGGCTTGATTCACGTTCAAGGCCACCGGCGATCGGGATCTTGCGAGCCCGAACACCGAGACTTTGATAGCTATTACCAGCTGGCTTTAACCAGACCTGGTACGTCACCACGCATTGCAGCTTCACGCAGCTTGTTACGGCCCAGGCCGAACTTGCGGTAAACGCCGTGCGGACGACCAGTCAGGCGGCAGCGGTTACGCATGCGCGAAGCGCTTGCATCACGTGGCTGCTTCTGCAGAGCTACGGTAGCTTCCCAACGAGCTTCTGGACTTGCGTTCAGATCCACGATGATAGCTTTCAGCGCTGCACGCTTGGTGGCGTACTTGGCAACGGTGAGCTGACGCTTCAGCTCACGGTTCTTCATGCTCTTCTTGGCCATTTTCCTACTCCAATCAGTTGCGGAACGGGAATTTGAAAGCACGCAGCAGAGCGCGGCCTTCATCATCGTTCTTAGCAGTGGTGGTCAGGGTAATGTCCAGACCGCGGAGAGCATCGATCTTGTCGTAATCGATTTCCGGGAAAATGATCTGCTCTTTAACGCCCATGCTGTAGTTGCCACGACCGTCGAAGGACTTGGCATTCAGGCCGCGGAAGTCGCGAACCCGAGGCAGGGAGATCGACAGCAGACGATCCAGGAACTCGTACATACGCTCACGGCGCAGGGTCACTTTGACGCCGATCGGCCATCCTTCGCGGACTTTGAAGCCCGCGATGGATTTACGAGCGTAGGTCACAACGACTTTCTGGCCGGTGATCTTTTCCAGGTCAGCAACAGCATGCTCGATGACTTTTTTGTCGCCGATTGCTTCGCCCAGACCCATGTTCAGGGTGATTTTGGTAACGCGCGGAACTTCCATCACGTTCGAAAGCTTAAGTTCTTCCTTAAGTTTCGGAGCGATTTCCTTCCGGTAAATCTCTTTTAGTCGTGCCATGGTCTTCTACCTAGCAGTGTTCAAGCATCAACCGCTTTTTGGGTCGACTTGAAGACACGAATTTTTTTGCCGTCTTCTACTTTGAAACCAACGCGGTCAGCCTTGTTGGTTTCGCTGTTGAAAATGGCGACGTTGGAAGCGTGCAGTGGCGCTTCTTTCTCGACGATACCGCCCTGTACGCCCGACATCGGGTTAGGCTTGGTATGACGCTTGACCAGGTTCAGGCCACCGACGACCAGACGGTCGTCAGCCAGAACCTTAAGCACCTTACCGCGCTTACCTTTGTCTTTGCCGGCGATCACGATGATCTCGTCGTCACGACGAATCTTTTGCATGTCGGATCTCCTTACAGCACTTCTGGGGCGAGCGAGACGATCTTCATGAACTTCTCGTTGCGAAGTTCACGGGTCACTGGCCCAAAGATACGGGTGCCGATCGGCTCTTGCTTGTTGTTCAACAGAACAGCAGCGTTGCCATCAAAGCGGATGATGGAGCCGTCTGCACGACGAACACCATGGCGAGTGCGGACTACAACAGCAGTCATCACCTGGCCTTTTTTCACCTTACCGCGAGGAATTGCTTCCTTGACGGTAACTTTGATGATGTCACCGATACCAGCGTAACGACGATGGGAGCCACCCAGCACCTTGATGCACATAACGCGGCGAGCGCCGCTGTTATCGGCCACATCGAGCATGGATTGAGTCTGAATCATATAATTTCTCCGACCCCTAGCCCTTAGACTTCCACAGCGCGTTCGAGAACATCAACCAGGGCCCAAGACTTGGTCTTGGCCATCGGACGAGTTTCACGAATAGTGACTTTGTCGCCGATGTGGCACTGATTGGTTTCGTCGTGCGCGTGCAGCTTAGTCGAACGCTTAACGTATTTACCGTAGATAGGGTGCTTAACGCGACGCTCGATCAGAACGGTGATGGTCTTGTCCATCTTGTCGCTGACAACACGGCCAGTCAGCGTACGGACAGTTTTTTCGGCTTCAGCCATGATTACTTACCTGCCTGCTGGTTGAGCACAGTCTTCACGCGAGCGATGTCACGCTTAACTTGCGAGAGCAGATGAGACTGCCCCAACTGGCCAGTTGCTTTCTGCATACGCAGATTGAACTGGTCGCGCAGCAGGCCGAGCAGTTGCTCGTTCAGCTGCTGTGCGGATTTTTCACGAAGTTCATTCGCTTTCATCACATCACCGTCCGTTTAACAAAGGAGGTGGCGAGCGGCAGCTTTGCAGCAGCCAGGGCGAAAGCCTCACGCGCCAGCTCTTCAGAAACACCCTCGATTTCATACAGGACTTTGCCTGGCTGAATCTGGGCTACCCAGTATTCGACGTTACCCTTACCTTTACCCATCCGAACTTCGAGAGGCTTTTTGGAAATAGGCTTGTCCGGGAATACACGGATCCAGATCTTGCCACCACGTTTTACGTGACGGGTCAGAGCACGACGCGCTGACTCGATCTGACGAGCGGTGAGACGACCACGAGCAACAGACTTCAGCGCGAACTCGCCGAAGCTGACTTTGCTACCGCGCAATGCCAGACCACGGTTGTGGCCGGTCATTTGCTTGCGGAACTTCGTACGCTTTGGTTGCAACATTTGGCGTACCCCTTACTTAGCAGCTTTTTTACGAGGCGCAGGTGCTTGCGGCTTCAGCTCTTCTTGGCGACCACCAATTACTTCGCCTTTGAAGATCCAAACCTTCACACCGATCACACCGTAAGTGGTGTGAGCTTCGTAGGTGGCATAGTCGATATCGGCACGCAGGGTGTGCAGTGGCACACGACCTTCGCGATACCATTCAGTACGTGCGATTTCAGCACCGCCGAGACGACCGCTCACTTGGATTTTGATGCCTTTGGCACCAATGCGCATGGCGTTCTGTACGGCGCGCTTCATAGCACGACGGAACATTACGCGGCGCTCCAGCTGCTGAGCTACGCTCTGCGCAACCAGCATACCGTCGAGCTCCGGCTTGCGGATCTCTTCGATATTGATGTGCACAGGCACACCCATTTGCTTGGTCAGGTCCTGACGCAGCTTCTCAACATCTTCACCTTTCTTGCCGATCACGATGCCGGGACGAGCGGTGTGGATGGTGATGCGTGCAGTTTGAGCCGGACGATGGATATCGATACGGCTTACGGACGCGCTTTTTAGTTTGTCTTGGAGATACTCACGCACATTCAGATCTGCGAGCAAATAGTCCGCATAAGTCCGACCGTCTGCGTACCAGACGGAGGTGTGCTCCTTGACGATTCCCAGGCGAATGCCAATGGGATGTACTTTCTGACCCATCTCTTCGACTCCGTTACTTGTCAGCAACCTTGACAGTGATATGGCAAGACCGCTTGACGATGCGATCAGCACGGCCTTTGGCACGTGGCATGATGCGCTTCAGCGAACGCCCTTCGTTGACGAAAACGGTGGAGACCTTCAGGTCATCAACGTCTGCGCCTTCGTTATGCTCGGCGTTGGCTACGGCCGACTCCAGCACTTTCTTCATGATCTCGGCGGCTTTCTTACTGCTGAAAGCCAACAGGTTGAGCGCTTCGCCCACCTTCTTCCCGCGGATCTGGTCGGCGACCAAGCGGGCTTTCTGGGCGGAGATTCGAGCGCCCGACAACTTAGCGGCTACTTCCATCATTCCTTACCCCTTAACGCTTGGCTTTCTTGTCAGCCACGTGCCCGCGATATGTACGGGTACCGGCGAACTCGCCCAGTTTGTGGCCGACCATGTCTTCGTTCACGAGAACTGGAACATGCTGACGACCGTTATGCACAGCAATGGTCAGACCGACCATTTGTGGCAGGATCATGGAACGGCGCGACCAGGTCTTAACTGGTTTGCGATCGTTCTTTTCCGCCGCCACTTCGATCTTCTTCAGTAGGTGAAGATCAATAAAAGGACCTTTTTTCAGAGAACGTGGCACTGTCGTATCCCTCTATTTACTTGCGACGACGGACGATCATTTTGTCGGTACGCTTATTACCACGAGTCTTCGCGCCCTTAGTCGGGAAGCCCCATGGCGATACCGGATGACGACCACCAGAGGTACGACCTTCACCACCACCATGTGGGTGGTCAACCGGGTTCATGGCAACACCACGAACGGTTGGGCGAACGCCACGCCAGCGTTTGGCACCAGCTTTACCCAGCGAACGCAGGCTGTGCTCGGAGTTCGAGACTTCGCCCAGGGTCGCGCGGCATTCAGCCAGCACTTTACGCATCTCACCAGAACGCAGACGCAGGGTCACGTAGACACCTTCACGAGCGACCAGCTGAGCCGAAGCACCAGCCGAACGAGCGATTTGCGCGCCTTTACCTGGCTTCAGTTCGATGCCGTGTACGGTGCTACCAACTGGAATGTTGCGCAGTTGCAGAGCGTTGCCCGGCTTGATCGGTGCCAGAGCACCTGCGATCAGCTGGTCGCCAGCGCTCACGCCTTTAGGGGCGATGATGTAGCGACGCTCGCCATCTGCGTACAGCAGCAGAGCGATGTGAGCAGTACGGTTTGGATCGTATTCGATACGCTCGACAGTGGCAGCGATGCCATCTTTGTCGTTGCGACGGAAGTCGACCAGACGGTAATGCTGCTTATGACCACCACCAACGTGACGAGTGGTAATGCGGCCATTGTTGTTACGACCACCAGACTTCGATTTCTTCTCGAGCAGCGGTGCGTGAGGAGCGCCTTTATGCAGCTCCTGGTTGACCACCTTGACCACAAAACGGCGGCCAGGGGAAGTCGGTTTGCATTTAACGATTGCCATGATGCACCCCTTCCTTACTCAGCACTGCTGCTGAAATCGAGATCTTGGCCTGGCTGAAGGGAGATAACTGCCTTCTTCCAGTCATTACGCTTGCCCAGACCGCGAGCGGTACGCTTGCTCTTACCCAGAACGTTCAGGGTAGTAACGCGTTCCACTTTCACGCTGAACAGGCTTTCGACGGCCTTCTTGATTTCCAGCTTGGTTGCGTCAGTAGCAACCTTGAAAACGAACTGGCCTTTCTTGTCTGCCAGAACCGTAGCCTTCTCGGAAACGTGCGGGCCAAGCAGAACTTTAAATACGCGTTCCTGGTTCATCCCAGCAGCTCCTCGAATTTCTTCACGGCCGACACAGTGATCAACACTTTGTCGTATGCGATCAGACTAACTGGATCGGAACCTTGCACGTCACGAACATCAACGTGTGGCAGGTTACGAGCAGCCAGGTACAGGTTCTGATCAACAGCGTCCGACACGATCAGAACGTCGGTCAGGCTCATGTTGTTCAGCTTGCCCAGCAGATCTTTGGTTTTCGGAGTTTCAACAGCGAAATCCTGAACCACGACCAGACGATCAGTACGCACCAGCTCAGCAAGGATGGAACGCATTGCTGCGCGATACATCTTCTTGTTCAGCTTCTGGGAGTGATCCTGAGGACGAGCTGCGAAAGTGGTACCGCCGCCACGCCAGATTGGGCTACGGATAGTACCGGCACGAGCACGGCCAGTACCTTTCTGACGCCATGGGCGCTTGCCGCCACCGGAAACGTCGGAACGGGTCTTTTGCTGCTTGCTACCTTGACGGCCGCCGGCCATGTAGGCCACGACTGCTTGGTGAACCAGCGTCTCGTTGAATTCGCCGCCAAATGTCAGTTCGGAAACTTCGATCGCTTGAGCGTCATTTACATTTAATTGCATGTCAGCTTCCCCTTAACCGCGAGCCTTGGCCGCCGGACGTACAACCAGGTTGCCGCCAGTAGCGCCAGGAACAGCACCCTTGACCAACAACAGATTGCGTTCAGCGTCGACGCGCACTACTTCCAGGGACTGCACGGTCACGCGCTCAGCGCCCATATGACCGGACATTTTTTTGCCCTTGAATACACGACCAGGAGTCTGGCACTGGCCAATAGAGCCCGGGACGCGGTGGGAAACGGAGTTACCGTGGGTGTTATCTTGACCGCGGAAATTCCAACGCTTGATGGTACCGGCAAAGCCTTTACCTTTCGACTGACCGGTAACGTCTACCAGTTGGCCAGCAGCGAAGATTTCTGCATTGATCAGATCGCCAGCTTGGTACTCGCCTTCTTCAAGACGGAATTCCCAAACGCCACGACCGGCAGCAACGTTCGCTTTAGCGAAGTGACCTGCTTGAGCAGCAGTCACGCGCGAAGCACGACGCTCACCTACAGTGACCTGCACTGCACGATAGCCATCGGTTTCTTCAGTTTTGAACTGGGTGACGCGATTCGGCTCGATCTCAATGACCGTGACCGGAATGGAGACACCTTCTTCGGTGAAAATACGGGTCATACCGCATTTACGACCGACTACACCAATAGTCATGTTGTAAACCTCATGAGTGTACGGGGCTTTCACCCGCTATGGCCGCCCATTTCAGAGCGTTACACGACTAAGACCGAGTCTTAGCCGAGGCTGATCTGCACTTCCACACCTGCCGCAAGATCAAGCTTCATAAGAGCATCAACGGTTTTATCCGTTGGCTGGACGATGTCCAGTACGCGCTTATGAGTACGGATCTCGTACTGGTCACGCGCGTCTTTGTTGACGTGCGGGGAGACCAGAACGGTGAACCGCTCTTTACGGGTAGGCAGTGGAATTGGACCACGCACTTGAGCACCAGTACGTTTCGCGGTTTCCACGATTTCCTGGGTGGATTGGTCGATCAGGCGATGGTCGAAAGCCTTCAACCTGATACGGATTTGCTGATTTTGCATTGGATTTCAGACTCCAGGCTGCTATTCCCACCGGGCGCAATACGCCCGTTAAAAGGAGGCGCAATTCTATAGACGGCCCCACAGAGTGTCAACCCAATAAAAAAGCCCCCGCAAGCGGGGGCTTCTTCATGAGTCGTCGATTACTCGATGACTTTGGCTACGACGCCAGCGCCGACGGTACGACCGCCTTCACGGATAGCGAAACGCAGACCATCTTCCATCGCGATGGTTTTGATCAGAGTGACAGTCATCTGGATGTTGTCACCTGGCATTACCATTTCAACGCCTTCTGGCAGCTCGCAGTTACCAGTCACGTCAGTAGTACGGAAGTAGAACTGTGGACGGTAGCCTTTGAAGAACGGAGTATGACGGCCGCCTTCTTCCTTGCTCAGAACGTAAACTTCAGCGGTGAACTTGGTGTGCGGCTTAACGGTGCCTGGCTTAACCAGAACCTGGCCACGCTCAACGTCGTCACGCTTGGTACCACGCAGCAGAACGCCGCAGTTCTCGCCAGCACGACCTTCGTCGAGCAGCTTGCGGAACATTTCAACGCCGGTGCAGGTAGTTTTCTGAGTGTCGCGCAGACCAACGATCTCAACTTCTTCCTGGATGCGAACGATACCACGCTCAACACGGCCAGTTACCACGGTGCCACGACCGGAGATCGAGAATACGTCTTCGATTGGCATCAGGAACGGCTTGTCGATTGCACGCTCTGGCTCTGGGATGTAGGTATCCAGAGTTTCTACCAGACGCTTAACAGCGGTGGTACCCATTTCGTTGTCGTCTTGGCCGTTCAGAGCCATCAGAGCCGAACCGATGATGATCGGAGTGTCGTCACCTGGGAAGTCGTAAGTGCTCAGCAGATCGCGCACTTCCATCTCAACCAGTTCCAGCAGCTCAGCGTCGTCAACCATGTCAGCCTTGTTCAGGAAGACAACGATGTACGGAACGCCTACCTGACGGGACAGCAGGATGTGCTCGCGAGTTTGTGGCATCGGACCATCGGCAGCCGAGCAAACCAGGATCGCGCCGTCCATCTGGGCAGCACCAGTGATCATGTTTTTGACGTAGTCGGCGTGACCTGGGCAGTCAACGTGCGCGTAGTGACGAATGTTCGAATCGTACTCTACGTGCGCAGTGTTGATGGTGATACCACGAGCTTTTTCTTCTGGGGCGCTGTCGATCTTGTCGAAGTCAACACGAGCCGAACCGAAAACTTCGGAGCAAACGCGAGTCAGAGCAGCGGTCAGAGTGGTTTTACCGTGGTCAACGTGACCGATAGTGCCAACGTTGACGTGCGGTTTGTTACGTTCAAATTTTTCTTTAGCCACGACAATTAACTCCTAGCCTAAAGGGGAGACTGAATCAGCCTTGTTTTTTAACGAGAGCTTCGACGATGTTCGACGGAGCTTCGGCGTATTTGGAGAATTCCATGGAGTAGCTCGCGCGACCCTGAGACATGGAACGAACGTCAGTTGCATAACCGAACATTTCACCCAGTGGCACTTCAGCACGAATAACCTTGCCGGACACCGAGTCATCCATACCCTGAATCAGACCACGACGACGGTTCAGGTCACCCATCACGTCACCCATGTAGTCCTCTGGGGTTACAACTTCAACCTTCATGATCGGCTCGAGCACAACGCCGCCACCCTTCTGGGCCAGCTGCTTGGTCGCCATGGAGGCTGCCACCTTGAACGCCATCTCGTTGGAGTCGACGTCGTGGTAGGAACCATCAAACACGGTAGCCTTCAGGCCGATCAGCGGATAACCGGCAACGACGCCGTTCTTCATCTGCTCTTCGATACCCTTCTGGATAGCCGGGATGTATTCCTTAGGAACCACACCACCAACAACTTCGTTGGTGAAGACCAGACCTTCGGTGATGTTGCCGTTCGCATCGACGTCTGGCTCCGAGAAACGGATCCAGCAGTGACCGAACTGACCGCGACCGCCGGACTGACGAACGAACTTGCCTTCGATCTCAACGTTGCTCTTGCTGATCTTCTCGCGGTACGAAACCTGCGGCTTGCCGATGTTGGCTTCGACGTTGAACTCGCGCTTCATGCGGTCAACGAGGATGTCCAGGTGCAGCTCACCCATACCGGAGATGATGGTCTGGCCAGTCTCTTCGTCGGTCTTGACGCGGAACGACGGGTCTTCCTGAGCCAGCTTGCCCAGTGCAATACCCATCTTTTCCTGGTCCTGCTTGGTTTTCGGCTCTACCGCTACCGAAATTACAGGCTCAGGGAAGTCCATACGCTCAAGAATGATCTGCTTGTCGAGATCGCACAGAGTGTCACCAGTGGTGACGTCCTTCATGCCGATCAGAGCAGCGATGTCGCCTGCACGTACTTCTTTGATCTCTTCACGCTGGTTGGCGTGCATCTGCACCATACGACCAACGCGCTCTTTCTTGCCCTTGACCGAGTTGATCACGGAGTCGCCCGAGCTCAGGAAGCCCGAGTAAACGCGCACGAAAGTCAGAGTACCAACGAACGGGTCGGTAGCAATCTTGAATGCCAGAGCCGAGAACGGTTCAGCATCGTCAGCATGACGCTCGTCGTAGTCAGCCTCTACCAGCTCATCCTTCGGCTTCTCGATGAGATCCGGATGGATACCCTTGATCGCCGGGATCTCGGTAGGAGCAGGCAGGAAGTCGATAACGGCATCGAGAACCAGGGGAACGCCCTTGTTCTTGAACGACGAACCGCAGACGGCCGGAACGATCTCGCTAGCCAGGGTGCGCGCACGCAGACCGGCCTTGATCTCTTCGACAGTCAGGTCACCTTCTTCAAGGTACTTGTTCATCAGCTCTTCGTTGGCTTCAGCAGCAGCTTCAACCATGTTGGAGCGCCACTCGTTAGCCAGGTCCAGCATATCGGCAGGAATTTCTTCCTCGCGATAGGTAGTACCCTTGTCGTCGTCGTTCCAGTAGATAGCCTTCATCTTGATCAGATCAACCTGACCTTCGAAGTTATCTTCAGCACCGATAGCCAGCTGGACCGGAACCGGGGTATGACCCAGGCGGTTCTTGATCTGGCCAACAACGCGCAGGAAGTTGGCACCGGCACGGTCCATCTTGTTCACGTAAACAACACGTGGAACACCGTACTTGTTGGCTTGACGCCATACGGTTTCAGACTGAGGCTCAACACCGGAAGTACCGCAGAACACAACGACCGCGCCGTCGAGTACACGCAGGGAGCGCTCTACTTCAATGGTGAAGTCAACGTGGCCAGGGGTATCGATAACGTTTACACGATAGTTATCGTATTGGCCGCGCGAACCTTTCCAGAAGGTAGTTACAGCAGCGGAGGTAATGGTGATACCGCGCTCCTGCTCCTGCACCATCCAGTCGGTGGTCGCAGCGCCGTCATGCACCTCACCCATCTTGTGGCTGAGACCTGTGTAGAACAGGATCCGCTCGGTAGTGGTAGTCTTGCCCGCGTCAACGTGGGCACAGATACCGATGTTACGGTAGCGGTTGATTGCTGTAGTACGAGCCATAAAGCCCTCGCAAAATGAATGATGCCGATATTAGAAGCGGTAGTGCGAGAAAGCCTTGTTGGCTTCAGCCATACGGTGAACGTCTTCACGCTTCTTAACTGCAGCACCTTTGCCTTCGGCAGCGTCCAGCAGTTCGCCAGCCAAACGCAGAGCCATAGACTTCTCGCCGCGCTTGCGGGCGAAGTCTACCAACCAGCGCATTGCCAGAGCGTTACGACGGGACGGACGAACTTCGACCGGAACCTGGTAAGTAGCACCGCCTACACGGCGCGACTTCACTTCGACCAGCGGAGCGATGGCGTCGAGAGCTTTCTCGAAGATTTCCAGGGGATCGCTGTTCTTGCGCTCTTTAACTTTTTCCAGCGCGCCATAAACGATACGCTCGGCAACGGCTTTCTTGCCGCTTTCCATTACGTGGTTCATGAACTTGGCGAGGATCTGGCTTCCGTATTTCGGATCGTCCAGAATCTCACGTTTGGCTGCTACGCGACGTCTTGGCATTGATAAGCCCTCAAACGGTCTTCAGGTTAGCTCGGGACAGTTGATCCAATGGACGCGTGCCCGACCTTACTCTTATCGACTCAATATAATTAAAAACTGCAAAACGACCGATTACTTCGGACGCTTGGTACCGTACTTCGAACGACCTTGGTTACGACCTTTAACGCCGGAGGTATCCAGGGAGCCGCGAACGGTGTGGTAACGAACACCTGGCAAGTCTTTTACACGGCCGCCGCGAATCAGTACGACGCTGTGCTCTTGCAGGTTGTGGCCTTCACCACCGATGTACGAGGAAACCTCGAAACCGTTGGTCAGACGCACACGGCACACTTTACGCAGTGCCGAGTTAGGTTTTTTCGGCGTAGTGGTATACACGCGAGTGCACACGCCACGACGTTGCGGGCAGTTCTGCAGCGCAGGCACGTCGGATTTCTCGACGATACGCTTACGCGGCTGACGTACCAGCTGGTTGATAGTTGCCATCTACTAGCTCCACTGTTGTCTTTCGACATAAACAAAATGGCAGAGCAGGAGCTCCACCAAATTTAGGGGTACAAGAGTCTAAAGAGGATCTTGCCCCCAGTCAAGGCAAGGCCCCGGCCTCCCCGATCAGCGAACCTCGACAAAAAGTGTCTTGATTCTCAATCGAAAAAGCCGGGGCCCCGTCTCAATCTACTGCAGACCTCAATTACCGCTGGAGTTCAGCGCTTCAGTCAGTGCTGCTTCGACTTCGCTTGCGCTTACGCGCAGCGGCTTGTCTGCATCACGACGACGCTTACGCTCGCTGTGATACGCCAGGCCAGTACCGGCCGGGATCAGACGACCCACGACCACGTTTTCTTTCAGGCCACGCAGGTAGTCGCGCTTGCCAGTTACCGCCGCCTCGGTCAGTACACGGGTGGTCTCTTGGAAAGAGGCCGCCGAGATGAACGATTCGGTGGACAAGGACGCCTTGGTGATACCCAGCAGTACGCGGGTGAACTTGGCGACGAACTTGTCTTCGGTGCTCAGACGCTCGTTTTCTACCAGTACGTGAGTCAGTTCCATCTGGTCGCCCTTGATGAAGCTGGAGTCGCCGGA
Source organism: Pseudomonas sp. GW823-FHT03E05 (assembly GCF_058796855.1). Taxonomy (NCBI): domain Bacteria; kingdom Pseudomonadati; phylum Pseudomonadota; class Gammaproteobacteria; order Pseudomonadales; family Pseudomonadaceae; genus Pseudomonas; species Pseudomonas sp. GW823-FHT03E05. The sequence goes on from NZ_JBXAJB010000006.1 coordinate 326,181, forward strand.
CTCGGCGATTTCAACCTTACGCAGCATCTGACGCAGAATGGTCTCGATGTGCTTGTCGTTGATCTTCACGCCTTGCAGACGGTAAACGTCTTGGATCTCGTTGACGATGTACTTGGCCAGCGCACTGACACCCAGCAGACGCAGGATATCGTGTGGATCGCTCGGACCGTCGGAGATAACTTCGCCGCGGTTCACTTGTTCGCCTTCGAAGACGTTCAGGTGACGCCACTTCGGAATCAGCTCTTCATACGGATCGCTGCCGTCGTTCGGAGTAATGACCAGACGGCGCTTGCCCTTGGTCTCTTTACCGAACGCGATGGTGCCGCTGACTTCAGCCAGAATCGACGCTTCCTTCGGACGACGAGCTTCGAACAGGTCGGCAACACGCGGCAGACCACCGGTGATGTCACGGGTCTTCGAAGTTTCTTGCGGAATACGAGCGATAACATCACCGATCGCAATCTGCGCACCGTCGGCAACACCGACCAGGGCGTTAGCCGGCAGGAAGTACTGTGCCGGTACGTCGGTACCTGGCAGCAGCAGATCCTTGCCATCCATACCCACCATCTTCACAGCAGGACGGATGTCCTTGCCGGCAGCTGGACGGTCTTTGACGTCAAGCACTTCAATGTTGGTCATACCGGTCAATTCGTCAGTCTGACGCTTGATCGTGATGCCTTCTTCCATGCCCACGTAGGTCACGGTACCTTTCATTTCGGTAACGATCGGGTGAGTGTGCGGATCCCACTTGGCCACGATAGCGCCAGCGTCGACCTTGTCACCTTCTTTAACCGAAATCACAGCACCGTACGGCAGCTTGTAACGCTCGCGCTCACGACCGAAGTCATCAGCGATTGCCAGCTCACCGGAACGGGACACAGCAACCAGGTGGCCATCCACACGTTCAACGTGCTTCAGGTTGTGCAGACGGACGGTACCGCCATTCTTCACCTGAACGCTGTCGGCTGCGGAAGTACGGCTTGCCGCACCACCAATGTGGAACGTACGCATGGTCAGCTGGGTACCCGGCTCACCGATGGATTGGGCAGCGATAACGCCGACCGCCTCACCAATGTTCACCTGGTGACCACGAGCCAGGTCACGGCCGTAGCACTTGGCGCAGATGCCATAGCGGGTTTCGCAACTGATCGGCGAACGCACGATCACTTCGTCGATGCTGTTGAGCTCGATGAATTCAACCCACTTTTCGTCTACCAGGGTGCCAGCAGGAACGATGACGTCCTCGGTACCCGGCTTGAATACGTCACGGGCGATAACACGACCCAATACGCGCTCACCCAGTGGCTCTACAACGTCGCCGCCTTCAATGTGCGGAGTCATCAGCAGGCCGTGTTCGGTGCCGCAATCGATCTCGGTTACAACCAGATCCTGCGCAACGTCCACCAGACGACGAGTCAGGTAACCGGAGTTCGCAGTTTTCAACGCGGTATCCGCCAGACCTTTACGAGCACCGTGAGTCGAGATGAAGTACTGGAGTACGCTCAGACCTTCACGGAAGTTCGCAGTAATCGGCGTTTCGATGATGGAGCCGTCCGGCTTGGCCATCAGACCACGCATACCGGCCAGCTGACGGATCTGTGCTGCGGAACCCCGCGCACCCGAGTCAGCCATCATGTACATCGAGTTGAACGATTCTTGCTCGACTTCGTCGCCATTGCGGTCGATGACCTTCTCTTTCGAGAGGTTGGCCATCATCGCCTTGGATACTTCGTCGTTGGCCTTCGACCAAAGGTCGATCACTTTGTTGTACTTCTCGCCCTGGGTTACCAGGCCGGAGGCGTACTGGCTCTCGATTTCTTTCACTTCGTCGGTGGCAGCACCGATGATGCGAGCTTTTTCATCCGGGATAACGAAGTCGTTAACACCGATGGAAACGCCGGAAATGGTCGAGTAAGCGAAACCGGTGTACATCAACTGGTCAGCGAAGATCACGGTCTCTTTCAGACCAACCACGCGGTAGCACTGGTTGATCAGCTTGGAGATCGCCTTCTTCTTCATCGGCAGGTTGACGACGTCGAACGACAGGCCCTTCGGCACAACCTGGAACAGCAGAGCACGGCCGACAGTGGTGTCGACGATACGGGTGGCGCTCACGCTGCCGCCATCACGATCATTGACGGTTTCGCTGATGCGAACCTTGATCTTGGCGTGCAGAGCCGCTTCGCCGGCGCGGAATACGCGGTCGACTTCCTGCAGGTCCGCGAACACACGACCTTCGCCCTTGGCGTTGATCGCTTCACGGGTCATGTAGTACAGACCCAATACAACGTCCTGCGACGGAACGATGATTGGCTCACCGTTGGCTGGCGACAGAATGTTGTTGGTCGACATCATCAACGCACGCGCTTCCAACTGGGCTTCCAGTGTCAGCGGCACGTGCACGGCCATTTGGTCGCCGTCGAAGTCGGCGTTGTACGCAGCACAGACCAGAGGGTGCAGCTGGATAGCCTTACCTTCGATCAGTACCGGTTCAAACGCCTGGATACCCAGACGGTGAAGGGTCGGTGCACGGTTGAGGAGAACCGGGTGTTCACGGATCACTTCAGCGAGAACGTCCCAAACCTCTGGCAGTTCGCGCTCGACCATCTTCTTGGCGGCTTTGATGGTGGTGGCCAGGCCACGCATTTCCAACTTGCCGAAGATGAACGGTTTGAACAGCTCGAGAGCCATCTTCTTCGGCAGACCGCACTGGTGCAGACGCAGGGTCGGACCTACGGTAATTACCGAACGACCGGAGTAGTCAACACGCTTACCGAGCAAGTTCTGACGGAAACGACCTTGCTTACCCTTGATCATGTCAGCCAGGGATTTCAGAGGACGCTTGTTGGAACCGGTGATAGCGCGGCCACGACGACCGTTGTCGAGCAGTGCATCGACAGCTTCCTGCAACATACGCTTTTCGTTGCGCACGATGATGTCCGGAGCGGACAGATCCAGCAGGCGCTTCAAACGGTTGTTACGGTTGATCACTCGACGATACAGATCGTTGAGGTCGGAAGTCGCGAAACGACCGCCATCCAGCGGGACCAGTGGACGCAGATCTGGCGGCAGAACCGGCAGAACGGTCAGCACCATCCACTCTGGCAGGTTGCCGGAACCCTGGAAGGCTTCCATCAACTTCAGACGCTTGGACAGCTTCTTGATCTTGGTTTCCGAGTTGGTTTGCGGAATCTCTTCACGCAGACGGCCAATCTCGTGCTCCAGGTCGATAGCGTGCAGCAGCTCGCGGACAGCCTCGGCACCCATGCGGGCGTCGAAGTCATCGCCGAACTCCTCCAGCGCTTCGAAGTACTGCTCATCGTTCAGCAGCTGACCTTTTTCAAGGGTGGTCATGCCTGGATCGATAACGACGTAGCTCTCGAAGTAGAGAACGCGCTCGATATCACGCAGAGTCATGTCCATCAGCAAGCCGATACGGGACGGCAGCGATTTCAGGAACCAGATGTGGGCAACCGGCGAAGCCAGTTCGATGTGCGCCATGCGCTCACGACGAACCTTGGCCAGCGCAACTTCAACGCCGCACTTCTCGCAGATCACGCCGCGATGCTTCAAGCGCTTGTACTTACCGCACAGGCACTCGTAATCCTTTACCGGGCCAAAGATCTTGGCGCAGAACAGGCCGTCACGCTCAGGCTTGAACGTACGGTAGTTGATGGTTTCCGGCTTTTTAACTTCACCGAACGACCACGAACGGATCATCTCAGGCGAGGCCAATCCGATACGGATGGCGTCGAACTCTTCGACTTGACCCTGGTTTTTCAGCAAATTCAGTAGGTCTTTCAAGGCCTTTCCTCCTGGCGGAGCAGAGAGCGGGCAATCCTGCCCCGCTCTCGATTCGCGTCACGTGTTATTCGGTTTCCAGATCGATATCGATGCCGAGGGAACGAATTTCTTTGATCAACACGTTGAAGGACTCGGGCATGCCCGGCTCCATACGGTGATCGCCGTCCACGATGTTTTTGTACATCTTGGTACGACCGTTCACATCGTCCGACTTCACTGTGAGCATTTCTTGCAGAGTGTATGCAGCACCGTATGCTTCCAGTGCCCAGACCTCCATCTCCCCGAAACGCTGACCACCGAACTGCGCCTTACCACCCAGCGGCTGCTGGGTAACCAGGCTGTACGAACCGGTAGAACGAGCGTGCATCTTGTCGTCTACCAAGTGGTTCAGTTTCAGCATGTACATGTAGCCAACGGTAACTGGACGCTCGAACTTGTTGCCGGTACGGCCGTCGGTCAGTTGCATCTGGCCGCTTTCTGGCAGGTCTGCCAGTTTCAGCATGGCCTTGATTTCGCTTTCCTTGGCACCGTCGAACACCGGAGTGGCCATCGGAACACCGCCGCGCAGGTTGTTCGCCAGATCCAGGATCTCCTGATCGGAGAAGCTGTCCAGGTCTTCGTTACGACCGCCAATCTGGTTGTAGATCTCGTCCAGGAAGGTACGCAGTTCTGCGACCTTGCGCTGCTCTTCGACCATGCGATTGATCTTCTCGCCCAGACCCTTGGCCGCGAGACCCAGGTGAGTTTCGAGGATCTGACCAACGTTCATACGCGAAGGTACGCCCAGCGGGTTGAGGACTACGTCGACCGGAGTGCCATTGGCATCGTGCGGCATGTCTTCAACCGGCATGATCACGGAGACCACACCCTTGTTACCGTGACGACCGGCCATCTTGTCGCCCGGCTGGATGCGACGACGGATTGCCAGGTAGACCTTGACGATTTTCAGCACGCCTGGAGCCAGGTCATCGCCCTGCTGCAGCTTGCGCTTCTTGTCTTCGAACTTGTCGTCCAGCAGACGGCGACGATCAACGATGTAGGCCTGAGCCTTCTCGAGCTGCTCGTTCAGAGCATCTTCAGCCATGCGCAGTTTGAACCACTGGCCGTGCTCAAGACCGTCGAGAACTTCATCGGTGATTTCCTGGCCTTTCTTCAGGCCGGCGCCGCCTTCGGCTTTATGGCCGACCAGAGCGGAGCGCAGACGTTCGAAGGTCGCACCTTCAACGATACGGAACTCTTCGTTCAGGTCCTTGCGGATCTCGTCCAGCTGGCTCTTCTCGATCGACAGTGCACGAGCATCGCGCTCAACGCCGTCGCGAGTGAAGACCTGTACGTCGATAACAGTACCCTTGGTACCGGTAGGTACACGCAGGGAGGTGTCTTTAACGTCGCTGGCTTTTTCACCGAAGATCGCACGCAGCAGTTTCTCTTCCGGAGTAAGCTGGGTCTCGCCTTTCGGAGTGACCTTGCCCACCAGGATGTCGCCTGCGCCAACTTCAGCACCTACATAAACGATACCGGCTTCGTCCAGCTTGTTCAGTGCAGCCTCACCCACGTTCGGGATGTCTGCAGTGATTTCCTCTGGGCCAAGCTTGGTGTCACGAGCCACACAGGTCAGTTCCTGGATGTGGATCGTGGTGAAACGGTCTTCCTGAACCACACGCTCGGACAGGCAGATGGAGTCTTCGAAGTTGAAGCCGTTCCACGCCATGAACGCGATACGCATGTTCTGACCCAGTGCCAGCTCACCCATGTCGGTGGACGGACCATCGGCCATGATGTCGCTGCGCTGAACCCGATCACCCTTGCTCACCAGCGGACGCTGGTTGATGCAGGTGTTCTGGTTGGAGCGGGTGTACTTGGTCAGGTTGTAGATGTCGACACCGGCTTCACCGGTTTCAACTTCGTCATCAGCAACACGAACCACGATACGGCTGGCATCGACCGAGTCGATCACACCGCCACGACGAGCCACGACGCAAACGCCGGAGTCACGGGCAACGTTGCGCTCCATGCCGGTACCTACCAGCGGCTTGTCAGCACGCAGGGTCGGTACAGCCTGACGCTGCATGTTGGAACCCATCAATGCACGGTTGGCGTCGTCGTGCTCGAGGAACGGAATCAACGACGCTGCAACCGAAACTACCTGCTTCGGCGAAACGTCCATCAAGGTGACGTCTTCCGGCGCCTTGACGGTGAATTCGTTCAAGTGACGAACAGCTACCAGCTCATCGACCAACTGACCTTTGTCGTTCATCGTCGCCGAAGCCTGGGCGATCACGTGATCGGCCTCTTCGATAGCGGACAGGAACACGATCTCGTCGGTTACCAGAGCGTCTTTCACCACACGGTACGGGCTCTCGAGGAAGCCGTACTGGTTGGTGCGCGCATAGGCCGCCAGGGAGTTGATCAGACCGATGTTCGGACCTTCCGGCGTTTCAATCGGGCATACACGACCGTAGTGGGTCGGGTGTACGTCACGGACTTCGAAGCCTGCACGCTCACGGGTCAGACCACCTGGGCCAAGTGCAGAAACACGACGCTTGTGGGTGATCTCGGACAGCGGGTTGTTCTGGTCCATGAACTGGGACAGCTGGCTGGAACCGAAGAACTCTTTCACTGCCGCAGCCACTGGCTTGGCATTGATCAGGTCTTGCGGCATCAGGCCTTCGCTTTCAGCCATCGACAGACGCTCTTTGACCGCACGCTCTACACGCACCAGGCCAACGCGGAACTGGTTCTCGGCCATTTCGCCAACACAGCGAACACGACGGTTACCCAGGTGGTCGATGTCGTCGACGATGCCTTTACCGTTACGGATGTCGACCAGAGTCTTCAGTACGGCAACGATGTCTTCTTTGCACAGAACGCCAGAACCTTCGATCTCGGTACGACCGATACGACGGTTGAACTTCATCCGGCCAACGGCGGACAGATCATACCGCTCAGGGCTGAAGAACAGGTTGTTGAACAGAGTCTCGGCAGCATCTTTGGTCGGTGGCTCGCCAGGACGCATCATGCGATAGATCTCGACCAGGGCTTCCAATTGGTTGCTGGTGGAGTCGATCTTCAGAGTGTCAGAGACGAACGGACCGCAGTCGATGTCGTTGGTGTACAGAGTCTCGATGCGAACGACCTGAGCCTTGGCGATTTTCGCCAGGATCTCGGTGTTCAGCTCGGTGTTGCACTCTGCCAGGATTTCACCGGTAGCCGGGTGCACGATAGCCTTGGCGGTGGTACGACCCAGGACGTAGTCCAGAGGTACATCCAGCTCTTTGATACCGGCTTTTTCCAGCTGGTTGATGTGACGAGCGGTGATACGACGACCCTGCTCGACAATAACCTTGCCCTTGTCATCCTGGATGTCCAGAACGGCAATCTCACCACGCAGGCGCTGAGGCACCAGCTCCAGGCTCAGGCTCTCGCCTTTCACGTGGAATACGTTGGTGGTGTAGAAAGCGTCCAGCACTTCTTCAGTGGTATAGCCCAGCGCGCGCAGCAGAACCGATGCCGGCAGCTTGCGACGACGGTCGATACGGACGAACACGCAGTCTTTCGGGTCGAACTCGAAGTCCAGCCACGAACCGCGGTAAGGAATGATCCGCGCGGAATACAGCAGCTTACCGGAGCTGTGCGTCTTGCCACGGTCGTGGTCGAAGAATACGCCAGGGGAACGGTGCAGCTGGGAAACGATTACACGCTCGGTACCGTTGATTACGAAGGTACCGTTCTCAGTCATCAGGGGAATTTCACCCATGTAGACTTCTTGCTCTTTGATGTCCTTGATCGCTTTGTTCGACGATTCTTTGTCGAAAATGATCAGACGGACTTTTACCCGCAAAGGTACGGCGTAAGTTACACCACGCAACACGCATTCTTTAACATCAAACGCCGGTTCGCCCAGGCGATAACCGACATACTCCAACGCAGCATTGCCGGAGTAGCTGATGATCGGGAAAACGGATTTGAAGGCCGCATGCAGGCCCACGTCGCGGAACTGATCTTTAGTCGCTCCCGCTTGCAAGAATTCACGATACGAATCCAGCTGGATGGCCAGGAGGTACGGCACATCCATGACGTCCGGCAACTTGCTAAAGTCCTTGCGGATACGTTTTTTCTCAGTATATGAGTAAGCCATCAGCGTTCCCCAGCTTGGTCACCTGCTTATTCGGCTCCTCCCGACGGGAGCAGCCAGAAAATCGTGCAAACCCTTTGGTTTGCGCCACCGCACAGGGTGGGCTACAGCACGTTACTGGCACCGACCCAGTCGGTCGCCAATAACGGAAAAAGGCCGGTGGCAAAAGCCACCAGCCATCAGCCGTTCGCTTAACGCTTGGGCTGGAGACACAAAGTCGATGCTTACTTGAGCTCGACTTTAGCGCCTGCTTCTTCCAGAGCTGCTTTGGCTTTGTCAGCTGCTTCTTTAGCAACAGCTTCCAGAACCATGGCAGGAGCGCCGTCAACTACAGCCTTGGCTTCTTTCAGGCCCAGACCGGTCAGTTCACGTACAGCCTTGATCACGTTAACTTTCTTCTCGCCAGCTTCGGTCAGCATGACGTTGAATTCAGTTTGCTCTTCAACAACAGCGGCAGCAGCAGCTGGGCCAGCAGCGGCAACAGCAGCGGTAACGCCGAAGGTTTCTTCCATTGCTTTGATCAGCTCAACAACTTCCAGAACGGTTTTCTGGCCGATTGCTTCGATGATTTGCTCGTTAGTCAGAGACATGACTATAAATTCCTGTATTGGGGTGACAGCCTACGCAGCCATCAAATTAAACATATGATTTTGAAAGGGCTTGCAGTGCCTTAGGCAGCAGCAGCTTCTTTCTGGTCGCGAATAGCCGCCAGAGTACGAGCCAGCTTGCTGGTAGCGCCTTGAATCACGCTCATCAGCTTCGCAATAGCTTCGTCGCGAGTTGGCAGCGAAGCCAACACGTCGATCTCGTTTGCTGCGAGGTACTTGCCCTCGAACGCAGCTGCCTTGATCTCGAACTTTTCCTGACCCTTTGCGAACTCTTTGAAAATACGAGCGGCAGCGCCCGGATGTTCCTTGGAGAATGCAATCAGGGTAGGGCCGACGAACGCGTCGTTGAGCACGTCATATTGAGTGCCTTCAACAGCGCGCTTGAGCAGGGTGTTACGTACGACACGTACATAAACACCAGCTTCGCGGGCCTCTTTACGGAGTCCGGTCATAGCGCCTACTGTCACACCACGGGCATCAGCCACGACAGCGGACAGAGCGGCTTTGGCAGCCTCGTTGACTTCAGCGACGATGGCCTTCTTGTCTTCGAGTTTAATTGCCACGGGTTTAACTCCTGCTTGTTACCGTTTCATCCAACCGGAGCTGGATGTCGTTTTGGTGTCTGATTCGGTAAGGAACCGGGAGCACCATCTGCGTAGGCTTGAGGTTTAAGACTTGCGTCGCCTACGGTCTTGGATAGCCCCCGCCAGGCAGGGACCCCAATTTTTCAGCGCGCGCAATTGCTTGCACGCGCTTGTGTCTTATACGTCCAGCGAACCCTGGTCGATGACCAGACCTGGGCCCATAGTGGTGCTCAGGGTAACGCGCTTGACGTAGATGCCTTTCGAAGAAGCTGGCTTGATACGCTTCAGGTCAGCGATCAGGGCTTCAACGTTTTCCTTCAGCTTGACGGCGTCGAAGCCGACCTTGCCAACGGAAGTGTGGATGATGCCGTTTTTGTCGGTGCGATAGCGAACCTGACCAGCCTTGGCGTTCTTAACTGCCGAAGCTACGTCTGGAGTAACGGTACCGACTTTCGGGTTAGGCATCAGGCCGCGAGGACCCAGAACCTGACCCAGCTGACCCACAACGCGCATTGCATCCGGGGAAGCAATAACCACGTCATAGTTCAGGTCGCCACCTTTCATTTCGGCAGCCAGATCGTCCATACCTACGCGGTCTGCACCGGCAGCCAGAGCAGCTTCAGCTGCTGGGCCCTGGGTGAACACAGCTACACGTACAGTCTTGCCAGTGCCGTGTGGCAGCACAGTAGCGCTACGAACAACCTGGTCAGATTTACGTGGGTCTACGCCCAGGTTCACAGCAACGTCTACGGACTCGCTGAACTTAACGGTCGACAGCTCGGTCAGGAGAGCGGCGGCTTCTACGAAGTTGTAGGCCTTGCCTGCTTCAATCTTGCCGGCGATAGCCTTTTGGCGCTTGGTCAGCTTAGCCATTACACACCCTCCACGTTAAGGCCCATGCTACGAGCAGAACCGGCGATAGTACGCACGGCTGCATCCATATCAGCTGCAGTCAGATCCGCGTTTTTGGTTTTCGCGATTTCTTCCAGCTGAGCACGGGTAACAGTGCCAACCTTAACGGTGTTTGGACGAGCGGAACCGCTGGTCAGGCCAGCAGCTTTCTTCAGCAGAACCGAAGCAGGGGTGCTCTTAGTTTCGAAAGTGAAGCTGCGGTCACTGTAAACAGTGATGATCACAGGAGTCGGCAGGCCTGGCTCAAGACCCTGAGTACGGGCGTTGAAAGCTTTGCAGAACTCCATGATGTTCACGCCGTGCTGACCCAGAGCTGGACCAACGGGTGGACTTGGGTTGGCCTGAGCGGCCTTAACTTGCAGCTTGATGTAAGCAGTAATCTTCTTAGCCATGAGGCACTCCAATTACGGGTTCAGACGCCTAGATAGGCTCCCCGGTTACTTGCGCGTTTATCCCAGTGACGACAAAACCCCACAGCCCAAGGCTGCGGGGTATGGGATTCTCGTTCAGTTATGCCTTCTCGACCTGACTGAACTCTAGCTCTACCGGAGTAGAGCGACCGAAAATGAGCACTGCCACCTGAATGCGGCTCTTTTCGTAGTTAACCTCTTCGACCGTACCGTTAAAGTCAGCGAATGGGCCGTCAGTAACACGGACCACCTCACCCGGCTCAAACAGGGTCTTAGGCTTGGGCTTGTCGCTACCATCAGCAACGCGACGCAGAATCGCTTCCGCTTCTTTGTCAGTGATAGGAGCCGGCTTATCGGCAGTACCACCAATAAAGCCCATGACACGAGGAGTATCCTTGACCAAGTGCCAAGTACCCTCGTTCATATCCATCTGTACCAGCACATAGCCTGGAAAGAATTTACGCTCGCTTTTGCGCTTCTGGCCATTGCGCATCTCAACCACTTCTTCAGTGGGGACCAGAATCTCGCCAAAGCCATCTTCCATGCCAGCCAGCTTCACACGCTCGATCAACGAACGCATTACATGCTTCTCGTAACCCGAGTAAGCATGCACAACGTACCAACGCTTAGCCACGGGACACCCTTAGCCAACAATCAAGGAAACAAGCCAACCGAGCAGGGAATCTAGCCCCCACAACAGCAACGCCATGACCAGAACCACAGCCACAACAATCAACGTGGTCTGCGTGGTCTCTTGGCGAGTTGGCCATACGACTTTACGAATCTCAGTGCGCGCTTCCTTAACCAGGACAAAGAACGACTTACCCTTGGCAGTCTGCAAGCCAACGAAGGCAGCAACTGCGGCAATGACAAGTAGCGCCAAGACACGGTACAGGATCGGCGAAGCAGAGTAGTACTGATTGCCAACAACACCAACAATCACCAAGGCAACAACAACCAGCCACTTGAGCAAGTCGAAGCGAGAGCCTTGAGCTTCAGCCTTAGGAGTCATCTATGAAGATCCTGTGAAAAGAAAGCCAGACACATTGAGTGAATCTGGCAGGTCAGGAGGGAATCGAACCCCCAACCTACGGTTTTGGAGACCGTCGCTCTGCCAATTGAGCTACTGACCTAAAAACAAAATCAGGCCGACCATTATGTCGGCCCGATGGAGATATATCAAGAACTTATTCGATGACTTTGGCTACGACGCCAGCGCCGACGGTACGACCGCCTTCACGGATAGCGAAACGCAGACCATCTTCCATCGCGATGGTTTTGATCAGAGTGACAGTCATCTGGATGTTGTCACCTGGCATTACCATTTCAACGCCTTCTGGCAGCTCGCAGTTACCAGTCACGTCAGTAGTACGGAAGTAGAACTGTGGACGGTAGCCTTTGAAGAACGGAGTATGACGGCCGCCTTCTTCCTTGCTCAGAACGTAAACTTCAGCGGTGAACTTGGTGTGCGGCTTAACGGTGCCCGGCTTAACCAGAACCTGGCCACGCTCAACGTCGTCACGCTTGGTACCACGCAGCAGAACGCCGCAGTTCTCGCCAGCACGACCTTCGTCGAGCAGCTTGCGGAACATTTCAACGCCGGTGCAGGTAGTTTTCTGAGTGTCGCGCAGACCAACGATCTCAACTTCTTCCTGGATGCGAACGATACCCCGCTCCACACGACCAGTTACCACGGTGCCACGGCCGGAAATCGAGAACACGTCTTCGATTGGCATCAGGAACGGCTTGTCGATTGCACGCTCTGGCTCTGGGATGTAGGTATCCAGAGTTTCTACCAGACGCTTAACAGCGGTGGTACCCATTTCGTTGTCGTCTTGGCCGTTCAGAGCCATCAGAGCGGAACCGATGATGATCGGAGTGTCGTCACCTGGGAAGTCGTAAGTGCTCAGCAGATCGCGCACTTCCATCTCAACCAGTTCCAGCAGCTCAGCGTCGTCAACCATGTCAGCCTTGTTCAGGAAGACAACGATGTACGGAACGCCTACCTGACGGGACAGCAGGATGTGCTCACGAGTTTGTGGCATCGGACCATCGGCAGCCGAGCAAACCAGGATCGCGCCGTCCATCTGGGCAGCACCAGTGATCATGTTTTTGACGTAGTCGGCGTGACCTGGGCAGTCAACGTGCGCGTAGTGACGAATGTTCGAGTCGTACTCTACGTGCGCAGTGTTGATGGTGATACCACGAGCTTTTTCTTCTGGGGCGCTGTCGATCTTGTCGAAGTCAACACGAGCCGAACCGAAAACTTCGGAGCAAACGCGAGTCAGAGCAGCTGTCAGAGTGGTTTTACCGTGGTCAACGTGACCGATAGTACCCACGTTAACGTGCGGCTTATTACGTTCGAACTTTTCCTTAGCCATCGAAATCACCCCTAGGAGAAGAATTGAGCAAGTCACCCAAGCCATTAAAACAAAGGCAGATATTTTCATATCTGCCTTGTTATATGGAGCTCTTGAGCGGATTTGAACCGCTGACCTCACCCTTACCAAGGGTGTGCTCTACCAACTGAGCTACAAGAGCGTAACACTTTGCAAAACCTGCAAACTTGGAGCGGGTAGCGGGAATCGAACCCGCATCATCAGCTTGGAAGGCTGAGGTTCTACCACTAAACTATACCCGCGGAGCCTGCAGCTCTCGCTAAATCTGGTGGAGGGGGAAGGATTCGAACCTTCGAAGTCGTAGACGTCAGATTTACAGTCTGATCCCTTTGGCCGCTCGGGAACCCCTCCTAAGCGAGGCGACATTCTATATCATGCCACCCTTCTGTCAAGCATTTTCTCAATAAAATCTTGAGGTTAGCTGCGTTGACCTCGCTTCGCGACGCCGACTTCGTGAAGTCTTCGCTGCGGAGCGGGCGCCATTCTATGCAACCTATTCGACAGTTGCAACCCCCTCGCAAGGCATTATTTTATGTTTTAACTCATTGAATTCTTTAGCAAGGTTCTGCAGTTGCAGATCATCCAGCAAATGCTTGCTCTCGGGAGTCACACGAAGCCAAAAACCAGAAGAACCAGGAACACTCAAGGACTGCAGCCTGACATCAGCCCCCAGCCCTACCAGCCGCCGCTCCAACATCTGAGCCGTATCTCGACGAGCAAAGCCCCCCAGATAAAGACAGCTTGCATCAATCTCCCCTGACTTACCCTTATCCCGCCGCTCGACCGAATCAGAAGACTCACTCAACAAACGGATATCCTGCTGAGTACCTCGATAGAGTGAGAGAGGCATGACCTCTTTCGCACGAAGCGGTGCTTCCTGCTGATGCCAGATGTAATAAAAGCCATTGAGGACCAATAACAACAGAAACAACCAGCGCATAAAAACCTCAAGACAGAGGACAAGGCTTAAACAACTCGAAAAGATGGATCACGTACAAGCTGATCTTGCGGAACCGATGCAACACTCAAAGCCCCACCCCACACAAGGAATCAGCCCTTACCTCCTAGCCGTAGATCGCGCAAGCGCACATTGATGGCCGAACTCATGAGCCATCACGCAACCTTAGACTGAGCTCCCCGCCACTATACGTTTTCTCCTCCCCCTCAACGCTCAATCGCAAAGCTCCTTGGCGATCAATACCCAACACAACACCATCGATCTTATTTACGCCCGCGATCAGAGACACAGCACGCCCCTGCCAGAGGTGACCTTGCTCCCACTCGCCCTGGATCGCGGAGAAGCCATTCAGCCGATGACGCTCCAGATAAGACACAAGAACCTCATTCAATCGAGCAACAAGCTGATTGCGATCAATAACCTTGCCAGACTCCAACCTCACCGAAGTCCACTCCTGATCGATCTCTTCAGCGCTTTGCATATTCACATTGATCCCAATGCCCAGGACCACATGACACACATCCGCAGGATCACCCACCAACTCCAAAAGTATCCCCGCGACCTTCTTCTGACCAACCAAAACATCATTTGGCCACTTCAAACCCGCACCAGGAATTCCATACTCACGAAGGGTATGCATGACCGCCAGCCCAACGACCAGGCTAAGCCCTTCCAATTGCCGGAGACCTCCGTCCATACGCAAGACGAGGCTGTAATAGATATTTTCGGCAAAAGGGCTTACCCACTTACGACCACGACGGCCTCGCCCCACCGTCTGGCGCTCAGCTAGCACAAGAAAAGGAGCCACACTCCCTTCTTCAATGGATCGCAGCGCCTGTGCATTCGTGGAGTCGATAGAGTCGAGAATTCGGATATCCCAGGAGCCACTGGAAATAGAGGAACGGCCTATCTCAGCACTGCTCAGCAATGTGATTGGAGTGGCCAGCTGGTAACCGCGGCCTCGCACCTTATGAATGACAAGCCCCAACTCCGCCTCAAGAAGCTGTAACTGCTTCCATATAGCACTACGGCTAACACCCAGCGCCTGACCGAGCGCCTGACCCGAGTGAAATCGCCCATCTTTCAGAAGCTCTAACAACGTCGACATGCAGTTTCCGCCTCACCATGAGGCAGGCATGATAGCCATGCCCAGCGCCATTGCATAGAAACCCCCACCTGACGAGCAAGTCGATCGAGACAGCAAAAAATCAAACCCATTTTTCGCGCGCAAAAACAAAACCCCAACTGCATGTGCAGTTGGGGTTTCGGAATTTAATCTTGACGATGACCTACTCTCACAT